>JANQPD010000077.1 GCA_028285465.1 Owenweeksia sp. | reverse complement strand
ATAAAGCTTACGCACCTCAGCCCGGAATGCAAGATGCTTTTGCTCAAACGCAACCCGGAGTTTGATGCCGTTATTGAAGATTCTATAGACGACCCGCGTTACCACGTGGTTACCGACCTCATGGATGCGGAGGTGTAAAAACAGCTCCGTATTTACCCTTTTCTACCTGGCGTACCACTGCTTTACTATGGCCTCGGCTGGTTTATTCTGAGGTGTAAAGCGGTCGTTTGTAAGCCCTCCGGCTTCTGTGTGTGGGGAATGCCACTTCCATAAAAAACCTCCTGCAAACCAGGGTTCTTGCCAAAAGGTTTCATACAAAGCCTGGTATGCATTGACTTGCGCCTCCATATTCAACCTTCCTCCCCGCCCACTTTCCCAGGGTGTTCGTGTACAATATTCTACACTGCGGTACCCATATTCCGTAAACAATACCGGCTTATGCAGCGCCTGCTGATGTGAAAATATCTTTTGTTTCGTTTCCTGCCAGCCGGACTGTAGTACTTCAACGGTGGGTACCTCCTCATCGCTAAGCGGGAAATACGCATCTATACCGATGTAATCGAGTTTTTGCCAGTGCGGAAACCGGGTATATCCATCCCAGTTGCCGGCATAGGTAAGGGCTCCTTTGTAGTGTACCCGTACCGAATCGATCAGCCGTTCCCAAAAAACAGGACGGCTGGTCGCAAATACCTTCCACTCGGTGCCGATGCAGTAGAGCGCCACTCCAAGAGAATCCGCCAGGTCTGCATAATGAAGGATATAGTCATAATACCCCTGCTCAAAAACCTGCCAATCGGCTTCTTCCCCAGGGTCATAGGTTCCTGTAAATCCTCCGCCCCCGATCCATATTTGTGGTTTCAGCATTACCTGCAGGCCTTCTGCGTGGGCATCCTCCGTAAGCGAGGCTACTCCCTCCGTGCGTTCTCCCCACCATTGCCAATTGAGGTCGTAGTATACCGTGGGGTTACCGGGTCGTACAAAACCAAAGGGAATAATGGCTACATAATTGGCATTGACGTTGCGCATGGGCCCGTAGATCTCTGCTCCCACCGAATTGCTTGGGCTTTCATAGCTGATGCCTTTGATCCATTTTTTTTGAATAGCCATATCTTCCGTCGGTTCTGCCTTGCGGCACGCCATACTCAATATGCTCAACAGACCGATCCATGCCAGGTATATCATTTTTCTTGGTACCATTTAGCTATTGTTTTTTCTACCGGTTTGTGTTGTGGGCTATAGTTGCTATGCATTGGCCCACCGGCCTTGGTATCGTGGGCATGCCACTCCCATAAAAAGCCTCCGGCCAGCCAGGGCTTATCCCAACAAGACCGAAACAACGCTTCCATAGCATTTTCCTGGGCGAGAAGATTCACCTTCTGGTTGCTCGACCGTTGCTCAATTTCCCACTGCCGCCACGCACAAAAATCCGTACTCCGGTAGCCCATTTCCGTAAACAGGACCTGTCGGTTCTGTTGTTCCGCAAAGCGCTCCAGGGAAAAAGTATGCTTGTTCCATGCATATTGAAGCTCCCTTATCTGCGGGGTTTTAGCCTTCACTAAGGGAAAGTATGCATTTATGCCAATGAAGTCAAGCGCTTTCCAGAACTTCACCGCCTGGTAATTGTCCCAATTGGCTGCGTAAATAAGCTTCCCCTGATAAACCTGACGAATTTTCGGAATCAATTTCTGCCAGAAGGCAGGCCGCTCTACCACTGCAGATTTTAATTCGGTACCCAGGCATAACATTTCAATGTCCAGGCTATCGGCCAGCCGGGCAAACTGCAGCATCACTGCTTCGTACTGTTTTTCCCAACGCAGCCATTTTTGCTCGCTAAAGGTCAATTCACCTGCCCAACTTTCTTCCTCAACAAGCCAATAATGTGGCTTCAGGCAGATCTTCAAGCGGTTCGTTTTTGCCAGGTGGATGCTTTTTAAAAGCCCCTTCCCGGCATCTCCCCACCAGTTTTCGGAACTGGGGTAGTGCAGGCTTCCTTCTTTTTGATCTATGAAAACATAGGGAACCAGGGCTACCCAATTGGCATGCACCCGCCTCACAGGGCTGACGTAGTCCTCCTCCATTTCAGTTTCCGGAGATTCAAGATGTACTCCGTTTATCTTCTCCCCTTCTAAAGAGAAGGATGAGGGCAAATGCATAAGAAACGCCAATCCTATGGTGTACAACAAGCTAAGCACGAATGTTTTCTTTAGGTATGGGCCGTTTGAGCCAATGGAAATGTTCCACTAGAAAAAAGACCAGCACTCCCAGGTATTCAAGGCTTACCAACCAAAGCCGCTCCTGGTATGCGGCCTGCCCATATGCAGAATAGCTTAGGATAACCAGGAAACTCCAGGCCTGCATAAACCGGTAGCGTGTAAAAACGCTGAGCATAAGGGGCACGCCCAGGTACCATGGGTGAATGGTGGTACTTAGTAGGTAATATATGCAGATAGCCCACAGCATTAGTTGGGGCAATTTCTCAATGCTTGCTTTACGCGTAAACCAGCTAAGGAGTATAACCGACAGGAAAACCAGGGCGGGCAATATTTTGCCCAGGGTAGAGATGATGTTATACCCGTAGAGCCGATACCCTGCTTCACGCAAAAGATAATAGATACTTGCATTAAACTCAAAGTTCTGAAAATACAACTCCAGGCTACTGCCAAAATTTACGATCAACGCCTCACTTAGGAAGGGCAGGAACAGCAAAACCAGTATCCCCAGGCTAATGCTGCCGAACACGATCGTTTTTTTCCACCCCAGGCGGGGAATAAGCAGAGGTAAAAAAAGAAGAGGTATGAGCTTAACCGATATGGATAGCCCCCAAAATATAGCCGAAGTAAGCCATTTCTGTTTTACCAGCGTGTACAGGGCCAGAAGAAGGAAAAATACCATAACGCCCTCCCAATGTAAGTTCCCGGTAAATTCCAATAGCACAAAGGGGTTGAGGGCGTAGAGGAAAATGGCCCGTTTAGGGCGTTTCAAAAGGCCTAATAAACGGGCGCCTATATACACAACACCCAGATCAGCCAGTACAATAAGCAGCCGCATAGTAACGACCGCCCCGGAAAGATCTTTTGGAAAGAGCCAACCTGATAACCAAAAGCCCAGTTGATTGAGGGGGGGATAAACCGTATAATGCCCTGCATTCAAAGCCCCCATGCCCTGCACCAATAGCTCTCCCTCTGCGATTACCGCGGGATGAGTTTGCACAAAGTCTACCGGGAGGTATAAGTAGGGGTTAAAGCCAGCTGCCAGCATCCTTCCATCCCAGACAAAGCGAAAAAAATCATTGGACAGTGCAGGTTCAACAAGCAGGAATAAGAGGCGGAAGAGCAACGCCAGCACAAGAAGCTGCCTGAATGTAAATTTGCTCTGGTAGAGGGCATAAAACGCGGCAAAAAGCAGTCCATAAAGGCCTAAAAGCACCCCAAATTGCTCCCGCTCCACAAAACGTGCAAGTATGCCGTAGCCAACAAAGGATAGCAATACACCGAGGGCGGCCCTGCCCCGCTGATGTACCTCTACACCCGGCATGTAAGCGACTTATAGAACACAAAACCAAAGCCAATGGCCAGCATCAGGTGAAAAGGCAAAAGGCCGTAATCCATAAGTCGGAATGCGGAATAGATACCAAAGACAAAATACAGCATCAGCAGGCCTTCCAGCCAGTTTACCACGCTCAGGTTATACTGTACATATTTATTTTGCCGCCAGTTTTCACCCAACTTTCCCACGTTAAATTTCGGGGTGCGCACAAAAGCGCTTTTTTTCCCGATATGCCCTTCCAGTACCGCTACGGAATTATGTAGGGAAAGCCCCATGGCTATGGTAAAAAAGGTAAAAAAATCGCGTGTATACCGCATGAATATACGAAACCCGGTGCCGTGCATCTTGCGGTAGGCAAACCAGTAATAGATGTAAAAGATAAGCGTACTGAGCACGAATATACCTGAAGCCTGAAACAACAGGCGAAACTCCGGTTGGTAAAACTTGATGTAAAGCATGGGAATGCTGAGCACGGCCACCACGAAAATACTTAAGAACATCGTGCTGTTGAGCAGGTGCAGTATCCCGTGTATTTTCGTTTTAAACGGCACCTCCTTGCTGAGCAACAGCTTGGTCTTCATCTTCCTGAAATTTTCCGCCCCCCCTTTATTCCACCTGAATTGCTGTGAACGTGCCGCACCGATCACAATGGGTAACTCTGCCGGGGTTTCTACATCTTCAAGGTATTTGAATTGCCAGCCTTTGAGTTGGGAACGATAGCTCAGGTCCAGGTCTTCGGTAAGGGTATCGCTTTGCCAGTTGCCCGCATCATTGATGCAAGCCTTGCGCCAAACCCCGGCGGTTCCGTTAAAATTAATGAAGTGGTTTTTAGAGTTCCGCCCCACCTGCTCTATGGTAAAGTGTGCATCCAGGGCAAAAGCCTGGCTTTTGGTAAGCACCGAGTAGTCGCGGTTGGTATGCCCCCAACGGGTTTGTACCACCCCGATTTTTTGATTTTTGAAGTAGGGAACTGTTTTTTGAAGAAAATCGGGCTGTGGGATAAAATCGGCATCAAAAATGGCGATGAACTCCCCACGGGCTATCGCCAGACCCTCTTTTAAGGCGCCTGCTTTAAATCCTTTGCGGTCTTTACGCCTGATCTGTTCAATGTGAAAACCTTTGCCTTTTATGCGGGATACCAAGGCTGCCGTGATCTCTACGGATTCATCGGTAGAATCATCCAGCACCTGTATCTCCAGTTTTTCCCGGGGGTAATCCAACTGTTCTACGGCTTCCAGCAAGCGCTCCACCACGTAAAGTTCGTTATATAAAGGAAGCTGTAGTGTAACCAGGGGCACCTCTCCGGGCCTGGAAAAATCAAAACACTCATCCTCTGCCGGTTTCTTCTGTGCCTCCAGGTAGTTAAACAAGAGGTTAAGCTGCCCTAAACTGTAAATGAAAATCAGCGACAAAGCCAGGATATATATGGTAATAAGCGCGATTGCCATCAGTTAAACGAATATTTGAAAATGAGCCAAAGAATTTTGTAGCCGGCTAATATAGTGCCCTTTACAGTCCCCGATATCTTGGATACCCCGATGCGGTTCCTGTAGTGCACCGGCACTTCGGTATACTTCATTTTGTGTTTCAGCACCTTTATCTGCATTTCTACCGTCCAGCCAAAGGTCTGGTCCTCCATACCAATTTGTTCCAAGGCAGTATACCGGATAGCTCTGAACGGCCCCAGGTCTGTAAACCGTGCGCCATAGATGAGGCGCATTAGAAATGTAGCCAGCCAATTGCCAAAAACCTGAGGGGGGGTCATTGATCCGGGTTCCCTCCATTTTTTTACCCGGGCTCCAATAACCAGATCGTGCCCTTCTTCAAAAAGAGCACTAAGCAGTTTGGGCATTTCATCGGGATAGTCGGAATAATCGGCATCCAGAAAAACTACCGCATCAGGTCTGTGGCTTTGCTTTGAAATATAGTCCAGGCCTTTAAGGCAGGCAAATCCATATCCCCTGCGCTTTTCACAAAGAACGGTTACCCCGGCCTGCTCGGCTATTTTGCCGGTCAGGTCACTGCTGTTGTTGTTTACCACAATGATCTCCTCCACCAGGTGAGCCGGGATGTCGCGCAGCACATTTTTAATGGAATCCTGCTCATTGAATGCAGGGATGATGACTTTTACAAGATGCATTATGTACCTAGGAGCTCCGGGTGATCAAACAAAAAACGGGTATAACTGGTCCACTCTTTTTGTTTTACGCCCCTTTCATAAAGCTCTACTTTATAGGGTTTTTCCTTGGTCAAAAGTACACGGTAACCATGCGGCCGGTTGTCTTTATACTGACATTTTTCAACAAGCTCGCCCTTCTGGTTGTAATGGTTCCACCAATCAACCTTTTCATCATCCTTATAATGGCCTTCGCTTTTCACCTTACCATTAAAGTGGTATTGGAACCAGTACTTGCATTTTTTTCCTTTCAGGAAATGGCCTTCTGCCGTAAGCGTACCATAGGGGTTATAGAACTTCCAGTATTTGGTTTTCTTTCCGTTTAGCATCCAGCCCTCGCTGGACAATTGCTTGTTTGTGAAATAGTTCTTCTGGTAAACCGGTAGCTTTTCTGCAGGCATCTCTTCCCCTGTAGACCAAATAAAACAGGGTAGAAAAAGGGCGATCTTTAAGAAGAGTGACATATTAAAAAAGCCATGCAATGATTCCGGGAAAAGATACATTTTTCACTTGATCTTTTATAGGGTAGCCGGAAGGCAAAGGTAAGCAGCTTGGGGAACCTGGTTAACACCGGCCGGAGTTGCCCTTTGTATCCACAAAAAAAGGCCACCCTATGGGCAGCCCTTTGCTTTTTTTGATCTGACAACTGATTAAAAATCTCCTCTAAGGATATTAATCAGATCTATGATGGCCCAGACGCCACACCCCCCGAGGGTAAGAATGTATAAAATATTCCAACCCACAGGCTTGCGCCTGTACCAGCGGTGCGCGGCAAGAGAGCCCAGGAAAAACCAAAGTGCGAGTGTAATCCAATCGTCATCACTTAACCTGGTTGCGCTTTTTGCTTCTTCCACTCTGTCCTCAATTTGCTTTTGCATTACGGCAGGTGCGTTCGTAAGATGCTGCGGGTTTTGAATCTGATCTTGTGCCGACAGCTCTGTCTTTTGTGCGTCCCTTTCTTTTTTAACGGGAAAAGAGGCATTCGTTGCGCCTAAACCAACTAATAAGCAGGCAATTAGCGTTAATACAGTTTTTTTCATTTAACGGTGATTTATTGATTTATTTGCCTAATGTAAAAAATTTTAATCTTTGGTGCATGATAAAACCATTAGCCACCTTACTGATCTGTATTTTTTTTCACAGCATCACTTCCGCCCAAACAAAAAAATACACGCTTATCGGAACGCTCAAAACCGATGCGGAGCAATTGATCCCTATAAAATTGAATATTGAGGTAAACCGCAATGGAACATTGTCCGGGAGTTCGGTCACTAATTTTTACAATGAAGACAAAACAGAGTCGAAGATCCAGGGAAAGTTGGACCTAAAAAGTCAACGCATATCCTTTCGCGAGGTATCTAACATCAGCACAAAGTCTGATGCCAGGGCCGATGAATTCTGTTTTATACAGGTGGAAAACTTAGCCTGGGAGTTGGAAAAAGACAAGACCATCTTTAACGGCAAATTCAAAGGGGTTTTCCCGGATAGCAGCACCTGCGCTTCCGGAAATATTTACCTGGTGAGTATGGACCTCCTTAAAAAAATGGTGCAAGACAATGTAAAGATCAAGGAAATTCACGACTCGTTAATCCATAGCAGTAAAGAGGCAGATACCATTAAAACACCTGTTAGCCAAAAGAATACCACCGAGCCTGCGCAACCCGCTTTGGAACCTACTTTAATGCATGAAGCCTTATTCACCATAAACTGGACTTCGGATGTTATAAAGCTAAACCTCTGGGACAGCTACAAGGAAGACAATGATCAGGTAAACATCTACGTAGACGATGTACTGGTGCACAACGCCATAAAAGTAAAAAAACGTAAGCGGTCTTTTTATTTTGACCTGGAGAACGATACATGCACCCTTAAAATAGTGGCCCATAACGAGGGAAGAACGCCTCCTAATACCGTGAACGCTCAATTAATAGATGAAGGCAAAGTTCAACCTTTGCTGACCAAGCTGAAGAAAGGCGAATATGTAGAGGTAAGAATTATTAAGCAACAAAAAAGATGACTCTTTCTTTAGCCCATAAAAAGCGTTTGGCCATTTTGGCCTTTGTTGTTTTGACGATAGCTTTTTTTTACCTGCTTTATTTACCCGTAGATTATTTTGACGAAGGAAGGTCTTTATGCCTTTCCGTGATCCTACTTGACAAGAAGTGTTACGGGTGCGGAATGACAAGAGCTATTCATCACCTGCTACACGGCGACATAAAGGGAGCCTGGGCCTTTAATAAATTCTCTTTTATTGTTTTGCCCCTGGCGATCTATATGATCTCCACCAGCCTTCTTAAAGTTATCCGGCAAAAAGATAGAGATAGCGAGGCCTAGCTTAAACAAGGTGTAAGTTCTTCCATCACCCTGCTGTATAACGGCTTTTACTTCTTTAATAAATCCAACAAATTATCGGCATTGCCGAGAAGTACAGGACTTTCATCAACCCGGCCTTTGTGGCTGTCGTTCTCTAGTTTCAATACGCCCCTGGGGCATACGGCCGAGCAAATACCACAGCCCACACAGGACGAGCGCACGATATTCTGCCCTTTCTGTGCATAAGCACGTACGTCAATACCCATTTCGCAATACGTAGAACAATTGCCGCAGCTGATGCACTGCCCCCCGTTGGTGCTGATCTTAAACTTGCTGAAAAGCTTTTGCTGAAAGCCCAGAATAGCCGCCATGGGGCAACCAAAGCGACACCACACCCTGCTGCCCATCAAAGGATAAAAACCCACTCCTATCACGCCTGAGAATACCGCCCCGATCAAGAAACCATAGCTGGAACGCAGCTTTTCCGCTTCCAGCAGGAAAACTTGCTGTGTGCCGCTGAAGAGGTGTATGCCGATAAGGGTCATGATCACCACAAAAAAGCCAATCGCTCCATAACGAGCATCTTTTTGAAGCTTGTCTCTCTTAAAAACTACAGCCCATACAAAAACAAGGGTCAATACAGCGGCCACACCCACTAAAAAGGTGCTCCTGGTAAGCCAGTATTTTCCACTATCTTCTCCGAGATAGGAGTGTACCACTGCCGTGGTCATGATCGTTACAAAAACCACTACGCTGTGTACCATCCAGCGCTCAATCTTCCAGGCGCGTACGCTTTTATCGCTCAACTGACGAAAAGGGTCTCCGGCTGTTTCAGCTAATCCTCCACACCCGCATACCCATGAGCAGTACCAGCGCTTGCCATATTTATAGGTAAGGACAGGTGTGATCACAAAAATGGAGAGGATACCAAAGATCAACAGAGCGGTGCCTACAGTGCCTGCGCTTATAAAACTATCTATGCGGTACTGTTCAAAATTGTAGTAATTGAGTGGCCAAATGTTTTTCAGGTCGTAATAGGGCAAAGACCAGCTTTCGCTGTTCAGCCGGGCCATTAATTCAGGGATTATAAAGGCAAAGGCCGTTTGAAAGAACATCACGGAAACGGTGCGGATCACCTCGTAACGGTTGTGCCGGTACTTCCAGATAAATTTTATGCCAAAAGCAAAGATGGCAATGGTGTACAGGGTGCCGTATACAAACCACTGGCTTGCCGGGTTGCCACTTAAGGCTTTACTAAGGGGGTCGAACAGCGCGATTATGCCTGTATTCTCTCCATCTTTTACCAAGCCCAGGTATTGTGGAAAAAAGTACAAGACCACGTAAAAGCCTGTAATGAAAAGAGCAAAAAACCAGGCCCACAAGCCCCGGCTGCTGATAGACTTAAACCAAACCCCATCGTTTTTAATTCCTGAAGGTTTGCCGGCGTAAGTGACCTGCGCAAACCAAATGATGCCCGCAACCATAGTACACAACGACAGGCTGAGCCAAAGTCCCTTATTGGGGAAGTGTACATTGAAGACCGCCAATAGCAACACCCCCAACCCTAACATCCCCAATGCCGTGGCCCCTTTTTGGCCGGCACTTAAAGCAGCCGGGGGCTCTCCCGTAAGGGCCATATTTTTTTTCACTTCACTCATGCTGCCGCTGTTTTTAAGTTTTTAGAGAATTGACGCATAATATCCTGCTCGTGCTTTTGGTAAAACTCCGGGTCAAAATTGGCACTGGGCAAGGCCTCGATCACATGATCAATAGACGCCTCTTTTTTCAGCCAGGCATCGCAAAGCTCGTGCCTTAAGCGCAAGCCAAATGCATTAAGGCCCAAAAACCGCATACTGTCTTTATCGTATACCAGGCGCAGGCACTTTTTACCATCCTCATGCTCCCAATACAGGGAAGCTTCGTTTTCCTTAGGCTTAGCCCATACCCAACCGTAGGTCTGGTACTCTATGTCAAAAAATTTAGCACTGTTAAACCAGGGTCCGGGGGCATATTCCATGCGGTTGCCGCATATGGTTTGGGCAACCGTTTCACCCATCATACGCCCTGTATACCAAACCTGCTCCACCGGTTTTCTTTCGCCAATGGCCTCCCGCTGCTGTGCGCAATCTCCAATGGCGTACACACCGGGCACATTGGTTTCCAATGCCCGGTTTACCAAAATACCGCGATCTGTTTCTATAGGGCTGTTTTGCAGGAAGCCGATATTGGGATGTACCCCTACGGTAAGCCCGACAAACCCACAGCTTATGTCTTCACCGCTTTTGGTTTTTACCGCCTTTACCTGATTATGCTCATCCGTTAAGATCTCCTCCAATTCTGTCTCCAAACGCAGGTCTATGTGATGTTCCCGTATATGCCTGCCTACCAGTTGCGCTTCTTTTGGAGGCAACACGCCACCCCAAAAGTCTTTTTCGCGTACCAGCATGGTTACGTCCATATGGCGCGTGCGCAACATCTCTGCCAGTTCTATCCCGATAAGCCCCCCGCCAACGATTACGGCATGGCGGGTATGCTTCGTATTCTCTTCCAACAGCTCCAGGTCCTGCAAGGAATAGAGCCCCTGCACCCCTTTCGCATTTTGCCCGGGCCAGCCAAATGCATTGGGCCTGCTGCCGGTAGCCAGGATCAATTGATCATACGTAAGCACGGTTCCCTTTTCGAGTTGAAGTTCACGTGTGTCTGTATTGACCGAAAGCACAGTATCCCGCAATAGCTCCAGCCGGTTTTTTGCCCAGAAATGGTCTTCATAGGGTTTGGTATGCTCATACTTCATATGCCCCATGTAGATGTACATAAGGGCAGTGCGGGAAAAGAAATGGTCGCTTTCTTTCGAAATAATGGTAATTTGTTTGTCGCTCAGCTTACGGATATGGCGCGCTGCCGTAACACCTGCTATGCCATTTCCAATAATAATTACATGCTCCATAGGGTTTACTACTTAAGACAACCAAAAATAAACGCCCCTTTAGCCCTTAAATGTAAATTAGCTTACACTTACTCAAATCAACATCCTATTTTTTTGTGCCTGATTGATTTGTAAACCTATTAAAAAATGAAAGGCAAAATATCAACCCTTGCACTGCTCCTGATCACCACCACCGTTTGGGGCCAGCAACCCTTCGATGATTTCTATGCGCAGGCCAATACCTTTTTTGAAACCTATGTGTTCGATGAAAGAGTGGATTATGCCGCCATTAAAGCAGTGCCCGCGCAACTGGACCACCTCTATAACGCCCTCGGTAAAATGACACCTTCTTTGGATGATCCCTTGAATTACCAGGCCTTTTACATAAATGCCTATAATCTTGCCGTGATAAAGAGCGTAGTGGATGCTTACCCCATTTCTTCTCCCATGGACGTGAACGGTTTTTTTGACCGCAACAAGCACCTGATCGCGGGAGAGCGGATCACGCTCAACACCCTGGAAAACGAACGCCTTAGAGCGGCATTTGACGAAGCACGCTTCCACTTTGTGCTGGTATGCGGTGCGGTGAGTTGCCCACCCATCGTGAATTTTGCCTACACCCCCGCACAACTCAACGTCCAAATGGAAATGCAAGCTACCAAGGCACTCAATGACCCTTCTTTCATCCGGGTGATCCCGGGAGAAGAAAAGGTACAACTAAGTGAAATATTCCGCTGGTATACCCGCGATTTTGCTACGGAAGAGCAAGGTTTGATTACTTACATCAATCAATTCAGGCAAAGAGAGATCCCGGCCGAATACAAAATCACCTATTACCCTTACGACTGGACGTTGAACCGGCGCGCCAACACGCCTTCCACGCAAACCGCCCCTCCTAATGAGGGGCTTAACCTGCAAACCTATACCGCAGGTACGCTTTTGCGAAAAGGCCAGATGGATTTTACCCTATTCAATACAATATATACGGAGACGGCCAACGACTGGCAGGGGGAAGTATTTGAAGGCTACCGGGCTACGTTTGCCACTGCTCTTTTACAGTGGACAATAGGCGTAAGCAACAATGCACGCTTTAATGTGGGTTTTGATCTGAGCTTGCGCGGAACGGGCCGGGCGTCACAAAACACTTCTTATGGCGCTATGGACCGCGCTTTCCGTTTTGAAAATACAGACAGCACCCGCTTTGGCATTGGCGTAATCGGGCCACGTATTAAGTTTTCTCCCTTTAAGGGGATCAATAATTTCTCTATCCAAAGCAGTCTCTTGTTTAGTCCGAATGAAGCACCAGAAGGGCGCAGCCCCAGTGCCGGGCAAGGAGGCTTGTACTGGATAGAGTGGGACCGTTACGTATGGTGGAACCAGTTTTTTTACGATAAGACCTTTGCCAATGACCAGTTCCAGGTTTTTGCCGAAGTAGACCTCCTTTTCCGGTTTAAGCGAAGGGAAAACCAGGTAAACCACATCGATCTTCCGGCCAATTTGTTTTTCAGCTATTTCCCCACTCCCCAAATTACCTTTTACGCTATGACGCAATACGTACCGCGCTTTGCCGGCTCCCCCGTATACGATGAAAATGGTATGGACATAACCGAAGATTTTGTGATCGGTGCAAATTACACAGCCAGCGGGCTGGGTTTTAAATACCAGTTCACTTCTTATTTTAACATTGAACTCCTGTATACAAATTTTTGGGCCGCCCGTAATAATGGACTCGGAGAAACCTTCAACTTAGGGCTGAAGTACCTAGTTTTATGACCTGTTAAGGAGATGATATGAAAAAAAGTCTGTTGCCTCTGCTCTTTCCCTTTGTTTGTTTAGCCCTCCTTTCCTGTGAAAAGGAGGAGGAAAACAACCACCCCGGCGAGACATGCAGTGAAGAAATTTGCCCGTTCAGCCTATGTGCTTACCTGGATAATTTGACCGGCCTTCAAAGGGCAAACCTGATTGCCTGCTCCGCCAGCGATAAAGACAATCCCGGGATAGTGTATACTTTTTATTACCCTTTGCCCGGTGCCCAGGAAGATGCTTTTTTTGAAGCAGACTCAAGCATTGATAAACCCGAAGCCTATGCATACTATTGCCAGAGAAGTTTACCACAAGAAGAGGTCTTTAACGGATATTTAAAGCGGTTTGTGCGCCAGCAGGGAAAAGAGGCTTTTTCGGTAGTAACCTATAAACGGGGAGATACCTTACACCTCTCAGATCCTATTCGCTTTAAACAACAAACAAAACCCACGGTCTGGAATGATCAGGTACAAATCACCTTTAGAAGCCCTTTGGAACCTACATTTACCTGGACTGACCAGGGCATATCCGATAACGTTATTTATTTCCAGGTGATCAGCGATGAAAGTGGTCGTTTGTTAAGTGGAACCTATACGTATACCCAAACGTTTACCTATTACGATACCTCAAACGTGGTATTAAACGTTACCCGGCAAACGCCCCCACCCCTGGAAAGCGGCAAAAGTTATCGCTTTACGCTTATGGCGGTAAGTGAAGACAACTGGGTAAACCTGGTGATCGAAAAGGATTTTAGTTTGTAGGTATGCGCCATTTGCTTTCCGGGCTTTTCTTGCTCATTGTCCTTCTTTTGCATTCTACAGCAAATGCGCAAACAGCGCGCATAGAAAACATTACGTTAAGGGGAAACCAACGTACGTATGCCCCTTTTTTAGAAAGCCTGGTAACGTCTAAGGCAGGAGCGCCCCTGGATAGTGCCCGGCTTGAAAAAGATGTACAAATGCTTATCCGGCTCCCCTCGGTAGCCCATGCCTACTACCAGGTGTTTCACTCTCACGGGGATCTTTACAAAGTGTACATCACCATAGAAGAAAACTTCACCCTTATCCCTTACTTTAACCTCTGGACCCGGGGGGAACGGGTTTGGTGGACAGCCGGGGCCAGCGAACACAACCTACTGGGCCGTAACATGATGCTGGACGTATTTTACCAGAACAACGGCAAGCACAGCTACGGCATTACATACCGCGCTCCCTTTCTGCTCGATGCAAAATGGGGTATAGCCCTTAGTTTTAAGGATTTTACAGCAGATGAACCGGTGTATTTTGGAGAAATAACCGGCATTTATGAATACAAGAACCGCTCCATGGAAGCGCTGCTGCTCTACCAGCTCAATTTTTACCACCGCCTGGAACTGGGAGGCTCTTATTTCAGAGAAACGTATACGTTTGTAAGTGGGGCTGAAGAAATTATTGAAAAACCCCAGCTTCTGCGTCTGGATAAATACCTCTTTAAAGCTTTTCACCAATATTACCGGGTAGTACAGTATTACCAGTATTTTGACGGATTTATTAGCGACTTCCAGTTCCAACACGTGCAAGCATTACAAAGCAACTTATTGCCCTTCAATATGCTGGACTACGGCCTGCGCTTTTACAAGCGTACAGGGGAAAAAGGAAATATGGGGGCCCGGGCCCTGCTTGGCTTTTCCACGAATAACGAAACCCCCTTTGCGGCCTATGTAGTTGACAATCACGCAAACGTACGTGGTGTGGGAGACCGGGTAAACAGAGCCAGTGCCGTATTTGCCTTAAATGCCGAATACCGGCATACCTTATGGGAAAATGACTGGTTTGCTTTTCAAGGGGTGGGCTTTGCCGATTTTGCTTCTTTTCGCTCACCGGGTGCTGAATTTGCCAGCTATGTAAGCCCCGAAAACCTTTATCTCAATACCGGTTTAGGCACCCGCTTCATTCTGAAAAGAGTGTACAGCGCCACCTTACGCATAGACTATGGAGCAGGTTTGCTGGAAAATAATGCCCAGGGCCTGGTGATCGGGTTAGGACAATACTTTTAAACAATACATGAGTAGTTTGAGAGAATAAACCTCGGGCCGGTTGAGGGCAATTCATTTTAAGTTCTCATACCGAATGTACCTTATTTTATTTCCCGTTCAAGCTCCAGTTGTATTCCAGGTAATCTATATCGGGGGTTGCGGAGATCTCGGTTTCCGCGTATTTTCTTACCACCGCCAGTACACCTCCATCTCTTTCAAAATCTTCGGCAAACCATTTGAATATCTGTGAAAGCTTCAGTTCGGCCTTACTGATCCTGTTGCGTTGCGGGTCGTTTACAAAACTCTTAAAAGCCACCTCCAGCAACTGATCCACATTGGCTTCCGTAAAAGGCTGGTTGAGCAAGACCGGGCACGAAAAAGAAGCACAGTTGATGCCGGCATGTATGCGGTAGTCGTTAAACTGTTTGCGCAGGATCTCATGCTCTATTTGATTAAGGGTATAGGTTTTACCTGCCACCTTAGCGATGGGCATATCCCAGGCGGTTTTGCCCTTTTCTTTTATGTCTGTAATGCTCTTCAAGGGGTAGTGATCGATGACCACTTTAAGGGTATACGCGTTATAAGCATTCATCCAAAGGGCTTTTTGGGCATTCTTGCTCATGCCCTGCAGGTTGGCTGCTGCAATTGTTTTCAGATAGGCATTAAGTTCTTCCGGTTTATCATGTAGTAATTTATAGTTTACCTCTCCTTTGGTATTGACCATCTTACTCAAAAGGTTTTTATAGCTTGCAGATTGCGCAACCGCCTGTACCGCTAAAAATAATCCCAGGCCTGCTAATATCTTTTTCATTGTTTCGCATATTTGAATACAAAGTATGCACAATTAAGCCGTCTGCAGTGTTGCCCTGCTGACACTTTAAACAGCTTACCCACTTCACATTTGCGCGAAAACAAACATATGAAAGCTATTCTTCTGTTTTCCGGGCTTCTTTTGCTCCTTTCGGGGTGCGGAGATGCCTCCACTATGCCTCTTTCTTTTGCAGATAAAATAGAAAATGCGCACGCCAAAGATAAATTCATGGCCGAGGAAGCAGTGCGGTTCGACCTGCACCTTTCTTTTGGCGGGAAAGAACGCCTTAACGGCACGCTGAGCCTGCTCACCAATTCTACAAAAGGACGCATCGATTATGTAGACGGGCGAACCCTGATCTTTGACGGAGGCAAAGTATACTACTCTCCGGAATTTACAGAGGCGCAGGCCAGTTTTGCCGCCTATACCTGGAGTTATTTCTTTATGCTTCCTTACAAAACTACCGACCCGGGAACCCGCCTGGTGCCCACCCATGAGCGCAAACTGAGGGGCAGGCCGTACAACAGCAAAAAGCTTGTTTTTGACCCCCACACGGGAGCCAGCCCTGATGATTGGTATATCTTATATGCGCATACAACCTCTCACCTGCTTCATGCAGCTGCTTATATCGTTACGGCAAACAAATCAGCCGAAAAGGCGGAGGAAGATCCGCACGCCATTGAGTACCTGGCATACGAGGAAGTAGAAGGCATTCCCGTGGCCACACAATGGAAATTTTGGGGTTGGCGTACGGGTATAGGATTTACAGAACAATTAGGCGAAGCGCGCTTAAGTAATTTCTCTTTTGTAGCGGCAAAAGCACTTGATTTTCAACCTGCGGAAAACATGATAACGGCCGGAACTTTTTAATGAAAAAACCCCGCACCAGGTTCTTTTGATGCGGGGTGTTGTTATTTAACGCGGTGTATCTATTGAAGCATGAGTTTCTTCATGATCGTTTCTTCTCCGCGCGTAACTTTTATCATATAAAGGCCGGAAGCAAGCGCTCTTCTCTCCAGTTTAAGCTCTTCTCCTTCCGCCTCGAAAGAGCTGATCAGGCTGCCGCTCCCATTTAAGAGGTCTACCTGGTCTCCTTTGCGTAGGCCTTCCAGTAAAAACCAGGTGGATGCCGGGTTGGGGTATATCGCAAATGCATCCTCCCCAGCTAACAATTCCCTTTGCCTGCCCTCTTCATCACGCACTCCACCCGAAGGATCGCCTGCTGTTTTGTAACTGGCGCCCAACTCATCTATACGGGCTACAAAGTGATCATACGTGCCTGTTGGTGCGCTGATTATACCGCTGGATACGCCCAGATCAACCGTACCCCCGGTAAAAAACCCGGTAATGAAGGAACCGCAGTTTACATCATCTTCTACAATTGTACCGGTATATGCGGAAGTGCCGCTGCCTCCGAAATTTTGTTGCCATGCCGAAGAAGTTAACGCGGTGTTGTATTTGGCCAGGAAGAGGTCTTGATTGCCAATAAGCGAAACTGAGCCTCCATTACTAAAGCTGGTAGTATCCCCGCTGGAATAGCCCAACACATATGCGTCTCCGTTACTATGCACCTCGATATCCGTAACTAAAGCACTTTGATAACCAGAAGTGCCGTCCACAACTGTATTCAATCCACTACAGGCGAGTGTATTTTTGTGCACACGGGCAAACCAACCGTCGTGATCAAGGCCCGAGACAGTACAACCTGCAAAGTTCAGGCTTGAGACTACCGATCCCCCTACGTAAAGGTAATCGCCATCGAGAGTCATGGTAAGAAGGAGGGCTTCTGCAGTAGCCGCATTGGCAGTAGTGCCAGTTACAATGCCTGAGGCATTTGCTTTTAGCACAAAGGGATAGCTGATTATGAGGGTACCATCAAACTTATCGCCTCCTAAATAAATAGAACCGGAAGGATCTACTTGTATAGCCCTACTAAAAAAGTTTGACATATCACCAGTGAGCGCGGTGTTCTCCGACTCAAAGAAAACCAATTGGCCGTTGCCGGGGTCATACTTTGCTATAAACGCATGAAAAACATGTGCCGGTGTGGTAGTAAGTGAAGAGGCTCCGCCCATAATGGGGTCTGGCACGTAATTGCCCGTGTAGAATTTTACATCACGCACTGTAGTGCCCGTTACATATATGTTTCCATCGTCTCCTACCACCAGGTCGCTGATCAGTGCTGCAGAGCCAAACACGTTAGTGTCTTTGATCATTAACGCTCTCCATTGAAAGCTGCCGTTGGCATCGTACTTGATCACATACGAGCTCCATCCTCCGTTTCCAAGGGTTACCCCGGAGGTCATGGGCGGGTTGGGATCCCCGTCAAATAAAAGAGTTCCTGTAGTAAAATAACCGGATACGTAGACATTGTTATTGGCATCTACATCGATCCCGGTAATGCTGCTGTTATAGCCCGTGGTTCCATCTGCCTTTCTACCCCACAATAAGTTTCCGTTAGGGTCATACTTTGCTACCCAAGGGCGGTGGTCGGTAGCCGTTGAACTGAGGCTGGGGTTGTTCATGGACCCGGTAAATTGCCCGATGGCATAGGTATATCCGTTCTTTACAACCAGATTCCTGTCGCTTGCATGAAGGCGAGGGCCTTTTACCTCGCTTCCCGCCGTAGAGGTTTGTACGATAGGGAATTGCCCGGAACCGCTGGGCAAAGATGTGCTACACTCCAATGTAGGAGCCTCCACTTCCATTGCAGGATTGCCTTCCTGCATTTCCAGTTCATCAAAAGGCGTATCATTCATTTGCCTTCCGTAAAGCGGCTTTGTAGACAGGATCTCGATGTCCATTCCTTCCATTTCACACCACTCATAAGCGGGCGATTGATTGCTGATAAATTGCAGGTCGTACTTCCCGGCCGGTCCGTCTTCCCGGTAACCCAAGAGCACAGTGCGGTTCTGATCCCTATGGGTAAAAGCCATTTCCGGGGTAGTAATCAACGGGCGTTCGAGGTTGGCCGGTCCACCAAAATGGCTATGAAATACGCTACCGTCATCGGTACTGAAACTTGGGGCATACATGGGGTATTTTACATTGGCGGTTACCGTATTGAGATCGGGTGTGATCTCTACAATGTAAGGTACGGAAGCATATACAGTAGGGTTCCCGCTGCAATCATACCGCACGGGTGTGCTTTTGATCATGCCCGACACCACGTATTGGTCATCTACATTCTGCCCCAGGTAATAAGAAGGTGTGAAGTCGTCAGAAACATCAAAGTGCCTTTGGTTTACTACCGTACCCGTAGCCGGATCTACTTTGGTCAGGTAAAAATTGGTGCTTTCTGTTGTATTGGCAGAAACCACGATCAACCGCTCGTTTTCGTCATATATAGCACTGGTGCCCAGGTCTGCATCACGCTCAAAGTCCGTGCCCGCGTCAAGGGCAAAATTGTTGTCCCAAACTATGTTGCCGCTAAAATCGATGAGCAACGACAATACGCCCTGGGTAGTTAGCCCCCCACCTTTATCTACATTGGCCGAACCCGTAATATAAAATCCTTCTTCCAACTCCATGGCAAAAGCACCCATATCAAAATCGGCTCTGCCGTCATCGGGAGAATCGTATAGTCTACCCCATATGAGGTTCCCGGTAGCATCCAGGCGCAGTACCTGTACGGACTTAGGAGAGGTTAAGGCTATCCCATATTCTTTATAATACCCGGTTACCAGGTAACCTCCTCCATTTTGTACTTCCAACACATGAGCGCCTTGTAGCTGCCAGCTAGGTTGATTGGGATCATGGAATATATGGTTGATCAGCACATTACCTGAGGGATCTAACAAAATAAAAAACAGTCTGTTAAAAGAAGGCTGAGGACCTCTTATAAAGCCGGTAAGCGCATATCCTTCTGATACCGCTTCGATGTGGAATACGCGTTCATGCAGATCGTTGTCCACTATTTTGTTCCATACCGGGTTTCCCTGGTCGTCCATGGCAGTTATCAGGATATCCTTGGGGTGATTACCCTTTTCCTTTTTGGTACCGGCCACTACGTAGCCCTCCCCGCCACAACACATTTCTGTAATCGAAAAATTACTGAGGTGTTCTCCTACAAGATACATCTTCTCATAATTTTGGCCGTACGCACAGCTTAGCCCGAAAAGTAAGATCATAAGCTTTACGCTTAGCATCTTAAACCACTGATAATTTTTTCTCATGACAATTAGTATTAGATTAAACATAAGCTAACTTACCTTTTTAACTCAACTAATTCTTTCTACGCAGCCATCATATACGTTGAAGCATGCTTATGGTGTTCTTTTTTACTACTTACACAAAATCAATAAACTAGGGTCTTGAAAAGCTCTTTAACAAGGTGCTGACATGACTTTTTTAAGCATTTACAAACGCCTCTACCCCTTACATTAAATTATTGTTAATTTTTTGAGCTTTTTCCCAATTATGGAGTGTATTTTCTGCACAAAAAATACATTAAAATGTAGCATCGAGTGCTCTAGGTGAGTAAATAAACTACGTAATCCCTTAAGGAGAAAAGAAGTGTTTTCTCCTGCTATTTACCTGAGAATTGCAATTGATATTTATTTAAAGGGCAGAGATCTTACAAAGCGTTACCCCATCGCTACAGATTTATGCCTTTTTTTTAAGATGCGTAACCTGGCCGATGAAGTCCTGCGGGAATTGATCTTCATCATTGAAACCCAACTCAATGTCACGTCCAGAAAAAGGTATGTGGCTGGTTCCGAAAAGATAGTCCCAAACACTCAGGGTGATGCCAAAATTCACTCCATAAGGATGCGTTTCAGGCAGCGCCTTCGCATGGTGCCAGATGTGCATCCTGGGGTTGTTCAAAACGTATTTTAAAGGCCCGTAATCCCACCCCAAATTGGCGTGGTTTAAATGCCCGACAGATAGGGCAAACAGGTGTACCAGGATGAAATCGGTAATGCCAAAGCCGATCATGGCCAAGGGGATATATTGGATCGATTTGTAGATAATGGTTTCCATCCAGTGAAAACGCAGGTGTGCGGCAAAGCCCATTTCTTTTACGGAGTGGTGCACCTTGTGGAATTCCCATAGCCAGGGAACCCGGTGCAAAAGCCGGTGGGTATTCCATTGAATGAAGTCGGCAAGCACAAAAAGGGTAAGCAATTGTGCCCAGTAAGGCCAGGAGTGAATTTCAAAAGCCACCACATTTGTAACCCCAAACAGGCCCAGGAAATCATTGAACGCTTCAACCGCTACATTGCTCAAGGCATTGTAGGCAATTAAAGAGAATAAAAAGAAGTTGAAGAACATATAAAAGGCGTCCAGCCAAAAGTCCTTACGGAAGGCTTTTTGGGTTTTGCGCCAGGGCACCAGCAACTCAAGGCACCAGGTCAGCAAGCTAAGCCCCAACAACCAATAGAAATAGTTGCCCCAATGGGGGTGCAATATTTCACCCGTAAGGTAATTCCAGTAGCCGGAATATGAATCTTTTACAACCTTGAGATAGCCTTCCATTTTACTTATACACTTTCTCTCCCTTTTTTAGCCAAACGCCCCAGGTACGGTTATAGGCATGTACCTTTTCCGTCTTTCCCTCTTCATTCACTACCGGGTTCCCCTGGTTTTTCCATTCAAAGATGCCCCCGTAAAGGTTGCTTACGTTCTCAAAGCCCATTTTTTGCAAACGCTCGCTGATCTTCTCGCTGCGGTAGCCTACCGAGCAATACACCACTACGGGTTTATGCTTATCTAAAGCTTGTACAGCGGTACTGTCGAAGTGGTCATAGCCCACATAGAGCGCGTTTTCTATATGGCTTACTTTGTATTCCTTTATTTCCCGGGCGTCCAGCAAAGTCACTTCTTCCTTTATCTTCACCAGACTGTCTACGCTGATTTCGGGCACCGTATGTGAAAGCAATGCTTTTAAAGTAACGTTGTACGTATTGCTTTTCACGGTCTGGCCATTGCATTGTGCAAAGAAGAAGATGCCCATAAGGAAACCCAGGATTTTTTTCATGAGGTAAAGATACAGCGGACAAGCAGGAGCCGCAATAGAAAGCAGTGATGTACCCTTTCTGTTTCCTTGAACCTCCACCCCTTTCTTTTACCTTTGGCTCAAATTATTTCTGATATATGAAAGAACAAAAAGCCTACATAGAAACCCATAAGGAACGTTTCCTGGAAGAGTTAAAGGAACTGTTGCGCCTGCCCAGTATATCTGCGGACAGCCAATACAAGGCGCAAACGATGGAAACCGCTCAACTGGTGAGTAAGTTGCTTAAAGAAGCAGGAGCAAATAAAGTGGAGATCTGCCCTACCCCGGGCAACCCCATTGTATACGGAGAGCGTATGGTAGACCCTGCCCTGCCTACGGTATTGGTGTACGGCCATTACGATGTGCAGCCGCCCGATCCTCTGGACTTATGGACTACCGAACCCTTTGATCCCGTGGTTCGCAACACCGATATCCACCCGGAAGGGGCACTCTTTGCCCGCGGTGCTTGTGACGACAAAGGACAAATGTACATGCATGTAAAAGCGCTTGAAGTAATGGTGCAAACCAACACCCTGGCCTGCAACGTGAAATTTATGATCGAGGGTGAGGAAGAAGTAGGCAGCGAAAACTTAGGTTGGTTTGTAAGCCGCAACCAGGAAAAACTTGCCTGCGATGTTATTCTCATTTCCGATACCGGCATGCTGGGCAATGATACACCCAGTATTACCACCGGTTTAAGGGGCTTGAGTTATGTAGAGGTAAAAGTAACCGGGCCCAACCGCGACCTGCACTCAGGCTTATACGGAGGAGCAGTAGCCAATCCCATCAATATACTTGCAGAAATGATTGCCAGCCTGATGGACAATAAGAACCACATTACCATTCCCGGGTTTTATGATGATGTTGTGGAACTAAGCGCAGAAGAACGTGCCGAAATGGCCAAGGCACCTTTTGACCTGGAAAAGTATAAAGCGGCCCTGGACCTGGGTGATGTGCATGGGGAAGAAGGATACAGCACTATGGAACGCAATAGTATACGGCCCACTCTGGATGTAAACGGCATTTGGGGCGGATACACCGGAGAAGGCGCAAAAACAGTGATTGCTTCTGAAGCGCATGCAAAAATATCCATGCGTCTTGTGCCAAACCAGGATCCCGAAAAAATCACCCGCTTGTTTACGGATCACTTTAAGCACATTGCCCCCGACTCTGTAAAGGTAGACGTTACGCCCCACCATGGTGGTGATCCGTATGTTTCTCCAACAGACCATCCCGGCTACCGGGCTGCCAGCAAGGCTATGGAAGAAAGCTTTGGCAAAAAACCCGTGCCCGTGCGCAGTGGGGGCAGTATTCCTATTGTAGCCTTGTTTGAAAGGGAGCTGGGGGTAAAGTCTATCTTAATGGGCTTTGGGCTGGACAGCGATGCCATCCATTCACCCAACGAGCATTTTGGCTTGTTTAACTACTATAAAGGGATTGAAACCATTCCTCACTTCTATAAGCACTTCGCAGCTAACGCCTAAAGGATAAGCTTTAAAAGCCTGGTCTAAAGACCGGGCTTTTTCTTTCCGCCAGACTTATACAAACCCCAAAGTTAAGCACAGGCCAAGGGGTTTGCAGCCTATCTTTGTGTCATGCACACACGCTTTGTTTTATCTGCTTTGCTCCCCTTTCTTTTTTTAAGCGCTTGTCGCGAAAACAAAATTCCAAAAGCCATGCCCCAGCATACCAATGCGTTGATCCACGAAAAAAGTCCCTATTTATTGCAACATGCACACAATCCCGTAGATTGGCAACCCTGGGGCGATGAGGCTTTTCAAAAAGCCGAGGCAGAAAACAAACTTGTCATTGTGAGCATCGGGTATTCGGCCTGCCACTGGTGCCATGTAATGGAACATGAAACCTTTGAAGACAGTGCCGCTGCAGCGCTTATGAATACGCATTTCACTTCCATTAAGGTAGACCGGGAAGAACACCCCGATGTAGACCAGGTATATATGACGGCTGTACAACTGATGAGCGGGCACGGGGGCTGGCCTTTAAATGTAGTGGTACTGCCGGATGGAAGACCCATTTGGGGAGGCACTTACTTTAAGAAGGAGCAATGGATGAATACCTTGAAAAACATTGTGGAGTTGTATGAGAAAGAACCAGAAAAAGTATTGGATTACGCCACACGCCTTACTGAAGGAGTACGTCAGTCTGAATTGGTTACTCCCCGGGATAAGCCTGCTCCCTTTACTTTGCAGCAGGCAAACGAGCTCTTTGAAAATTGGCAAAGTCGTTTTGACTCCATAGAAGGAGGGCCGAACCGGGCACCAAAATTTCCCATGCCCAACAATTATGCATACCTCTTACAATACGGTCACCTATTGGATGATGCAAAAGCATTGGCGCATGTGCGCCTTACCCTCGATAAGATGGCGCTTAGCGGGCTATATGATCAGGTAGGCGGAGGGTTTGCACGCTATAGCACGGATGAACAATGGAAAGTACCGCATTTCGAAAAGATGCTTTACGACAACGCCCAGCTCATAGCGCTCTATACCCGGGCCTGGCAGAAGTTTAAAGATCCGTTGTATGCTAAAATAGTCCGGGAAACAGTGCGTTGGGCCAAAAGAGAGATGCTGGGTGCGGAAGGGCAATTTTATGCTGCCCTGGATGCGGATAGCGAAGGAGAAGAGGGCAAATTCTACGTATGGAAAAAAGCAGAGCTCGAGGCACTTATTCCCGAAACGGATTGGGCTGATTTCACGGCATACTACGCGTTGCAAAGAGGTCTTTGGGAGGAAGGCAACATCATACTGATGCGCAACGAACAAGTAGCGGTAGACCTGGAAAAGGAAGGGAGATGGCAGGATTTGCTGTTGAAAGCCAGAACGCAACGCGTACGGCCGGGATTAGATGATAAGGCGCTCACCAGTTGGAATGCCCTGATGATCTCTGCCCTTGCCCAGGCCAATACGCTTTCTCCAAGTGAAAACGAATACTTGCACCTGGCTGAAAAATGTGCGGACTGGCTTATGCAGTACCAGGTGGATGAGAAGGGCCACCTCAGGCATGCCTACAAACAAAAGGAGAGCTATATCCCCGGGCTTCTTGAAGATTATGCCCACAGTATTGAAGCCTTTTTAAGCTTGTACAGTGCTACGGGAAAGGAGGTATACCTGAACCAGGTAACAAAATGGTGGACCGTTGTAAACGAAGCGTTCTTAGACTCCGCTACTTCTTTGTATTATACCCGCGGCAGGGATACAAAACAGCTTATTGCACAGAGTATAGATATAGCCGACAATGTGATCCCTTCTGCCAATTCCGTACTTGCCAAAAGCTTGTTTGTAATGGGGCGCCTGACAGGAAAGCAGGCGTACACGCAACAAGCTGAAAAAATGTTGAGCCAATTGCCGCCTGACCGGTTTCTGGCTTATGGAGAAAGCTATAGCAACTGGGCGCAACTGCACCTCTGGTTTACTACTACGTATCACGAAGTAGCCATTTCAGGGACCCAAGCGCCCCAAAGATATGCTGCGTTCCAAACCTACTTTTTGCCCAATAGCCTGTTCGTCCAGGGAACATCCGAAAGTGAGGTGCCCCTGCTCGAAAAGCGCTTTGTCCCCGGAAAAACACTGATCTACGTATGTGAGCACCAGCGCTGCCAGTTACCGGTAAGGGAGGTTGAGGAAGCCATACACATGTTGCAGGCCGGGTTTGACAAAGCCACAGATTGACCTGGAAAGCTCCTTTATACAGTAAAGCGGACCAGCCTTATTTTTAGAATTCATATCCGCATCTCCTCCAAGATCTAAGCATATAGTGGAATTCTTACCTTAATACCGGCTCTTTCAATCCTTGACTTTGAGGCTTTAAAGGAAGGGTAGGCTGGTAATTGACTGATTTTTAGAAAAAAAAGAGCTTAAAAAAGCGAATGAAAAGTAAATAAGCCTACTTTTGGGGTCTTAATTATTTTATTTTTTAGATGAACATTTTTGTAGGAAGTCTTCCCTGGAGCACAGAAGGAGACGATTTAAGAGAGATCTTTGAAGCTTATGGCTCAGTAGATTCAGCCAAAGTAATCAGCGATAAATTCACCGGCCGCAGCAAAGGTTTTGGCTTTGTTGAAATGCCAAACGATGATGAGGCAAAAAAAGCAATTGAAGAACTTGACGGTTCTGAAGTGGGTGGCCGCAGCATTGTAGTAAATGAATCTAAGCCAAAGCCCCAGGGCGAACGCAGAGGTGGTGGTTTCAACCGCGGGGGCGGAGGTGGCTACAACCGCGATCGCTACTAGACACATAGGAAAAAAGACTTTTGATAAGATAAAAGCAAAGGCCGCACTGTTTCCAGTGCGGCCTTTTTTTGCTCCGCTGGATGCGTGAGCTTGGTTGGTTAACGTTTCACAATACGGCTTTGGCCGTCTTTTGTGTGAAGAAGATACAGGCCCGCAGCTAAGCCGCCCAGTTGCATAGGCTCTCCTTTAGCCAGATAACACTCCATTACTTTTTCTCCCTTTTCTGAGAACAGTTGTACCTGCCCCGAAAAATCCTTCCCTAGCATAAGCGCATTATTTACCGGGTTGGGATACACTCCACCCGTAAGTATGGGTCTGTGCTCTTTGATAGAAAATAGATTTTCGTACCGGATGCGGAGACATTTATTGGAAACCTTCTGATTTGCCTCCATACCGCCAGCGAGATAAAACACATGGGCATTTACCCGGGCAATACCCCTTAGGTCCATGGGTATCGCCTGCACGCTGCTGGTATCAATCCCGTAGCTAAAAGTAACGGGATCTACACTCAATACCCGGTTGTTCGGTTCCACCCCGCCTCCTGCATACGCTATGCCATCGTAGTTGTAGGTTTCATCACTTCCTCCAATCCAGTAAAGATCGTGCTCAATAAGTGTTGCCGCCATGCGGTAGCCCACCAGGGGGGCCGCAATTACGGTGTCCATCCAGGTGATTTGTGTAGGGTCTAACGTATCTATAATGCCTATCCGTAAATTATTGGAAACAGGAAAGTTGTTGCCGCTTTTTGCACCTCCAAAATAAAAAATACTGTCTCCCCTGATCATACCTGATGCGCCAAAAGCCTTATATGCATTGGTGTTTGGTACGGATGTGCCAGCATACCATTCATCGAGAGCCGGGTTGTAGATCTGCACTACATTGCGGTTGTTCGTATTGCTCCAGCCCGTGATCAGATAGATCAAACTATCCCGCCACACCACCTGCACGTGGTCATCGATAGCCAAAGGGATGGATGCTCCATCCGGCAGATACGCATTTGTTTCAGGATCATAGATGTGTACCTTATCGCTGGATATTTCATTGCCATTGGCAAACACGTAATATCCCCCTGTAATGTATATCTTATTTTGCACATTACTAGCTGCAACGGCTATTTTTCCCCGGGTATCTGGCAAGGGGGCAATCGTATCCCAGCTATCATTTTGTGTATCGTAACGAAAAGAGCTTAGTGTGATTCCTGAAAAGAGCTTTGTAGAATCTATCCCACCAAAGGAATACACTTGGGCTACTCCATTCTTCCAGCCCTCCACAACCGCATTGTTGCTAATGGGCATTGGTAAGGGCGCCATCGGGGTAATAAGCAGGTCCTGGGCATTCAAAGGCATACTTTCACAGCAAACAAATGAAGCCAACATCCAAACTATGTAAGATAAACGCCTTTTCACCCCACTAAAATAGGCTTATTCTCTTAGCAGGGCAAAGGCGCTTTTACAAATGCTTTACTTTAGCACATGCGCAATTTTCAAAACACCTGTATTTGGATTACCGGAGCAAGCAGCGGCATAGGTCGTGAGCTGGCTTTACAAATGGCTACATTGGGAGGAAAACTTATTGTAAGTGCCCGGAACGAACAGGCCCTGAACCAACTCAAAACCGAGCTTGCTTTTCCCGAAAAGATGTATGTCCTTCCCCTGGATATCACAGAAATCGACACATTCCCGGCCAAGGTAAAAGAAGCTGAAGCGGCCTATGGCCGCATAGACCTGCTGGTAAACAATGCCGGGCTAAGCCAGCGCAGCCTGGTTTCCGAAACAGACTTAAGCGTACACCGCAAGCTTATGGAAACCAATTATTTCGGCACGGTTGCACTAACACAGGCCGTTTTACCCCTCATGCGTAAGCAACAGGCCGGGCACATAAGCGTAACCAGCAGCCTGGCAGGTAAGTTTGGCTTTTACCAAAGGGCGGCTTACGCAGCCAGTAAATTTGCCCTGCATGGGTATTTTGAAACCCTGCGGCTTGAAGAAGAAGCGCACAATATCAAAGTTACTTTACTTTGCCCCGGAGGCATTAGAACCAACATCTCCAAGAATGCCCTTGATGGAAAAGGAAAGCCCTACGGCCGCATGAGCTCGTTACAGGAGGAGGGTATGCCGGCAGACCAATGTGCCAAAGAGATGATCAACGCTGTTTTACAAGAAAAAAAAGAAGTGGTCATAGGACAAGGCATGGAAAACATAAGCGTAAAGCTCAAAGGATGGTGGCCCGGGCTTTTCTGGAAGCTCTTGAAAAAAAACAAACCAAAAGACATATAAAAAACAGTGAAGAAGATCATTTCCGGTATACAACAGATGGGCATTGGCAACCGCGATGTGCATGCCCTTTGGAGCTGGTACCGACAGGCCTTTGGCGTAGACGTGAAAATCTTTGAGGAAGCAGCGGAAGCACCTTTGATGACGCGTTATACGGGCGGAGAGATACACAAGCGTAATGCGGTATTGGCCATGAACATGCAAGGCGGAGGGGGCTTTGAGATCTGGCAGTTTACCAGCAGGGAGCCACAACCTCCTGCACAGGAAGTGCAACTGGGCGACCTGGGCATTAATGCGTGCAAACTAAAGGCGCGTAATGTAAAAAAGGCTTACGAAGCTTTTAAAAAGAGAGGGTATTTCTTATTGAGCAAACTCGTAGAAGACCCGAGGGGAAATCCACATTTCTATCTAAGCGATCCCGAGGCCAATATATTTGAGGTGGTACAGGGAAATGACTGGTTCGGCAAAACAAAAGCCCTTACCGGAGGCGTTTTTGGCGCTACCATTGGGGTTAGCGATATAGACAAAAGCCTGCCCTTGTACAGGGATCTGCTCGATCATCAACTCGTTCTTTCTGATCAAACAGCGGTTTTTCCCGACCTCTTCGGGGTAGCTGGTGGAGAACGCAAAATGCGTAGAGTAGTCTTACAGAACGGCAGCGACCGGGAAGGCCCCTTTGGCAAGCTTTTAGGCAATAGCCAAATAGAGCTCATACAGGTACTGGATGAAGTACCCAATAAGCTCTTTGCCAACCGCTATTGGGGAGATCTTGGTTTCATACACCTCTGCTTTGATGTAAAACACATGGACGCCCTGAAACTTGAATGTGCGGCCAATGGTTTTCCCTTTACCATAGATAGCGCCAACTCCTTTGATATGGGAGAAGCAGCCGGTCGTTTTGCCTATATAGAAGACCCCGATGGGACCTGGATTGAGTTTGTAGAAACACACAAGATCCCTATTCTTAAAAAACTGGGCTGGTACCTCGACTTACGCAAGCGGGCACCCGAAAAACCTTTGCCCTGGTGGATCTTCAAGGCCATGTCTTTGAACCGTGTGAAAAGTTGACCCCCTTTGCTAAGTATTGTTACGCCTGTAAGAAATGCCGAACCCTACCTTGAGGAATGCATACGATCCGGCCTGAAGCAATCTTTTACGGATTGGGAATGGATTTTTGTAGACGATAACAGCAAGGACAACAGCCTGGAAACACTCAGGCATTTTAGTCAAACAGATACACGCATTTCTGTTTATGCCAATCCAAACACCGGGATTTTGCCTGCCTTACAACTGGCTTTACAACAATGCCAGGGGCAATTTCTTACGCGTATGGATGCCGATGACCTAATGCCCGAAGGGCGGCTGTTGAAGATGGCAACTGCCCTGCGGCATGCGCCTGCTCAAACGGTTGTAACCGGCCGGGTAAAATACTTTTCCGATAAACCACTTAGTGGGGGCTATCTCACCTACCAGGATTGGCTAAATGGACTGGGGGTACAAAAGCAGCATTGGACACACCTTTACAGGGAATGTGTGGTAGCTTCACCCAACTGGATGATGCGCACAGACGAGCTAAGGGCTATTGGTGGTTTTGATGCACTGGATTACCCGGAAGATTATGACCTGTGCTTTCGCTGGTATGCCCATGGCTTTTGTATTGACTTTTTAGATGATCTTACGCTTTTGTGGCGTGAACACGCTACGCGTACCTCACGTAACCACGCCCACTACCGCCAGGCGGCCTTCTTTCAATTAAAATTGAAACGTTTCATTCAACTGGACTATACGTCTCATCGTCCTCTTGTACTTTTGGGAAAAGGAAAAAAGGCACGGCTTTCAGCCGCCATATTCCTGGAAAAGGAAATCCCCTTTTTCTGGATAGCTCAAAAAGAGGGCGTCGCCCAAATCGGGGATCAAAAGATGCGCATCCTGCCCCTATCCTACTTTCAACAGTTGAGAGCCCCGCAAGTACTGGTAGCTATATACCCTCCTGAACCGGAAAGGAAAAAGCTGGAAACATACTTAACGCAAATGTACCTGAGCCTGGGAAAAAACTATTGGTACCTGTAGCGATTTCGAATGCTGACTTTGCATTTTTAGCGCGTTGCCTCAAAAAGGTATACCTTTACTCATTACAAAGCGGCAAAAAAACAGTTTGCAAATTCGAATTACCATAAAGTCCGCACTTTTGCCTCGTCATGAAGTATTAAGAGTTATGTACACTAAAGCCCCCATGATCACCCCCGTGGTCTTTTTCTTCCTGCCTTAAGTGCAGGCCGGCTTTTGTTTTCTCCTATTTCCCATAATTCTTATTTTTTCTTCTCATGTCTGGTTCTATAAAACGGTTCTTTTCTATTTTTTTCTCTGCCTTTTTAGGTAAAGAAGTCGAGTACGACTATACCAAGGGTAGCATCCGCAAAGCTATTTTCCTGTTGGCCATCCCTATGATCCTGGAAATGGCCATGGAATCCATGTTTGCCGTGGTAGACATGTTTTTCGTATCCAAAGTAAGTGTAAATGCTGTGGCTACCATAGGGCTTACCGAGTCTGTCATTACACTTTTATACGCACTGGCCATCGGTTTAAGTATGGGAGCTACAGCCATGGTAGCCAGGCGTGTAGGCGAAAAAGACTACCCAAAAGCAATACGCGCGGCTGCCCAAGCCATTTTAGTAGGGGTATGTATTGCCTTGTTCTTCGGAGCCATTGGCATTTTATACGCTAAAGAAATACTGGCCCTTATGGGTGGAGCTTCCGATCTCATAGAAGAAGGGCACGGATATACACAGGTGCTCATCGGGGGCAACATCACCATAATGCTGCTTTTTTTGATTAACGCTATTTTCCGGGGAGCCGGCAATGCAAAGATCGCCATGCGGGCACTTTGGCTTTCCAACGGGTTGAATATGCTCCTGGACCCGCTCTTTATTTTTGGGTGGGGGCCCATACCAGCAATGGGAGTAGAAGGAGCAGCTGTTGCTACAACACTCGGACGCGGTACGGCCGTGCTGTACCAACTGTATATGCTTTTCAATGGAAAAACGCTCATAAAAATGGGATGGCAAGACCTGCGCCTGCACCTCGATGCCACCAAACGGCTTCTCAGGATCTCAGCCGGGGGAGTAGGCCAGTTTCTCATCGGTACTTCCAGCTGGGTTTTTCTTATGCGCATTATGAGCGAGTTTGGCAGCGATGTATTAGCAGGTTATACCATCAGTATCCGCATCATCATGTTTACCATATTGCCTGCCTGGGGCCTTGGAAATGCCGCAGCTACCTTAGTGGGGCAAAACCTCGGTGCGAAACAGCCTGAACGGGCTGAGAAATCTGCCTGGAAAACCGCTCGTTATAATATGTATTTCATGTTGAGCGTGTCTTTGCTTTACCTGGTGTTTGCTGAACATGCCGTGCGCCTTTTTTCCGAGGTCCCCAATGTAGTATACCACGGAGCCTTAAGCCTTAGGATCATCTCTGCGGGCTACCTCTTTTATGCCTATGGTATGGTATTGAGCCAGGCCTTCAATGGCGCGGGAGATACAAAAACGCCCACGTGGATCAACCTCATCGGGTTTTGGCTTTTTCAGATCCCGTTTGCCTATTTCACCGCCCTTTACCTGGGGTGGGGCTCCATTGGTGTATTCCTCGCCATTGCGCTTTCGGAAACCCTGTTGGCCATCCTTTGCATTCTTATTTTCCGCAGGGGGAAGTGGAAAACCATAGAGCTTTAGCCTACGCATAACACTAACTGAAAATCCCCCTTAAGTTCTACTTAACGGGGGTCTTTCAGGTAAAAAGCATTGTGGTCTGATCCTTGATACACAGGAGGAAAACCAACCCCATGCGCATTTTCTTTATCGCGGGTGTACTTCTTTTATTTACAGCATGCAATAGCCAGCCTTCTTCCCAGGCAAAAAAGGTATACGCTGTAGGGCATATCCCCCTGGAAAAAGCCATACTCCTCGACTCAACCTTCAAAGCTTGTAACGAAGGACACCTATACCAGTACTACAATCAAAATGCCGGTTCCGATAAGCCTGCCGGTTATATAGGGGGAGCAACAGCCATAAAAAAATTTATCCGGGAACACCACCCCAACCTGGACCTGGAAGGAGCGTCCGGTTTGTTCACTTTGCGCTTCATGATCAACTGCGAAGGGCGGACCGATCGCTATGAATGGGTAGAGAACGACCTGGACTACCAACCCAGGAAGTTTGCACCGGAAGTGGCAAAAAAGCTCTTTGAGATACACCAGGAGTTAAAAAACTGGAGACCGATATACATCAACGGCGCATACCGGGATTGTTTTATGTACACCACTTTTAAAATAAAGCATGGAGAGATCATTGAAGTATTGCCTTAGCCTGCTCTTTGGCATAAGTATGGGCTGGTCTGGGTGTACACATATTCCAGATCGGCTTACGGAAGCTGAAAGAGAAGCACTTGTAGAAGCTAAGTTTGATACGTTACACCGGCTCTACCAGGGCTCCCCGGAAAATATGCGCCTCCTCAGGGAGGTTACTGTTCTTGAACCTTGCCATGCCGAAGCATGGCGTGAGCTATCCATCCCTTACCTGAAGAGAGGTTATCCGGGAACCTGGGCACAATACTCCAACAAAGTCATTGCATGCGGAGGGCACGATTGGATAGGCTACCGGGGGCACAACTATTTGTTTTTTTACCGGGATTATGAACGTGCACTGCAGGATTTTAACGCCCTCGACACCCTTACACCGGGTTTCACAGACTACCCCCAGGCCACAAGTGACCTCTACCTGCGTGGTCTTTGTTACTTTGGGCTTAAACAGTATGAAAAGGCTATGGCGTATTTTGATAAATACATCGCGGAAGAAGCAGCCTCGCCCGGGGGCTTTGATTTCATTGACCAGAATGCCTTCCTATACCGAGGTATTATTCGCTACCGCCTGGGGGAATACACAGCTGCCCTGGAAGAGTTTAAACAAGGCTTACGGCTTTTTGATCAATCCGCAGACCTGCATTTTCACATAGCCCGTACAAAACTGGCCCTGGAAAACCTGGAAGGGGCCTATGAAAGCATTGAACGCAGTCAAAAGTATTTTCAAATGGGCTACTTCAACCAGCACGGTTATGTAGAAGTACTGGAACAGATCTACCTCTACGATATACAACACTTAAAGGAACACCTTCAATCTCTTTTTGCGGAAAGATAAAAACCGCGTAGCCAACCTCTTTTTTCACCTAAAGACTCGGTTGAGATCCTGTTTGCCGATGATGGCCATAACCTCTACTACATCATGCTCTACCCTATAGAAAATACTATCCGAACCGCAAACACATCTGCGGTAGCCCACTTTTATATGATCAACAGCTTCAAAAGCTGTTGGCCTTTGAGTGATCATTTTAAAATGCTGGAAAATGGAATCGATATAACTGTGCGCCTGTGTTTCTCCGAATTTGTACATCCCAAATTGGTGAATTCGGATCATGTCTTCTTTGGCCGCATTTGACAGCTTATAGTCAGCCATCTAACCTCATCTTAGAAGCTTTTATTATTTCCTCTTTACGGTCCAGGGTAAATCCACTCTTTTCTGCCGTCTCAAGTTTTGACCTTATAAAATCTACTTGCCTTTGTTGGTATCTTGCTTGTCTGACAAGGTCATTAATAATTTCACTCTTACTTGAGTATTCTTGGCTTTCTACTAAATCTCTGAGCCATTTATCATTTGGCTCAGTAAAGGAAATACTTTGTCTGGGCATTATATATGCGTTATTGGTGTAAAAATACACCAATAATGAACCAATTGTAACTAGTTCTCCGTGTGAAAATGTTTAATGATCGAAGCATATCGATATCTTTAGCCCATGGCATACAATCAAAAAGACCTTGCGTTTATCGAGGAACAACTAAAAGGATTTGGTGATTTTTACAGCAAGAAGATGTTTGGCGGAGTGGGATTTTTCAGAGAAGGACTCATGTTTGGCATGATAGGCGGAGGTGCTTTCCGGTTAAAAGCTGACCAGGTAAACCAGGCCGATTTTGAAGCCAAAGGCATGGAACCGCTTTACCATAGAAAAGACCACAGCAAGAAGCCCATGCCCTATTGGGAGGTTCCCGTAGAGGTATTGGAAGATAAGGAAGCGTTGATCCATTGGGCGAATAAGGCTTATGAAGCTGCACTCAGAAACAAAAAGAAATGAGTAAAACGCGTTGCAGTTGGTGCGGTACCGACCCCCTCTATGTAAAATACCATGATGAGGAATGGGGCGTACCGGTCCATGACGATCAACTGATGTTCGAGTTTCTGACCCTGGAGAGTTTCCAGGCAGGTTTAAGCTGGATCACTGTTTTACGCAAGCGTGAAAATTTCCGGCATGCCTTTGACCACTTTGATTACCGGAAAGTAGCCCTGTACAATGAACAAAAAATAGAGGCGCTTATGCAGGATACGGGCATTATCCGCAACCTGCAAAAAATAAAGGCCGCTATAAACAATGCCCAACGTTTTATGGAGGTGCAAAAGGAGTTTGGCCGTTTTTGTATGTATTTCTGGGCGTTTACGGATGGAAAAACCATTCAGAATAACTGGCGTACTATTAGCGAGGCTCCCGCTAAGACAGAGTTAAGCGACCGCATCAGCAAGGATCTTAAAAAACGAGGATTTAAGTTTTTGGGAAGCACCACGTTGTATGCACATATGCAGGCGTGTGGGATGGTAAACGATCATGTGCGCGAATGCTTCAGGTATGATGCATTACAAGTGCAAAAGTGAAGTGCGTTAAAGTAGTTTCTTCGGTTTACCAGCAATGAAGTCTTTCAGGTAAAAGGGTTCAAAATAGGCTACATCTTCAAAAGTCTTTTCCTGGTATTTGCTGTAAGCCAGGGTACCCAGCGCTTTGGCCGAAGGATAGGAAAGATCTACCCGTACAAAACGGGCATCTGTTAATACTTCCCGGGTCTTCGCCGCCCCATCTCCCAATAAGTATATCGTGTCGGCTTTTACATCGGTAAAAGATTGTTCCTGAACCACAACCGCCTCTACGGGGCCTTGTTGTTTTCCCTTTCTGTCGAAAAGTGCGCAATATACCTCCATCCTCCGTGCATCCAACATCGGCAAAATAAGTGCGTCTTCCAGCACATCTTCTTGCTCCAGAAAGGCAAAAGCCAGGGTTTCCAGCCCACTCTGCGCGATCAGGGGGATGCCAAGTGTATATGCAAAACCTTTGGCGGCAGATACCCCAATGCGCAAGCCTGTATAAGAGCCCGGTCCTTTGCCTACGGCAATGGCGTCCAGGTCTGAATACGACAGCTCCTGTTGCTGCATCAGTTCATCAATAAACACGTGCAGCTTTTCTGAATGGATGTACTGCACGCTGCTTTCTTCTTTTGCAGCCAGGAGTTTTCCGTTTTGAGAAAGCGCTACGGAGCAGTTTTTTGTGGATGTTTCAATGCTTAGAATGTACGCCACTAATCCTCTTCTTCGTCCCGGCCCTTTCTGCGCTTTTCATCGCTTTTGACCTCAACCGCATCCCCGTTTTCGAGTGTCTTGGATACCGCTGAATAAGGACCGCTTATTATTTCTGCCCCCTCTTCTATTCCCCGCAATATCCGGATGTTTTCGCTATCCTGAATACCTGTCTTCACTACATGCAAGCGGGCTTTTCCGTCTTCATGCACAAACACCACCTCAAAAACTTCTTTTTCTTCTTCATCCGCTTTCAGACGCTTGTTCTTTCCAGTTACGGTATCGGTACGGGTGGTTACCGCTTCTATAGGCAAAGCCAAAACATTGCTCAACTTCTCCGTGATGATCTCTACGGAAGCCGTCATACCCGGCCTGAAAGGAGATTGAGCACCTGGAGTTTTATCCATCAGATCGGCATAGCTGCTTTTAAGCATCCGCACCTTAACCTCAAAATTGGTAACCTGGTCGGTACTGGTTCCTACCAGCTTGGCAGAGTTCGCAATTTCCGTAACCAAACCTTTAAAAGTCTCATCCAGGTACGCGTCTACTTCTATTTCGGCCGTATCGCCCAGGTTTACCCGTATGATGTCGTTTTCATTTACCTCAACCAGCACTTCCATAAATTCCAGGTTGGCAATGCGCAGGATCTCGGTACCCGTCATTTGCGCGGTGCCCACTACGCGTTCTCCAACCTCGGCATTGAGCATGCTGATCGTGCCGTTTTGCGGGGCATATATGGTGGTACGCGCCAGGTTATCCTGCGCTTCTTTGAGCGTTGCCTGTGCGCTGGCAAGCTGAAAGCGTGCGCTTTCTTCACCGAGTTTAGCTACATCATAAGCACGTTGGATGGCATCAAATTCAGCCGCGCTGATCACCTTTTTTTCAGCCAGGTCCTTGTTGCGCAAATAGTTTTTTTCGGCTTCAATAAACTGTGCTTTTGAAGTTTGCACACCGGCACGGGCTGAATTTACCGCAGCGCGGGCGCGATTTACAGCGGCCAGGTATATATCCGGATTGATCTTCACCAACAGATCTCCTTTAGATACTTCTTGCCCTTCTTCTACAGGGAGTTCAATGATCTCGCCCGACACTTCGGAACTGATCTTTACTTCTACCTCGGGCTGTATCTTACCGCTGGCAATAACCGTTTCTACAATATCCATTTTAACGGCCTTGGCCATGGTTACTTCTATGCCGCTGCCCTTGCCAATCCAGCCCGCTTTTTTAGCCCCAATAAGCCCTCCGAGCACTACTACGGCAATAATGATTATGATAACCAGCCTTCTGTTCATATCAAAGTTTTACTTGGTTGGTAAGATAGAATTCGAGCACTTTTACCTTAAAAATATAATCGTACTTGGCACGCAGCATGTCACTCTGTGCAGCGGCCAGGCTGTTTTTTGAATTTTCAAAATCAAACTGGTTCAGGGCTCCTACACTAAATCGTTCTTCAGCATATGTAAAGGCTTCCCGGCTGCTCTCTACAGCCACCTCTGCCGCGAGGTATGCATTATAGGAAGCCCGCGCATCTGCATGTGCCTGGTAAATGGTTTGCTTTAAGGTATTTTGCTCTTGCTCGAGTTGCAGCTTGCTTATTTCCTCGTTTATCCTTGCGTTCTGGTAATTGTTCCGTACTGCAAAGCGATTAAAAATGGGTATCTGCATTTGTATTCCTACAAACTCATTGAAGTTGTCTGAAGTCTGATCAATGAAAGGTTTTGTCTCAAAACCCGTAGGAACCGTTTGCGGCTCTACGCTTAAGACGGTTTCTCCAGTTGAGGGTAGGATGCCAACAGGAATACGGGTATCAAATGAACCGGTAGCCTGGGGGATCTGATCGGAATAGCTTGTGGCCACCTGGCCAATCAAAGAAAGTGTAGGCAAGTAACCCGACTGGCTCGCATCTACCTGTTTTGCGCTGCTTTCTACGCCCTTTTCGGCTGCTTTAATAGAGGGTTGGTTTTCCCTCGCCGTCACGTAAATGCTTTCAGCTCCCCTGGCTACCATAGCGGCATCGGGCAATGCGAGGTCGGGGGAACTGATGCGGAATTCATCCGGGTTACCCAGCTGCAGGAGATTAGCGAGTGTTAAACGGCTTATGGTAAGGGCGTTTTGTGCAGAAATGCGGTTTTGTTTGTCGCGGGCCAATTGCGCCTGCAACTGCAAGGCATCTCCTCTTGGCCTAGATCCCGCTTCTACCAATGCGTTCATGCGGTTTAGCTGAAGGGCTGTGATGCGCTCCTGCTCCTCAGCCACCAGCAGTATTTCTTTGTTGAGTAATATTTGCAGAAAACTGCTGGCCACATTCAGGCTTACATCGTTCTTCGCCGCCTCCAGGTTATACATCGCCTGCAGGTATTCGAGATTGCGTTGCGCAATGGTGTTGTATTTAAGCCCTCCATTATAAAGTACCCAATCCGACCTTAGGGTGAAATTTCCCGTTTGCCGGTTATCCTGGCTGATCTGGTTGGTTACCGGGTCAATGTTCAAACCAAAGTTGAACCCATAAGTTGCATTGAAATTCAAATTAGGTGCGTAGTCCCATTGCGCAACCTGTTGGTTGTTTTTAGTGATTTGCGCCTGTAACTGGCTTTGCTTTATCTGGATGTTGTTCTCCAATGCATAGGATACGCATTGATCAATGGTCCAGATGGTTTCTTGTGCTTTTGCCTCATGGCCAAGTATACAGAGCAGTATTGCTCCGGGGAGAATGAACGACCTCATCAAAAAGAATTATGTATTCAAGTCCTTTAGTAGCCGCACAAATATAGGAGAATTGCCCTAGGCGGGCCGTTTTTTGTGGCGGTAAATGGCATAGCCGACTGCCGCCATAATCAAATACGGGAAGGCCATCAGGTAAAGTATCCCTTCATTGAGACCTGCTGCCGCTGTGCCTCCACCCTGTGCATCCGTTTCAGCTATTGCAGCACACATTGCACATTGCGCCTCTACCCAACCGGGCATGGCCACAACGGCAATCACTACAAAAATCAAACTCCATTTTCTCATAAGGCAAAGATAAGCAGGACGGGCTCCTGATGCAAACAAGTCCCTGGCCTTCTTAATAATAAGGCTGCATAAAAAGATATACCAACACCCCCGTTATGGCCACATAGAGCCAAATGGGAAAAGTCCAACGCACCACCTTCCTGTGTTTCCTGTACTCGCCCGTAAACCCCCAATAAATAGCAAACATAGCCAAGGGAAGCACGGGTATGCTCAGCAGGATATGGCTGATCAATACAAAGAAATACAGGTAGCGTACACCTCCTTCCCCTCCAAAGGGAACAGGTTCAGCATTCATTTTGCTAATGACATAACTTACAAGAAATAGGGCAGACAAGGCAAAGGCGGTAACCATCGCAGCCCGGTGTGCACCTATTTTTTTGCTCCGGATAAACCAGAGGCCCAGCAATAGCAGCAATGCCGTAGTACCGTTTATAAGCGCATGTACCAATGGAAGCGTACCCCTGTTTATGCCCATATCGGCCCGAAACGTTTCGGGAAATACAATTAGGGCCGCCACCGCCAGCGGCACTACGGTAGATAATATGGCGATAATCAGGGTAGCCGCTTTATTTCGCTGTGCTTTTATGTTTGATTCACTCATCGCTTAGCCTCTTCTTTTTTTCTTCTGGCTTTTTCCTCCCTGTATTCAATAACCGATTTTTCTTTTTCATACTCCGCTATCAATACTTTGATATCGTCTTTCAGGTCATTTATGGCTACGGTTTCCAGGCCATTGTATACACCCTTCAGGTTCCCGTTTTCATCTACCCCACTCCGTATCCGTCCTTTCCAGTCTACCAGTACCAGGTTTTCGGAGTGTAGAAAGCCTCCCTCGGCCTCTACATCTTCCATAGCACTCAGGAAGAAACCGTTGGCGGTTTTATAAATGCTCTCCCTGTTTCCGGTGAGGAAATACCAGCGGCCGGGTTCTGCTCCTATCTGTTGTGCGTAGGCTTTTAGTACTTCAACTGAGTCATGCTCCGGATTTACCGTAAAAGACACAATCCTGAAGTCTTCGTAGCCTTTAAAACGCTCCTGCACCTGTGCTACGTTGTAGTTCATGGCAGGGCAGATGCTCGGGCAGGTAGTAAAGAAAAAATTAACGAGGTAGATCTTACCTTCGAGGTCTTTGCTGGTAAGCAGGGTATCGTCCTGGGTAGTATATGCAAAGGCAGGTACGGTATAGGCCAGTGTATCATACGTGCCCTTTTCGTTTTTCACCGTTTCCCGGGGGCCTACATACTCGAGCTTAACAAAAAAATTTTCTTCGGCATTGTAAACCAGCAAAAAGTAAACTAAAAAGGGCAGTACCAACAATATGATCAGTACTACCCCTTTGATGCTATTTTTATTGCTCATTACTGTGCCAACATATTCATATAGCCGCCTTCGGTAAGTACAATAAAAGCGAGATAAGGAATGAGGATAAGCACAGGCAATGCAATGGTCCAGATCAGGTTGGTGCGCTCAAATTTGAGGTGCATAAACTCTGCTACAATATAAAATGCTTTCAGCAAAGTGAGCACAATGAATATAATATTGAGTATGGAGGTCCCCAGGAACTGGGTCAACAAAACCTCTGGCTTGATGATCCCCAATACTACTTCCACCGTGGTCACGATCAACAGGATCCAGAATACTTTCCATATCCACCAGGTGCCCGCAGGGCTTTCGTGGTGTTCGCTCGGGAGTTTCGGATTATGTGCCATAATGCTTCTTTCTTTTGTTTTTTAATGTCTCTGCTTTACACGAGGTAGAAAAAGGTAAATACGAATACCCAAACCAAATCTACAAAGTGCCAGTACAGGCCTACTTTTTCCACCATTTCATAGTGCCCTCTCCGTTCGTAGGTTCCCATGATTACGTTGATGAAAATGATGATATTGATCACTACCCCGGAAAATACGTGTGTGCCGTGAAAACCAGTTACGAAAAAGAAAAAATCAGCAAAGAGCACATTTCCATATTCATTTTCAGTAAGGCTGGCTCCCTGAATTACTTTGGCCTTTTCAGCCAATTCCAAAGCGGCTTCACGGGGAATCACTTCTTCTGTTTTGCCCGGGTAGCGCAAGCTGTATTGTGGGTTTGCAGCCAGGGCGGTACGCATTTCTTCTGTAGTAAAATGATAATGCGTGCCGTGCTCTGCGGGTGTGCCTTCGATGAGTTCATGCAGGGAAACGATTTTCCCTTCCATATCGCTCACATAAACCACGGTGCGGTCTTCTAACATCACAGAACCTTTATCACCAATGATAAAATGATACCATTCCCAGGCTTGTGACCCCAAAAAGAAAAAACCACCAATTATAGTAAGGCCCAACCAAAGGATCACTCCTTTTTTATTCATTTGATGCCCTGCGTTTACCGCCATTACCATTGTAACTGAAGAAAGGATCAGGATAAAGGTCATCAGGGCCACGAAAAGCAATGGGTTTTCTCCGTGAATAAACGGAAAATGGGTAAACACATTCTCCGCTACAGGCCAGGTATCTTCATACTTGAAACGGTAAAGTCCCATAGCTGTAAGAAAGCCTGAGAAAGTAAGGGCATCCGACAAGAGGAAAAACCACATCATTAACTTACCGTAGCTCGCACCAAAAGGTTGCCTGCCACCACCCCAAAGTGCACCTGTGCTATGATCAAGAGAAGCTCCTTCAGCCATCATTTAATTTTTTTGCAAGTTTAACGAATAAATGCCAAAAAGATGAACAAATAAATCCACAGGAGGTCCAGGAAATGCCAGTATATAGCCGACAAGTCCAGGCCTTCATGCCCGGTAGAAGTATATACTCCTTTTTGAGATTGATAAATAGTAACCATTAAAACAATAAGCCCCGAAACAATGTGCAGCCAATGCAGGCCGGCAATTACATACACCCAGGAAACTGCAGTATTGGTACCGGTAAAATGCAAGCCTTTATCCACCAGCGCCTGTGCGCCCATTAGTTGTAGAAAAACAAATGTAAGTCCGCAAAGCAAGGCCAATACCAGTCCGCCGGTAGCACTTTTACCCTGTTTTACCTGGCGTTTTGCCCACACCATAAACAAACTGGAAAGCAGCATTACACCCGTTGCCCAGTAAAACTGTGCGGGAAGGTTAAATTGCAACCAGTTGTTTTGGGGTAAAAGCGCGGAACGGCTTACCACATACCCGCTGGTTAGGCCGGCAAAGGTCATGGTAATGCTCGCTATGCCGATCCATAAAAGCGGCTTGCGTACCCTGCGTTTTTCGTCTCTGGTTAATGTCCCCACCGTTAATTTCTTATGAGCTTATCGACCACATAAATCAATTGCACCAAGGGCAAATAAGCCACACTGGTCAACATAAGTTTACGCGCATCTTTTATTTCGTGCGTGCGGTACAGTTTTATGGCTTTACTTAAAAACCAAAAACCGAGCAGCAACACCAGTAAGGCACCAATCCAAGAAAGCTCCAGCTTACCGGTTATGCCAAAAAAGGGCAATACGGAAACCGGGATGGTAAAAAGGGTGTAAAGCAGTATCTGGCGGGCACTTTTTGTATCGCGCTTGCCACTGGGCAAAAGAATATACCCTGCTTTCTTATAGTCTTCATCTACTATCCAGGCAATAGCCCAGAAATGGGCAAATTGCCATAAAAACTGTAGGGCGAAAAGTGTTCCCGGCTCAATATCAAAATCATTAGTGGCAGCTACCCAGCCCAATAAAGCCGGGATAGCACCCGGAATAGCACCCACAAAAACCGCAATCGGGCCTATACTCTTTAGTGGGGTATAGATCAGCACATAGAGCACCAAGGCAAAAGTCCCGAAAACTGCCGTCAATGGATTTATCATAAAAAGCATCCACATGCCGGCCAGTGCCATAAGTGTAGAAGCCATCATCCCTTCCATCAAACTTAAAGTACCTGTAGGCAAAGGGCGATTCTTGGTCCGGTCCATTAAGGCATCGCGTTCTTTTTCGATGCATTGGTTGAACCCATTAGCCGCGCCTACTACGAGATAACCTCCTAAAGAAAGGTATAGAAGGTGCCAGCCGTTGACACTTTCGGCTCCTAAAAAGTAGCCTGCCAAAGCAGAGTATACCACGCTCAGGTTAAGCCTGGCCTTGGTTAGGGCCAATATGCCTTTTGCCTTGGCGGAAAAGTCAATGCTATGAGAGGTGGTTTCTGTTTTAGAGTCAAACAAGACTTACGCGTTTTCTTAAGCCGGCAAAGGTAGTACCGGGTGCGCTTTGTGCCAAAATAGAATCATTCTATTCTGGCTGAATTTACTTTACAATAAACCAAGGATTCAGTAAATCTTTCTTGTTGTATTGCAAAGGCGTTTCTGCTTTCGGATCAAGCATTTCAAATCCTGCTTCTTTAACAATGGCATGGCCGGCCGCTGTATCCCACTCCATGGTAGGAGCAAAACGCGGGTATACATCTGCACTTCCCTCTGCCACCATACAGATCTTCAGGCTGCTTCCCCTGGATATAATTTCTGCTTCAGGGTGTTCGGCACGTACCTCTTCAAAGTAATCCGCTGTTTCGGCAGACATATGTGAACGCGAGCCTACCATGGTAAACACTCTTTCCTGTTCTTCGGGAAGCGGTGTAGCGCCTGCAATCAATTCATCATAGCTGTCAAAATGGTCTTTCAGTTGTATGCTTTTCCGGAAAGCCCCCATGCCTTTTGCCGCGAAATAAGCGTTTCCTTCTACGGGCACGTAAATAACACCCAATTCCACTACCTGATCTACTACCAGGGCTATGTTTACGGTAAACTCCCCGTTTTGCTTTACAAACTCTTTTGTACCATCCAGGGGGTCCACGATCCAGAGCGTTTGCCACTGCCGGCGCTCTTCATAGGGTATGGCGCGGCCTTCTTCACTCAATACGGGAATGCCGGAAGCATCAAGGCCGGCTACTATTGCTTTATGCGCCTTGCGGTCTGCCTCTGTTAGCGGGCTGTTGTCCTCTTTGTATACTACTTCAATTTTATTCTCATATACATCAAGGATCTCCTTGCCTCCTTTAAGCCCAGCATGTACGGCATCCAGCAAAAGTTCTTTGTATTCTATAGGGTTCATTCGGTGGTTGTTTTGGTAAGAAAAAAGCCTGCGTTTTAAAACGCAGGCTTCATATAAAGTTTTAACAGAAGAGTGTTATTGCAGTTTTGCGTTAATCGGCAAAGTAAAACTCATGCGTACGGGCTTACCCCTTTGCTTGGCAGGCCTTACTTTGGGCAGGCTTTTTACTACACGTACCGCTTCCTGGTCAATAGATTCTTCTACTCCCCTGGCTACCTGCACGTTGGAGATAGAACCGTCTTTCTCGATCACGAATTGCACAAATACCTTACCTCCGACACCCATTTGGCGGGCAAGTTCCGGGAATTTAAAGTTACGCGTTACAAAGCGAATGATCTCTTTTTGGAAGCACGCCCTCTTTTCATCATTGGTTACCGCGTCCTCGCAACCTGGAAAAACAGGCACTGATTCTACCACCATAAAGTTCAACGGCTCGTCAGACACTTCTTCCTCCACTTCAATCACCTCTACTTCTTCCGTTTCATCTGTTTCGGTAGATTGAAGATCAAGCTCATCTTCCAATTCCACATCATCTTCCACTACTTCGATTACCTCCGGCGGGGGTGGAGGTGGGGGCGGTGGGGGAGCCAGTTCGCGTTGTGTGATCGGAATAATTTCGTCATCCGTAGCCACTTCCAGCTCACCCAGGTCTGTTACTGAACGGTCATAGCTTTTTCTTTCAATGAGAAAAATCACCACCAAAAGCGCTAGGGCACAACCAAATAACCAGAATAAACTGCGTTGTTGCTCAAGGTCAGCTCCAGGATTTTTTTTTGGCTCCATTGCTTGAATGTTTTATGGGGCTAAATATACATATTTACATACGTGCCACGCAAGAAATGCCGGACTCTTCCATTTATTCCAGCCTGAAGTTTACGGGCACGATCATGCGCATGCGGGCTTTACGCCCTCTCTGGGTAGGAGGATCAAACTTTGGCAGGTTGTTCAACACGCGCTTTGCTTCTTGCTTTAATAAATTATACTCCCCTCGTACCACCTTTACTTCCTGTACAGCACCAAATTCATCTATTAAAAAACTTACATACACTTTTTCCTGCTCACCCCAGGCCCGGCTCAGCTCCGGATACTGCGTATTTTTGGCAATAAATACCTGCATCCATTTATTCAGACACGCTTTTCGCTCTTCGTTGCCTACCAAGCCTGCACACTCCATAGGCACGGCCACTTTTTCAATAACCGCAAAGTGGTGTGTCTCTACATCCATTTCAATCGGAGCCTCTACTTTCTTGGGCGTATCATCAGCCCCGGGTGAAGGGGGTTCCCAAGGTTTTTTACTCGGAGGCATTGTATCGTTGCTTACTTCAAAAAAACCCTTGAAAATTCTTGGTTGCTGTGGTTCTTTAACCGTTCGTTCTTTTTTCTCCGGTTCAGGAGCTTCTGTTACAGGGATCTGTATATCTACTATTTCGCCAGTTTCGGGCTTTGGTTCCTGTGGTTTCAGGGGAACTGCGCTTTCGATCTGGATAACATAAAGTACTGCTATCAGCGCAACAGCTATCCCGATAAGGAAAAACATGCCTCTTTTGGATTCCAGATCTGCTTTTTTGCTTTTTTTGACTTGCATGGCAAAGGGTATAAAAAAATACGTGAACCAGCTGCGGACAGGGCTTACACGTAACCCTGCCTTTAGCGTTTCAGGCTGAGGTAATAACGGTGAAATACCCGCATCATCAGCACGCTCAATACCGCCCCCAGGGTATTGGCCGTAAAATCATACCAATCCCCTTTGCGGTTATGCACCAGGTAATGCTGGGCAAGCTCTATGAGGCCTCCAAAAACTACACAGATTACCAGAATCAATACTAGTTTTTTAGCACTGAGCCGATTCTTAAAATGATAACGCACAAAAGCCAGGTATATTAGGAAGGCAGAGAAAAAATAGATCCCGGCATGCAGGAATTTGTCATTCATTTGCACGAGTAAGCGCGGTAGCTCGTCACCGGGGGTAAGGCTCATGTATGTAACAAAAATACCCCAGCAAAAAGCCGGGGTAAAATGTTTTACAGAGGCCATTTTGCTAGGCTCCAATGGCCTCTTGGTACGCCTCTGCAGAAAGCAGGCTTTCCACCTCAGCGGGGTCTTTTATTTTGATCTTTATCATCCACCCTTCTCCGTAGGGGTCAGCATTTACCAGCTCAGGAGAGGCTTCAATTTGCGCATTGAGCTCCAAAATTTCTCCGCTTAACGGCATGAACAGGTCTGAAACCGTTTTAACCGCTTCAATAGAGCCGAAAACTTCTTCTGCCTCCAGTTCTTCATCTACGGTATCCACTTCCACAAATACGATGTCGCCCAACTCACTCTGGGCAAAGTCGGTAACACCCACGGTGGCAATATCTCCTTCTACCCTTACCCATTCGTGGTCTTTGGTGTACTTCAATTCTGATGGAATGTTCATAGTGGTACGTTTTAGCGGCAAATGTATAGTTATTTCCCGAACACCTTATGCCCCCAGGTTTAATCTTAAGCTAATCCCAAACAAATGGGTGGAAATAGGATAGGCATTGGAAGTTTTGAAGGAACTCAGGTTCATGTCGTAAAACAATTTGGCCTGCACCCGCTTGCTGATCTGGTAATCTGCGGAGAGCTTCATATTGATCACCCTTTGGCCGGCCGTGGGGGTTTGTGTGCCTTCTATAATTCTCCTGATCACCGTTACGTTATCGCGTATCCCCAGGTCTGCTCTAATCTCGAGGTTTGAAACCGGGGCGGCCCGCGAAGCGCCAAACCGGATGAATTTGAGCTTCACGTCTTTAATGATATAGCCTGTACCGATAACCCATTCTACTCCCTTGGTTTCCGTTACCTGCGCGTTAGACAGGCTGAGTGTAACATTGCGGTCTTTTTTATACTCCATACGGATGGTCATGCTGTTCTTGAGCTTCACATTAACCCCGATCAACGGGGCAAATTGCTCTGAAATAACTACTGCACCTACTAGCTTCTCGGGCAGTAAATTACCCGCATTGTCCAAAGGCGGACGATCGCTTCTATCTGCCAGGGCTTGCTCACGCAACAGGTTGGAGGTAATATTACTCACGGTATAAGTGCTGCGGTAATTGTGGTTCAGCACCATACTGTTGAACCATTTTTTCACCAGATCGAGCTTGGACAAACCATCATACGTAATGTTCCAGTTGGGCAGCGGAATGCCTCGCTTATAACCTGTATTGAACCCATTAATGTCTTGACCGCTATAGGCTGCCAAAAATGCCGGGATCATTACATTTTGTGAGTTGAGGCCAAAGTAACGGTAAGCCGCTGTATCTCCTTCTCCAACAACCTCCCTCGAGTAATCGGGATTGCCGGCGGCATACTCCTGAGACAGAACTCCGGATACGGAGAAACGGTTGGCCAAGAATTGGTCATAGGCACGGGACGAGTTGGGGTTATCCGGATCAGAGGGCCCGTCAAAAGCAGTACGTATGCTGATGTAGCTCATAGAAAAGGTTTCTGTCAAAAACGGGTTTTGAGAAACAAAAGCACCTAATTCTCCTGCACTGTTCACGGCAGTGGTGTCAAACCTGAAAAACTCCTGGCTATTGGATGTAGCGTTAAGACTGGCCGTAAGTGTAATGCGCAAACTGCTTATTGGCTCTACCGAGGCCCGCGCACTAAGGTTTTCACTTTGGGTACGGGTATATTGGTTGTTGAGTAAAGCAGACCGGGTAAGCCAGTTGTTTTCCACGGCTATGTCGCGGATGTCGGCCTGGTCGCCAAAAGTAAAGAGCGGCCCGGGTGCATAGCCTCGCGTATTGTCCATGCCCATAATGCCCGGCTCAGGAATGAAGCCCGGCAATATGGTTCCCTCATTTTTGGTATAGTTCACCGAGCCGTTTTTGAGCATCATCAAGGTACGGGCTGCTCCGGCCAATATTTTATCGAAGGTGGTTTCCTCCTCTTCCTCTTCTTCCTTTTTGTTCTCCTCTTCCCGGTTTGGCCTGCGCAAACCTCTGCGCCCGCCTTGTGCCCGTTGCGGCCTGCTTCCCTGGTTTACTTTTTTCAGGTAGGGAATCTTATTGTAGAGCCCAACAAAATTGAAGCTGTTGTTCAATTGCAACTGCATGTTGTTCTGTATGGTATTCCCGAAGTTTTTACTTTCAGGATCCAGCGGATCTTCGTCTAATGCCAGTAAAGAGTTCGTGGTCCAGTCATAATCTGCCTGGTAACGTGCCTGTACGGTCACAAAATCAACAAAGGGCAACTTATCAATGGGTACCTGCCAGTTGATGTTGGTGGTTTGGTGGTAGTTGATGGGCCTGCCGAGGTTTTGAATATTTCGCCATATTTCGGCATTGCGTTCCTGCCTGGTATACTCCACGGCTCCTGTATCCGGCAATTCATCGATCCGGGCGTTCACCCGTGCATTAAAATCAATGGTAAGTGATTTGGTAAGGTCGTACAAAAGGGTGTACTGCCGGTTAAAATTAAAATCACGATTATAGGTAACAGGGAGTTGGAAAGGGGTGTTGAAATTATCGGTATTCCGCATTTTCAGCTCTGTTAGCGAGCGGTTCAGGGTTCCTATTACGGTAAAGTTCTTGGGGTAATAATAAAAATTGAATTCTTTGATCAGCTTTAAATACTTAGACTGTAAAAAAGATACATTTTTAAAGGGCTCCACCGGCTTGGGACGTGTTTGGTAGCTATAGTTCAAGCTTGCGGTATGGTCTGTTCTCCGGTTGAACTCCGTGGTAATGTTTCTTCGGAAGAATTCATTGAAAGCATAACTGGCACTGAAGTTTTCAATGTTCCAGGGCTTGGGGTTCGTAGGGGGTTCTCCAGGCTTGGTTACCCGGTCCTTGCGCACATTGGTAAAGTTCAACGACCTGCGCGAGGTGTAGTCCTGTACGTTTTTGCGCAATTCCTCTTTTTCCGCCTCATCTTCGAGGTTGTCCAGCGACTCGTCAAATTCCACATCAGGGTCTAAGGGGTTAAACCTCGGTGTGCGCCACTCCTCGCTTTTGCTAAAAAACATCGGAATGCGCAATCCATAATCCTGGGGGAAGAACTTATCGAGATTTACACTGGTTTGTAAATCGTAGGCATATACTTGTTCCTGCTGTCTTTCGGTCACACTCTGGTCCAGGCTACCGAAACCTATGGTGCTCATCCGCCCGCTAAGGCTTACGTTGGCAAAGTCGGCCAGCTGAGCAGCTACCCGTGCATTAGCGGCATACCCTCCGCTCTGATCGAATTCTGTTAAGCGCAGCTCATTTACCCAAACCTCTGCGTTCACCGGGCGCCCCGGGTCAGGATCGCTACTATTTCGCCTGCGGGGATTCCGTATCCCGATTAAGATCGTGCGGATATTGCTGAGGTTTGGCGCCCCTACCACAGATACGTTGGCCCCTCCTCTTTGGGCTGTATACCGTTCGTTATTTGTCAAATTTTGCGTGCGGTATACCCGGTCGCGCTCCAGTTTCACTTCTTTGAGCAAGGCCAGTTCAAAATCCACGTCATTGGCGGCCGGCCATATACGGTTAGGCTCTGTTTCTCCCCACTCGGTTACCTTTAAAGGAAGCTCGTATTCGTAGTAATTCAGGTTGTAATCGCTCCCCAAACGGATGAAAACACGTAACTCGTCATCATTAAGACCCAGCACCGGATCGTCTGTGACCGCATCTTCGGCATGCACGAACATTTTCAGTTTCTTATATAGGCGCATGTCAAAGTTCAGGTTGCGGAATACAGCACGTGCATCGCCATCCTGCAGGTCGAGTACACGAAGAGACAAGGCCTGTTCATTTTGTTGTTGTGCGGAGGCCGTACCGAAAAGCACTTCGCGTTGTATACCTGGTGGCAACACATAATTAATGGGGTCGCGTTCCCCGTTTTGCTCAATGTTTACCGCATTTACTTCGAAAAGCGTGTTGTCGTTGATTTCAGGATTCAGCCCTGCATCTATCTCGCTCAGGTCAAACTGATAGCGCCTCCATTCTCCCCGTACCAGTTCCATCCGCGCAAAGCGCAGTATGATCGGCTGGTTTACGCCTTTTATAAAACTCCTGATGAAACGAATGGAGCGAAAGTCGTTGATGGGTCCTACTTTTTTATCAGGAGAAAAAATGGGTACCTTAAACTGTATCCATTTTACAGCAATGTTTTCCCCATTGGGCAACTGCTCGCTTACTCTTTCCTGTATGTCGGTGATGTAGTTTTCACCGATGGTTTGCAGGTCCTGCGCATCTAAGGAGATCCTGTACTGGTAATAGGTTTCGGTCTTGCTCAGGGTTTGATCTCCATTTACATCTTCTACATTCGGAAGGTTGGAGCCAAAAACATCTAACCCATTAATAGATATCGGCAAGCTATTGCCCTCGGGGTTATTGAAATCTTTGTAGCGTTCAGCTATATCTGCGTTTATGGCATCCAGGGCATCTCCCCTGAAATACTGGAAGTTATCGCCTGCCGGGTCAGCGGCTGCCCGTTGATAGGCTTCACTTCCCGCGCCTACAACAGCCTCCAGTCGCTGCAAATAGGTAGGGTCATTTGGGTCCAGGGTGTACGATGCTTCTTCCCCGTCTCCCAGCATGTCGTATCCTAAATCCTGGGTGGAACGCGTAGTTAAGTCGTTATCGAAGGCAATTACCGGGGGCCTTACCTTACCTACGTATCCCCAGGGTGTTTCTACCAGCTCCGTAAGATCGCCCGTTACCGGCCGGGCATTTTCAATCGCCTGTTGTCCGTCCTTCAGAATGTCCTCGCTAATGCTGCCCAGGTTAAAGTAGAGAAAGCCCCCATTCCCCCGGTTTGGGGCATTGTTGTCGTCATAAGCTGCTATGGCGTTAGGGTCCATCATCCAGAACTGGATGAACTCGATGTTCTGCTCTTCGAAATTGGTGCTGGAAAGATCGGTCATAATGCCCCCCCAGCGTGAACGGGGGTTATTCAGGCTTCCATCGGCATCTACACCTGCAGAAAATGTGGTTGGTTCAACGTCATAATTATAAGGGCCTCTTTCATTTGGGTAAAAGGCGAGGTCGAGGGTAGCAATGTTGTTTACCTGAGACTGGTCTCGTTCCAGGTTTGGAAAAACCTCTTCCAGCGTTACCCTCCGTACATATTGTAAAGACTGTAGCTCATTGTTGTTCTTTATGTTGTCTGGCGTGCGTGCTTCAGCATTATGAAACAAGGGGTCTATACTATACCAGGCCAGCTTAGCCCGGTTATAGCCGGAGGTTCTGTCATTAAAAGCACCTTCCGGGAATAAGTCGGGCTGGTTACTGGGCACGCTGGCCAGCACCCAACGGTTGGGGTTGCGGATGTCTATGGTGGTCTGGCTGCTTTCAAAATCGTCCAGGTAAGTGGTTTCTTCTCCGTTTATCTTTATCCCGCGCGGAGAGCCGGGAATCAAGCGCGCTGCTTCTCCTTGAATGGTAATGTTCGATTTTGCCTTTGTGTCTATAAAGGGAATCTTATCTACCAGGCGCGTCAGGTAAGGGGCCTCATTAGAATAGTTTCCATTT
>JANQPD010000075.1 GCA_028285465.1 Owenweeksia sp. | reverse complement strand
CTAAAGGCAAGAGGAGTTTTTTCAAGCGTACTTCTTTATTTCTTTCCCGGAAACATCGCTTTTTAGAACCTTTAATACAAAGGGGCATTGCTCCAGGCTGTCGTAGGCCGCCAGTATGCCTTCATTCACCGTTTTAAAAACCAAATCTGCTTCGCCAAAAACCTGTGTGCTCATATTATTTGTTTGCACGCTAAGGCCAGGCGTTTGATGCAGTTTTTTCAGAAAAGCATCGATTTCAGGAATAAAGTCTTCTGTAAGCGGGTACATAGATACTTCTAACGAAATGCGCATGTTATTGATGAATTGCTTCAGCTATCTGCTGAATAATTAAGGGGTTGTGCTCGCTGGCATTGCCTACCACGATTACATCGGCCCCGGCTGCACAGATCTCTACGGCCGTTTGCGTATCCCGTATGCCCCCTCCTATAATAATGGGTGCTTCGATCTGTTTTCGCACCGCTTCTACCATGCGAGGATCCACTGCTTTGTCTGCCCCGCTGCCTCCGTCCATGTATACCAGCTTAAGGCCTAACATTTCACCGGCCATAGCCGTACAGGCTGCTATTTCACTTTTGTTGTACGGTATAGGAGCTGTATTGCTCATGTAGCTGGCCGTGGTCGGGCGGCCGCTATCGATCAGCATATACCCGGTGGGCAGTACTTCTAATCCGCTTTGTTTGATATAGGGGGCAGCAATTACCTGGTTGCCGATCAGCAATTCAGGATTCCTGCCGGATATAAGGGAGAGGAAAAGAATGGCGTCTGCTGCGGGGCTTATTTGCAATACACTCCCCGGGAAAAGGATCACCGGAACTTTTGAAACGCGCTTTATCGTTTGGATGCAGGTGTCCAGGGCGTCTTTTACCAAAAGGCTGCCTCCCACAAATATGAGGTCGGCCTTGGCCTTATTTACCTGTTCAACAATGCGTATTAATTGTTCTTCCGATGGGGTGTCGGGATCGATTAGGACAGCAAGCAGTTTTCGGTTTTCGGTCCTGGCGGTTGCGATTATTTGGTAAACCTTACTCATGGATACTTTGGTGTGGCAAACCTAAAAAATACCTAGGGAATAAAATTATAGTTGTCAGATATTTCTTCCCAGCCAAAGGTGAGATAAAGTTGATCCAATTTTCTGAAATAAATGGAATAACGAATATGCGTGCCTTTATGTACCAGTAAGCCATGAGAAAAGGTATTTTCCCTGTAGGTAAATGGGGCAATGCGTAAATTTTCTTTGGCGTCAAGCGATTTATCCCCGGTTATTTTTATGATGCACTCTTTAGCTCCCCAGTAAAAAAGAAGGTGTTCTATACGGCTTTCATCGCACAATACCTTTTGCTCTTCGGGCCGGAGTATGCGGTTTTCGAGTTTCCTTATGGCCGGCCTATGGTGCTCCAGGTCGATCCCTACGGGTAAATGCCGGCTAAATGCAGCTGCAGCAAAACCTTTGGTATGCGTAAAAGAAAGCAGGGTGCGGTATTTGTTATGCAGGTAAGGCTTTCCATTGGGTTGGTACAAGACTTCGGGGTTTTGACCGAAATGCTCTTTCAGACAGCACCGTAAGGCTAAGAATTCCCTTTTTTTTTCTACGTGCTTTAAGCCTTCGTACTTCTTCTTATCACTTTGGTGCCATTGCACATGCTGTTCAAACCACGCGAGCGGCTCGTCAATTTTCCACACCAGCAATTGCAGATGTGCATTTATTCTTTGGCGATGATGTATCGGCATAAGCTATCAGGAAAATTTTATTCCTCAAATAGTTAGGGTATCTTTGCAATCCTTTAAAAAAGAATATTAAAAACAGCATGAGTACTACTGTAGAAAACTATATCCCGTACAAAGTTAAGGATATCACTTTGGCCGACTGGGGTCGTAAGGAAATAGAGCTGGCCGAGGCCGAAATGCCCGGTTTAATGGCTTTGAGAGAAGAATATGGAGAAAGCAAACCCCTGAAGGGCGCACGGATTGCAGGTTGCCTGCATATGACCATCCAAACGGCTGTTTTGATCGAAACCCTGGTGGAGTTAGGCGCTGAGGTGACCTGGTCTTCCTGTAACATTTTCTCTACCCAGGATCATGCTGCAGCAGCCATTGCCGCGGCAGGTATTCCCGTGTATGCCTGGAAAGGGATGACCGAAGAGGAATTTGACTGGTGTATAGAGCAAACCCTTTTCTTTGGGGAAGAACGCCAGCCGTTGAACATGATCCTGGACGATGGAGGAGACCTGACCAATATGGTACTGGATCGTTATCCTGAATTGGCCGCAGGGATAAAAGGACTTTCAGAAGAAACCACTACAGGTGTACACCGCTTGTACGAACGCATGAAAAAAGGAACGCTTCCCATGCCTGCCATCAATGTGAACGACTCCGTTACCAAGTCAAAATTTGACAATAAATACGGTTGTAAGGAATCGGCAGTGGATGCGATCCGCAGGGCTACTGACGTGATGGTGGCCGGGAAAGTAGCAGTTGTAGCGGGTTACGGAGATGTAGGCAAAGGTACGGCAGCTTCTTTGCGTGGTGCCGGGGCACGGGTAATCGTTACCGAAATCGACCCCATTTGCGCCCTGCAGGCCGCTATGGATGGTTATGCAGTGAAACGCATGGAAAACGTGGTGGGCGAAGTGGACATTGTGGTGACTGCCACCGGAAACAAAGACATCATTACCGGAAGCCATTTTAAGGCTATGAAAGACAAAACCATCGTGTGCAACATCGGGCATTTTGACAATGAAATAGACGTAGCCTGGTTAAAGGAAAATTACGGGGATACACACGTAGAAATAAAGCCACAGGTAGACAAGTATACCATTGAAGGCAAAGACATAATCCTGTTGGCCGAAGGCCGTTTGGTAAACCTGGGCTGCGCTACGGGTCACCCCAGTTTTGTAATGAGCAACTCCTTTACCAATCAAACTTTGGCGCAGATCGAGCTTTGGACCAATACAGATCAGTATAAGAACGAGGTGTATACTTTACCTAAGCACCTGGATGAGAAAGTAGCCGAGTTGCATCTGGCCAAAATAGGCGTAGAGCTTGAAAAACTTTCTGCGGAACAGGCCGATTACATTGGCGTGGCCCAGGAGGGTCCCTATAAGCCCGAGTATTATCGCTATTAAGCTTCTTGTAGAAAAAGTGATAAAAAGTCGCCTTTAGGGCGGCTTTTTTTATGGGCGATATGAAATTATACCTACCTTTCACATCTAACTAAATGCCTTTTTTTCAACACCTTAAGGTGTTTATCTGCTAAATGTTAATTGATTACGCTCTAAAAAGGATGGTGCAGAGCACGAATTTGTATCAGATGATTACTGAGCACACAACCGATCTGGTTTGTGTGCACGACTCATTGAATACCATTCGCTATGCTACGCCCAGCAGCCTGAACATATTGGGCTATCAGCCCGAACAACTCGTCGGCAAGCGATTGACGGATTTCTTGTCTGAGGACTTTTTAAACGAGATGGACTTCAGTACATTAAAACGGTTTTTTGACAATCCAGGAGCCCGTATCCGCTACCAGATCCGCCATGGAGATAAGCGCCTTCGCTGGCTGGAAACCACTTTTACCAGCATGAAACGTACTCCTCAGATGGAAT
>JANQPD010000074.1 GCA_028285465.1 Owenweeksia sp. | reverse complement strand
ATTATCGGGGATGCCCTGGACCCGGCTAAAATTGCTGCCGGGAGCCCGGTACCGGCAGATAACTTTGTCTTTGACCTTCAACGCACCCTGGAAAGCATCAACTTCCCCTACCTCATCGGCATATTTATCTTTTTCTTTTTGATGGGCTACCTGCTTTATGCGGCTATTTTTGCTGCCATTGGCGCTGCCGTAGACAAGGAATCAGATAGCCAGCAGTTTATGCTCCCGGTATCCATTCCCTTGATCGCGGCACTTATCGTGTTGATCCGCGCCCTGGACGAGCCGAGCGGCAGCCTGGCCACCTGGTTCTCGCTTTTTCCTCTTACCTCCCCGGTAATTATGATGGCGCGTGCCCCTTTTAATGTACCTTGGTATGAAATGCTGGGTAGCATGCTCTTGCTGACCGCTGCTTTTCTTGCCGTAACTTGGGCCGCAGGACGTATTTACCGCACAGGTATACTTATGTACGGCAAGAAACCCTCTTTCCGGGAACTTTTTAAATGGATCGGCTATAGCAAATGAAAGAGTTAAAGGAATTCTTAGAAATTGTCATTTTCGAGTCGGGTAAATTCAAGCTGCACGTATTCAACATATTGGAGGCCGTGTTTATCCTGCTGCTCGCATGGGGCGTGACCTGGCTGGTGCGTGTATACTTTTCAAAAAAAGTAAAACAGGGACGCATTGACGAGGGCAAGCGGTATGCCCTGAACCAGATCCTGAGTTACATCATCTGGATCGTTGCTATTTTATTGATCGTAGACAGTGTAGGCGTGAAGATCACGACCATACTGGTAGGCTCTACCGCTCTTTTGGTTGGCCTGGGTTTGGGGCTTCAGGATTTCTTCCGCGACCTTGTAGCGGGCTTTATCATTCTCAGTGAGCGTACCGTTACTGCCGGGGATATCGTAGAAATATCCGGCACGGTAGGGCAGGTAAAAGAGGTAGGACTGCGCACCACCAGCCTGATTACCCGCGAAGACATCGTGTTGATCGTACCCAATACCAAACTTACCACGGATGAAGTGATCAACTGGTCTCAAAACCATAAAACCACCCGTTTTCGTATAGACGTAGGCGTGGCCTATGGCAGCGATACCCGCCTGGTGGAAAAGCTGTTGGCAGCCTGTGCAAAAGAACACCAGGAAGTGATCAAAACCCCTCCGCCATACGTGTTTTTCAAAGATTTTGGCAACAGCTCCCTGAATTTTAGTTTGTACTTCTTCTCCAACAACCTCTTCCGTATCGAGCGGGTAAAGAGCGACATCCGCTTTGCCATAGACCAGGCTTTCCGTGAAAACGGGGTAACCATTCCCTTTCCGCAAAGGGACGTTTGGTTTAAGAACCTTCCTTCATCCGATAGCAATCCTCCCGTATGAAAGTAGCCATTGTAGACATGGGTACCAATACCTTTAACCTGCTCATTCAAGACACTTCTTCGGGAGAAGTGTTTTTCAACGACAAAATTCCCGTGAAACTCGGAGAAGGGGGCATTGACGACAACCAGATTGCCCCGCCTGCGTTTGAGCGCGGGCTGCAAGCACTGGTGGCCCATGGGAAAACAATCCGCCGACACGAAGTAGAGGCCACCTATGCCTTTGCCACTTCTGCGGTACGCAGCGCACAAAATGGAACCGACTTTATAGCGGCCTCCCTTGAAAGAGCAGGTATTGCGGTAAATGTACTCTCCGGGGATGAGGAAGCAGCCCTTATCTATTACGGAGTGCGGCAGGCCCTGGATCTTGGAAAGCACAAGAGCCTGATCGTAGATATTGGCGGAGGCAGCACAGAATGCATTATCGCCAATGCCGAACGGGTCTTTTGGCAAAAAAGCTACCCCCTGGGCAGCAGCCGCCTGAAAGAACACTTCCAACCTGCGGACCCTTTGGAAAATAATGACAAAGAAGCCATACAAGCCTACCTGAAAACGCAACTTGAAGACCTGTTTTCTGCGGTAAAAACACATGAACCGCAAAGCCTTATCGGCAGCAGCGGCTCTTTCGATACCCTGGCCGCCATGATCCTGGCGCGCTTTGAGCAGGCCAACCCTTTGTTGCAGGGGCATACTAGCTATGTATTTGACCTGGGCGAATACAGGGCCATCTCCCGCCAAATGCTGACTTCAGGTTTTGAAGAGCGCCTGCGTACACCCGGGATGATCCCCATGCGGGCGGATATGATGCCTATGGCTTGCCTGCTTATTGACTTTTTGTTGAACCAAACAGGCATTCGCTCTCTTAAATTATCTACTTACGCATTAAAAGAGGGCGTAAGTGCTTTGTTAAAAGAAAATACCCATTCATGGCAAAAATCCTTATTGTAGAAGACGAGAAAGCCATCCGTAACGTATTGCGCAACATCCTTGCGGATGAAGACAAAACCTTTGAAATAGACGAAGCGGAACATGGCAAGCAGGCCATTGATATGCTGGCAACCAAAGAATACGACCTGATGTTGTGCGACATAAAAATGCCGGGAGTAGACGGCATGGAAGTGCTCACGTGGTCCCGCGAAAAACACCCGGACACTTCGGTGATCATGATCTCGGGGCATGGCGATCTGGACACCGCTGTAGAAAGCATGCGCATGGGGGCCTATGATTACATCAGTAAGCCCCCGGATCTAAACCGCCTATTGAGTACGGTGCGCCACGCCCTGGACAAAACGCACCTGGTGCGGGAAAACAAAACGCTTAAAAAGAAGATCAGCAAGAATTATGAAATGATCGGGTCTTCGGAAGCGCTGGAAAATATAAAAGGCATTATCGAGAAAGTGGCCCCGACCGATGCCCGCGTACTGATAAACGGCCCCAATGGTACCGGTAAGGAGCTGGTGGCGCACTGGCTGCACCAAAAGAGCGCACGGAATAAGATGCCCCTGATAGAGGTAAACTGCGCAGCCATTCCTGCAGAATTGATCGAAAGTGAGTTATTTGGCCACAAAAAAGGAGCGTTCACCTCAGCGGTAAAAGACCGCAAGGGCAAGTTTGAGCTGGCCAGTGGCGGCACTTTGTTCCTCGATGAGATCGGGGACATGAGCCTCTCTGCCCAGGCCAAAGTATTGCGGGCCCTGCAGGAAGGAAAAATAACGCCTGTGGGAGGAGATAAGGAAATAAAAGTAGACGTACGTGTATTGGCGGCTACCAATAAAGACCTGCGCAAAGAGATCGCTGACGGCAAATTTCGCGAAGACCTCTACCACCGCCTGAGTGTGATCGTGATCAACGTGCCCGCTTTAAACGACAGACGGGAAGATATCCCGGAACTGGTGGCCCATTTTACCGGTAAAATAGCCGACGAGCAAGGAGCGCCTAAAAAAGACTTTAGCCCCCAGGCCCTGGAAGCGCTTCAAAAAATGGACTGGACAGGGAACATCCGGGAACTGCGCAACGTGGTAGAACGCCTCATTATACTGGGTGGAAAGGAGATCAGCAAAGAAGATGTACTGGCTTTTGCAAGTAAGTAGGCCTTCCGTATTATAGGAGAGGTGTTTCTCGTGTTTTTGAAGGCATGAACCTGCCTGTTTTATGGCTTTCAGTATTGGGAAAAGAAAACATTTCGGCCCTATCTATTGTATTTTCTTTTTTAGTACTTTAACCCTCCAATCATTTGTGTTATGGATATTCCGCGTTTTTTACTGGCAGACAATACCGACCTGCCCGATGAGATATTTATCGTGCACAACGAATATCCTCGCTTTATCTGGAATGTGCACCACGATGAGGTAGAATGGATCGATGCGCTGAAGGGAGAGGAAGATGAAGCCCTCATCAATGAGATCGCCAATGTGCTCGATTGTGCCGAGGCTTTTTATGAAAGAGAAATGAAAAGGCACGAAGCGGAATTAATAGAATAACTTCGCGGGCCTGAACAAAGGCCCTTTTCTTTGACCCTACGTACTCATCTTAAAAAAACTTTCCGGCTGGCCTGGCCGGTAATGCTCGGGCAGCTCGGTCATGTACTGGTAGGCCTGGCCGACAGTATAATGATCGGCAAACTGGGCACGGTAGAACTGGCCGCCAGTGCATTTGCCAACTCTATTTTTGTAGTACCCATGGTTTTTGGCATGGGTATGGCTTTTGGCCTTACCCCCCCTATTGCCAATGCCGATGGTGCGGGCAAAAAAGAATTGACAGGGGGCTTTCTGAAACACAGCCTGCTACTCAATGCCGCCACTGCCCTCCTTATTTTCTTCAGCATACTCAGCGTAATGCCCTTTGCAGGGGTCTTTAGACAAGAGCCTTCTGTAGAAAACCTGGCCATGCCTTACCTCCTGATCATCACCAGCAGTATTTTTCCGCTGATGCTTTTTCTAACGCTGAAGCAATTTGCCGAGGGGCTTTCGTTTACCCGTTTTGCCATGCTTGCCTCCCTGGGTGCCAACCTGCTGAACATCGGGTTGAACTACCTGCTCATTTACGGGAAAGCAGGCTTTCCGGCATTGGGGCTCAACGGAGCAGGTTATGCTACCTTGCTTTCACGCATATTGATGGCTGGTGCTATGTTGTGGTATGTATTCAGGCACCCGCGTTTTCAAACACACCTCAGGTACTACAAGCACCTCCTATGGGAAAAGAGCATGTTCAAACGCCTGCTGGAAATCGGGTTACCCAGTGGCTTACAATACATCTTTGAAGTATCGGCCTTTGCGGGAGCAGCTATCCTCGTAGGGCAGATAGGGGCATCAGAGTTGGCCGCCCACCAGATTGCCATTAGCCTGGCTTCCGTAAGCTATATGGCTGCCAGTGGAATTGGCGCAGCCGTAAGCGTACGCACGGGCAATCAAATGGGGCGCACGGATTACCGGAGCATGCGTGCTGCAGGGCGAAGTGCCTTGTACCTCACTTTACTCCTGATGGCAAGCTGCGGCATTATACTGGTTGCAGGAAACGACTTCTTTCCTCGTTTGTACAGCGAAGATGCGGGAGTGCTGCCGATTGCTTCCGGTCTCATCCTGATCGCTGCTCTTTTTCAGTTATCCGATGGCGTACAGGTTATGGCACTGGGTGCCTTACGCGGTATAGCCGACACCAAAATACCTACGCTCATTACCTTTTTCTCGTATTGGCTGGTAGGTTTGGGGCTTGCTTATGTACTTGGCATTTACCTGCATATGGGACCACAAGGCGTTTGGTACGGCTTAGCCATTGGACTAACCGTAGCTGCAGCTCTGCTTTACTGGCGCTTTGAAAGACACTGCAAAAAACTGATCCATGAAAAACCTATTCTTTAAAACGATTGCGGCAACCCTTTTGATCTGTTTTATAGCCCCCGTTGGGTTTAGGGTAGATGGCATCCTGATCACTATGCAATCCTTTGTCATTTTTGTAATTGCGGCTATTATGGGAAAACGAATAGGCGCGCTTTCCTCTTTGTTGTACTTACTTACAGGTGCGCTGGGGGCTCCCGTTTTTGGAGGGTATACTTCCGGTTGGGAAAAACTATTCGGGGCAACGGCCGGTTTTTTGTGGGGTTTTCCTCTTTGTGCCTTCTTCCTGGGATACCTCTCTACCCGGCAGGAGGCAAATTTTTTCAATTACATCAGGAATTTTTTCCTGGCGCATTTCCTGCTTATTGCATTGGGTTTTGTGGTGCTTAAAAGTGTAGAACCGGGCGTACTGCTCTTTGAAACTTTCCAAAAGCTGATCCCCGGTTTGCTGCTGAAGTCTATCCTGGGAGGCTTATTAAGCTTGTATGTAGTACGCCACTTTCCCCGTTTACGCAAAGGGCATGGAAAAGTTCCCGCATAAAAAATTCCCGGCCTTATGCCGCGCACAAGTAAACCGGGGATCCGAATCTTATGTATATACTATTATTTTACCAGGAACAGGCCTTTCATAGAGGTGTGCCCGGGATACGTACAAATAAACTGGTATGTACCTTTCTTTTCGGGTGCCGTAAATTGCACTTCTACCGTCTCCCCCGGGTTTGCCATACTGGTAGCGGCAATGTACATACTGGCATCAGGTAAATAGCCATTGTCATTCCCGGCCTCTAAGGCTGCTTCGGCCACAGCTGTTTGCTTGCCTGCCTCTATAATAACCAAATTGTGGATCATAGCCTCAGCCGTAGCCGTATTGTTTAACGTAAGGGTTACCAGGGCACCAGCAGGAACGGAAACTTGTTTCGGGGCATATGCCATGGTGGTCATCGTTTCTCCTACTGCGTCTATCGTCAAAGCCACTTCCTTTACTTCTTCCTCTTTCATGGGTACTGCTTCTTCTGCTTCATTACCCATGCTTGCTGCTTCTTTCTCAGGCATGGCTTTGTCCTCTGTTTCTCCTTCTGCACCTCCACTGCACCCTGCGATCAGGCTGCCTGCCACTACAACAGTTAAAAAAATTCGCTTCATTTTTAATTGATTTTGCTTTATATCTATAGCTTTAACCCAACTCTTACCGCAAAGTTTTATCCATGCGCATTTTGTTTATCAGCCGCAGTACCTTGTACGATCAACCCGGAGGGGACACGGTGCAGGTTGAACAAACCGCCCGGTATTTACGCGCTTTGGGGGTAGAGGTACATATCCAGACACGAGGCTTTGCACATGATTTTCAAACCTATGATGCGCTGCACTTTTTTAACCTGGGTCGGCCTGCCGATATCCTGCCTTACCTGCAACAAACACACCCTCCCCTGTTGACTACCGCGATCTACATCGATTACAGCAAAGTACCCCAACAAAGCAAGGGAGCTAAGCAAAGGTGGCTGCATCACCTTACAACGCATTTCGGGCAGGAATATATAAAGAGCCTCGCCAGGGGCATTAAGGGAAGCGACCGCATGCCCCCTGCCCGCTTTCTCGCACAGGGTTACCGAAAAAGCGTACAGCAAGTACTCGACCACAGCCGTTACCTTTTTACCGCCAGCCAAAGCGAGTGGCGTCTTATCTCCCGCCTGTTCCACTTAAAGGGAAAGCATAAGCAACTGGCCCTCGGAACAGAGCACTTTGCCCCTTCTTCTATTGCTCCGCAAAAACAAGAACAGGTTTTATGCGTAGCCCGCTTTGAAGCCTTAAAAAACCAGTTAAACCTGGTGCGGGCGCAGGCAAAGGGAAAGTGGCCGCTTGTTTTAGTCGGAGATGCCGCCAAAAACCAGTATGCTTACCGGGCGCAGTGCCAAAAAGAAGCAGGAGAAAATGTACAACTGCTGCCTTTTCAAAAAGGGAAAGCGCTTGCAGAAGCTTACGCCCGGGCAAAGGTGCATGCCCTACCCAGTTTTTATGAAACTACCGGGCTGGCTACTCTTGAGGCCTTGCTTTCCGGTTGCGCGGTAGTATGTGGAAAAGGAGGTGCACAGGCCGAACTCTACGAAGGAGTAGCACATTTTTGCGAAGCTTCAGACCCCGATTCTATACGGAGGGCCGTAGACCAGGCCCTGGAAAGCAATACTTCCCATGAAAGCTGGGTAAGGGAAAACTTTAGCTGGGAAAAGACTGCCCGGGAACTATTGTGTATATACCAAGAAGTACAAACATGAAAATAGGCATATTAGGCACCAGGGGCATACCCAATTATTACGGAGGCTTTGAGGAATGCGCACAACAGCTGGCCCCTCGCCTGGTAAAGAAAGGCCATGAAGTATGGGTGTACAATTCGCATCAGCACCCCTACCAGCAAAAGACTTATGAGGGTGTGCACATCATCCACAAATACGATCCTGAGCACCGCATAGGCACTGCCGGACAGTTTGTTTATGACTTCAATTGTATGCTGGATGCACGTACACGCAATTTTGACGTGCTTCTGGTTTTCGGCTATACATCCAGCAGCATATGGTATTGGCTGGCTCCTGCCAAAAGCATCCTCGTAACGAACATGGATGGCCTGGAATGGCAGCGCAGCAAGTACAGCTCACGTATCCAGCGTTTTTTGAGAAAGGCCGAAGCCTGGGCAGCACATCAAAGTCACCTGATGATCGCTGACTCCGGGGCCATTGCAGATTACCTTAGCGGCAAATACAAGGGAAGCCTGGCTCAGATTGCCTATGGAGCCGAAGTGTGGAAAAACCCGGACCCCGCTATCCTTGAGCAATATGGTGTACAGCCCTTTGAATACCATCTTATTGTGGCACGCCTGGAACCGGAAAATCATATTGAAGCACTTCTGGACGGGGTAGTGAAAAGCAAGCGCAAGCGCATTACGCTGGTCATCGGCAACCATGCCACTCCTTATGGGGAGAAATTGCTAAGCAGGTACAAAGACAGCCGCATTCGCTTTATCCGGGGCATATACGACAAAAGAGAAATCAGCAACCTGCGTGCGCATACTGCTCTTTATTTTCACGGACATAGCGTTGGGGGTACCAACCCTTCCCTGCTGGAAGCCATGGCTTGCCGCAATATGATACTGGCGCACAACAATATTTTCAATAAGGAAGTGCTGGGGGAAGACGCCAATTACTTTTTGGATGCACACGATGTGGCCAATGCCATAGACCTTTTGCAAAGAGATGAGCGGCAGGAAAACATGATCAAAAACAACCTGGAAAAGATTAAGACCCGCTACAGCTGGAACCTGATCACGGAGCAATATGAGGTAGCCCTGCAACAGGCTCTTTTATAGGAATATGCCCAAGCAGACCTTTGAAGTATGCGTGTTGTTTGCAACTTAGAAAGATTCAACACAGCATGCACTGTACCGTTGTTGCAACATTCAATATATTTGTGGGTCTTATTTTAAGTACGCGTAACATGCGGCCAGCTCTTTCTTTGATAGGCTTCTTTCTGCTCTCAATCCCGTTAAACGCCCAATCAAACGTGGAAATAGGGGTAAGCTATGCGGGAGGTTTCAACCAAAGAGACCTGGTTGTTTGGAATAGCCGCATCTCTCCTGTCTTTTTTACCGGTTTTGACTTGCGTTCGGCCTATACCTATCGCTTTCAAGCCCTTCCCTTCCAGGCAGTAGGACAGATCGGCTATAAGCAGTTGCGCTTTTCTGCGGATCAAAATGCGGAAATACATTATTCCGGAAACACACAAAAACTATCGCTTGCTTTCGGAGGGCGTTACCTTATAAAAAATTGGAATATCGGGGCGTATTTGGACATAGAAAATAACCGGGATTTTGACGTATTCCGCACACAGACTTCGGATTTACTGCGCTATGCGGGTGTATTGGAAGTACTCCTCAGAATAAAGTATAGCCTCGGCATTCAATTTGCCTATAGCCGTGCCTTGTATCCCTTGCAGGATCACTACCTTATGCTTAACCCTAAGCACCAGTTCAGGCTGGGCATTAACTGGACTTTGTTATGAAGGCATTAAGGTATATCGTGCTGAGCTGCCTTTTTGTTTTAGGCTGCACGGAACTGGAAGTGGAAGAAAGCCTGCCGCGGCTGGATAACCTCACCCCCTCTACGCTCCCCACAAGCCTTCCCGTTTTCAACTTGCACGTGGAGCAAGATTCTTTCGATTATATGTATGTGCGCTACTTCAGAGATATCCGGATATCTGCCCGGGTAGATTTTTATGCGGAGGGTACAAAAACATTTGAAGGAAAGCCTGCTCATATCGAGATCAAAGGAAGGTCTTCTTCCAGGGCCGATATGAAATCTTTGGGCATAACCTTCAGGGAGCCACTACCGGACCCTGCGATGCACGTTTTTGGAGACCAGGAGCTTTTGGGGGAGCACTCCCTACATAGCTTTTTGGCCTTCCGCCTGCGCAATTCAGGGAATGAATTTGGCAAAACAATGCTCAAAGACCTCGCCTATACACAACTTGCCCTGGAAAGCGGGTTAGATGTAGAACTCAGGTACGGCAGGCCCGTGCATGCATTTATAAACGACACCTATTACGGGTTATTGAATGTACGGTCGGACATAGACCGTCCCGGCCTAAGCGGTTTATTGGGGGTAGATACCAACCGGATTACCCTGTTGAAAACAGATCCCGATAACGGAAATTTAGAATTCGAAGAAGGCAATGCCGTGTTGGCTCAAAACATGAGAGATGCACTCAAAGAAGAGAACCTGGAAACCCTTCATTCTTTACTTGATCTCGATAACTTTATCGATTACCTCGTTTTCCAGGATTATATTGGAAATTCGGACTGGCCGCATGGTAATGTTGCCGCTTACAGCATAAACGGAGCACCTTTTCGCTTTGTATTGTTTGACCTGGATTTTGCAGCGTTCAGGACAAAAAACGCCCTATTGCCCGAAATGGAATTCAGGGAAGATGACCTTTCACGGATCTACCAGGTCTTGTTTGAACAGGATGAGGCGTTTAGGAACCGGCTGGAAAGCAGGCAAAAAGAATTGTATGCGCTTTTAAATCCCAATAGGTTTAACCGTATACTGGAAGAACGGGCATCCGCTATTGAAGAAGAGGTGTCCTATTTAATAGCCAGGTACAGGCAACCTGCGAGCTCCCTGCACTGGAGGTTAGAACTGGAAACCCTGAAACGGGATTTTGAAAGAAGGGACTTTTATATGCGCAGGAAGTATAACATTAAGTAAAGCTCATTAGCATGGAAGAGCAACTCATAGACAAAACCGACAAGCCTTCGCGAAAAATTAAGCTGATGGCCATTGAACATATGGTAGAACATTATGACCAATTGATCTACCATACCATAAACTTTGGCAAACGCATATCGGGTAATATTGAACAGATCAGCCGTTTTGAACCCTTGAGTAACCAGGAACGCTGTATGCTGGAAGCTTCGTTATGGCTGTATGCCTCTATGTTTAGCCGGGTGAAACCCGGGCGCGCTACCCGCGAGGCTATTGTGGCACAGCAAGAAGCTTTTGTAGACGCCTACGCACTGGATGACCTGCTGAAGTCAGGCTTTTCAGAACAGGAAGCCGCATGCATCTCGGATGCGCTGCGGGATGTAGTGAGCAGAAATCCGCAGTCCGGTAAGATTGCCATTATCCTGAAGGATGCCCTGATTATGGATTTTTTAGGGAAAAACGGCAAAGAACGACTTGAACAGTTTTACCAGGAGGCCATCCTGAACGATGCTAAGATCAGCATTAAAAAGTTCTATGCGTTGATGATCGAGTTCCTTTCCGAGTATGAATCTGCCACTGAATATTCAGCCCTGCACATTAAGCCTAAAATTACGGAGCTGATCCTGGTGCTGGAAAAAGAGCAACGGAAACTGGAGAAAAGAAAAGACATTGTGCTCAAGAAGGAACTGGATATAGACGAAGCCGAGTTAAAAAGGCTCAGGAAAAACCTCAGTTCCATGCGCGGCAGAGATGCGCGGGGCATTCAAACCTTGTTTCGCACCACTTCGCACAACCACTACACCCTCAATGAAATGGTAGACCGCAAAGCCAATATCATGATCACGGTTAACTCCATTATACTATCTGTAGTTATTGGGGGATTTGTGCGGTTTGCAGATACGGAAATGCACGGCTTGTTTATAGCGGCCCAGGTTTTATCGGTGGCCAGTTTTTTATCCATTGTATTCGCCATCATCTCCATTACACCCAACCGGACACAGGGGCGTTTTACGCTGGATGAGATCAGGAATAAAAACGGCAACCTCCTTTATTTCGGTAATTTCCACAACATGGGTTTTAAAGATTATGAATGGGGTATGTTACAGAAGCTCAACGACAGCGACTTCCTGTACAGCTCCATGATCAAAGACCTGTACTTTCTCGGAAAAGCCTTACAGCGCAAATACAAATTTATTCGCATCTCGCTCAGTATTTTCCTGGTAGGGCTGGTGGCGTCTTTCCTCATCTCTACCCTTTACCGCTTTTTTGTATAGTGTGAGACGTTTTTTGATCTTAGCGGGGCTTGTACTGGCTACACCTGCTGTGCTGCATGCACAAACGGATACACCTGTTTCTGATTCTGAACTGTGGGCAGGCTATACGCTTAAGTATAAGTTCAACAAAAAGTGGCGTGCCGAGCTGGA
>JANQPD010000055.1 GCA_028285465.1 Owenweeksia sp. | reverse complement strand
GCCATAAGTCGTGTGCGAAGGCGCAGGCTACGCTGGCCAGGATGTATACACCGAGCCCAAATAAGAGAGGTGGTTTTCTGCCGTAACGGTCTACCAGGGGCCCGTAGAAGAGCTGCCCCACCGAGATGCCAATAAAATAGGCCGTAAGGGTGAGGCTTATATCTGCCGTATGCACCCCGAGATCCATGGCTATAGAGGGGAAGCTGGGGAGGTACATATCAATGCTCAACGGCCCTAAAGCGGCAATAGCACCAAGAATGAGAATAAGTTTTCGCTTTTGGGCTGCGTTCAAAGAAATAGGTCTTGATGATTAGCGCAGGTTGCGTTCAATGTCTCGTTTTACATCTTTTTCCTTTAGGCTTTGGCGTTTATCGAACAGTTTTTTACCTCGGCCCAGGGCTATTTCCAGTTTGGCCAGCCCACGGTCATTCATGTAAAGGCGTAAGGGTACAATGGTGTTGTTGCCCCCTTTGTTCAGGTTTTCGGCAAGTTTTTTCAATTCTTTTTTATGCAGCAGCAATTTGCGCTCCCGCAGCGGGTCATGGTTGTTGATGTTACCATGGCTGTATTCCGCTATGTGCATGTTCTTTATGTACAGCTCATCCTCCCTAAAGTAGCAATAGGCCTCTCCCAGGCTGGCCTTATTGTCGCGGATGGATTTTATTTCGGTACCCAGCAATTTGAGCCCTGCCTCGTATTTGTCGAGGATCTCATACTGAAACGTAGCTTTTTTGTTGCGGATGTTTACTTTAGAAGACATGGGGCAAAGATAGGGGCGGGAAAACGGATAAGCAGCCGGCTAAGGCAATATTCGCAAAACACCACCCGGAAGTTTTATTCTCTCTTTTGCCGTAGAAAGCGATGCTCTCTCAATACCCGTAGCCCAAAAGGACCCCGCGCAATGTGGAATTCTACTAAACCGCCCTTGGTGATCTTATCTCCTCCCCAAAAAAACCGAAGGCCCGGATATGCTTTATAGGTATTGTTTGAAAGCTGAATAAACGGGGAAGGTTGGCGGTCGTGCCGGGCACTGGAGCGGGCCCAGACTACTTTGTAGGCATAGGTTTCTACCTGGGTGTTCTGCGCCAGCAAAAAATTCACCGCAAAGAAAAGATTGACCAGACCGGGAAACAATACAAAAGCGCTAACGGAGCGTGTGTACGCATTGTTAGGGAAAAGCCTGCCTTTTTGTATCCACAGGTAACCAGCAATACCCGCCAGTACCAGTGCACCCAGGCTAATGAAAAGGGGTACAAATGTCCTGAACGCAAAAAGCAGGTAAAGCACCACATTAAGGAGGCTTAGGGCTACCAGGCTGAACACTCTGGACTGCAGGATCTTGTAAAGCGAATCTCTGAGTAAAGCCAGGCGTATGTTGCTGCCCTTTTTTAAGGCACCTATCCAGATGGGAATGCCTGCTACACCTAATACAAGTGCCAGGAAAAACCCAATAGAAGTATCGCGTTGCAGGCCGGCATAAGGGGCGTACAGGCAGAGAAAAAGCAAGGAATAAAACATAAAGTTATCGCCCAAAACTTCCAGCGCGATCTCGTTTTGGTAATAGGCCGTCTTTTTAAAAGCGGCAAACTTCATGCGGGCGTGTGCCCTTGCTTGGGCCCGTGCTTTTTCACGTTCCCGTGCTTTCCACTCCGCATAACTTTGTTTTCCGGCTTGTGCTTTTTGCCTGCCGGGTGCATGTACACTTCCCGGTTTTGCCTTCCGTACCTTTCTACGTTGCAAAAGGTACTCATAGGCTTCGTAGAGTTCCTGCCAGCGCTCTTCTGCATCCGGGGCTTTGTTCACATCCGGGTGTAACAAATGGGCTTTTTTGCGAAAGGCCTTTTTTATTTCGGCTACGGAAGCAGAAGGGCGAACTCCCAAGATCTGGTAAAACGAAGACAATGGACGATAAATAAGGTACAAGTATAAGGTGATCGGTTTGCTTTTAGGGTATCCTGCCTTAAAATAGAGCTGTCCGAATGCAATAGACCTTCTTTTGCCCGGTCAAAAGTCTATCAACAAATCGGGCGAGCATGCGCTGCTTTATACCAAGCGCTTATTTTTGCGGCTCAAATACCCCTTATGTATAAAACTTTCTTGCGCCCTTTGCTTTTCAGCTTTTCTCCCGAACGCGTGCATCATTTTACTTTTTCTACTATAAAATTTGCACAATCACTACCCCTTGTGTCTAGTTTAACGCGAAATGCATACATACCCAAAGGCAATCTGGCACGTGAGGTTTTTGGTTTGTCTTTCAGGAACCCGGTGGGGTTAGCTGCCGGTTTTGATAAAGACGGCAAGCTGTACAAAGAGTTGGGCAATTATGGTTTTGGTTTCATAGAAGTAGGCACCGTTACCCCCTTAGCGCAGCCGGGCAATGAAAAACCCCGTCTGTTTCGCCTGCCGGCAGACCAGGCACTGATCAACCGGATGGGCTTTAACAACGAGGGAGTAGACGCCTTGGTGGAACGCTTGAAAAAACGGAGGCATAAAGGATTGATCATTGGCGGCAACATTGGTAAAAACAAAGCCACCCCCAATGAAAAAGCGGTGGAAGACTACCTGATCTGTTTTGAGAAACTGTTTGATCACGTAGACTATTTTGTGGTAAACGTTTCTTCGCCCAACACCCCAAACCTGCGTGCTTTGCAGGACAAAGAACCGCTGACAAAGCTCCTGTCTACCTTACAAAAAAAGAACCAGGAGCAGGAAAGGCCGAAGCCGATCTTATTGAAAATAGCCCCGGACCTTACCGAAGATCAGTTGGATGATATCGTTGATATTGTAGGAGAAACCGGCATAGCGGGGTTAATTGCTACCAATACGACCGTTAGCCGGGAGGGACTGTCTACACCTGCTGAAGAAGTAGAAAAGGCAGGAGCGGGAGGAGTAAGCGGGAAGCCGGTACGCGCCCGCTCTACCGAAGTGATCCGCTATTTGAGGCAACGTTCCGGGGAGACTTTTCCCATTATAGCAGTAGGCGGCATCTTTACTGCTGCTGATGCGCAGGAAAAGCTAAATGCAGGGGCAAGTTTAGTACAGGTATATACCGGCTTTATTTATGAAGGCCCGGCTATGGTAAAACGCATTTGTAAGGGCTTAATGCAGCGCTAATTCATCTTGCAGGCGGGCAAAGTAAGGGAAGGCCTGCTTCATACGGCTGCCATACCAACTGAAGAGTTCTCCGTCTACGATCTTACACAGTGCACCGGGATTTCTCTTTGCCAATGCATGCAGGTCTTCGGTGGTAAACGCATAGGGTTCTGAGGAAAGCAGGAGTACATCTGCCTTTAGGTTAGGGATGAGATCAAAAGCTACCTGGGGATACCGTTGTTCCGAAGATGGCGCTGCGTTTTCAAAGCCGCAGGCCTCGAGCATTTTGCCTATAAAGGTGTTTTCCCCGGCAAGCATCATAGGGCCCTTCCATATAAAATAGGCCACGCGTTTTGGGGTTTCCGGGGTTTTGAGCCTGGCGCGGAGCGCATTGATCCCGGCAATCAGTTTTTTTGCTTTTACCAGCGTCTGCGTCAATTCTCCAACGCGCAAGATCATGCCTAAGGCATCCTCTATGGTTTCTATTTTGCTTATGTACACCTTGTGTTCCTCTTCAAGTGCTTCTATTTGCTCCTTCACGTTCTCTTCGTGATTGCCTATGATCAGGTCAGGCTTCAGCGATTTGATCAGGTCTACTTTGAGGTCTTTGGTACCTCCGATTATCGTTTTTTCTTTTAACCAATGGGGAGGGTGTACACAATAGGCGGTAATGCCTACTACCTCTGCTTCGAGCCCCAAAGCATAGAGCAGTTCGGTTTGCGAGGGTACGGTAGAAACGATTCGGATAGCTGTGTTTTTAGGCTTTTGCATCTCTTGCGGGATGGCGAAAAACAAGTTTTACTTCGTTTAGCTCAGCGCCCCAATAATATCATGCTTGGTGATGATGTGGTATTCCTCTGCCGGCAGGGCCACCAACACGGCGTTGTTTTCTTTGTTTATATGTTTGGCCACTGCAGTAGCTTCTTCCGCATAACTTACAATAGGGAAGGGGGCATCCATTACCTCCGCTACGGTTTTGTTTCCCAGGTCAGGATCATTGATCAGGCTTTGAAACAGCCGGCTGTCGCCCAGCGAGCCTACAAAACGGTCGCCGTCTTTTACCGGCAATTGGGAAATATTGTATTGCTGCATGCGCTGTACGGCATGAGAAACCAATTCGCTGCTCTTTACCGTAACGAGGCTTAGGTTCTGGTGTTTGCGCACGAGGTCTTGTGCAGTGCTTTGCGCATTGTTTAAGAAGCCCCGGTCGCGCATCCAGTCGTCATTGTAGACTTTGCCTACATAGCGGCTGCCATGGTCGTGAAAAAGCACTACCACCACATCATCTTCGGTCAATTCACTTTTTAACTGCCGTAATCCCTGGAAAGCCGAGCCGCAGGAATACCCGAGGAAAAGGCCTTCTTTCTTGGCGAGTTCCCGGGTAGCCAGAGCCCCGTCTTTATCGGTCACTTTTTCAAAGTGATCGATCACCTCAAAGTCCACGTTTTTTGGGAGAATGTCCTCCCCAATACCTTCGGTAATGTAGGAGTAGATCTCGTTTTCGTCAAATTCACCGGTTTCGTGGTACTTCTTAAAAACGGAGCCATAGCTGTCTATGCCCCATATTTTTATGTCGGGGTTCTGTTCTTTCAGGTACTTTCCTACCCCGGAGATGGTACCCCCTGTACCTACACCCACTACAAAATGGGTAACTTTCCCTTCGGTTTGTTCCCAGATCTCCGGTCCGGTGCTTTCATAATGCGCCTGGGCATTGCCGGGGTTGTCGTATTGATAGGGGTAAAAAGAATTGGGTATTTCTTTATTCAGGCGCGAGGCTACGGAATAATAACTGTCCGGGTGTTCAGGCGCCACATTGGTTGGACAAACGTAGATCTCGGCACCCATGGCGCGGAGAATATCCATTTTCTCCTTGCTTTGTTTATCGCTTAGGGTACAGATCAGTTTATATCCTTTAACAATGGCGGCCAGAGCCAGTCCCATCCCCGTATTTCCTGAAGTACATTCAATGATCGTACCTCCTGGTTTTAGCTTGCCCTCTTTTTCGGCATTCTCGATCATTTGCAAGGCCATGCGGTCTTTTACCGAGTGGCCCGGGTTAAAATACTCTACCTTGGCCAATACCGTAGCGGGGATGTCTTCTGCAATTTTATTGAGCTTGATCATCGGGGTATGCCCAATGGTTTCCAGGATGTTCTCGTAAACCTTTTTTATAGGACGCATGTGTTTTCTTTAGATGTTCGTTCGCAGCGATGAAACGCGCTTTTCACGCTGTGCTTTTATCCGGCAAAACTAATCAAAGCGAATGGCTTTTATGGGGGAAATACGGCTAATTAAAAAGCTGGGTATTATTAAACACAACAAGCAAATAAGCATAGTGCCTGCGTTAAGCGCAAAAAGCACCAGGGGGTCCAGGTGTATGGCTACTCTACTTACGTAATACGTAGCGGGGTCTAGCTTAACGATGCCTAAATATTTTTGGGCCAGGCACAGACCTACACCAATAAGGTTGCCCCAAAGCATACCCTTGCCAATGAGGTAGGCTGCATTGTACAGGAATATGCGTCTTATGCTCAGGTTATTTGTGCCCAATGCCTTTAGTATGCCGATCATTTGCGTGCGTTCCAGTATAAGAATAAGCAGGGAAATAGACATGTTTATAGCGGCTACAGCAATAATGATGATGAGTATGATCGCAATATTGAGGTCAAAGAGCTCAAGCCATTGAAAGAGCTGTTCGTTTAGCATTTTGGCCGAAATGGCATCTAATTCAATAGGCAGGGCGTAACGTAGCTTGGTAGTGCTGTGTTCCAGCTTGGCTTCGGGTTTAAGGAATACTTCATAGCCGCCTACCTGGTTATCTTCCCATTTGTTGAGCCGTTGCAAGTGCTTCAGATCGCCAATCAGGAAGCTGTTGTCAATTTCTTCAAAGTCTGTTTTAAACAGCCCGGCTATGTAAAAATACCGCAATAAGGGGGGCTTGGGCGCTTGCCGAACAAAGTAAACGGCAACTCGCTCATGGAGTCTTGTTTGCAGCAAGGCGGCTAGCTGCTCACTCATCAATATGCTGTCGTTATACCCCTCCTGATCGAGATGCAGGGGCTTGCCCTGGGTTAAGAAAGGAGCGAAGCGCTGCCAGTGAAAGCTGCTGTCGATACCTTTCAGCACCACCCCTTCAAACACATCTTTGTTTTTTACGATCCCAGCTTTTTTGCTGAAGGCCTGCACGTAATCTACCTCCGGCAGTTGGTGTACTTCTTGTAGAACGGAGTCGGAGAGATATACGGGTTGTTGTTCAAAAATAGGATTCGGCTGATAATTGAGTATTTGAATATGTCCTCCGAATCCGATTACTTTGTCGCTGATCTCTTTGCGCAACCCCATTCCCGTAGCCAGGGCTATGGTCATAATGATCACTCCCAGGGCGATGGCCCAAACGGAGATTTTAATAACCGGGCGTGAAATTTTGCGCGAGGCAGTTTTGCTTTTAAGAATTCTATTGGCAATGAAAAACTCTAACTTCAAGGTAACGCCTTGCTTTTTGCGGCTGGCCAAATATAGGCATTTGGCTGTGCTACTTTTATGGATACCTGCTGCTCTTTCAGCTCAGCTTAAAGAGCCGGATAGCCTGGTAGTAGCGGCCGAAAGACCCGGGGCTTATTTGCCGCTGCTCTATGGCAAGAAAGTAGGATTAGTAGCCAACCAAACTTCGCTCGTGCACGAACAACACCTGGTGGATTATCTCCTGGAAAACGGGGTACAATTAAAAAGGGTATTTGCCCCGGAACACGGTTTCAGGGGAATGGCTTCTGCAGGAGAGCATATAACCAATGGCACTGATGTAAAAACGGGTTTACCGCTGATCAGCTTGTACGGAAAGAATAAAAAACCCAGCGCGGCACAATTGGACGGCCTGGATATTGTTGTTTTTGACATACAGGATGTGGGGGCACGCTTTTATACCTACATAAGTACATTATCCTTGGTAATGGATGCCTGTGCAGAGGCAGGGGTAGAAGTAATGGTGCTGGACAGGCCTAATCCGCACGGGTATTACGTAGACGGCCCTGTATTGGAACCCCGGCATAGCTCCTTCGTAGGTATGCATCCCATTCCTATAGTGCATGGCCTTACGGTGGGCGAATATGCCAAAATGGTGCAGGGAGAAGGCTGGTTAAAGAGCACAAAACCCTTAACGCTACGTGTGGTCCCCATACACGGCTATACCCATCGTACCCTCTACCGCTTACCTGTACCGCCTTCTCCAAACTTACCCAATGATACGGCCATTATCCTGTATCCTTCTCTCTGTTTGTTCGAAGGCACCAACGTTAGCGTAGGCCGGGGTACAAATAAGCCCTTCCAGGTGATCGGGGCACCCTATTTTACCGAATCCAGCATAAGCTTTACTCCTGAAGACAAAACGGGTGCTAAAAACCCGAAGTATGAGGGAAAGGCCTGTAAGGGGCATGACCTGAGCCTGTTTGCTGTTTTTTACCTGCGGGGAGATGAAAGCCTGTACTTAAACTGGTTGGTGCAGGCGTATGAAATAGCTCCCGAAAAAGATGCTTTTTTCACTTCCTTTTTTACACTGCTGGCAGGGACTAAAAAACTGCAAGAGCAAATAGAAGCGGGTATGACAGCAGCAGAAATAAAGGCAGGCTGGCAGCCGGAATTGACAGAGTACAAGCAAATGCGCAAAAAATACCTGCTGTATAGCGAAGACTAAAACAGCTTTTCTTTAGTAAGCCTGTACACAAGCCCTAGCTGTACGGCTGCCAATGCATCGTTGGCCTGGCCGGTGCCTATAAGACCGTCCCAATTATCTGTAAAGGCCGTACGCCAGGTAATGCTCCCCGAAATGCTCAATTTTTCTGTGAGGTTCACCTCCAGGCCTGCTTCAAGCATACCTGTGAATTGTGTTTTAAAACCTTCGTCCAACACAAAACCTGCAGGAGGAGGGGTATTGGTCAGGGTATTGTTGAACAGTTCAACTCCAAAACCTACCGAGAAAAAGGGAAGCACCCGCCCTGGGTAAGGGTTATACAGGCGCACTGAACTTGCTGGGTAGGTTTTAAGCGCCAGCCCTATAAAAGTATGATGTGTGCGTATGCTTGAGGTATATGAAAGCATATCGGTATCAAAAGAGCGCGATTGCAGGCTGGTGGAGTAATTGCTGATAAGGCCTACTAAAAACTGGTCTTTTTTTGTTTGTAAGAAATAGCTCCCCTGTACAAAGGGACCCAGGTTTTGCAAGGAAGTATTGCTGGATAAAAAGTCACCTCTTACAGAGCCTGCACCTATGCCTAACCCAAGCTGGTTTTGGCTTCTGGCTACATTAAAAGAAAGAAAAAACGCGCCACACACGAGGAGGAGCCGAACGTTTAATACCTGCATGTTAAATCATTATGTGTTGCTAAAACAAACAGGTTCTTCAAGCCAGGGAGGAGCTAAGAAAACGAAAAAAATGATAAAAGCTTATGTAAACCGCTCCTTTAGTTTTTCTACGATATGATATACAGCGGGGCATACTTCTGCATTTTTACGTGTAAGATGCAGAATTTGATGCATGCCATTCCGGTTTGTATGGGGATATTCCCGGCAGGCCTTAGGGCGCGCTTCATATACGGAACAATAGTTATCCGTGCCCAGGAAAGGGCAGGGTACGTGCTGCAATACATAATCTCCATCTTCGTCCACACGCAAATAGGTGTCCATAAAATCTGCGGCACGCATGCGTAGATGTTTGCTCAGGCGGTCAATATCTTTATGCGTAAAAAGGGGGCCGGTACTTTTGCAGCAATGCGCACAATTAAGACAATCCATACAGGAAAAAGCCTCTTCATGCAGTTGATGGAAAGCAGCGTCCAGCTGTTTGGGTTTGGTCTTTTTTAAACGGGAAAAGAAGCCTTTGTTTTCGGCTCTTTTTGTCCGCGATAAGGCTTTGAATTCATCCAGGTCAATGCGGTCTGTATTATTTTCCACGGCCTTGTAGCACAATCAAAATGGTGTAGATCAATATCTTGATGTCGTTAAAGAGGTTCATGTTCTCAATGTAGATGATGTCGTATTTAAGCCGGTCGATCATCTCCTCTATGTTTTCGGCATATCCGAACTTAACCATTCCCCAGGAAGTGATCCCCGGTTTTACCTTGTGCACGTATTTATAGTGCGGCGCCTTGGCACGGATCTTTTCTGCGTAATACATGCGCTCAGGGCGGGGGCCTACGATACTCATCTGGCCCAGGATCACGTTGATGAATTGCGGGAGTTCGTCCAGGCGGTATTTGCGCATAATGCGCCCCCAATTGGTAATGCGGTCATCGTGCTCACTGCTGAGTTGCGGGCCATCCTTTTCGGCATCGTGCACCATCGATCTGAACTTGATCATATTGAAACTCTTTCCGTGTAGCCCCAGGCGTTTTTGCTTGAAGAAAACGGGGCCGGGGGAGGAGAGCTTCACCATGATCATGGAAAATACAAACAGGGGGGAAAAAAGGATCAGGAGAAAAAGAGAAATGGCTATATCGAAAATACGTTTCACGGCCATTTGCCATAAAGGCATCAGCTCGTGACGGATCTCTACCAAAGGCGCACCCAGCGATTCTAACTTTACTTTCCCGGAAATGATGTCGTAAGTGTCTGGAATCATACGCACGGTAACTTTAAAGTCTTCAAGAATATTAACGATCTCTTCCAGCTTTTCGTGCTCACTGCTTTCTACCGCTACGATCACCTCTTCTATTTCATACTTGTTAATGATCTGGGGCAGTTCATGATAGGTGCCCAGGTGATCCAGGTTTTTTTCCAATAAAAACTGTACGTTGTTGTTTACAGAAACAAAGCCAACCAGGAAATTGCCGTTGTAATAGTTCAACTTTTCCATTTCGGCAATTAATGCAGCTGCTTTGGCGTTGCTCCCGATTATAATGGTGTTGAAACGGATCTTTCCCCGCCTTATGCGGATAGAGGTACGCGTGCTGAGGAGGATACGAAAAGTGGCGGTGAGCAGAAAATGGGTGCTGAAATACACAAAATAGGCACTGTAATAATCGGTGTAGTCGCTTACAAAGTCGTCCAGGATAAGCACAAAGAGAATGAAAACGCTTCCCAGCAGGGAGCTGTTAAAGGTGTAAATCAGTTCCTTAAGCCTGCTTCTGCGGTAGATACCCCGGTAAAAACCGGTGGCAATGTATATGGTAACCCAAAAAATTATGATAAGGACTAGGCCCAGGTAATACTGGCTGGAAAAGATTAAAGAGGTTTCTCCAAAGCGATTGCTTTCTATATACAGTTTTCTGAATACAAACAATGCCGTATAGCCTGCTCCGGCTGCGAACGCATCCCATAAGATATACTTAAGCTTTTGTAGTAACTCGTTTTTCATAGGCTGCCTATCAATACACGAGTTTTAAGTTGTCCACGTAGATTTTGGCGGTATCTACGCCTTCATCCAGCAAAGCGCCAAAGAGTAAATTCATCGGTGTGCCCTGATTGCTGGCGCTGATCTCGTTGATCAGGTTTACATATATCTTATTCCAGGTGTTATTGCTGCTACGCAAGAGGAGGGAGGAACGGGGAACAAGTACTCCTTCATCGGCCAGCACACCTATGAGCAGGCTGTTGTTTGATTTATAGGTAAGCTCCAGGAACACATCACGCCCCCTGGGAAGTATATACGAATCCGAGGATCTTACTTCTACCCGGCTGATCTGCTGTGCTACGGTAAGCAGGCCGGAACGGCCATTGTCTTCGCCCGGGTATTCAAAGGTATGCGCATCATCACTGATCACAACAACCGAGGTATCACTGGAAGAAGTGGGTTCCAGGTTAATCCCGCTTTGGTCAAAGTCTTCTACAATAACCACCGTGGTATTGTCTGCATAACGCGTCTTGGGAATGCTGTCGCTGCCAGCATTAAAATAAAAGGTATCCAGAGTGGCCAGGTTTACCTGCTCTCTTACGGGTTCGCAAAAGCTGTAAATAGCTCTTGTGGCGTCTATGCCATTCATGCTTATCCCGGGATAAACCAACAGCTCGCCGGGCGCTTCATTTGTAATCACAGGAACTACACAGGGTAGCTCAAATGCACCTACGGGCTCATTGTTGTAAAAAATCCAGGCGGTTGTAAACTTACTGTGTGCTGTTCCTTCGGCCGTATAGTCCGTTTCCAGTTCAAAAGCGGGAATAGATACATAAGCCGGTATGTCGGCTTTTAGGTTGTCTGAAGAACACGCAGTAGAAACAATAAAATAGGGCACCAGCAGTAGACTGATGTAGGGTAGTCTTGTTTGCATACAAGTCGCGGCTTAAGCGATGTGATTGAGGTTGAGTTGAATTTTTGTTAAAATCTCTTCGGCTACCCGCAACGCCTGGTAGCCATCATCTAGAGTAACGCTCGCCTCTACCTTTTTATTGATCGATTGCGCAAAACTTCTCAATTCTTCTTGTATAGCATTGATTTCCAGTCGTTCCGGTTTTTCGAAATATACCTGTTTTTGCTTTCCATTGCCCAAATCCAGGATCATGGCGTATGGATCCTCTTCAGATGGCTGCACATTTTTCATACGGATAACTTCACTTTCTTTCTCTAAAAAGTCTAGTGTGATGTATGCATCGCGTTGAAAAATACGGGTTTTACGCATGTTTTTAAGTGAGATGCGGCTGGCGGTGAGGTTGGCTACACAACCGTTGTCAAACTCCAGCCGCGCATTGGCAATATCGGGGGTATCGCTTACTACGGCTACACCACTGGCGTTTATTTTTTTGAGCCCGCTCTTAACCACACTCAAAATAATATCCAGGTCGTGTATCATGAGGTCCAATACCACGGGTACATCTGTTCCCCGCGGGTTAAATTCAGCCAAACGGTGTGTCTCGATAAACATAGGGTTCTGGATGTAGTTGCGCGCACTCAGAAAAGCGGGGTTGAAGCGCTCTACATGTCCTACCTGTGCCACTACCTCCGCTTCTTCACTCAGTTTAATCAATTCCTTTGCCTGGGCAGAGGTTTCGGTAATGGGTTTTTCTATAAACAGGTGCTTGCGCTGGCGAAGGGTTTTCACAGCGCAGTCGTAATGATTCAGGGTAGGGGTAACTACGTCTACCACATCAACGGCTGCAATGAGTTGGTCGATCGTGTCGAACCTCTTTAAGTCAAAATCGGCCGCTACTTTTTTGGCGGCTTCTGTGTCCGGGTCAAAAAAACCTACCAGGGTATATTCCTGCGGCAGTGCTTTTAAACATTTGATGTGTATTTTTCCTAAATGTCCGGCTCCTAAAACACCTATTTTAAGCATATTGCCTTGTTTGCTGAAGCCGCAAATATAGGCCTTCACCGCCAAGCTGTATTATGCCAGGCTTAATTTGCTGTACACATTTTTTTGTTGATTCTTTATTTTGGAATGGGGTAGTATGCCCTTTCGTTTGCCAGACCTTTGCCCAACTGACAAATGAATGATCTAGTCCGACATAAGGGGCAGCGTGCCCAATTAGTGAAAGCTTTAATAGCCAAAGGGATATCCGATGTGCCCGTACTTAAAGCCATCGGAAAAGTACCCCGGCATTTGTTTTTAGACAGTTCTTTTGAAGAGCATGCCTACCTTGATAAGGCCTTTCCTATTGCTTCGGGCCAAACGATCTCGCACCCGTATACCGTTGCCTTTCAAAGCAGCCTGCTTCAGGTACAAGCCAGGCACAAGGTATTGGAAATAGGGACGGGGAGTGGCTACCAGGCCGCGGTATTGGTTGAGATGGGCGCGAAGCTCTATTCCATAGAACGGCAAAGTGAGCTGTTTCAACTCACCAAAAACCTGATGGATAAGTTGGGCTATCCCTTTGTAATGAAGTATGGGGATGGCTTTGCCGGTTTGCCCGGCTTTGCCCCTTTTGACCGCATTATCGTAACGGCAGGAGCCCCTGATATTCCTCCAAAGTTAGTGGAACAGCTGGCACCCAATGGCCGGATGGTAATACCGGTTGGCGTAGGGGATCAGTGCATGAAACTTATAACCAAAGATGCGGAAGGAACCATACGCGTGGAAGAGCACGGCAATTTTAGATTTGTTCCTATGCTGGAAGCCAAAAGCCGTTAAAACTCTTCAGAAAAAGGTTCGAGCAACACCAGGTGATTAAGCACATAAGCCGCATTGAATGTAAGACTCACCAGGTTTTGAAGTTCTCCCTTGTGTAAAATAAAGCGCACACGATAGGTATACATGCGGTCGCGCCCCGGGATGGGTTCTTGTTGATAGTCGTAAAATTCAAGGGTGGCGCCTCCCTTAATATAATTGAGGTATTCGGTGCGTATAGAGGCCATTTGCCTTTTAAAATGCTGGTAATCCTGTTTAAAATACTTGTTTGCTTTAACCTTTTCCAACTCCTTTTCTTTGGCGCCAATGGGTTGTTCATCAATGAGTTCCAGTAATAGGTTGATCCGGATGAGTTCTATACCGGGGTGGTAGCTCGAATCGGAAAGAAAGGCTACGGCCTCTCTGGCAAAGGCTTCAAACTCTGCATGGCTTTGTGCGTTTGTTTTACGCGTGAAGGTAAAGCTAAGAAGGACGAAAAAGAGATACTTAAGCATGTATAAAAAAACTCCCGCTAAAGTAACGGGAGTTTTTTAGATGGAAAAGCGGGCGCTTATTTAAACCTCACCTTTAGCGCATACACTTTATTGCTTTCCATGGCCTGTACACTTAGTTTTTCTTCAGACAGGATGTAGAGCAGGTAATCCGTAAGCTCTGCGTTTTTACTCACAACACGGTGCACTTTAAGGGTTTTTTCCCGATCTATGCTGAAGTAGATATCCGCTTCGAGTACGTCCATGTGGGCCAGTTGAAGTTGTGGATACTCAATAAGCGAAACGACCTCCTGCACCAGGGCGGCTTTAAGTGTTTTTTCGTCAGGTTTTTCAGCCTCTTTATGGCTGTTTGCTTTACCCCATGTACTGATAAGCATAAGGAAGCTGACAAGAATTACTTTCATTTTTCAGGTGTTTTAGTTTAGTAGTAATGACACCGCAAAAGTCAGAAAGGGTTGCCTGAAGCACTTTAGAGGAGCTTTTCGTTTAAGTTAAGCATCAATTAAGCATCACCTTACAAAATCATCTCTTGTTACCGTATCATTAGTAAGTTTATTACAGTATGAAAACCTGCTATTTCCCGGCTAAAACTCTATAATAATGCCTATGCTGGGTACTAGGGTGCCGTCATCATTTTCCAGAAAGCGGGTGCGGTAACGTTCTTCCCCGGTGTTTGGATCCGTAAAGGTTTGCGGGTTGCCGTTGGCGTCTCTATCCAATACCAAAAAAGGCTCTCCTGCAATAGACGCTCCAAGGGCATTTTGTACATCAAAATATACATCGAGGCTAAAGCGCTTAAAAAACCATTTTTTGTCCAGGCGCAGGTTCAGACGGTTAAAATTGTCAAAGCGCAAACTGTTCAGGCGGTCATAATCGGGCAAGCCGCGCTGATTGTTGTCGTATACCGCCACGATACTGGAGCGGACCACATCGGTAGGTGTATAGGGCGCTCCACCCAAAAACTGGTACTGCACACCTAGCTCCCAGTTTTTCCCGAATTTCTTCCCTGCCGTAAGGGTGATGATGTGCTGGTTGTCCCAGGCGGAAGGAATAAAATTCCCGTTTTGGTCTTCAAACTCACTTTTTACCAGGGTGTAGGCAAGGGTACCAAAAAAGCCTTTAAACAGTTTTTGCTGGTACAAAAATTCCAACCCGTAAGCCCTTCCTTCTGCTGTTGAGGTAGCAGGCTGGTTGCCTATTACGCCAAAGTCGCCCCCTAGGTTGGCTAAGGTTATACTGTCGCGTAATAGGAAAGGGTATTGCTGGTACGTTTTAAGAAAACCTTCGATACTTACTTTGGCATTAAAGGGCAGGTAATAAGCAAAGCCTGCTACATAGTGTTGTGCCCGGATGTATTGCAGGTCTTCGTTTACCAATACCCCGGTAGCGTCCCTGAAACCCAACGAGGTATAGGGGGGCAGTTGATGGTACTGACTTATACTGGCATTAAAGCTCCAGTCGCTGGTGAGGTTATAGCTCAGGGCTAACTTTGGAGAGAATTGATTGAGCGGGTTGGCCATATTGCTGTTGAAGGTGTTTCCATCTATGCGCAAAGCTCCGTTTACAACGAGTTTCTCTTCCAGGAAGCTCCGGGTAACCCCGCCAAAAGCGCTGTACTTGTACAAGCGCAAATCGCTGTTGTAATTGGCTGCCGGGCTACCTGCCGGCTGCTGTAGGTCTACCTGGCTTACGTTGTATTTGGCTTCTTCAAAGCCAAAACCGCTGGTAAAACGCCACTTACCGGGGCGGTAAAAATTCTCAACCCGCAGCTTGTTTTCGATCTCCTGTGATTTGTAGTCCAGCAATTGCCGCCCATCGGGATCGTTGTCCAGGAATTTTTCAGCCGTATTGTTCAGCATAAAGCGGCTGAGGATAAAATTGGTGTAACTCTTTTCTCCAAAACGGGTGTATTTGGCCCCTACCGAATAATTCCACTGTTCATTTACCGGGAGGAACTGCAACTGGTAGCGCTGGGCTTCGGTTTCATTGGCATCCAGGTTGAGCCTGAATTGATCTATAGCACCTAACCCCAGGAGGGTAAGTTGGTTTTTTTGATCTATGTTGTACTTGACTTTGAATTGGAAGTCGTTGTAGGTGGGTAAAAAAGAAAGGTCTAACAAAGAAAAAAGAAATTGCAGGTAGCTTCTCCGGACAGAAGCAATGTAGGTTGTTTTATCACTTAAAGGTCCTTCCAGCGTTAAGCCAACCTCGGAGGCACCTACCTGAAAGATGCCCCCGGTCTTATCGCTGCGCCCGTCTT
>JANQPD010000050.1 GCA_028285465.1 Owenweeksia sp. | reverse complement strand
GAAAAGCAGGTGCGAAAACCCATAGCAATTATGTTATTTTACGGGCTCAAACATACGTATGCATTTTTCAAAGTGGAATAGAATAGCGGGTTGGCTGGTATTTGGTATAGCCTTTATCGTGTATGCCCTCACTGCCCAGCGCTTTGTTATGTTTTGGGATAGTGGCGAATTTACAGCCAGTATGTATAAACTACAGGCTACCCACCCTCCGGGCGCCCCTTTGTACACGCTTATGGGCAGGCTTTTCACCCTGTTTTTTCCGGCGGGCACTATAGCGTACGCGGCTGCTTTATTTTCTGCTCTGTTTGGTGCTTTTACCGTCTGGTTTCTGTACCATGCCCTGGTCTGGCTGGCGCAAAAAATCACCGCTACACTTCCCGTGCAGGGCAAAGAAGCTGATCTGGCTGTTTTGGCATCAGCTATAGTAGGCAGCCTCTCTCTCACTTTTACGGATAGTTTTTGGGTTTCTTCTACCGAAGCAGAGGTGTATACCCTTTCTACCTTTTTTATGGCGGCTGTTTTTTGGGCAGCTACGCGCTGGGAGCGGCAATTCGGGCAAGCGGGTAACGACCGGTGGCTTTTGCTGATGGTCTATTTGCTCGGCCTTTCCATGGGAGTTCACATTCTGAACCTGGCTATTTTATTCCCGGTTGCCATGTTGATTTGCCTCAAAAAATTCGGGTTTTCCTTTAAGTCTGTGGGGATAGCGCTGGGAGCTGCCCTGGTGTTGTTTGTACTGTTTAACAGCATCCTGGTAAAAGGTTTCGTAGGCGTTTTAATACGCCTCGAGATCTTAGCCGTCAACAGTTTTGGTTGGAGCCAGCACAGTGGAGCCTTGTTGGGTATTGTTTTATTTTTTGTGTTAATCGCCATTATACTGTTCTGGGCGAGGCTAAAAGGCAAGTTTTTACTTGAGCGGCTGGTGAATGGTTTGTTGCTGTTTACCATTGGCTGGTCTACCTATGCCATGGCGGTAATTCGCACGGATGCAGATACACCGGCTTCAAACAATGCCTACAATGTGTTGAGGCTTCTGGATTACTTGCGCTCCGAGCAATTTGGTTTTTCCAGCCAGGCTTTGTTTTACGGCCCTACTTTTAATTCGCCCAGGGACGGGGATAAGGAATACGTAAATGCCGACCCGGTTTTGGTGTATGATGAAGAGGAGGCGCGCTACGTGGTAACCAATGACGGCATACTCAAAAAGCCAAACTACCATAAGGAGAGCATGGTGTTTTTTCCGCGTATGTACAGTTTTGAACCTATCGATGTAAATGGATATAAGCAATGGATCGAGTTTAAGGGAAAACAAATCCCTGTTGAGATCATGGTAAACGGGACCCGGCAAAACGTGGTCATCCCCACAAAGGGGGAAAATTTTTCTTTTTTCTCAACGTATCAACTGGGGTGGCTGAACTTCCGGTATTTTATGTGGAATTATGCCGGCCGGCAAAACGACATTAAAGGCATTGGGATCCCTTCTGCCGGCAACTGGGTAAGTGGCCTTCCGCTTATGGATAAGTCGCGCATTGGCCCGTCTTACAACATACCGGAATATTACAAAACACACGGGGGGCTGAATACATTTTATTTTCTCCCGCTGCTGCTGGGGCTGCTGGGGCTGTTTTTCCTGTTTAAAACCGCAAAGCCAGAGTTGTTGGTTACCGGCCTTTTTTTCCTGGCTTTCGGAGTGGCCATTACCATTTTTATCAACCAGCGTCCTATTCATATCCTCATAAGGGAGCGGGATTATATTTTCCTGGGCAGTTACTACATTTTTTCACTGTGGATAGGAGTGGGGGTACTTGCCTTGTTTTACTGGCTACCTAAAGAATTGACCGCCTCCAGGAAGTTGGCCTTGGCCGGAGCCATAGGTCTCTTTATTCCCATGCTAATGGCATTTAAAGGCTGGGATGATCATGACCGCTCAAAGGATGATGTAGCATATAAACTTGCCAAAAACACCTTAGACCAGTGTGCTCCAAACAGCATCCTGGTAACACTGGGCGACAATATCGTATTTCCCTTATGGTATATGCAAGAGGTAGAAGGCTACCGGACAGATGTAAGGATATTGGAATACAGCTTGTTAAACCTGCACTGGTACATTGAGCGCCTGCAAACCGCTGTCAATCAATCCGCAGCGGTAAAGCTGGGTTTACCCAAAGAATTTTACCAAAAAGGATACGAGGCAACTTTCCCCTTGCAGAAGAACCCGAAAATTAAAAGCTATGCAGACCTGAATAAGGTATTGCAGTACATTGCTTCTTTAAAAGAAGACCGGTATATCCCCACAGGCCTTTTGAGCCTGGCGGCGGATACTTCCGCCATAAACGTTTCATCCGGGGTGGAGCCGGTAGCCCGGATCAACTGGCAGTTCAATAAGCAAACCTATGGGCTGGCCGATATTGTGCTCCTGGATCTACTCACACAAAACTACCCGGAGCGTCCTGTATACTTCACTAGTCCCCAATTGGGTTTAGACCGTTACCTGCAGGATAAAGGTTTGGTTAAGCAGCTTTTGCCTTTGGCCCCAACGACAGAGGACCCCGGGGCAGAATTGGTAGACACGGAAGCCATGCATCAATTGCTTATGGAGGATATGCATTTTAAAGTGTATCGCGATACCAACCGTTTTGTACAAGGCATCAACACCGTTTTTGCGTACAATGTATACCGGCCTGCCTTTGTAAAACTGGCATCGGTATACGAAAGAAGGGGTATGTTGGTAAAAAGCCTGGAGGTGTTGAACCGGGCACAGGAGCATTTCCCAAATAAAAATGTTCCGTATAAGAGGGAAATGTTTGAAATGGCCAAGCTTTATCATAAGGCAGATTATATAGATGAATGGAGAAGGATAAGCCGTTTGGTAATGCGCAACTTGATGGAAGAACTAAGGTGGTATACCTCTTTTACCCCACAGCACGAACTGATTACCTATACTTACGCTACCAAGCTGGGAGAACAACTTTCTTCCATTATGACAGACATCGGAAACAGGGATAAAATACTGGTACGCGAAATAGAGCCTGAGCTGAATAAACTGCGTGCCCAATATGACAATTGGGTATTTAGCAACCCGGTAATGTCACGAAGGCACCTGGGTCAGTAAGAAGAAGGGGCTTAAATAAACCGTTCTTGCTTCAGGTACTCCTTAACAGTATCATACATATACATGAGGTGTTGCTCTTCCAGGCCGGGCCATACGCCAAGCCAGAAAGCCTCTTCCATCACCCTATCCGTGTTTCTCAATTCCCCGATAACCTTGTGTTCAATTTCTTGGTAAGCCGGGTGCTTGGTAATATTGCCTGCAAAGAAGAGGCGTGTGCCGATCTTTTTTTGATTTAGGTATTGCACCAGTTTGTTGCGGTTTACTTTATTCCCGCGGCAAGTCAACATAAAGCCAAACCAACTGGGCTTTGCCCCTGCGGTAGGTTCCGGTAAAACGAAAAACTCCTCAAACTCCTGAAACAGTTCTTTTAAGCGGGCGTGGTTGTGCCTGCGGGCCTCTACAAAATGATCAATTTTCTTGATTTGACTGACACCTATGGCCGCTTGCATTTCGGTCATCTTCAGGTTATAGCCAATATGGCTGAATACATATTTGTGGTCATAGCCTGTAGGAAGCTGGCCGTGTTGCTGATTGAAACGGGTACCGCAGGTATTGTCTAAGCCGGGCATGCACCAGCAATCTCTGCCCCAGTTGCGCATACTGGTTACTATTTTCTTAAGCCTGGGGTTATTGATCAGTACAGCTCCGCCTTCTCCGGTGGTGATGTGGTGTGCGGGGTAGAAGGAGAGGGTAGCCATATCCCCGAAACTTCCGCATGGTTTGTTGTTAAAGGTAGCGCCCAGGGCATCGCAATTGTCTTCGATAAGCCAAAGCCCGTATTGATCGGCTAGTTTTTTTATAGCGGAAAGATCGAATGGGTTTCCAAGGGAATGGGCGATGATGATCGCTTTTGTCCTGGAAGTGATGGCCTGTTCAACCAAGTCTGCCGCAATGTTATAGGTTGGAATGTCGATATCTACGAATACGGGGACACACCCATTTTGGATGATGGGGTTCACTGTAGTAGGAAAACCGGCCGCCACCGTGATCACTTCATCTCCTTTCCGTATGGCGCGTTCTCCAAGCTTGGGAGAGGTTAGTGTAGCAAAGGCAAGCAGGTTGGCAGAAGAGCCTGAGTTTACCAGGCTTGCGTATCGTGCACCCACGTATTGCGCCAGCTGCTGCTCCAGCTTTTGGCAATACACATCTTCGGTAAGCCAGCCGTTTAAAAGCGCATGCACACCGGAAAGGATGTCCTCTGTTTCCAACACCGGTGCCGCGGCCTGTATCAGGTCTTCCCCCGGTACGAGGCGCTTGCGTATGTTTTTTCCTGCGATTTGCTCCAGGCTATGCAGCACATGCTCAGGGAGGGCATCCAGACTATTCAACCGTTCATTTTTTTTCTCCAAAGATTCAATCATATAGATTGGAAAATACGTTCACTCCTTTTACAAAATGGGCAAAGGCTATGCTTCCCGGGTAATACCCTTTTAGTTGGTTTGTGCCCACTCTCTGTACCTCTTTCCTCTTTTTTAACCAATGCCCTAAGTGCAGCAAAAAATGGAATTGTCCTTTCAATACGGCTTTGAAAGAGGGGAAGCCGCGGCTTATCAAAAAGTAAAATGCAGAAAGCCAATCCATCAACAACCGTAGCGGGAGCTTCCAAAGCAGCCTTGATGCCGGCCAGTTTTTGGTAAGCATAGCCAGGTTATTGCGGCAATTAAGATACAATTTCGTAGGATTGGTATAGCTCAAGGTTTGCCCACCCATGTGAAATACTTCGGAACCAGGGCAAACCAGGATCTTATACCCCATTCCCTGCAGGCGCCAGCATAGATCCACTTCTTCCATGTGCGCAAAAAAATCAGGCTCCAGGCCTTTTGCCCGGTGCCAGGCGGCTCCTCTTATCGCAAAACAACAGCCTCCTGCCCAAAAGATCTCGCGCACGTCATTGTATTGGCCCGTGTCTTTTTCGATGTCAAAAAATACCCGTCCCCTGCAGAAAGGCATGCCCCAATGATCCAGGAAACCACCTGCTGCCCCGGCATACTCGAAATGCTCTCTCCTATGGTAAGAAAGTACTTTAGGCTGGCAGGCGCCTACGGTCTGGTCCTTCTTCATTTGATCGATCAGGGGTGGGAGCCAGCGGGCCGCTACCTCTACGTCATTGCTCAGCAACACATAGTATTCTGCTTCGATCAGGTCTAGCGCCTTGTTGTATCCCCCCGTAAAACCAAAATTGGAATGAAAACGGAGCAATGGAACTTCCGGATAATGAAGGTTCGCCCACTCTACGGTATCATCTGTAGAGGCATTGTCGGCCAGAATGATCCGGGTGCGGTCGTCAACAGCCGTATTGGCCAGGGCTATGGGCAACAGTTCTTCCAGCAATTTACGGCCGTTGTAACAGAGAATAACCACCGCAGTTTCAAGCTTCCCGATATGTGAGACTTCCATATTCTTCTCGTCTGGTCGACAAGCGCCAAATATAGTACAATGCATAAGGCACTTTTTGTATAAGGAAAAGTTTTTATGTAAAGGGTTTTACTTCGTGTACAATAGGTATACAAAAAAGGTATTTTTTGTATACTGCTTACGTAGCCCCACGCTGTTTTGAAACGGCCCGGCCTTTAAAAAATAAGACCGTGTGTATATGCCTGGTCATCTACTGGCTTCATACCATGGATTGCTTGGGTTTGAAGATCTTAGCATTGGCTATAAATGTACCAAACGGCACAATCGAGGCCACAAGCGCCCAAAAGGTAGTGCCCGTTTTCCATTTATATAGGAAAGCGCATTGCAGGCAAAGGACAATATACAGGATGAACAAAACGCCGTGCGCCATACCTACGTAATAGTTGGGCTGGGGTATTTCGTATAGGTATTTCAGGGGCATGGTAACCGCAAAAAGCAGGTAACTGATGCCTTCCAGGATGGCTGCCAGGCGCAAACGGCCGAGGGGAGAGAGTAGGATCATTGAAGTTTTTTTCGCTTTGTATGGTCAAAAATAATGCTCAGATAGCTATAGAACAGCAATAAAGATTGCAACAAGCAGTAAGGCACATTGTATGTTACCTGAGCGGTTAATGTGTTTTCTTATGCTTTTGGAACCTGACAAAACATTGGTTGTTGCTTTTGCCTGAGCAAAAACATGCCACATACACTAAAAATTAAAGCCGGTTGCCTTCTGATATTCTAACTAGTGCATAGAGGATTTAATGATGTCTTTGGGATGAAGAATGGGTTTGGCATAGCCTTGTTGGCTTACGTTGATCATAGATTTTCCTATTTGCGTGGTATTTACCACCGTGTTGGGCGCTAGCCATTTGATCAATTTAACCAACCACATAAAATAATCATACATAAACTGGTAAGCTTTTGTCCTGGACTTGATCCCCCGCAAGGGGATAATAGCACCAGGCCGGTACATATACGCCTGCTTGAAGCCAAGTTTTAGCAAGTCATTTTCCGTTTTTCCTTTTACCCGGGCCCACATAGCCCTGCCCTTTTCAGAAGAATCTGTTCCCTGGCCGGAGACATAGGTACAGGTCATTTCCGGGTTCTGTTCTACCAAAGCTTTTGCCAGTGCCAGCGTATAGCTGTACGTAATGGTATGGTATTTTTCTTCACGCATACCGGCTGCACTAATCCCCATGCACAAATAACAGGCATCGTATCCCGACAGTTGCTCTTTTATACTTGTATAATCTGCAAAGTCCCGGTGTGTGATTTGCGTCAACTTTGAGTGTTGGAGATCTATCTGAGCGCGCCCGATAGTAAGCACTTTTTCGATGGAAGAATGGTCCAGGCATTCGAGTAAAACGCCCTTGCCGATCATGCCGGAAGCACCTGTAATAACTACTTTCATATTGGGTTAAATGATTTAAACGATTCTATTCGGAAAGTTGGTGAAAGGCCATAGTAATGAATATCGAACTATTGTTTTACTTTTTTGATTTCTATCAATGACGCAGCAACGGATTCTTAGAGAAAAAGGAGGCCGTTGCCCTCATCTTCTGCATACCGGTAAGTCCGGAGAGCACATCCGGTTTGTTGTTAAGCATTTTATTACATCCAGGTCACCTTCCTTCTTTTTAATACAAATGGAAGTTACTCTTTAATTCTGCTCATTACCATACGATCCCAAATTCTATCACCCAGATAGGTCCGGATAAAAGCCCCTGGTTTGGCCAGGTAACCGCCTCTGTACCTGGTTTTAGGTTTTTTGGTTTGTATAGCCTTCACAATGAAATCGGTGATTACCGAAGGGTCAGATGCTTTTTGATTGTCATAAATGTCAGCCGTGCTTTTTGCAATGGCCTTGGCCAAAGGTGCATAGGGACCTTCGCCCGAACGTTCCAACATAGGGTTGAGCATCACATCGCCAAATTCTGTATTAATTCCCCCGGGCTCAATGATCACGACATCTATGCCAAATTGTTTTACTTCCAGCCGAAGGCAATCACTCCAACCGCCCAAAGCATGTTTGGTAGCGTGATACCAGGCCCCCAACGGAGTGTATATCTTACCTCCTACAGAACTCATATTGATGATTTTGCCATACTTCTGGCGACGCATATGGGGCAAGACCATTTTGGTCAATTGGGCCAGGCCAAAAAGATTGACATCAAATTGCCTGCGGGCATCTTCTATGGAAATATCTTCAACAGCCCCGTAAATGGCATAACCGGCGTTGTTTACCAACACATCAATGCGCCCCTGTTCTTCTATGATCTGATCAATTACGGCCTGGCATTCTGCTTCGTTTATTACATCTAACTTTAATGCGTGACCGCCTGCTTCGTTGAGGTCTTTCATTTTTTCGAGCCTGCGGGCAGCTCCATACACAATGTGCCCTTGTTTAATGAGGTGTAAAGCAGCATGCTTTCCCATACCTGAGGAAGCCCCGGTGATTAAAACAACTTGTTTTGCTTTCATGATATTGAATTTATATGTGAGTACTTACTTTTGATATACGAAAATTTTTTTAAAAACGATATTTTGACTTTATATATGAAACGATGCCATGGGCATCAAACTCCTTGACCAAATAAAACTGAGTAGCCAAACCATCCATAAGCAAGGTGAAAAGCTTGGCTTCCATTTGGGGATTTTCTACCCCCAGCTTTTCAAATGCATTGGTTAAAGCCATTATAAGCGGTTCTACTTTGTGTTCCCCATACTGCTCTGTTTCCCATTTGATTTTGTGCTGCAGTTTCCAGAAGTTGGCAGCCGTTTCATCGGCCATCATATTAAAGAGGATGTTTAACGTTTTCTCAATGACTAGCTTGGGATCGTGCTCCAACACGATATCCGCAAAAAGGACCTTGGCTCTTTTTTCACCTTCTTGAATAATGGCCTGGAGCAAGCCATCCTTGCTCTCAAAGTGCCGGAAGATCAAACCTTCTGACACCCCGGCTTTACGTGCTACCTTGTTGGTAGAGGTGGCTTTGAAACCATCCTGGGCAAAGAGCTCGAGCGCAGCATTTAATATTTTTTCCTTTTTGTCTGTCATTTAATAGTGAGTAATCACTTGCAAATGTATAAAGGATTCTTAAACAGGCAAGTTTTAGGGAAATTTTTTGAGCGCTTCTCCTGTTTGAAAAAGAACGGGTCTGGTAGGCCTGGATAAAAAAGACTCACTTCCCAATACAAAACTTCCCGAAAATATTTCCCAGGATGTCCTGGTCGGTATCTATTTCTCCGATAATGCTACCCAGGTGTTTAAAGGCTTCGCGGATATCCATAGCCAGGAAGTCGCCACTAATATGGTTGGCCATGCCTTGCTCCACACGCTGCAGGTCGGCCAGGGCTTGTTCCAGGGCCACCAGGTGGCGGCTATTGCTTACAATGGCTTCATTGCCGCTAAGCGCCTGGCGGTTTACAACGGCTTTGAGTTGATCGGTTAATTCGTCCAGACCCTGCTTTTCTTTAGCCGAAAGCGCGATAAAGGGTTCTTCGAGTTTTTCGTTTAGAACAGTTGCAGAGGAGAGCAGGTCGGCTTTATTGGCTGCGATCAAGAGCGTTTTGCCCTTCGTTTTTTCTTTAAGGGTAGCTATTTCAGATTGGATTTGTTGAAGGTTGGAATTAGTAAGGGAGCCTTCGACAAGCTCAGGCTCCTGATCTTGGTCAGCCTGAGCGCTTCGGGCTTGTCCCGGAGTGTGTCGAAGGCTGTCTTCATCGACTAATTGCTGTGCATCAAACAAATACAGTACTACCTTAGCTTCTTCTATCTTTTCAAAGGTTTTCCGGATGCCGATGCTTTCTACCACATCTTCCGTTTCGCGTATGCCGGCCGTATCGATAAAACGGTATTTTACACCATCCAAATTCAGTTCATCTTCAATAGCATCGCGGGTAGTGCCCGCTATATCGGTTACAATGGCGCGTTCTTCATTCAGCAGGCTGTTCAGCAGGGTGGATTTCCCCACGTTGGGCGCGCCTACAATGGCCACGGGCACCCCGTTTTTCAGCACATTGCCGGTTTCAAAGGAGCCTATCAGCCGTTGAATTACCTTTTTGATCTTTTCCAACAAGGCAGAAAGAGCAGCCCGGTCTGCAAACTCCACATCTTCCTCTCCAAAGTCCAGCTCCAGCTCGATCAGCGAAGCAAAATTGATCAACTCCTGGCGTAGCTCACGTATTTCGTTCCCAAAGCCCCCGCGCATTTGCTGCATGGCCAATTGATGGCCGGCTCTGTTTTCACTTGCGATCAGGTCGGCCACAGCCTCGGCTTGGGTCAGGTCCATTTTGCCGTTAAAAAAAGCGCGCAGGGTAAACTCACCCGGCTCGGCCATACGGCAACCCAATTGCTGTAAATGCTTTAAGATTTCCTGCTGAATGTAGACAGATCCGTGGCAGGCTATCTCGGCTACATCTTCACCCGTATAGGATTTGGGATTGCGGTAAACGGAGAGCATTACGTCATCAATAGGTTGCCCGTTCCGGTGCAATTTTCCGTAGAGGTTGGTATAGGCCGGCGCTTCCTTTAGGTTTTGCTTTTTTGAAATAGGGGTGAAACACTGCTCCAGTATGGGAAAGCATTGCGTGCCTGAAACGCGTATAAGGGCAATAGCCCCCATACCGGGTGGGGTAGAGAGGGCACAGATGGTGTCTTGTAGCTGCATAGGACAAAGATAAGCCGGGGCCTATGCTTTTTATCCCTTTTGCCCAAGAGTAAATACCGCAGGGCGCCATTATAGGGAAGAAGATGACAACCATCGGCCAAAGTGTTTTATTGGCAGAACCGCTTAAAGAGCCTTTTACAATGTCTGCAATGGCATGGATCCAGAGGCTTAGGGCAAGCAGGCCTAAAAGCAATACGACCCAAAGAAAGGCCGCTCTGCAGAGCGGCCTTTTAGTAAAGAAGAACTTATGCGGGTTTGGTTTACTGGGTAAGCCTTACTTTTTTTACTTCTGTAAAGCCTTCTCCTTCCATCATTAAAAGATAAATGCCATCGGGTACGTCTACCTGGATGCTGTAGTCCCATGTACCTTCCGGGGCAACTATATCTTTTTTCTGCCAATACACCTTGCCGGTATGATCCAGTAAGCGAATGGTGATTTTCTGGTCAGTCGGCATCCGGCGTTCAAGCGTGATCACATCCCGGGCAGGGTTGGGGTATACGTTTAATTCATCCTGAGGGGATGCATTTCCCTGCTTGTCGCCAACAACCGAAGAACTGGGTGCAGCTGCAGTCCGCCCCCTGGGGTCTCCCGCGCAATCCACGTCAATGGTTTCGCAAAAGGTAAACACGCAGCAGTCGCTTCCGTCACCATCGGGTAAGGCATAGCTTCCGATTACGGTTACGCAAACTTCATAGCTTCCGGGGCTGGTATATACATGGGTTGGATTCTGCCCGGTACCTGAGGTGCCGTCCCCAAAATCATACAACCACGCTACTATGGGTTTGTTGGAGAAAGCCAGCTGTCCAACGAATTGGATGGCACATTGGCCACATTCATCGGTCGTAAACCAATCAAAAGAGTGTTCAATGTTACAGGGGTCATCACAAGGTTGATCAAAAATCACTTCCTCGCAAAAGGTTGATACACAGCATTCCTCTCCGTTAAAAGCCGTAACGGTTAAGCATACCTGGTAACTCCCGGGTTGTGTATAGAAGTGCGTTGGGTTTTGCTCGTTAGAAGAATTGCCATCTCCAAAGGTCCAATGCCAGGATACGATCTGTGAACCAGGGGCAAGCGCGGAATTATCGGTAAACTGGTACCCGCAGCCTTCTTCAGCTGACGGAGCTTTGATGTCAAATTGTGCTTCTACCCCGCAATCACGTGGAGGGCTGATTACCGGAACAAAACAACTCACCAGGTCAGGCAGTCCCAGACGGCTGTAGTGACCTGCTGGTAAGGTGATGAAATCGTTGTTGTACGTAGGGCTCCCGTTTTCTACATTGCTGATCATATCGATGTTGCTGCTGTTGTCTCCCTCATAACCATTGGCCACGTAAATGTTACCGTCCGGTCCCATTTGCAATGCCCCTAACCAATCTTCCCGGTTGTTGGTGGGGCGGGTATGCAAGAGCGTAGGGGTAAGGCTGGAAGTGTTGTACATAAAAACCCTCCTAAAATTTTGCGAGGTATAGAAGTAGTCACCATTGGCTGAGAATTCTACCCCGTACACCACACCACTGTTGTAAACACCGAGGTTGGCCGTCACTTTGCCGGTGCTGTTGTCGAAATCAAAAGCCTCACTATCAGACAAGGTCGACCTGCGGGCCAGCACAAGTTTAGTGCCCTGGCTATTTATCTTCATATACCCTACCCGGTCATCCCTTTCGGCAGGCGAAGTACCGGTAGGACACGGAATAGCGTTTATAGGCGCGGAGCTTACAGGACCCCCGACTCCGGTACCCGTTACCGGCCACGACACGAATTCTCCACTGCGCTTCACGGTGGTTACCCAGTAATCCGTACCATTTGCGTGACAGGAAGCGGCGATCTTTTCCGTGCAATCCGTGTAAGTTAAAAGGTTGTTGTTGAGGCTTACTACCGACACAATACCTCCAATCACCTCAATTTCAGTGTAATTCATGCCATCATTTGCACCGGATGGGTACTGCGCATCCATGGTGAAAATGAAGTAGTTGTTCGGACTTCCCGGTTTTGGAACTGCTACGGCTGATTGGGTAGAAGAGGCATCTCCATTTAGTGCAGATGTAATCTGCGAGTGCGTAGCGTCCCATACCCGTACGCCATCGGTGTAAAATAAAAGATTGCCGGAAGCATCGCTGATGGAGGCACAACCTTCGTTTGTAGAAAGTGCTCCATTGGTGATCGCAACAGGCGATCCGCTGTTAAAATCCAGGCCTGCTTTGTTGCCAAAGTACCAAATGTTGCCTTGCTGCGCATATGTCGTGGTGTATACAAGCAAGAGAAGCAGTAGGCTGTTAAGCCTGTTGAGTAGTGTTTTCATAATGTTTCAAATTTTATATTACTTATCACATAAAAGTATCCAACACTTTTTTCAACGGAAACCTCAATTTGAGCAATGGACTGTAATTCTAAGGAACGTACCTTTTCATTTGACCAACGGTTATACACCAATACAAAAAAGTATCTGTTTAGATTTGATTATTCATGTTTAAATGCATTTACGCATTAAGTCGATTTCCTTCTATATGGGATATATGCTATATCCATATTACTTGCATACAGAGGGCACTATGAAAATAGATGTCTTGGTGATGAGAAACAGAAGAGGCTGCCCTAAGCAGCCTCTTTCATTCCGATTCATTTCCTGGAGTACTTACTCTTTGACAATTTTCATCATTCTATGGATTCCCGTACTGTCTGTAATTCTTATAAAATACAAACCATTGGGCTGGTCAGCAAGGTCCATAAGGTGCTCACCGGCAGGTAAATTCTCAAGGTGCTTTACAGGCTTCCCGGTTGCATCAAATATTTCAAGAGAAATGCCTGCTTGGGGCAAGATGACATTTACTATACCTGAACTAGGGTTGGGATAGAGTGATAGCACCCCTGCACTTTCTTCTTCGGCGGTTAAGTTATCCGCTGTATTGCGCTTCCCGGATATTATTGAAAGAACGTGGATTGTTTTGGTTGTGATACAGCCATTGGCATCCACCTGATCCACTGAATAGCTGTTGAAGTTATTTGTGATTTGTACCCTAATATCAGGTGACGTAGCTCCGTTAAACCAGAGATATTGAGAAAAGCCTTCATCCCCTTCCAGAATAATATCCGATGCCCCCTGGCCATCCAATACAACAGCGTTTACGCAGGCAGAACGCGGACAATCAGACTGACAGTAGTTGTTTCGCTGGGGGGTGATTTTCTCGAGTTGGGGATCGTATTCCTCATCTGCTATAGGGCTCCCTTTGCTTGCTGATAGGCCGCTATTTTGATTGTCGAAAGCATTACAAAATGTGTTGGACATGGTGAATGACCTTTCCATACAGCTCTCTGTGTTGAGGCGCAGGCGTGCATGGGGCACATTATCGACAGACCAACTGCTTGGAGGGTTAGGGCTAATGCCTTCCGTACCGGTAAGGTGCAGGGCTTTGCCACATTCCATTTCAAAATCTACGTAGGGAAGCAGATCTCTTTGTGCGGGGTTACTCCATTCCTTGGAAAAGTACCAATTGACACCTATTCCAGTAGTATTTACGAGATCTCCATAGCGTATAATATTTCCATTAAGGTCATATTCTACAGTTTTGAAAGAGCGGTAAGAAGCACCGTCATATTCAAAAATACCTAGATAACCAAAAGCCGTAACGTTAACATCAAGAGGGTAACCTCGCCTGGCTTTGTCTCCTCCACCTTCAAATATTGCTTGATCCCATATAAGAGTAAAAGCAGGGGACACTTTGGTTAAGTGGATCCTTTCTGCACTAACTTTTGCCAAACCAAATAGCATTAGGTTGTCGTCTCTGTCCTGCGCAATAGACACGTATTCATTAGGCACTGTACTTCCACACTCCTCTGCATCTACATCTTTAAAATCCAGGTCGTTAAGGATATTCCCGTTAGACCAATTGATCTTGGCTACATAGCCATGCCCGCTATTTTTTCCGGCAACGATAAAAGAGTTTCGGTATACATAGGGCGGAACAGGGTTGGCAGATTGATTTCGGCTTTTCAGCTGAACCAGAGAGTTGAAACGAAGCGAACCGTTACTTTGGTAATAATGCGCCCAATGTCCACTGGAAGTAATGGATCCATTCATGTCGGTATAAATAAGGAAAGCCTCACTGCCAGAATTTCCACAAACGGCATATCCAACGGTATTGAAAAAGGTAAGGTCGGCATTTACATTGACCATATCGGTAGGAACACCTGGTCCGTAACGATGTGCCCAGTCTACAGCAAATTCATCCACGTCTATTTTGTCCAGCTTAATCAAAAATACCTCCTTTTGATCATCTACAACGGTATATCCCGTTACGATAATGCTCCCCTGGGAATCTTCAACTACGCGGCTTACTACGTCGTGGTTTTGGGTACCCACTGTCAAAGCCCACAGGTTATTACCATCCAGGTCGTTACAAAGTACAACCACATCTGCATTGCCATGTCCACCGTCTGCACCTGAGAGTTCATGTTCAAAATAACCTACTGTACCATAAACCAGTACATGTTTAGCGGTGCCAAACTGATTGGCAGTAACATAAGTACCACCGGGACGGAAGTCGGGCTTTTGAGTAATGGCGGAGCTTATGTCGAAATTGCGGACAAACCATTGCTGCGCATGGGTAATCAAAGGATTGAGGAAAAGCAATCCTGAAAAGAGTAATAAGCAAATAACATTTTTTTTCTTCATGACTTTGTAAATTTATTTGTTAACAATGCCATGAAATTATGCTTTGTCTTTTGCAGCAAATAATAATAGTTTAGGAACGGTATTGTCTACGCGTAAAGCGGTACCCTTTTCTTCACGAACGGTAATCAGCTTAAAGCAAGCAAAAAATCTTCCCGTTTGCGCTTGGAAATATCTATTTGGGCATGGTCGCTCATCAAAGCGGTTCCTCCGTTGCCTCGAACATATTCTATAACGTGGTGCAAGTTGATCAAATGTGATTTGTGCACCCGGAAAAAACAATACGCAGCGAGCAGGCTTTCCACATAGCCGATATTACGGGATACCATTAGGGGCGTGTTTGTACGAAACACACGTGTGTACGCACCGTCTGCCTCGCAGCGGACGATCTCATCCGGACAACACAAAACAAAGCCTTGCGCAGTAGGTAAGGCCACTTTTTGGGCTATACCTGATCTTTGAACAGTTTCAGGTTTTTGCCGGAGTTTATTAACGGCCGCTATTAATTCTTTTTCCTCCACAGGTTTTAGCAGGTAATCCAGTGCCTGCTCTTTAAGCGCTTTAAGTGCATACACATCGTAAGCGGTGGTAAAGATGATAGGAATGGGGAAGGCCAATTGTTCTACAAAGTCAAAGCCATCTTCTCCCGGCATTTCCACATCCAAAAAGATGAGATCGGGCGTGTATTGGCTAAGGCTTACTCTCGCCTGGGAAACACTATCTACGCTATCGAGAATGTGTAATTGCGGACAATACTGCTCTATGCTTCTTTGCAAAGCATTCCGGCAATGGGCCTCATCATCCACGATGAGGGTCTTATAGGGTTGTAGGGACATAGGGATGTTTTATTTTTAAAGGCATTTGTATGTAGATGATGGTTCCCGGATAGATCGGGTCGGCTGGGTTTGACGGGCTAATATGGATATCAAAGTGAGCTTTTGTTTTAAACAGTTGAATGCGTTCTCCATTGATCTTGGTGCCATAAGACCTTTTCTTACTAAGACGATTGTTTCGGATGGAATGCGCATATCCCTTGCCATTATCTTCTATGCGCACGATTAACCCGTTTTCTTCCCGCCTGAAAGAAATGTGAAGCCGGCCCTGTTCATCTTGACGGGAGCGTATACCGTGTTTTAAAGCATTTTCTACATAGGGCTGCAGGAATAGAGCGGGCAAGTATACCACGTCCACCGGCAAACCTGGCTCCACTTCCAGTTCAAAACTCAGTTGTTTGCCAAAACGGAGTTTTTCTATCTCCAGGTATGTCTGAAGCAACTCAATTTCCTGCAAAAGAGAAACTTCTTCTTCCCGTGAATGCCGGAGCACCATACGCATTAAGCGCGAAAGATTTTTCATGTACGGTTGAACGGCTTCGTACTCCTTATTGGCCAGTAATTCGAGTATGGAGTTAAAACTATTAAATAAGAAATGAGGATTTATCTGTGCCCTTAAAGCTTTTTGTTCAGACCTGACGAACAGCTCATACAGTTTGTTTTCCCTTCGGATAATACGGTAGCGTAAGCGCAAAACGTAAAGTGTACTTCCAACCAAAAGAAGCGTAACGCTGATCAAAAACCAGGGTGTTAACCATAGGGGAGGAGATATGGTGAAAGCTATTGCAGACCTGATCTTTTCCTCACCCTGGTGCTTTAGTTCAAAAACATAATGCCCGGGTTCTAAAGAAACATAGGCAGCATGCCTGTCTGTGGTATTGATCCAGTTTAAATGTAAGCCCCTGAGTCGGTATTGAAAGGTTACGGGCCTTTGAAAACTGATGCTGTTAAAGAAAAAATCGAGGTAGTTTTCTTTATGGTCGAGTTTTGAAACAGACCCTGGATCGTGCTTCTTTCCGTTTATGCTGACGGCCGCCAAACTGGTTTTAGGCTCACTACCTGGCGGCGTCCAATCCATAGACCAGCGGCTTATACCTTCTGCAGTTGCAGCCCAGATATGACCGTTAAATTCCGTGACATTGTGTACTACATTGCTGATTAAGCCGTTTTGCGTGGTGAAGTGTGCGTAACACGGGTCATCTGAAGCAATAGCTGTTATACGTGTAACGCCCGAAAAAGAAGTAACCCAGGCCTGTTTTTTACTGTCTATGTAGGTCTGATCGCAATACGCGTTAAGAATCCCGTGAAGCTTCTTCAGTTTTTGTAAACGGTAGTTGTACCGGAATACGCCTTTTCCTCGTGTGGTAATCAACAGGTACTGGTCATCAACTAAGTCCAGATCTGTTATGGAAGTCTCCAGCTCAGGAAAAGTATTTCCCATCTTACTTAGCTTTTCCCTTTCGTACATCCACAGGCCTTGCGAGTGTCCTATCCAAATGAGGTTGCCATCTTTGCTGGCAGTAGCATACCGGACACGTTGTGTGATGCAATCCATGTTCAGCTCTTTTACTACCGAGGTATCCCTAGTAGATATCAATTGAAAGGCGTCGGAAGTATGTATCCATACAAAGGGAATGTTATAGTCGTTTCTCTTTGCGTAGGCATATTTGAAATCTACGACATGCGGAACTGAGTCAGAGAAGGCCAAAAGTTGAGGGGTGGTGCGGCTGATCACTTCTTTTCCATGCCAGCTGACAATGTCTGAGTGATCATAGTTTGCATCCTTTATAATGATCAGCTCATCAAAGTTTCCGTGTGGAAAGATCAGGAGATTATCTTCAATAGAACCGCCATACACACCATAGGAGCCAGCGCACAAATGTTTAAGATTATTCTCGCCCATCATATGATTTGGTAAGGAGTGTACTTCGAAATTCGGTTGGTAAAAAACACCGTTATTGTTAAGGCTGGTAAACCAAAAACCACCTTCATGATCCTGATAAACGGAGGATATCTGCTGAGACTCGAGGTACAACAGAGGTGTACGCGAGAGGTCTGCATGTTTAAAACAGTATACTCCTTTTCGTGTACCTACCCACAGGTCTCCCTTTTGATCGATCAATAAAGCGTAAAGAATTTCTTTATCATAGGGCAATTTGCGATGTTGTATAACCTTCCCATTACGCACCTTTAAAAGATTTGTACCAAAAGCAAACAAAAAGCTTTGATCGTCTATCTGATAAAAAACAGACCTGGACGAAAATCGGATATGGCTTTCCTTTTTTAGTTCTACGGGTATAAAAGACAACGAGGAGTCTGCCAGGGAGAGTATGGCAATGGTGTCGGGCAGGTTGTAGGGCTCTCGCCTGCTACAGATCCAGTTGGGGTTTTCCCTGCTTTCCGTTTTGATAAGGAGAAAGTTGCGCTTTAAGGATGGATCGTATTCTGCTAATCTGAACGTTATTTCTCCTTTTGCATTGACCTTTAGTAAAGTACCGTTATTAAAACCTATCCATGCATTTTCCTCCTCATCTACGAAAAAAGAAACAATAACAATGTCAACATGCTCTTTTATAAAGGCTTTTAGGTGTTTGTTGAAGGCAGGCTCACTGATCGTTCCCTTTTCGTAATAACACAGGCCTCCATGATAAGTGTTGAACCAGAGCCGTCCGTCATTACCCAGGAAAAAACCAAACACTACTTCATCCGTCAATCCATCATCGGGTCCAAAATAGATAAAGCGATGCCCGTCATAACGACTTACCCCCCTGTCCGTGGCAAACCATAGAAAACCTTCTTTATCTTGTATGGTCTGGTAAACCTGTCCGCCAGGGAGCCCGTTCTTAGCATTAAAATTCTCAAATATAAACCCCTTGTGGGCAATGCCTTTTGTATAAAATAGCAGTAAAAAAAGCAAATAAAATACTCTCAAAATAGGGTTTGTATATGAATATACATATTATCTTTTTTTTCAATCAAAAGTAAGTTACTGTTATTTAAAGATGGTTTATGATGAGTATTAGGAGGTTTTAATGATTTTAAATCAATAATCTAAATAATCGTAGGTTGAGTATGATATAGATTTTTAAAACACAAATAAAAGACGCTGTTAACTCCAATGTGAAAAACGCATTTTGTTAAATCTTATGGCATTAAAAGGGTGCTGGCTTTTTTCCTATCTTGTATCTGATCTGTTGGTCTATATTGGAAAAATAGATACGTAATGAATGACATTGCTTAAGCAAAGCTCTAACCTTCTATGCCGATTGGCTTAAGTATTTATTGCTTTTAACCCTTATCACAAAAGAAACAATGTGTTTTGTGAGTAGTAAGACAAGATATAGGCTGGCCCAAAGTTGGATCCTTTTATTTCCACGCCAGGCTGAGCTGTATACCAGGGGTAAATCCAAGCCCTTGTCTAAGCGAGTTTTCAAAACTTGGTGATCCGATAAATTGATTGATAACCAATTCCTGATCATAAACATTGAGCATAGAAATGCCAATAATCCCTTTCCAATGAGAAGAGGGGTTTAAGAAGCTGTACGTAGCCGAGAGATCCAGTTGATGTTGCTCGGGAAAATTATTGGAATACGGGAGATCTACAACTTGATCCGGATCAATGGGAAGACCGGACATATATGTCCATGATGCTGTTGCTTTGAAGCGTTTGAATGGAAAAGACACATTCAGGCTTAAAACATGGGTTTGGTCGAAAAAAGCAGTGTTAAATTCTCCGAAATCCGTTGAGGTCTGGGATAAGGTATAACTGATCCAGCTTTCAAAATGATTCCATTTTCTTTTTACCAATACATCTGAACCCAAAGTATTCTGGTTTCCTACCTCAAGCGGATTATTCCTGAATTTCCGGCTTACTCCCGATATTCTTTGTGCATAAATTTCAAAGTCGAATAGCCAGTTTCCAGGGGTATAGGTTGCTCCGAGCATAGCCTTATCGCTTTCCAAAACAGGGATTTCTTCATCAGCAAGCATCCAAAATTGATTCTCTACCCTAAAATCATTGAAGTCCATCCCTAAAAACTGCTTAACAAACTGATGAGATCTACCGGCTGCTAGCTTTAAATTGAGATCGGGGAGCAAGGCATAACTAACGGACATACGCGGATCATTATACCATTTTTTATCCATAGAATAGTAGTTTAAACGCATGCCAATTTTTAAGATCCACCGCTTCCCTACGAACTGTTTTAAACTGGAATGAAAGGAATGGACAGATGCCAGGCTGGTGTCATCGCGTACGCCTCTTTCACGCGTGTCGCTTTCGGCAATATCTAAGAGATAGATGCTATGAAACGTGGCTTCGTAGCCCCCTGTAACTTTAGTCCGGGGAGTAAAGGTGTACGTTCCTAAGGTGTTAAAACGGACATTGGCAATTTCGTTTTCTATAAATTTATAAGAGCTCAAGAGGTTGGTATTAATAAAAGTATCCGTTCGGGTTTCATTTATTTTAAGGTCAGAGATGCTTAAGCTGCTATGCACATCCAACTTATCGTTGAAGTGCGCAGCCCACTCTAATGAGCTGCCCCAGTTGTTTAAAAAAGCAATATTTTCATGCACTTCATTTTCACCTGATTCAATGAGTCGGTGATGCATTAAATTATTGATGTACAGGAAGCTAAGGGATAATTGTTGTTTATTATTTATAGAGTAGATTATTTTTCCATTTGCATCCGCTAAGGATACTTCGTCTTTGTCCAACAGGCTGTTATTGTCAAGCCCATTGAAATCTAGCCTGCTGCCTTGAAAGTTTAAACGGGAATACTCTGTTAGTTTTGGTGAAACGATACCAATATCATTTCTTGCTGCTAATGATATACTGAGTTTGTCCTTAATGATGGGCGTTTTGATATAGGCACCTGTGAAAACGGTATTGACAAAGGCCCCGGCTTGCAAAGAGTCGGTATGTTCGCTTTGTGTAACAATATTGATAAGCCCCCCGGCACGGCCACCCCAATGGGCAGGTAAGCTATTGCGATAAACCGAAATATGTTCCACCATATTTGGGTTATATGGTGACAAGGTACCAAAATAATGACCGGTGTGATATAACGGTATATTATCAAAATAGATGAGGTTTTGGTAAAATACGTTACCCCTTAAATTAAAACTTCCGGGTTTGCCATTGGGGGAACGTATTCCTGGTAAAGCCCTAAGCAATTGAAAAACATCCCCCTCACTTTCCCCGGCTATTAAACCCAATTCTGTCATATCAACTTCAATGCTTTGATTCGACAAATTGGTGGAGATTCCTTCGATTATATAAGCCTTTATCTCTACTTCGTCCAGTAAAACATTAAGGGGCTTGAGGTAAACGATGTTTTCCTGCTCCAGCACGTCTTGTACCGAGAGTTTCACCGCCTGGTAACCAGCTGCTTTGAGCCACACGGAATCCGAAAGAGAAGTGTTTTTAAGCATATGTGCTTCGCCCTGGTAAGGAACATACCTGAGGGCCTGAGTATCGTATTTAATGTAAAAGCCCGGGAGGGGAGACCGGTTTTTTTGATCCAGAACGGATAAGGAAACGGATGCCAGATCTGGTATGATCAGAATGTTTTTAGGATTGCGGGCATCATAAGCCAGGAAAGGCAACTGTCCCTTTAAGTAGTTAAGTACCTGGTTGAGCGTTAGAGAGGTATCTGGCTCCTTCACCCTAAGTGTGCGTAATTGGGTGTGACTGTAAGAGAAACGTGTCTGATGGCGCTGTTCCAGGCGTTCTAAAACTTCAGACAACAACACTTTTTCGCTCTCTTGCGCATAAGCCGTACCGCTGCTTAACAGAAGAAAAAAACAAAAGGCCAAAATGAGCCTACGGCTACAATATGAAGGCATGCTCTATTTCGATAAAAATCAATCGAAAGTTACAGCATTATCTTTTTCCAAGGTGTAGATGATGCCCATAGGGCCAAACACTTCACGCAGAGCGGTCTTCAGATCATGCTGGGAAAACGCTCCGGTAAACTTAAGCGCTTTATATTGTTGCGGCAGGACTATTTCCGTTTTATAATACCGGTTTAGATCAGCTACTACTTCCCGTAGATCAGCTTTGACATAGCTGCTATATCCTGTGATCCAGCTAGGGTTGTTTCGCATGAGCCCGTAAGTGTGCCGGGTGTTGTTGCGGTACTCCAGGCCTTCTAAGGCATTGAGTATTGTTCCTTCATGAGCAATCATCACCTGTACCGTTCCATCGTAGCAGTTTACCCGGTATGACCGTTCGGTTTCTTTGACCTCAAACCGGGTACCCAATACATTGACCTCACCACTTTTAGATTGTACACTGAACAGGGCACCCCTGCGCACCTCAAAGTAAGCCTGCCCCTTCAGATCAATTTCCCGGTTTTTCATGTATGCCTTAGCATCAAACGAGAAAGAAGACAAAGGGCTCAGGATCACCAGAGAACTGTCAGGTAAATAGTATTCCAGTTGTTCCGCTGCGGTTGTCTCAACCTGCACTACATTCCTGTTCAGGCTGTAGTTTATTATAAAGTAAATGCTAATGGCAAGAAGCACTACAGCGGCATAACGCAAAATAGTGGGTAGAGAGATCAATTTCCCTTTTTTGCTAGGGCGCTCTACCTTTTCCTTTAATTCCTCCAGCTTTTCTTCAGCGTTGAAAGTCTCTACAAACCAGGTGTCAATGTCTTCCAGAACCACCTTAAGATCTTTTAAAGAAAGCGTACGTATTAGTTCCTTGCTTTCCTCAGGGCTCAATTCCCCGGCCACCCACTTAGCTAGAAGCTCGTTGTTTTTTGTTTCGTCACTCATACTATTAAAACGCTTGGGCTACTGCTTTACCCAACCCCTCAAATGTTATAAGTTTTGAATTCTTTTATGTTGTCCCTTAACCTGAGCAAGGCCTTGCCCATTCGCTTTTCTACGGCTGTCTGGCTGATCTGCAACAGCTCCGCAATTTCTTTGTAGGTGCGTTTATCTATGCGGTTCATCAAAAAAACTTCCCGCTGGCCGTCCGGCAAATTGGATATGCTGCGCTCTATTTGCGCGCGGAATTCTTCCGTGCGCAGCAGGTAATGGGGGTCTTCCTTATCAATAGGAGGGGTTTGTCCTTTTACGAAGCGAAGCACAAGCTTCTCTTTGCGGGTCTGGTCCAGGAAGAGATTACGTGCCACCGTATAAAGGAAGCCGGTTACCTTGGCAAGAATCACCTCTTTACACTTATTCCACAAACGTATAAAGGCCTCCTGGGTGAGGTCTTCGGCCAGTTCCAGGTCTTTACACTGGTAATACAAGTAATTCCTGAGCTTTTCAGCATCTCGCCTGTACACGGTGTTGTAGTTTTCTTCCTCACAGATGGACTCGGTCATTTTACACGTACTTTGCTGTCGCTAAGCTAACCATTTAGAGGATGAGAAAAGGGAAAAAAAGAGAATCCCCATGGGTATCCGTGCGTTTACTTTTTTCAACAGAGTGGGAAGTAATAAGCTTGCATCATGTTTGAGCCTGGCCAGGCTGTATGCTTTTGAAGGATGGGCGGCCTATCGAGATGGTCCTGGCTAACTCCTCCCTTTTCCATCAACGGACTACCCGGCAATTAAAACACCAACAAAGGGCAATAAGCGATCGTTTTTTCATAATTATGAAGCTTTGTTTTACGAACCGCGTAATGAAGGTAGCTTATTGTAACACGGTATAATTTGTTTCATAACAGCTTTTAGAGCTGCTGTTGACACCCGTGCTATTGCCCGGATAACTAAAAACGGGAAAATTGTCCCCTTTCCATTGTTGTGTTTGTCTTATGGGTAAGCTTTTAATTTAAATCATAAAAAAATGAAAGAGTATTTAATGTTAATCAGGGAAGACCTGGGTGCGTATGGCAACATGACTCCCGAAGAAGTACAAAGAGATATTGAAAAACACGTAAAATGGGTAGAACAGCTGGTAGCTAACGGGAGTTTTAAAGGGGGTAACCCGCTTTCACCACAAGGAAAGCACATTAAAGCGGCGGGTAAGCTGGTAACAGATGGGCCTTATATTGAATTGAAAGAAGGCATTAGCGGCTATTATTTTCTCGCTGCTGATTCTTTGGAAGCGGCGAGTAAAATAGCCCAGGGTTGTCCATCCTTGGAAATCGGTGCTACGCTCGAAATTCGCGAAATCATACAAACAGGGGCGTAAAGCTTGAGCCACAACTTGAAAGATATCAATCGGGTTACGGATCATCTTTTCCGGGAAAATTCAGGAAAGATGCTAGCCGTGTTGTGCCGGGTATTCGGTTTACAGCATTTAGATCGTATCCAGGATATCGTACACGACACCTTCATAGAAGCACTTACACGGTGGCGCTTCAAAGGCATCCCGGACAACCCTGGTGCCTGGTTAATGAAGGTTGCTAAAAACAAAGCCATAAATGCTTTTAAGCGTGAAAGTCAGGTGTCGCTTTACCAACCCTCTGTTTTTGCAACAAAGCTGGATTCAAAAATGGAGTTTGAAATAAACAACCGTTTTGAGCAAGGGGGAGAAGACAGCCAATTGAGGCTTTTGCTCTTGTGTTGTAATCCGCAATTGTCTGCTAAAAACCAGGTTATGCTCACGCTTAATGTGTTGTGTGGTTTTGGCGTGGTAGAGATTGCGCAAGGTATGTTGCTTAAGCGCGAGGCTGTAAAGAAAGCTTTGCAGCGCAGCAAAAATCAGCTCAAAGACATGAAAAACATGTTGCAAAGCCCCTTGTTAAAAGGCTACGAGAAACGCTTGGGGGTGGTACACACCATATTGTATCTTATTTTTAATGAAGGCTATAAAACTACCCGGGCTAAAGAAATCATTGATCACGATTTGTGTTACGAAGCTATACGCCTGGCAAAGCTGCTGTTAAAAAAAGAAGTAGCCTTGCAGGGTGAGACCCGGGCTTTACTGGCCATGATGTTTTTTAACCTGGCCCGCTTTCCTTCCAGGATATCGGGCAAAGGCGACCTTATTACTTTGGCGGAACAGGACAGGAGCTTATGGAACCGCTTTTTTATTGAAGAAGGGTTCTATTACCTCAATGCCGCTACTGCCCAAAACCGTTTGAGCCGATACCACATAGAAGCTATTATAGCCTCGGTACATTGTGCAGCCCCTACTTTCGAGGATACGGACTGGAAAACGATTGTTTTCCTGTACCGGCAATTGGAAAAGCTTATTCCTTCACCTATAACGGCGCTGAACCTGCTGGTGGCTCAAAGCTACCTGGAGGGCCCGGATGCCGCATTCCATAAGCTCGAACAGTTAAAGCAGCACCCGGCATTGCAACAGCATTATTTACTATACGCCACAGAAGGAGACCTGCTCAAACGCGTCCAAAAAAATAAAGAAGCCAAGGAAGCTTTTGGGAAAGCGCTCCAGTGTTCGGTTTCCCCCTTAGAACAAAAATTTTTAACTAAAAAAATACAGGAGTGTGTACACTCCTGAACCAAAAGACAAGTATGCCCTATTTCAATCAGGAGTTTATAGCTTTTTTTAAGCAACTGGAAAAAAACAACCGTAAAGAATGGTTTGATCAAAACCGTAAAACGTATGAGAAAGAAGTAAAAGCGCCTTTTGCCGAATTTGTGGATGAAATGATCACCCGGATACAGAAACATGAGCCTGAAGCGGAGATCACAGGCAAAGACGCCATTTTCAGGATCAACAAAGACATTCGGTTCTCAAAAGACAAAACACCTTATAAAACCAATGTAAGCGCCAATATTTCTAAGTATGGGCGTAAGGATAAAGCTTACCCCGGCTTTTACTTTGAATTGTCGCATAGGGCTATCCGCATTTTTGGCGGTGCTTATAGGACAACAACACCGGTATTGGATCAATTGAGAGCGCACATTGCTTCCGATCTTAAAACCTTTCAAAACGTTTATACCGATAAGGCATTTACGGAAAAATTTGGCAAAATACAGGGAGAACAACACAAGCGCCTGTCTAAGAACATACAGAAAGTAGCAGAAAAAGAACCCTTAATAGCCAATAAGCAGTTTTACTATACCGCTGAACTGGATGCCTCACTAGTGTTGAATGAAGAGTTACCGGACCGTCTTATGGAATATTACTTAGCCGCAAAACCACTAAATATGCTTTTGCGCAAGGCCTTTTAGTCTAACTTTATTTTCCATTTCCAGTCTGCTTCTGTTACCAGAAGTAGCTATGTTGAGATGCAGTATGTATTGAGGCGTTCCTTTTTCCTGTGTATGTGTTTAGTAAGGTTTAGCGGCACAGCATCCCGCCTGTATGGTGTTGTAGTTTTCTTCCTCACAGATAGATTCGATCATTTTACATGTACTTTATGCTAAGCTAACCAATTGGCATGTTTCAATGAGAAGGCGTTGTTTCGGTGAGTGCTAAACTCTTTATAGCACATTTTTTAGTGGCTAAAGGGAATCCGCTCCCTTTACACAAGGCTTTAAAAAACTTCCTTTTCCTACTTTAAAGTGGGAAAAGGAAGCTATAGAGATGGTAGCAGGGATTATCTTTTTATGATCTTATTGACGAACGGCATTTCTAGGCCACTCAAACAAAATATGAGTAATTCCTTGGTTAATTCTTAAGTTGTGCCTTCAATAAAATGCCACGCTAACTTATTGTTTTATCAATTTGACCTGGAAAATACCATCTCCATTTTCTGCTGTCAAAAGATAAATTCCATTAGGATAATCCGTAAGATCTATTTTCAATAAGTCATTATCTTCATTCACTTTGATCTTTTCTATAAGCTTTCCAGAGATATTGGTAATGATAATGAGGCTATTTCTCATACCCTTAAACTCAAACATACCATCTGAGGGGTTTGGGTATACCTGAATAACCGATTCATTTTCTATTGTCTCATTACCAACAACATCAAGATTTAGCGCTTTTTTTCCTAGAATGTCACAATCTGCACCGCAAGGAGTGCTTGGGTCTATGTATGCATGGAACTTACTTCTTGCACTAAAACCTGGTTTTAGATTTATTCCTTCCATAGCTTTGTAAGTAATATCAGCACCGCTCTGGACCTCTACATTGCCATTGGTTTGAAATGGATCTACACTAAATCCGGCGGTAATGGTTTGACTGTACTGAATCACTTTCGTTGTCCCACTAGAGTAAGTAGTGTTTTCAATAAGCTTGTGATAATCACTTAATTCATACAAGGTTATCTCATCCAAACAGTAGTAAGCATTTGGTCCCCAACCGCAATCCTTGCTGTTATAGCCAGAAATAAGTGTATTAATATCTGAAAAGAAATTACCCATAGTTAACCACTCCTCCCCGCCATCTGCACATAAATAGAATACATACTCTTCCCAAACCGCATTGGCTGTAATAAGGGTGGAGATATTTACCTGAGGATTGGCATTAATCAGATCATTGCCATTTTGCTGAGCGGGCTTGTTTTTTGAAAAGTATGCCCCCATATTATTTGAGTAGTATTGGCGATAAATGTTGTAAGGTCTATTAGTAGGTGAAATGTAGTTATAAGGCACCATCGATCGTGCATTTCTTATTTTAAATGAAAAACGATAACACTTGCCTTTTTTTAGTGGAGCAGCTAATTTTACACTCATATACTCACGGTATAATTCCCGTGAAGAGTAAAGTATTATACCACCAAATTTCCAACCTTCTGAAGGATCAAAACCAGGAGCTCTAGTTTCGCTCGCCTGGTCTTCACCAACACACTTTGTGTCGTTAAAATCACAAGTGATGTTAGCACATTCTTTTTGGAATACATCTGGAGTGGCGGTACTTCCAACTGGCTTTTCCCAGTTTGGAGAATTGTCATAAGCGACTTGGACATTAAGCTGACAAGAGGTTAAAGCTTCAAACCCGCCGTTAGGCACTAGGTTGGTTTGTGCATGGGTCTTGTTTGCCGTCAAAAACAGCAACAAGACCCATACAGATTTTAATTTTATAATCAGTTTAGAATACATGAGTTTTCTGTTTATTTGATTCCTATTTGAGAGATTGCCTCCAATTGTCTTTTTACAGATATGTTTTCCTCTTGTGATTCTTTTATCTGCTGTGTTAGACTCTTAATTTTCTTATTCTGATCAATAACATATAAAGTGAGCTCTTCAATCTTTTTTAGGAGGATGGCGTCCATTTCTCCCACATTAATGCCTTTTTCCATTACCTCGCGCTCAGCAGGAACATCAGGGAGGTGGCGGTTTTCTTTGATAAACTTTTCTACCTCTTCTATAGGAGTTAGTTTGTACTTTTCATCAAACACATAGTCGCACCAGCCTCCGTTTAAATTCACCAGTACTTCGCAGGCACGTATGGTACCGGCAACATCCAGTTCATACTGCGGGCTATTGTTCATAATGCCGACTCTCCCGGTAGAGTGCAGCAATAACACATTTTGCTTCACAAGTTCCCCCGGGGTTTCTCTGTATGTGAAGTGAAACCGGAGGCTGGAGTTATTATCATTATCCGTTGCCTGGGCCACTTCCTGCCAGGCGTATTCTGCTTGTTGGTGATGCATGATACCTCCCTGGTGTGGGGAGGAAGCATGAGCCCTTACATAAAGAGCATCGGTATAGCCTTCTTCCCCGCTGTTTACATCAAGCCGGCCTTGTGGTTGCCAGGTGTTGATGCCGGTAAAACCGCTCTCATTGAGAATGGAAAACCTCCGTATTCCTTCATTTCGGTCAAACAGGTGAAACCCTCTGTAGTCTATCATATTGTCCCATATGGAGCTTACGTCTCCCACTATAGGGTTTTCACCGCCAATATCAAGGTTGCTGTACTCGCTTTGAAGTCTCATACCAACCGTTTCACCTTCTATTGTGAACGGAAACCCCAGAGTAAGCATATCAATGTTCCTGTAAATATGCAACTGCCTCAAAATACCGGGGTCGTCCACACCAATGCCCACATTTCTGAAAGAATGATCAGCGCCAATGGTGGTAAGGTTGTCACCCGTATTGGATGGGTAGAACTGGGAAAAGGCCGTTCCTGCTGTAAAGGAAAGGCATACGATAAAGATTGCTTTTTTCATGACGTGTAATTTTAGATTTTGAGATAAAGAGATATAGTCATTACCCTCCCGAAAGTAGGCGAGATATAGGGGCTGGAAAAAGAATTGATTAAGCGTTTTATAGCCGGGCCAAAAGCACGAATTAGCGGCACAAAAAAAGAGATGAAAAGAAATCGAGGTCCTGGTAAAACCATCTACTATTGGAAATGGCTTTAATAGCTACCTTTATTTCTTACAAAAAACGCTATTTTGCCTGACTCTAAATCTACACTTTTAGGAATCTTGATGCTGATTAGGTGCTTCCTATCAGCACAAGAATCAGAGTATAGAAACTACACGATACACGATGGCTTACCCAGCAACGAGATCTATCACGTGATGGAAGACAGTAAGGGTTACTTATGGTTTTCAACAGACCGGGGCGTAAGCCGGTTTAATGGTTATGCATTTGAAAACTTCACCACCGTAGACGGTTTAGCAGATAATACGGTGTTTCTGTGTTATGAAGACAGTAAAGGCAGGATATGGATGTTAAGTTATGCCTCTTTGCTCTGCTATTTCGAGAACAATACCATTCACCCTTTTCCATTCAATGAAAGCATCAGACAATTAAAACTCAAAAGGGATATCAAAACCTCGATGTCTATAAACCAAGGCAATATCCAGGTTGGTACTTCCTCCCAAGGCTACTACAAAATTGATTCTACCGGAACTGCAGAAATCATTCAATCCGGAAAACTGCTTACGATCTCCAAAACAGCCAACGACTACTTGCTGTATGGAGAGATCTTTAAGCCAAATACACTTCCAAAAAACGAATATCTTTTTTTAGGAAATGCACATTCTCTTGAAGCAAAATTGAAAAAACCGATTTGCCCAAGGCTTGCAATAGGTAAAAACAACCTGTATGTTTCAGATGGTACAAACGTATTTTTTCTTAAACACAAAGCTTTAGAAAGAAAGTTAACATCAAATAATTTTACAATAAATAGCATTTACGAAGATGCTAAAGGATCCTTTTGGGTGGGTTTTGTAGAAGGGGGGGCACGGCAATACAGTTTTGCCGATTCTACAATGGTCTTGGAAGAAATCCTGGCCGGGCAATCTGTCTCGCATATCACTGAAGATAGGGAAGGCGGAAAGTGGTTTACGACTTTAGGCGAGGGGGTTTTTTACAAACCACCAGGTACGGCCATAATGCCGTTGCATAAGAATAAGCTCCCGGACAAAGAGATAAAAGATATTTTGCTCCCGGAGCGGGGAAATGCGTTTGTAAGCTACGCTGATGGCAGCGTATGGGAGTTGACGAAGGGAGGAAGAGTAAAGCAGGTCGATCTGTTTGAAAACCCGCTTCACAAAGGTGCTTATAATCCTTTGGTGTTTATTGAGAAGGATAATAAATTGATAACTAAACCAAAGGCGGATAAAATCCTTAAAAAGGAGAGCTCAAAAATTGTTGAGCATATCAACACCACTAGAAACGTGTGTTACCCTGATCGTATAGTGAATTTTAACATTAAATTGCTTGAACCAGATGCGTCAGGTGGATTTTGGATAGGCACTAATAACGGGATGTATTGCTTTAAGCATAATGCGCTGGAAAGGATAATCAATCCCTCGTATTTAGTTCGGGGCAACGATACAACCTCATTAACTAGAACAGTAGTAGATGCTTCACATAGCTCTGTAGGAGGAACTCTTTATTTATCTACACTGGAAGGGCTTTGTACAGTGAGGAACAACGAACTCGTTTCATTGGCAGATCGACACCCTTTGCTAAATGCAAGAATTGATGATATTGATCAATTAGGTGACGGCACAATCCTTTTAGCGAGCAGGGGATATGGTATTATTGTTTGGAACGGGGATACCGCTATTTCCATTGGAATAAAAGAAGGCTTGAGCAATAATTTGGTGAATTCTATTTGTGTTGATGGAGAGGATATAATTTGGGCAGGAACGAATGATGGGTTGAACAGGATCAGGTTACGGCAAGGGAAGGCAATTGAAATAGCTCATTTTACTACAACTCACGGCTTGCTTTCTAAGCACATCACAAAAGTACAGGCAAGCAGAAATGCGGTATGGATAGGGACTTTAAAGGGGCTTTTCAAATTGAAGAAAAACTCTATTTGTAACAATTCAACACCCCCTAGAATGATTGTAAGAAGTGTTAAAATCAATGATCGCGATACGTGCTGCATCAATGATTTTGTTCTGAAACACAATCAAAATCAAATCCGTTTTGATTATGTAGGAATTGCGTATAAAGCTGAAGGTAATTTAACCTATCAATACCAGCTGGAAGGCCTGGATGACCATTGGAAATTTACTCAGAACACAGGAGTAAGCTATGCTTCCTTATCTCCCGGAGCATATGCCTTTAAAATAAAAGCGGCTAACGAGGATAAAGTATGGAGCCATCCTGCTACTATACATTTTACCATACTCCCTCCATTCTGGCTCAGATGGTGGTTTGTTGGTATTGAAGTGTTAGGAGGATTATCTATTGTACTCATCATAATCAAGAAAAGAGAAAATAGAATAAAGGAAAAGGCTGATTTTCAAAAGCGAAGCATTCAAGCGGAGCTCAAAGCCCTGCGGGCTCAGATGAACCCTCATTTTACCTTCAACATATTAGGGTCTATTCAGCAATTCATTCTTCAAAATGAACCCATCGTAGCCAATGATTACCTCTCCCAGTTTGCCAGGTTAACCCGTAGTGTATTAGAGAACTCCAGGCATTCAAAAATATCGCTTTATACTGAGCTTGAGACCTTAAAACTTTACTTAAGTCTTGAGAAATTACGTCTCTGTGAAAAGCTCGATTTTCAAATAGAGGTCGACCCTGTTATCGACTTACATCAATGTAAGGTCCCTCCCCTGTTGATCCAGCCTTTCGTAGAAAACGCTATTGTACATGGAATAGCGCATAAGCAAGGAAAAGGTACCATTCTGGTAGAGTTTATCGACAAATCCGATAGCCTTTACTGCATCATCACAGATAATGGCATTGGAAGAAAAGAGTCCATGCTGATCCAGGCGGAAAGTCAAGAAAAAAGACAATCGTATGGGATACCGATTACCCGAGAGCGGTTGGAGTTGATCAAAAAAACAGAGCATACCGAGTGTCATGTCACTGTAGTAGATTTAGAAGATAAAAGGAGTTTACCTATGGGCACTCAAGTAACAATTTGCATACCTAACTAAACGCTATGATCAGTGCTGTAATCGTTGACGATGAAGAAAGAGTAAGGTGCGTGATCAGAAGCATACTTGAAAGCTTTTGCCCTCATGTTTATGTAGCGGGCGAAGCCGGCTCGGTTGATACAGGGCATACATTAATTATTGAGAAACAGCCCGATTTGGTTTTCCTGGATATTGAGCTGTCCGGAGGCAGTGGTTTTAACCTTTTGGAACGGTTGGAAGAAAAGCCATTTAAAACAATTTTTATTACTGCTTATAATCAGTATGCCATTCAGGCCATCAGAATGAGTGCTTTAGATTACATCCTGAAGCCAGTAAATTCTACTGAGCTCATTGCGGCTGTTGAGCGGTTTGATAAGCATAAAAATGAGCTTAGTAATATAGAAGCTTTGTTCAAGAACCTCAGGTCCTCTTCCAGGCCGGATAAAATAGCAATCCCATCTGTTGATAAGATCCGATATATGGATATTGACAAGATCATAAGATGTGAATCAGATGGGACTTATACCTTTATAGTAACCGAAGAAGAAAAAATCACTTCTACCAAGCCCCTCAAAGAATATGAGTACTTACTAGAGAACAAAGGCTTCTTTCGCATTCATAAATCTCATTTGGTTAACCTGGATAAGGTGAAAGAATACTTTAAGAAAGGACGCAGTGCCATTTTGTTAAAAAACGGAGAAGTATTAGACGTCTCAAAAAGGAAGCGAACTACTTTTCTTCAGATAATGTTGGACTTGTAGAATGTTGATAACTAATCATATGTGCTGAACTTCCCTTGATTTGCACTTTTGTTGAAGAGTTAGCAGACCCTTGCTTATGTGAAAGCAGTTCGTGTCAAGCTTTTTTGGGCATATTTGTTTAATTCCGGGAAAGTGGGGTTGATTTCAAACGCTATATTCGCTCACTCAGAGTAAACCGAGCACATGCAAAAAATTTTAGTAGCCAACCGGGGCGAAATAGCCTTGAGGATCATGAAGTCGGCCCGTGAAATGGGCATAAGAACGGTAGCAATCTATTCCGAAGTGGACCGTAATGCACCCCATGTAAAATACGCAGATGAAGCGGTTTTACTCGGGCCTCCGGCCGCTGCTGAGAGCTACCTGCTGGGCGATAAGATCATAGAGGTATGCAAGCAGTATAAGGTAGACGGCATTCATCCGGGCTACGGTTTTCTCTCCGAAAGCGCAGCTTTTGCAAAAAAGGTAGAAGAGGCCGGGCTCGTTTTCATTGGCCCTACCGCGGAGTCCATACGCATTATGGGCGATAAGTTATCCGCCAAAGAAGCCGTGCGGCAATATGACATCCCCCTGGTGCCCGGTACGGAAGGAGCCATTCAGGATGTGGAGGAGGCAAAAGCGATAAGTGAGGAGATCGGGTTTCCAATTCTCATCAAAGCCTCAGCAGGAGGAGGGGGAAAAGGCATGCGCATTGTAGAACAGGTGGAAGACTTTGAAGAACAGATGCAGCTCGCTGTTTCGGAAGCTACTTCCGCATTTGGCGATGGTTCCGTGTTCATCGAGAAATACGTAGCCTCCCCGCGTCATATAGAGATCCAGGTGTTGTGCGATAAACACGGCAACCGGGTGCACCTTTTTGAGCGGGAGTGTAGCGTACAGCGCAGGCACCAGAAGGTGGTGGAAGAGGCGCCTTCTGCCATTCTCACCCCGGAAATACGGGAACAGATGGGCCAAACCGCTCTGGATGTGGCCAAAAGCTGTGGCTATATAGGGGCGGGTACCGTTGAATTTATACTGGACGAAAAAAAGAATTTCTTTTTCCTGGAAATGAACACCCGCCTGCAGGTTGAGCACCCCGTAACCGAAATGATATCCGGGGTAGACCTGGTGAAAGAACAGATAAAGGTAGCGCGCGGAGAAAAGCTCAGCTTTGCGCAAGACGATCTGAAAATCCACGGACATTCCATTGAAGTGCGCGTGTATGCCGAAAACGCCATGGAAAATTTTGTGCCTGATATCGGGCATCTGAAAGTCTATCAGCGCCCGCACGGCACCGGCATCCGGGTAGATGACGGTTTTGAGCAGGACATGGACATTCCCATTTATTACGACCCGATGATCTCCAAATTGATCACACATGGAAAAGACAGGGAAGAGGCGCGTTTGCGCATGATCCGCGCCTGTGAAGATTACCGCATTGTGGGCGTACGTACCACACTTGATTTCGGCAAATTTGTAATGGAGCACCCCGCCTTTATTTCGGGCAACTTTGACACACATTTTGTAAAGAAACACTTTGAACCCCAAATGCTTGAGGCCTCCGACGAGCAGGAACAAGAAGTAGGCGCCCTGGTGTTGGCACAGCTTTTGAAAAAGCATGGAGCAGGCAGCAAAGCGCTGAATACCGCGCTGCCGCGCGGTTCCGGTTGGAAGGTGAACAGGACAAAATGAAGTTTTTTTTAACGCTTATTGCTTTTTCTCCCCTTTGGCTTGTAGCCCAGGTGCAATCCAGCAGCACCAATAAGGAAGATTCGCTTATTTCCTATACTGATAAAACCAGTCATAAAGTACTGGAAGCCATTATTGTAGAAGGAGATACCATTCCTATCATTATACTGGATGAAGTGCTGTTGGTTGATAAGCCTACCTTTACTACGGATGAGGCCCGCAGGCGTTATTATATACTGAGGAGAAAGGTGATCAAAGTGTATCCCTATGCCGTTATTGCCGGCAATAAGCTGGATAGCCTTAACCTTACCCTGGCTAAAGAAACCAGCAGAAGGAAAAAAAGACGCCTTATCAAAGCGTACCAGGAATTCCTGGAAGAGCGCTTCGAAGATGAACTGCGCAAACTTACACATAGCGAAGGGCAGATCCTCTCCAAACTGATTTACCGGGAAACCGGCATGACCAGCTACGACCTGATCAGTGAGTACCGCAGTGGATTCAGGGCATTCGCCTGGAATATTGTGGCGAATTTTAACAAGATCAGTTTGAAAACACCTTACAAGCCCGAAGAGGATGAAGAAGATAAGCTCATCGAGGCCATCTTACAGCGTTCCTTCACCAACGAATTGCTGAAAGAGCGCGTACCCATCACGGAGCTTTAAGTATAGCTGACACGGTCGATCCAGTTTTCAGCCGCATCAAAAATGTGCTTCTTTTTATCGGGATTCATGCGATTTAAAGTAGCCAGCATCATACCCATGCGCGGGTTTTTTGCAAAGGTCTCTTCATGGACGGCAATAAAGCGCCAGTAAAGACCATCTACAATATCGCACCAATTGCCCTTGCTGTAATTACTCATCTTAAGGATGTAATTGCTGCCGCTTATATAGGGTTTGGTAGCAAAAATGCCGCCTTCGGCAAATTGGCTCATGCCATAAACGTTAGGGGCCATTACCCAATCTGCACTATCCGCATACATTTCCATGAACCATTTATACACCTCCTTAGGGTGCAAACCACAGCTGAGCATCAGGTTTCCCAGGATCATAAGCCGCTCTATATGATGCGTATACGCATGTTTCCGGGCTTTATTGATCGCATCATCCAGGGGAGGAATGCCCGTATTTCCTTCATACCAGCAGGCTTTCATTTTCCTGTTTTGGTTAAAGTGGTTCTTTTCCAGTTCAAAATGGTGGTAGATGCCCCGCATAAACTCGCGCCACCCCATCAATTGCCGTACGAATCCCTCCACACTCGGATAGTGGGTTTCATTTTCCTCGAAGTATTCCAGTGCCTTTTTCAATACCTCTTCAGCCGTGATTAGCCCCATATTGATGTAGGGAGAGAGTACACTGTGAAAAAGATAGTTATGGTTCTTATCTATGGCGTCCTCATAAGGACCGAAATTCTCAAAGCGCTCTTTGAGAAAAAGGTTTAGCCGGGCTAGTGCCGACCTGCGTGTGGTACTGAAATTGAAGTGTTCCAGGTCTCCGGGGTGATCGGGAAACAATTGGTTGACCAGTTCTATCACCGATTTGTCGTGTGCGGTAAGACCGGACGAGGGTTGTGTGGGAATGTGTAGACCCGGGGGGAGTTTCTTACGATTTTCTTCGTCAAAACTCCATTTGCCGTGTAAAGCTTCTCCCTGTTTATCCAGTAATACATTCCGTTGTTGCCTTTGCTGCTTGTAAAAGCTTTGCATAAAAGGCTTTTTGTGCTTGTCCAGGTAATTTGCAAAGGATTCCCTGCTGTTTAAGAACCCCTGGCTTTGCACAGTCTCTAATTTCAGCTTGTGTTTTTGGCAAAAAGCCGCAATCCGTTCTGCAAAAAACCGATCTTCAATTTCATAAGTGCAAAGGCTTTCAATACCCTTATATTCATTCAGTGTTTTTTCAAGCTTTTCTTCAAAACTCCAGGCCTGGTTTTGCGTGTTTAGCGTGTAATATTCCAAAGGAAAAGCTGTACGCAATTGATCAGCGTGGCTGCGCATCGCACTTAAAAAGAGCACCAGCTTATGCTTGTGGTAGGTGTAGTGGGTACACAGGCCCTTGTCTTCGGCCATGAAAAAAAGACTGTGTGCATCCGGCCGCAGAGGGGCATGTTCAGGAAAAAGCTGATCTCCGAGGATCAGTAAAAGACGCGTATACATAGATAAGATTAAGCGTAATGTATGGCCTAAGAACCTTGCCCGGTGCTTATTGTTGCGTGTATATGAAAAAGAGTGAGCTGCCCTCTAAAGTTTGCCCCGTCTGCGACCGACCCTTCTATTGGCGCAAAAAATGGGCGAGGCATTGGCAGGAAGTGAGGTATTGCAGCGAAAAATGTCGAAGAAACAAACGGCTTTACAGCGAAGAAAAATGAAAAGGATCTTAGTTTGGTTAAGAAATGATCTGCGGTTAAGGGATAACCCCATGCTGGCTGCGGCCTTACGGGAGGCCGATGAAGTAATTCCCTTCTATTGCCTGGAAGCGCGTTTTTTTACCTCATTGACCATAGGACATAGCAAGACCGGTGCCTTTAGAAAGCGGTTTCTCTGGGAGAGCCTTACCGACCTGGACAGGCAATTACAGGAAAAAAGCAGTGCCCTGTGGGTAAGCAGGGGCAACGCAGCGGAAAGTATATATACCATCCATAAACGCTTTCCACTCGATGCTGTCTATTTTAGCCGGGAAGCCACCCCAGAAGAGTTAGAGGTAGAAGTGGCCGTTGAAAAACTCGGGATACCCACGCGGTCTTTTTGGCAGTCTACCCTCTACCACATGGAAGGCCTGCCTTTTCCCATCAACAACCTCCCATGGGTATTTACAGAGTTTCGCAAAAAAGCAGAAAAACAAGCTGTGGTGGGTACAGAAGCAGCTACGCCCGGGAAAATTGTTTCCCCGGAGCGGGAAGAATCATTTTACTTACCCACCTGGAGCGAACTGGGCTGGGAAGAGCCCGGGCAGGATGCGAGAGCGGTGTATCCATTTGAAGGGGGAGAGGCAGCGGCCTGGAAAAGACTTCAGCAGTATTTTTGGCAAAACGATAGCCTCAAAACATATAAAGAAACCCGTAACGGTCTGCTGGGAGCAGATTACAGCTCTAAGCTTTCGCCCTGGCTTGCCTTGGGTTGTATAAGCCCCGTGAGCGTATATTGGGAGGTGAAGGAGTATGAACGGCAACGGGTAACAAACAGCTCAACTTACTGGCTCCTTTTTGAGCTACTGTGGCGCGACTTTTTCCGTTTTACGGCAATAAAAGAGGGAAAAAGCTTTTTTCGAATAGACCGGGGCGCTCTTCCCGAGCCTGGCGAGAAGTTTGAGCATTGGCGCCTCGGAGAAACCGGGCAACCTTTTGTAGATGCCAATATGAAAGAGCTTTTACACACCGGGTATATGAGCAATAGAGGCAGACAGAATGTGGCCTCTTACCTGGTACACGATTTGAAGCAACACTGGTACCTGGGGGCACAGTGGTTTGAGTCTCAGTTGATCGATTACGATGTTTGCTCAAATTACGGAAATTGGACCTACGTGGCAGGCATCGGGCACGACCCGCGCAAAAACAGGTATTTCAATGTAGAGAAGCAGGCCGCTCAATACGATCCGGAAGGAAAGTATCAAAAATACTGGAATGAAGAAGAATAGGTCTTTGCTGGCGAAAATATGGGTAGTTGTATTGATCACCTTTTTGGTATTAGGAGGCATCAGCTATTTCAGCTACCGCAGTTATGAACGCTTTGACGCGGCTTTGGATGAAATAGGTGCGGTACCGGAAAGTGCAGCCCTTACGGAAAAACTATTCTCCCGCCTCAGTGCCCTTGAAACCAGCAGCCGGGCGTATGCACTTACGTTAAACGATGAAGATTACGGGGAGTATTTTTTAAAAGCACAGGAAGCGCAGCTTTATATCGATTCGCTGGCCTTGCGCAGCACGAATAAGAGCTACCGTGCACAGGTGGACACATTGCGCTTGCTCTTTAGAGAAAAACTGAACAGTTTTGACGCCCTGATCAACTATAAGCTTGCGGAAAGGAGTAGTGAAAAAAGGCAGCCGCTTACATATCTTACCGCGCAGGAAGAGGGCTTTGGCCTGGATACGCTCTTGGTACCCAATAAAACAATAGAAACCAGGAGCATCCCGGATACCACCGAAAAACCAAACTTTTTTCAGCGTCTTTTTGGCAAAAAGCCAGGCAATACAATTACCACCCAGACTATTGTGACCTATGATACCGTGTATAAGGAGCGGGTGGATACTTTATTGCAATCCGTAAAACAAGCTATTGAGGAGGCGGAGCAGCATAGGAGCAATCAATTGAAAGTGCTTACCAACCGGGAGCTTGCATTGATCAATAAAGACCAGGTTGTCGTAAATAGGTTGCGCAAACTTATGCGTAGTATCAGTGAAAAAGAAGCATTTGAAACCAAAATGCAGAAAGAGAAGGCTACGGGAGAAGCCCGGGCCAGTTTCAGGGGGGTGGTGTTTCTGGCATCTGTGGGGGGGATACTCACCTTGGTTTTGATCTTTTTTGTAGTGCGTGATATTGCCGAGGCACGAAGGCTGCAGAATCAGTTGGCGAAGGCCAAACAAAAGGCAGAAGAACTGGGTAAGGCAAAAGAAGATTTTCTGGCAAGCATGAGCCACGAGATACGTACTCCTTTGAATGCCATCATTGGCTTTTCCGAGCAGCTGGAAAAAGGAGAAACTGAAGAGGGGACTAAAGAAAAACTGGCCCTGATCCGGCAGAGTAGCAACCATTTACTTCTTTTGGTGAACGATATCCTGGACTTTTCCAAAATTGAGGCGGGTAAGCTCAAGTTGGAGAACATAGGCTTTATCCCCTTGCGGCTTGCAGAGGAAAGCCTGGAGAGCATCAGGCCTTTGGCAGCGCAAAAAGAGTTGGTGCTTGCCGTAAAAGCAAATAAATCTCTTGAGCAGGTATGTGTGCAGGGCGACCCGGTGCGTTTAAAGCAAGTATTGCTTAACCTGCTCAGCAATGCCGTTAAATTCACCGACCGGGGCAGTATTTTGCTAAGAATAGAAGGAGAAGAACACCTCGGCCAGTGGCTTTTGCGCTTCTACGTAAACGACACCGGTAAGGGCATAGCCAAAGAAAAAATACAGCGCATTTTTGAAGGCTTCTCACAAGAGGACAGCAGCATTACCCGGACATTTGGAGGCACCGGGCTCGGGCTCAGCATAAGCAATCGCATACTGGCCCTGCATGGGGCAAAACTGCAAGTGGAGTCGGAACCTGGAAAAGGTTCGGTTTTTTGGTTTGAGATTGCATACCCAAAGGCAGAAGAAGACGAATACGGGCAAGCCGTTACCCATGAAGAAGAATTCTTCCCGCTAAGGGGAAAAAGGCTATTGCTTATTGATGACGACAGGATGAATCACCTTTTGCTTACAGACTATTTCAAGAAAGAAGGGATAGAAGCTACACATTGCTATGCAGGCAAGGAGGGCATAGCGCATGCCTGCCGTACCCGTTATGATTTCATCTTGGCAGACCTGCAAATGCCGGGTATAAGCGGTTACGAAGTAATCGAAGAGATCCGCAGATCAGGTAGTGCTTCAAAGAACAGTTTTGTAGCGCTTTGCACCGCTAATGCATTGGTAAAGCAACAGGCGCACCCAAGCCTGGAAAAAGTGGATGCCGTTTTATTGAAGCCCTTTCGTGAAAAAGAGCTAAGCGCAATCCTGGGCAAAGCGGTTATATACCATAAAGCGCTCCCTAACCCGGATGGGAGCAGGGCCTATGACCTGGGAAATTTCAGGGCTTTTGCCTCCGGTGACGAAGAGCTGGTAAAGGATTTTGTGCTTTCTTTCATAGAAAGCGCCAGAGAAAGTATAGAGAAAATGAAGGAAGCAGTTGGCCGGGAAGAATACCAGGCATTGCAGGCAGAAGCACATAAACTGGCCAATACGTACGGGCAGTTAAAAGCCACAAGGCTGGTAGGTGAATTAAAGCACCTGGAGGGCATAGAAAAAAACGGGATGCAAAAAACAGAGGTCGTAACCCGGCTGAAGAAATTTGAAGAGGGATCGCAAATACTTTTTTCCCACCTGGCTTTGGAAATGGGAATAGACTATACGTCCAATCCGTAAAGCTTCAATTTGTTGTAGAGCGTTTTACGATCTATGTTGAGCAATTTGGCCGCTTTTGATTTGTTGTACCGCACCTTTTCGAGCACTTCCACAATTTTTTCACGTTCCAGTTGGCTTTCCAGCTCTTTTAAATCGGTTTTTCCCCCGGCAGGAGTTATTATAGCTTGTTGATGCAACACTTCTCCAGGCAAAGCTTTAAGTTGCACCTCCGGGCCTTCGCTGAGCAGGGTGGCTCGCTTCACTACATTTTTAAGTTCGCGGAGGTTGCCCGGCCAGCTATAGCTTACTAAGGCATGCATACATGCTTCGGTAAAACCCTCCAGTGTTTTCTCCAGCTCTTTGTTGGCAAGGTCAAGGAAGTGACGGGCAAATTGGGGGATCTCTTCTGTTCGGCTGCGTAGGGGGCTAACCTCCAGTTTAAATTCATTAAGCCTGTGGTAAAGGTCTTCCCTGAAGTTTCCTTTTTTGATGGCCTCACGCAGGTTTTCATTCGTGGCCGCTATCAGGCGTACATTCACACGCACACTTTCGGTGCTTCCCACCGGGCGGATCACCTGTTCCTGCAGGGCCCGTAAGAGTTTTACCTGTACTTCATAGCTGAGGTTGCCGATTTCATCAAGAAATAAAGTGCCTCCATCGGCATGCTTAAACTGCCCCGTTTTGTCGTGCAAGGCACCCGTAAAGCTGCCTTTCTTGTGACCAAACAGTTCGCTTGCAGCCAGGTCTTTGCTCAAAGCCCCACAATCAACCGCTACAAATGGAGCCTCCCCGCGTTTGCTTTTTTCGTGGATCTTTTTGGCAATGTACTCCTTACCCGTGCCGCTTTCTCCTTGTATAAGCACACTCATATTGGTAGGACCTACCAGGCTTAAGTGCTCTAAAAGCAGTTTGGTTTGCGGGCTTTTCCCTGCTACAAAATCCTGCGCACTCGCTTTAGAAGGTGTGGCCGGGTTTGTTTCCTTTTCTTCATGCTGAGGAACACTTACTTCGCTTCTGTGTGCAAAAGTGTTGTGTATTACAGCTAGCAGCTCTTCCGGGTTTACCGGCTTTGTGAGGTAGTCTGTTGCCCCGGCTTTCATACTGCGTACGGCCATTCCAATATCTCCATAGCTGGTGAGCAGTATAAGAGGAGTAGACGCGTTTTTTACAGGCATCTGCTGTAAGAGTTCCAGGCCATCCATCCCAGGCATGCGGTAATCGGTAATGATAAGGTCAAAAGCTTCTTCAGATAAGCGTTCAAGGGCCTTGCCGGCAGAACCGAAAGTTTCTACTTCAAAGTTTTGCTTGCGCAGGTAAGCAGCA
>JANQPD010000040.1 GCA_028285465.1 Owenweeksia sp. | reverse complement strand
GCAATAAACCACCAATCAAAATCTTACAAGTGAAAAAAATTGGGTATTTCGGCCTAGTCGCCATGCTCGTTCTTGGGTGTAAGCGTGACAAAATAGACTTTGACATGCTGGACGATCTTTCGTTCAATCCGGAGTTTCAGGTGCCGGTCGTGAATGCGCGTCTTTCTTTGAACGATATCGTGGAAGATGATTCTACGATTATTGCAGATCCCAATGATAACTCTTTAAGCATTGCCTTTTACGAGGATAGCCTGTTTGAATTTGCCGCTTTGGATTTCATCAACATTCCCGATCAGGAGCCTACCCGTTTTTCGCTGGAAAAAACTACTGCGCCCTTTTTTGCAATAAATGTAGGACTGGGCACGCTGGGTGGCGTACAACTTAGCTCCGCTACCTTCGAAAAAGGCTTTCTCAAGTATACCCTGAATGCCGGCAATGCCCCTAATAACGCAGTTGACTTCAGGCTACGCCTGACCAATGCTACGCTTGGAGGAAATGTCTTTGACCAATTGCTTACTTTACCGGCCGGTACCGGCATCTATACCGACTCCATAGACATATCCGGTTTAAACTTCGACTTCAGCAATGGAGGCACCACCTTTAACTACCTGGGCGTATTTCTAGGCCTGGATGATACATCCCAAGCTACGGGGGGAGAGATCTATAATGTGGATGTTGCCTTTTCGGGCCTGTCTATCAATACGGCCAATGGCTTTTTTGGAAACAGGGTGGTTCCTATTCCAGACGGAAGTTTCGACCTGGATTTTGCCGGTTTGGAAGAGTTTACCAGTGGCCTTCTGCTCACAAATCCCCGTATCAAGCTTATCTCTACCAGCAATGTGGGTATGACACTGGAAATTGGCGCCAGATTTAATGGTGTGAGTACGGAAAATGTAGTGCAGCCCCTTGGTTTTCAACCGCAAAATATACAGGGCGCTACCACGCCCGGTACAACTGTAACCAGTGAGATCCTGGTGGACCGCGACAATTCTTCTATAGTGGAGTTTCTGGCCAATCTGCCCGAACAGATCTTGTACAGCGGAAGCGTTTTGCTCAATCCCGGCCAGAGCAGCGCTTTGAACTTTATCGATAAAGATGCCCGGGTAAAGATGGGTATGGAAATAGACATTCCCCTGGAGTTTAGCGCACAGAATATGGCACTTGAACAGGTGATTGAAGATGTGCAATTGGTGAGCGCAGACAATGAGGATCTGATTGAAAGCGTAACTTTGTTCTTCAGAAATAAAAATGGATTTCCCTTTGAGCTGGATCTCAATGTCTCTTTCCTGGACTCGCTTACGGGAGACAGCATCAATGGCGTGCATATCCCTATTTTAAACCCGGCTCCTACCGATGCCCAGGGAAGGGTTACCCAGCGTTTGGAGCGGAACTTCAATATAAAGTTTGAGGAAGACCAGGTAGCAGACCTCGCCAGGATGAACGCCATCAGGCTGAGAGCGGTGCTTAATACACCCAATGGGGGAACGGATGAAGTGAAGCTGTTTAGCGATTACAGCCTTCAAACCCTCATTAGCGTGCGCACCAAACTTAATGTAGAACTATAACAGGCTTTAAAATGAAAAAAGTACTTCCCTTTTTGTTGAGCTTGTTTATCGGATGTGGCCTCAGTGCTCAATCCGATCTTACGCTCTACAATTTCAACGCAATTCCTCAAAGTTTGCATGTAAACCCGGCCACGCCGCAGCAAACTAAGATCTGGGTGGGACTCCCCGTATTATCCGGCTTTCACTTTCACTACCACAACAATGGCTTTGCCCTTATCGACTTGTTGGAGACTGGTACAGATTTCAGGGAAAATAAGAACAAGCTCATCCGGTCTTTAGATGGCAACAGCCAGCTTAGCATCAACCAAAACTATGAACTTCTGGGCGTTGGGTTTAAAGTGGGAAAAGGCTTCTTAACGGTGGGTGCCTACCAGAACATAGATTACCGTATGGATTACCCGGCTGATATCCTGCGTTTTTTTAATGACGGAAATACCAGCGGAAACCTGGGAGGAGATACGGCATTGAGCACGCAGTTCAACCTCAATACCTTTGATTTTGAAACAGTGGTGCGCACCAATACCTATATCGGTTATCAGCATAAGCTGATGGATGATAAACTGGTGATCGGGGGTAGGGTGAAATACATCATAGGCCAGCAAAACGCCCACGTAAACCGCATCAAGGCAGAGATCAGAACAAACGATACTTCTTTTACCGTAAACTCAGATATCTTAGTTCGGACGGCTGGTATTTCGGGCTTTGCGGATGGAAATGATTTTGACCTGTTAGCTTCTACCTTTCCTTCCAATACAGGCATTGGCTTTGATATCGGGGTATATTATGAGCTGAATGACAAATTCAATTTCAGCCTTAGCGTATTGGATATCGGAAGCATTAACTGGTCCAGCAATACCCGGGATTACGTAAGTAAGGGGGAGTATACCTTTAACGGAATAGAAGTGGACTATTCAGAAGAAAATCCCGGGAGCGGTACAGAGTACATACTGGACTCCATTACCGAGGCCTTTGACTTCCAGGAGGTAGATGGAGCATCGTATAGCAGGCCCTTGGTAACCCGCTTTTTTGTAGGGGCCAACTATCAGTTTAACGATAAGCATGCCATTGGTCTTTTGTATCATGCGCGTAAGTGGAACCAGGATTTCTTCCACGATTACAGCGTAAATTACCAGGCGCGCCTGTCACGTGCTTTCCAGTTTACCGCAAGCTATTCGATCATCAATGGAACGGCCAACAACCTGGGGGCTGGTTTTGAGGTAAAACTGGGCCCTGTACAGCTTTATATGATCTCGGATAACGTATTGCATGCCGTGATGTACGAAAATCTAAAGACGACCAATTTAAGGTTCGGTATAAACCTTTCCTTTTACGGAAGAAAGGGTAAAAACAAACTTCCTGAAGAAAGTGAAGGCGTACGTTTGGTACAACCGCAAGCCAACAACCAATAAAAACAAACCTTGTATTTTAAAATCAAAACCATGAAAACAAGTATTTTTAAAGGGACCGTTCTTTTCCTGGCCCTGGGCCTGGTAAGTTGCGAAGGAGAGGAACTATTAGGCGGGGAAGGCTCCGTGGAGCAGCAACTGAGCGAATACCTGCTAGAGGCAGAGGGAATTGCCAACAACCTCTACAACAAGATTGACCTCGCGCGGAGGGACTCCTCTTTCATAAACACAGACTCTACCACCATTGATGGCGCTGTAGTAACCGGAAATCAAGACACGATTACGATAGACTTTACCACGGCAGGCACTTACGGCAGCGATGGTAAGTTGAGAAAGGGTATGGTAAAAGCCGTTGAAACGGGCAGCTATTTGATGGTAGGGGGAAAAATCTCCGCCTCTCTGCTTAACTTTTCCGTAGATGATGTGCCGGTTACCGGGGACATTGAACTGCAAAACCAGGGAAATGATTCCCTTACCCTTAAAGTTACCGGCTTAAGTGTAGATAACGCTTACCGCCTTAACTCCGATAAAGGCATAAAGTGGGTGGCCGGTTTTTCCACGTTTCAAGATGTCAACGATGATATTTACAGGGTAGGCGGAGATTCCGACCTGGAAGAGTTAGGAACCAATAATGGTATTGGCGTAGTTTTTACAGAATCTCTGTTGTATGACCGGACCTGTCAGTTCGGAGTAGTTTCCGGCATATTGGACCTCACTCTTTCCGGGGATAGTGTGCGCTACAACAGCGGTTCTATTGACTTTATCGCCAATGACTGTAACAATGCGGTTAACCTTACCATTACTACAGGCGATGCCACCTTAAATTTTGTAAAGACTTTCAGCGGTTTTTAGAAAAGAGTTTCTAATCGCCATACTTATACTTGGGCCAGCGCAGTTGCAAAAACTGCCTGGCCTTTTTTTCTTGCGCTCCGGGTTCGTACAATACGGTGCCGCTTAAAGCCTCCGGTAAGTACTCCTGTTCCACAAAGTTTCCGCTGTGGGCATGGGCATATTTGTATTCAGCACCGTATCCTAACTCTTTCATCAGCTTGGTAGGTGCATTGCGCAAATGCAGGGGAACGGGAGCGTCTCCGCTTTTCTTTACCAATGCCTGTGCTTTGTTTATGGCCTCATAGGCACTGTTGCTTTTGGGGGAAGTGGCCAGGTACACTACACATTCAGAAAGCACGATCCGGCCTTCGGGCCACCCGATCTTCTGCACGGCATCAAAAGCAGCATTGGCCAGAAGCAAAGCGTTAGGGTTGGCCAGGCCTATGTCTTCAGCGGCAGAAATAACCATTCTCCGGGCTATGAATTTGGGGTCTTCTCCTCCTTCGATCATACGTGCCAGCCAGTATACAGCGGCATTGGGGTCGCTGCCGCGTATGCTTTTGATAAAGGCCGAAATAATGTCGTAATGCTGCTCTCCGTTTTTATCGTAAAACGCGGGCCTTTCTTTAAGCAACTGTTCTACAAAGGCATTGGTGATCTCGCCTCTCGTATCCAATTGATTGGCCACCAACTCCAGTGTGTTTAAAAGTTTACGGGCATCCCCACCGGAAAAACGCAACAGCGCTTCTGTTTCCTTGACTTTTATTTCCTTGGCCCTGAGTGCTTCGTCTTTTTCCATGGCCCGGCTTATCATCTTTTCCAGGTCAGCCTTTTCCAGTGCCTTTAGCGTATACAGCTGGCAGCGCGAGAGCAAGGCGGGGATCACTTCAAAGCTGGGGTTTTCCGTAGTGGCCCCGATAAGCACGATCGTTCCTTTTTCCACAGCTCCTAACAGGCTGTCTTGCTGTGATTTACTAAAACGATGTATTTCATCAATGAACAGGATAGGGCGCTTTCCCTCCGTAAAGAGATTTTGCTTTTCCGCTTTTTCAATTACTTCCCGTACATCCTTTACTCCGCTGTTCACGGCGCTTAAAGTATAAAACGGACGAGCGGTGGTTTTGGCCACCAGGTTGGCAAGGGTTGTTTTTCCTACTCCCGGAGGTCCCCATAAGATCAGGGAAGGAATGATGTCCTTTTCAATAAGGGTGCGCAAACTACCCTTGCTTCCTAAAAGGCTTTCCTGCCCTATAAAATCGTCAAAGTTTACGGGGCGCAAACGTTCCGCTAAAGGTTGTGACATGCCATCTGTTTGAGGAGTTAAAAGTAGTATTTTTAACGGCCATGATTAAGGTGTCGTCATTTAACAAGGAGGTAGAACAGGCCGGTCAAAAGCGCTTTGGCCCGGATGTACTGCTACCGGCCTTTCTGTTTATTTGCCTTTTGTGGCTGGTGTTTTGGCTCGATGCCAACAGCAGCTTCAAATATTATAAACTGGGTATTTTTCCACGTAGTTTCTTTGGCTTGCTGGGCATCCTTTTCAGCCCCTTGATCCACGGCAGCCTGGGGCATCTGGGCAACAATACGCTGCCCATACTGGTGCTCGGTACGGGGCTCTTTTATTTTTATCCCCAAAAGGCCTACCGGGTAGTGTTGTATGCGTGGTTGGGGAGCGGCTTACTGGTTTGGCTTTTTGCCCGGCCCAGTTACCATATTGGCGCTTCTGGCCTTATTTATGCGCTGGCAGGCTTTATCCTGTTAAGCGGAATACTCCGCAGGCAACCAAACCTTATGGCCCTTTCGTTCCTGGTAATTTTTCTTTACGGCAGCCTGGTTTGGGGTGTTTTGCCTATAGATGAACAGGTTTCCCACGAAGCCCATTTGAGCGGAGGGCTGGTAGGTTTTGCCTTAGCCATAGTCTACCGCCATGTAGGGCCACAGAGAAAAAGCTACAGCTGGGAAAGAGAAGAGGGAGCAAACAAGCCCTTACCTGCCCCGCAGGAAAAAGAAGAATGGAAGAAATACTATAGCGAACAAAAGAACATACAGTATCATTATAAACCCAGGGATAAGTCCTCTAAATCATGAAACAACTAACGCAGCTGTTTTTATTTATATGCCTGGCAGTTTCCCTGTCGGGTAAAGCACAACAGTATATCTACCTCGTTAAAAAAGGAAATACCCCTTACAAGCGGCTGGGCATAAGCGACCCTATCCGGATAAAAACATACGAGGGAGGTAAATGGATCGAAGGGAGGATCAGCAACATTTCAACCAAAAGCATTACCTTGGGTAGAGTATCTTACCCGATCTCGGAGATAGAGGCGATGCGGACATACAGCTCCTTAATGAAAACAGGAGGATACACCCTGGGGGTAGGAGGCATATTCTTTACCGGAATTGCGCTTTTTAATCGTGCTATAAACGAAGATCGCCCTTTACTGTATCCCGGGCAGATCATAACGGGAGGTGCTTTAGTAGGTACGGGTTATTTATTGTATCTCTTTAGTAGAAAAACCTATAAGGTAGAGAATGGCTGGCAGTTTAAGGTGATAGACCTTAACGAGGAATAGTATGGCAAAACGTGCATTGATATTAGGCGCAAGCGGCTTGGTTGGTGGAGAATTGCTACAGCTGCTTTTAAAGGATAAAGCCTACGAAAAGGTGCTGGTTTTTGCACGTAATCCGCTCGAAGTAACCCACCCCAAGCTGGAACAGGAGTTGGGAGATCTTACTTCGACAGATTTTTACCGGGATAAAGAAGGAGCCGATGAAATGTTCATTTGCATCGGGACTACACGCAGTAAAACCCCTGATCTGAACCAGTACAAAAAGATCGACCTCGGTATTCCGGTACAAGCCACGCAATGGGCACTTCAGAGGGGAATGGAAAAAGTGCTTGTGATCAGCGCGCTTGGAGCTAACGCCAATAGCAAGATCTTTTACAACCGCATCAAGGGAAATATGGAAAAAGAGCTCAAAAAGCTCAACCCTCAGCGTCTTTACATCTTAAGGCCTTCTTTGATATTGGGCAGCCGAAAAGAGTTCCGCTTTGGCGAGAAGGTGGGGAAAATAGTAGCCCAAGCTTTGAATGTGTTTATCCCAAAAAAGTACAAAGGCATTGCTGCCAAAGACATTGCCCAGGCCATGCACAAGCTGGCCGCCCGGCAGGAAAAAGGCCATTTCACCATTGAGTCGCATGAGATTGCGGCTATCGCTGCAGAGGCTTGACGCCTTCAAAAACACCTAAGCCAAAAAGGGCAAAATCATACTTTACAGGGTCTTTTTCATCAAATTGGCGCAGCGTTGTGTCCAGTTCTTCTACCGTTTTCCAGTCGTTTTGCCTGCGTTGGATGAGGCCGAGAGCACGCGCTACATTTCCCGTGTGTACATCCAGCGGGCAGGAAAGCTTTGCCGGGGAAAGCTTCTTCCATATCCCGAAATCAACACCTTTCTCATCCCTGCGTACCATCCAGCGCAGGTACATATTCAGCCGCTTGCAAGCCGAGTTTTTATGTGGGTCCGAGATGTGCTTTTCACTGCGCGGCAAATGGGGGGTGCCGAAAAGCTGTTTCCGGAAGCGGTGCAGCCCTTCCTTATAATTGGGTGCATCGGCTGCTCCTGAGAACAGCATTTCCAGGCTATCGTACTGTTTGTACAGCTCCTGCAGGGCGGTGAGCAGAAAAACCAGGTCATCATAGTTAAAGGTACGGTGCACAAACCCTTTGAAGCGTTGCAGGTCCTGTGGCTTGTGGTTGCGTACAAAATCAAAAGGGGCCTGCTCCATCCCCTCCATTAATTTGCGGCAGTTTTTGAGAATAGTTACCCGTTGTCCCCAGGCCAGGGTGGCCGCAAAAAAACCGCTTATCTCTATATCCTGCTTTTTGGAAAACCCGTGGGGGATACTAATGGGGTCGTGAAGAATAAAGTCCGGTTGGTTGTACAGAGCCGCTTTCTCCTCCAGAAGCACGTGCACCTGAGTCTTTGTCATGTTTAGGCTCCTTTTTTCTCTTTAAATAGCATCCGCGCCTTTTCCAGGTCTTCGGCTGTATCTACCGAAATGCTTTCATAAGCTGTAATGCCCACTTTTATTTTTCGTCCGCTTTGCAGCCACCGGTTCTGTTCCAACGATTCTGCTTTCTCCAGAGAGCTCTGTTCCATACGGGCAAAGCGCGTTAAGGCCTCAGGGGTGTATCCGTACAAACCCAGGTGCCGGTAATACGTATGGTGCTCAATCCAGTTTTCCTTGGGCACCCCCCTTACGGGAGGGATTACGGCTCTGCTGAAATACAGCGCATTTTGCTGGTCGTCAAGCACTAAAAAGCAATCGCTGTCGCCATATAGTTCTTTTGCTTCTCTTACTTCAATGGCGAGGGTTGCCAGTGCCGTGCCAGGATGCGTAAAACAATGGAGTAATTCTCTTAACTGAGCGGCCTGTATAAGGGGCTCGTCTCCCTGGATGTTTACCACTACATCATACGAAGCCTTTTTTTCTGCAGAGTACTTTTCATAGGCCTCCAGGCAGCGGTTGGTGCCTGTTGTATGGGCAGAGCTCGTCATAATCACCTGCCCGCCAAATGCTTGTACCGCCTCAAAGATCCGTTGATCATCCGTAGCCACCAGGCATTCAAAGGCTTCACTGGCGCGTTCGTATACATGTTGGATCATAGGCTTGCCCATAATATCTGCCAGGGGTTTGCCCGGCAAGCGCGAACTTTGATAACGGGAGGGGATTATACCTAATGCTTTCATCAAGCTTTTGTTTTAGCTTGCAAAGGTACATGCCTATATAAAAAAATGGTCATGCCGAGCGGGCATGACCATTTATCAGCGTGTTTCATATAAGGGAAACGAAAAGGTTTTGTTCATCTCGCTCCGGTGCTCAATGCCCACTTCTTTGGCTTTGCTGTAAAGCTCTTTCTCTGTGCTCCATACTGCGCTTCGTTTTCAATTAACATAGCTTGGGGCAAGGGTTTTGGGAGGGCAAACGTCCGGTGGATGTTTGAGCCAGATTGTGCGGTGGCCTTATTCAAACAATTATCCCGACCGGAGTCGGAAACCAAAAACCGCAGCTAAGCGTGGGCACTTCGGCTAGCTCTGCACATCGCTTTCCAACGAAAATACAAGAGGAGGGGAGGCTACTCGCTGAAAACGAATGTAAAGGTGGTTTTACCTGTCCCGTAGGAATGCGGGAGGAGCCGAGCGACTTTAACGGCCTGATGGATGTACTATCAAAAAAGCTATAGTTCTTCCCATACAATGCTTAAAACGGTATTGTATTTTGGAGTTATAATGCAATATTCATAGAATTTAAAGTCTTGATCATTCTCCCAATTTTTTAATTCAAACCACGTAGATTTCCAGATAGGTTGCTTACTATCTGTCTTCCTGTAAATTTTTTCTTTATCAAAAAATTCTGCTGCCACGGAATCCTCAGGAGGAGAGAGCTTTGTCCGATCAATGATGTAGTGCGGGTAATTTTCAGGACGTTTCCAATATCTTACTTTATTGTCAAAAGAGTAGAACAGACAAATAGGATGACCTCCCAATTCAAAATATTTATACGCCACCGAAGTAATACTTGTCTGAAATCGATCCGCTAAGTTTCTTAAAAGCTCAGGGTCAAATTTCTTTCCTTGGATTTCCTGTTTAAAGAGATCCTCAGGCATCAAAAGCTCCGATGCAAATTCATTGGCTTCGGTTTCTTGGTGCCCCTTTTTAAAATACTGCAACGTGGCATCAGTATCATTGTGCGCTTGGAAATGATCCCTATGCATACAATAATGCCCAATTTCATGTGCTGTAGTAAATCTTTTCTTACCAGTAAATTCAATCCCAGAGTTTATAGTAATTATCGTTCTTGACTTGCTAAATACAATTCTTCCATCAGAATTTTTAAGTGGTTTCTCGATAACTGTGGCACCTAACCCAAAAGCTATCTTGTTGATTTCAATTGCTGTGGGATCAGTGATTCCAATCTCATTAAGTAAACGTTGAGCTTCTAATTTACCCCTACTCATTTCTCCTCATTATCTTCTTGATCTAATTCTTCCATAAGTCCAGCCAGATCCATGTCGGTCAGAACTTCTTTTATATCATCTTCAGTCCAGGTTTCTAAATTTCTAAATTGAAAAGATGCCTGTCTTTCTCCTAAAGCCTGTTTCAATGCTTGTCCGGCTAGCTCAGAATTTTTCTTAATCATTTCCGATACTTTTTCAGCGACACGATCGAGTAGTGACTTGTCTCTAGCTTCGTTTGCAGTGGCTTTTGCCATAAAATGAACTCTTCGAGCCGCTTGTTCTCCCAGCTTGCTTTCTTCATCTGGATCAACCCCAAATTCCTGCAGAAACTCTTTAGCGGCATCCAAATCCTCTGACAGATGTTTTGAGGATAATTCCTCAAACTGTTCTAAAACAGATTTTCTTTTCTTATTGAATCCCATTGTCCTATAGTTTTTTGCGAATTTTCTGAAGCCTCCTGTCTAGTTTTCTCCAGAGGTTGTGAAAATCCTTTTCAGTGATACCAAGTTCTTCTCTTATTTCCTTGGGTTTGGTGATACCTTCAGCCATACATTCAAAGATGATCATCTCATCATCACTGGCTCCTTCTTCGTTTAGCATCTTAAATACCTTTTCTCTTAATTCTTGAACTTCCAGTTCAGCTTCTGGGCTTGGAGCTGATCCGTTATGAGTATTATGTTCCTCTAAATCAACTTCTTTAAAAGCACTCTTGTTTAGCTGATTATTAAGGTGGCTGTCGATAACGCTTATTATGAACTCTTGAAAAGTGGGATAATGGTCTATATTCCACCTTCTAGAACCTTTGATTAGGATCAGCTCCTGGACTTCACTTATGTAGCTTCTGGCCAATTCCTTTAATTCCTCTTTCGGTTTTTGTACTCCGTAGCGAAATAATAGCCTTCTTAAGGTGTGAGCCATAAGAATTACTTGCAGCTCACCCCAATCCTGCTGTTGAGAGGCCTTTAGTACCTCTTTTTGAGATATGATGTTCTTAGTTGTCTCCACTTGAAAATCATTAACAGATGCTAAAATTGAAAAAAAATTTACCACCGTGGTAAATTTTTCTCATCAGTCAGCATCTGTAAGTGAACTTTAAAAATACTAAGTTATGAGTACATTTCAGATTAGACTCAATGGAGAAAAACTCCAAGTAAACGGTCACTCGATTAATGGCCAACAGGTTTTAGCATTAGGTGGGCTTGAGCCACCTGAAGATTTTGAATTGCTGATTAAGCTTAACGAAAAGGGCTTTGAGCCAGTTCAACTGGACGAGGTGATAGATCTAAGGGAACCAGGGATAGAAGGTTTCCATGCTAAGCCTTATCGAAAAATTGTTGTGGAAGTTGATGGCCAGCCATTGGAGATTGAGGAGCTTTTCTCCACACCTAAGGAAATTTTGGTAATGATAGGAAAAGACCCAGGTCAATATTTTCTTAATCAAACAATTGGAGAGAGGGAAATTGGCTATCAACATGATGTGGACCATAAATTGGCCATAAGAAATGGACAGGTGTTCAAATCCTATGCGATTGAAAAATCAACAACGATTATAGTCAATGCAAGACCTCATGAAGTGCATGGGAAAGAGATTTCCTACAATGAAGTGGTCACTTTAGCATTTCCTGATTTCCCCCAACATCCTGAACGAACTTATTCAGTAACGTATGAAAGGGGACATGGTAATAAGCCAGAGGGCATTCTATCTCCGGGTGGTTCAGTAAAAGTTAAAAACAAAATGGTTTTCCGTGTTAAGTTTACTGGCCAGTCATAATCAGGATATTGATCAGTTGATCAAGAAAGGGTATGCGCTATCAATAGATAGCAATTACTTAGTGGTTCGTGATATTCCTTATCTGGATAAGGACAAGCAGCTTCAAATTGGAGCGATAGTATCGAAACTGGTGGATCAAGGACAAAACCGTATCACAATTGATGATCATCAAATTTTCTTTTGTGGTACGCACCCTTGTGAACTAGATGGGCAGCCCATAAAAAATCTAGGGGGTGGGCCAACAAGATTACATTTGGCTTCGGAAGATCTAGTAGTTCAAAGGAGCTTCTCAAACAAACCTCCAGGAGGGTTTAAAAACTGGTTTGACAAAATTGAGAGCTATGTTCAGATTATTTCTGGGCCGGCAATGTCAATCTACGAAACCACCCCACACACTTACAGATTGGTGGAGGAAAAGGGGAGCTCAGTCTTTAATTTCAGAGACGTTCTATCCAGCAGGGCGGAGATAGGTGATTTATCTGCACAGCTCGAACAGGATAGGGTTGCAATCATCGGCCTGGGAGGAACGGGAGCCTACATTTTAGACTTTCTGGTTAAAACACCCGTAAAGGAAATTCGAGGTTTTGATTTGGACTGGTTTCATGTGCACAATGCTTTCAGATCTCCAGGAAAACTTGATGAAGAAAAATTAGGAAAAAGAAAGGCTGAGGTTTATCAATCTCGCTATGAAAACTTCCGTTCCGGTATAAACATATGCTCAAAGTTCATTACCTCTGAATCCTTAGAGGATTTGAAGAGTATTACGTTTGCCTTTGTCTGTGTTGATAAGGGATCTTCGAGAAGCGAGATATTTAACCTGTTGATAAAATTAAAGATACCATTTATCGATGTGGGCATGGGGCTTAGCAGGGATGATGGAACTATCAGTGGAACCCTAAGAACTACATATTATGATGTAGAATCAGCTCAGGAGTTAATTGAGCGTAAATTATCCCCATTGACTGATCTTGAGGATGATGAATATCGAACTAATATTCAGATTTCAGAATTGAACGCTTTTAATGCTTGTCAAGCGGTTATTAAATACAAGCAAATTCGTGAATTCTATTCAGACGATGAGAGTTTCATTCATTCTCTATTTACAATAGATAGTACTAAATGCTTTAGCGAATGACGAAAGGAATAAAACTGATTAACGTGGACTTTTTCCCTGAAACCTTTAGTCCTGCAGTTCTTTATATCTCTGAAGAGTATAAGGTAGCAGGGCATTTATGTGCTTGCGGCTGTGGCAGTCAAGTAATCACTCCGTTAGGACCTGCTGAGTGGTGCTTTACAGAAGTTGAAGGTAAACCTTCACTAGAACCTTCAATTGGAAATTGGCAATTGCCATGTAAATCTCATTATTGGATTACTGCTGGAAGAATAGAATGGTCATACGGATGGACAGAAAAACAAATTAAGCAAGGTGAATTGGTGGAAGAGGAACAAAGACAATTGTATTATGCGAAACGTGAGAAAAGGACTAAGTGGTATTTTGTTCTCCAACGTGTCTTTCAATGGTTTTTTCCTAGATAAGACAACCCGGAGGCAAGTTTAAAATGTTTGATACAAGGTTTAAAGAAATGTGTTATCTTTAATTTCTAAAATTCATTATTATGTTACTAGGAGGCGGAGGTATAGTAGTGGGAGGGTAACATTTACCATTTCCATTCTACCCGATATTTTTCAAAATGTGTCATATGCTTTACTTCAAAAAGTAAGGCTGGTCTTGTGTTCTCAAATATAAGTATTGGTTGTTCATTAGAAAGAACTTTTTTATGACCGTCTACTTTGTATGCCTTATATATGATGGGTTTTCTTTCGTTAGGAAAAATTATAGTGAGTTTTATATTAGTTCCTTTTGAAAACTTACTAATCTCCCAATACTCATTGTCATTTTGAAAAGTATTAATTAGTTCGCATTTCAGGATACCATTAAAGGTTTCTTTTTTTTTAATTGGTCTTGGGGAGCTGATTTTAAATGTAGTAGTACTAGCTTCTTTTGTTTGGTTTTCTATTATGCCTGAATTAATTTTTCCGTTTCTAATCTTTCCGCTTGCCTGTACTAGAAATTTAACGCTTTGAGCGTTTTGCTTTAAGGACTTAAATAAGCAATCATTAGTATAATGAGCAATCTTGCCGCTGCGGTCAACCAAGTCAATAACTTCATTCCTACTTAAAATATCAAAATCTGAATATTTGTTTCTTCTGAAATAATAAATGAAAAAAAACAATGCCGAGATTAAAATTATAGGCAAAGACACATACCAAGGAGTCTCTTTAAAGATGGAAATTATTCCAGCTATAAGACTAATAATGGCCGTTGGTAATAGAAGGCTATTGTTAATCTTAGTATATTGTTCAGTCACAGTTTACTTGCTAAAATTATCATTAACACTTGATCAATTGAACCAAGTTTCCTTTCCTACAAATGATCAAGCAGTTAAAATAATCATTCCTTAGTAGGAACAAGCAATTCCCGGATATCCACATTTAGGATTTCAGCGATCCGTTTGAGGTCTTTTAGATGAGGCTGTGATTTGTTATTACACATCGAGGTAACCGAATTGGGATTCTTATCCAATTTAGCCGCTAATTCTTTTTGGGTCATGCCTTTTATGACCAACACCTCTTTAATTCGATTGATTCTATCGTTCATGCTATGCAAAGCTACCTAAAATCAATGCTTCACACAATCTATCGATATTCAAAACCACCGTAAAACCAATGGAGTAATCGTTTAAACGTATGTTTTTCCAATTTAAACCGATGAAATTATTTTGTTATTTCATATGTTAAACTTAGATTTGTATGTGTCAAATAGGTGAAATCACTATTTTAAGCGTGGATTTAATATGAAAAACAAAGACTTAATTATCAGCCTGATTCAACAAGACCTAAAGCACAACCAACTGGTAGAAGGCTTAGAAAACCTTGGACTGGATGGGGGAGGCTTGCATCATTTAGGTGTGCTGGAACTCGTTTGCCGTCTTATGAAAGTACCGGAAAGTGTACAGGATCAGTGGAGCGAACTGTACATAGGGTTCATGAAAGAAGCCGCCAAACATGAGATCGAAGAAAAGCCAGATTCTTTACGGCCTTTAGCTGAAGTGTGCTATTACAAACTCAAACATACTTTGCGGTCAGCTTCACGTTATGTTAAATAGCCTTAGCGGTCGTGTGGAAAGCACGAATTATTTACCTTAGCCCTATGGCTACAGACAGGAATAAACTCTTAAGCGGGATACGCTTTATGGCGGTTGGTTTCCCTTTTATCTTTATGGGGCCGGCCCTTATGTTTTGGCTTGGTATCCCGGGCACCCGCAATGGCAATTACTGGGCATTTGGCATTAGCATTGTGCTTATGGCAACCGCTGCCTTTTTTTGTGTAAAAGGCTTACGTACGATCTTATCGGCCTTTTTCGACCGGGGTTAACCTTTTTCAGGTGCGTATTTCTTCTGTCAACACCTTGTTCCTTTTACTGTTATCTGCGGCAACACACGCCCAGTTTATTGAGCAAAGAGCGGGTTTTCCGGCAGAAGGCCGCGATGACGGGGTGGTTACGGAGGTCGGGGGTACGCTGTATGCGGGCTCGGGACTTACCGGGGGGTTTTATGTAGTGAATGATTGGTGGGCGTATAGTTTTGAGCGGGACGCCTGGACACAATTACCGGACATGCCGCTGGCTCCGCGGCAGTACATCAGAAGTTTTACATACAGGCATTTTATCTATCTCTTCGGGGGCTATCAAAGTGAGCAAAATACCTTTAATGACCTTTGGCGCTTTGATACGAAAACCGGGATGTGGCAGGAAATGGCACCTTTACCGGGGCATGCGCGCTGGGGCAGTTTTGCTTTTGCTTTCGGTGCATATGCCTACGTGGGTGGGGGTAAGGATACGCTGCATTACCTCTCTGATTTCTACCGCTACAGCTTCCCGGAAGACCGCTGGGAGCGCTTGCCCGACCTGCCTTTTGGCCCCCGGGGGCATGGCATATCTGCGGGAAACGGTGTATATGCCATCATCGGGCTTGGGGCGAACGACACAAGCGATACCCACCAGGATCTTTGGAAATTTAATGGGGTAAATGAGCAATTCACCAGACTGGCTGATTTTACGTATCCCCTGTGGCGGGCCGGCGCTGCACTTATTGCCTTGCCAACGGGTTATAAGCTGTACGTTTGGGGAGGAGAGCAAGCCGATAAAAGCTACAGCGGTTTTTTACATGAGGTAGACGTTGAAACCGGTGTTTCGGATGCAACCGCGCTTACCAATGCTTTTTCACGCAGGGGCACCAGTATGCTGCCTTACCGGGATGGAGCCGCAGTCCTTTTTGGTGTAGATGAGCAAAATGCGCGGCTTACGGATTTCTATTACGTGTACCCGGAGGATCTGACCATTGATTCCCGTTCAATAGAGGTATATCCCAACCCGGCAAAAGAAAACAAAATTGCTATAGAAAGTAATGTTCCCCTGAGTAACATCCAACTCTTTTCCCTGGCAGGAACCAGGGTTTACGAAACCTTCCCGGAGCGTGGTCAAAGATCAACTTTAATCACTTTGCCTAACTTAAAACAAGGGACTTATGTACTTAGGTGGACCGATGTAAAAGGAGGCGGAGGCGTAAAAAAACTACTTATCCTTTAGAGGCGGCTGCCTTTTCCTCCTCTGTAAATTTTTTAAATGCCTTGAGGTATACGTTGCTCTGTTTTTTAAAAGCACCCGGCATAACGAGGCCCATTAGCTTCATCATAAACCCCTTAAAGCGAAACTCATTTTTCGAGGTCCAGCGTGTAGTATGTTGATCTATTTCGGTAAAGGTGTTTTCCTGTATGTTTAAGGTGCCGTTGACTACATACCTGCCGCATATACGTTCCGGCAAATCACGGGCGGTAATGGTTTCTATAACCTCCATCTTTCGCTTCCCGAAATCAAAGGTCATACGTGCTTTTGCCCCTTCTTGCCGTGCTTTTCCTTCCAATACCTCATAACTGACCAGGCCGGGTTGCCAACGGGTCAGGTATTCAGGATTATCGAACAGTTCAATTACTTTCTCCCTGGGCAGATCCAGGTCAACGCTTAACGTATATTGCATAGCCTTCAGTTTTGTTGTGCAAATAAAAAGGGTAGCCCTTTTCAGGCATTCATACTTTCGTATGATTCTCTTAAAATTAGCCTCCTTCTAAAGTGTGATGTATTCCCTCGAATGAGTACTTTGTAGCCAAATTACGTACATGCCAGACGGGATATACCTAGCTACCCAATTTGTAAATACCACGCAAAGCCACATTTTTCTTACCGGCAAGGCCGGGACAGGGAAAACCACTTTTTTGCGCGATATAGCCCGGGCCACGCATAAGAACTTCGTAATTGTTGCGCCTACGGGCATTGCCGCACTTAACGCAGAGGGCGTAACCATTCACTCCCAGTTCTTGTTTCCTTTTGGTAGCTACCTGCCCGAGCCGGTGGATTTTACGGTTACCCCCCAGGCCAATTTTTTCACCCGTGCTCAACTGGCACGTAAGCACCCCTTAAATTTGGCGCGCAAGCAAGTATTGCGCAGCCTGGAGCTGCTTGTTATTGATGAAGTGAGTATGTTGCGGGCCGATCTTCTGGATGCCATCGACTACCGTTTAAGAGCCGCTAAAAGCAAGTACAGCACCCCTTTTGGCGGAGTACAGCTTTTGCTTATAGGAGATTTGTTTCAATTGCCCCCCATTGTTAAAGAGGCGGAATGGGATGTTTTGAAGCAGTTTTATGCTTCCCCTCATTTCTTTGAATCCCTTGCGTTGAAAAAAGCAGGTTATACCTATATAGAGTTGGATAAGGTGTTCCGTCAAAGTGATGAGGATTTTGTCCAACTGTTAAACAAACTGCGCAACAATCAACTTACGGCTTCCGACCTGGAAAAGCTGAATGCGCATTATGCCCCAACACCGGATAAAACGGCCATTACGCTCACTACACATAACCGGCAGGCCGATGCACTAAACCAGGAAGCCCTGGACCAACTGCCGGGTAAGGCACACCGGTATGAGGCGAAAATAGAAGGCGATTTCCCGGAACACCTTTATCCACTGGCAGAGCAATTGGTGTTGAAAACAGGGGCACGGGTGATGTTTACCCGGAACGATGCAGAGGGAAGCCGCTTTTACAACGGGAAGATCGCCACGGTAAGTGCATTGGAAAAAGGGCGTATTGAAGTGTTGTTTGACGAGGAAGATGAACCGCTGGAGGTACCCAGGCTGGAGTGGAAGAACCAGCGGTACAGCATCAATGAAAAAAACAAGGAGATAGAGGAAGAAGTAATCGGTACCTACCAGCACTATCCTTTGAAGCTGGCCTGGGCCATTACAGTGCACAAAAGCCAGGGGCTTACGTTTAACAAAGCCAATCTTTTGGTGGATAGAGCCTTTGCCCCCGGGCAGGTATACGTGGCTCTTTCACGTCTACGCAGTTTAGAGGGATTGTGTTTGAGCAGCCCCATAGCGGCTCATGCCGTAATGAGCGATGGAGTTATAGGTGCTTTTGCGGATAAGCAGGAAAATACGGACCTGGAAACGCGCTTGTCTGCCGAACAGCACAACTATGTGAAGGAGCGCTGTGCACAGGCGTTTGATCTTCTCCAGTTATTGGAGTTGCTCAAGCAAACCATTGAGAAGTTTGACCCTAAATATCCCTTTGAAGACCCTCTCTTGCAAAATGTACTCAGCGGTATATACAAACAGACCGTTGCCCAGGCAGCCTATGTGCCCAAGTTTATGCGGCAACTGGACGCGCGTTTGGCAGAAGGTGAAGCTGTATTTTCGGAGCGCCTGGCAAAGGGAGTAACACATTATGTCACTTTTTTAGAAGAAGAACTGTACCGGCTTCTCCTTTTCAAGTTGAGGCTTAAGAGCCTGAGTAAGACCAAGGCGTATGTAAATGCCGTGGAAGAACTGGAACAACTTTTTGTGCTCAAGCTTAGCGCGCTTCAAAAATTAGGGCATGAAACACAGTGTTTGTTAGCGAAAAAACCCATTGAAAAAGAGGAGAGCCTTGCCAAAGCATTAAAGGAAAAATATACGGCTCTTGTACAGCGTGCTGAAAGCCAGATGGAAAAAGAACCATTGACCGTAAGCAGCAAAACCGGGAAAAAGAAACAAGTAAAAGGCGCTACTTATGAAACTACCTACCAGTTGATCGAGGCCGGTAAAAGCCTTGAAGAAATTGCCCGGGAACGCAGCATGGCCCTTAGTACTATAGAAGGGCATGCAGCACGGGGAGTAGGTGAGGGCAGGCTTAAGCTGGAGCATTTTTTGAGCGAGGAGACCCTTGCAGAACTTGAGGAAGCTTTCGCAACCAAGGGAAAAGGAGGTTTAAACGTGGTGTATGCGCACCTGAACCGCAAATATACTTTTGGGCAATTGAGAATTTACCAGGCCGGGAAAAGAGAATGAGAGAAACAGGGCACCCCGGTGACCGCAACAGCACAATAATCGTAAAACTTGACATATGCACCATGCACTCTCTTTAAAATTCCTGGGCGGGGCAGGTACGGTTACGGGGTCTAAAACCGTGCTAAGCTTCAACCGGCAACACATTATGATCGATTGTGGCCTCTTTCAGGGGATAAAAGCTTTAAGAAAGAAAAATTGGCAGCAGATCCCCCTGGCAGAAGAGATCAGTGATGTGGTGTTGACCCATGCCCATCTTGACCATTGCGGGTTACTGCCCCGTTTGGTGAAGCAAGGGTTTAAAGGAGCTATTCATTGTACACCCATTACGGCAAGTTTGGCCAGGATAATACTGTTGGACAGCGCCAAAATACAGGAAGAGGATGCCGCAGATGCAAACCGGCACCGCTATTCACGGCACCGGGAAGCCCTGCCCTTGTATGATACGGAGGATGTACACCGCTGTTTGAAATTGTTTCAAACACATGATTTTGATGAATGGGTGATCTTAGGCGTTGACCTGAAGTTTAGTTTTAAAGCAAACGGACACATTCCCGGCAGCGCCCTGGTAGAAGTGCGCGCAGGTAAGAAAACCTTGGTTTTTTCGGGAGATCTGGGTAGGATGAAACCCCTGATCATGTCCCGCCCGAAGCCTTTACCTGCCTGCGACCTGTTGGTCATGGAGTCTACATACGGAGACCGCTTGCACAGCATACTATCTCCTTTTGATCAATTGGAAGAATGCGTCAACAAAGCCTTGGCCCAAAAAGGCCAGGTACTCATTCCAAGTTTTGCTGTGGAGCGCAGCCAGGAGGTAATTTACCTGCTTTTAAGCCTTATGCAACAAAAACGCATCCCCCGGGTAAAAGTGTTTTTAGACAGTCCGATGGCTGCGGCAGTAACTGCAGTTTTAACAGACTACTACCGCTTTTTAAAAGATCCTGCCTTGCTCGGTATTTTGAAGGAAGTATTTGAGGTGGTTTCGGACTATCGTGCTTCGCAAAGCGTTGTGAGCATGAGGGAGCCAAAAATAGTGATCGCAGGGAGCGGCATGATGACGGGCGGGCGCATCCTGCACCACCTGGAGGCCCATGTAGGCAAACCTGAAACAATGGTTATACTACCGGGTTTCCAGGCCGTTGGTACCCGGGGACATACCCTGGCACATGGAGGGGATGAGTTAAAGTTTTTTGGGCGTTACCACAAAGTAAGGGCAGAAGTAGTGTCGCTGCACGGGCTCTCCGCACATGCCGACCGGGAAGAAATGGTGCAGTGGATAAGAAAGGCGGATGGCCCGCCCGGAAGGATTGTGTTAAATCACGGAGAACCTTCGGCTGCGGATAGCCTGCGGGTAAAGCTCGAACACGCATTTTCCATTCCGGTGAGCATAGCCGTTCAGGATATGGAGCTGGTGCTGGATTATGAGGAGTAAATTAAAAAAGCCGGCTTACGGGATATCCCGGCTCCGGCTTTTATGGACGAAAAAAGATGCTTTGGATTTCTCCGGTTCAGCTTACCGGAAAGTTATCCAACCCATGGGTTCAGGCAATATCTATGGCTTTTGTCTTCTTCTTTAGAAGGGCCGTATCTTTTTTGGGCAACTCCAGTTTGAGTACGCCATTTTTGCATTTGGCCGCGATCTGCTCATCATCAACTGTTTCCGGAAGCTGAAAAGAACGGGTAAAAGAACCATAGCTGAACTCCCTGCGGGTATAGTCCTCTTTTTCTTCTTTCACTTCGTCTTCACGCTCACCGTTTATATGCAGTACATTATGGCTGTCTACCTCTACCTGAATGTCCTTCTTTTCATAACCGGGAACCGACAATTCCACTTCAAAACTCTTTTCTTTTTCAACCACATTGGCAGCGGGCACCCAGGTGTTTTCAGGTCCGCTCCCCCAATTAAGAGCAGGCCAGTCTCCGTTGAAAAAATCATCCAGCAGGGAGGAAGAAGGAAAGAGGTTACGTGTAGTCATCAGGTTTCTATTGCTTTTCATAGTATTCGTTTTTCGGTTATACATCCAAATGATTCAACAACACAAAATTGCGTTGACTATTTGGCCCAAACCATGATAGCCGCTACCTTTAAGCAATGATTTATATCACTACTTTTCAATGACCTGAAACGTTGTTGACCGGTGGCTGCAAGGCTACCTTTACCATAATTTTTATAAAGTCCTTATGCGAAACATACTGCTCCCTACTGATTTCTCCCAAAATGCAAAAAATGCCATCGTGTACGCCTTGTCGTTATACGGCCATACATCGGTGCACTACGTCCTTTTCAACTCTTTTTACATTCCTTACTCAAGCCCGGATGTTGCGGTATCCATGGGCGACTTTACCGCTGAGAACGCGGAAAAGGCATTCAATCAATTATTGGATGAGCTGGCAAGCATTTTCCCTGGGGTAGTCTTTGATCTCGAAACGGAGTTCAGGGTGGGGGACGTGGCAGAAACGGCCTCCAGTATGGTAAAGCGAAAAAAAATAGACCTTATTGTAATGGGCACCCAGGGCGCCAGCGGCTTACAGGAGGTGCTCATAGGCAGCCATACCTCTTCTGTAATCAGAAAGGTAGATTGCCCGGTGCTGGCCATACCTCAAAACAGCCGTTTTACCCCCATTAAAACGATCTTATTGGCGATAAACCTGGCAGACGAGAAGACCATAACACAAGAAATGCTGGCCCCGGTATTAGACCTGGAAAAACAGTATAAGGCAGAGATCATGGCCCTGTATGTGGTAGAAGATGAAAAACAAGTAGAAGCCGGAAAAAAGAGGCTGGAAGAACTTTTAGAGGGAACCAAACATTCGTTTCATAGAGTATATGCCGAGAAGGTGGTAGACGGCATTGAAACCTTTGTAGAAACCCATGAAGTATCTATGTTGGCCCTGGTAAGGCCTAAGTATAGCTTCTTTGAGCGCTTGTTTCACAGGAGCGTTACCAAAAAAATGGCGTTACACACCAAAGTGCCTTTACTGGTGCTGCATGCCTGAAATGAAAAGGGTTTATACTGAAACGAAAGGCCTAGAGGGCGCTTTCAAGCATCCGGGCAGACCTTACTCTTTACATATTATTGAGGAGGGATTAACAGCAATGCTCTACGCAGAGTAGCCTGGATCCTTATCTTAAAATTAAATAGGGCGAATGGAAATATCGGGCAATACACTTCTTGTACTGGCGGCCATTTTGTTTTTTGGTCTGATCGTGCCCAACTTTTTCAGAAAAGTAGAATTGCCTTTGGCTACTTCCCTCATTCTTCTGGGGTCTTTGCTGGGGCCTTATGGCTTAAACTACGTACAGCCCGATGAAACCATGGACCTTTTTGGCTTTCTTGGGGCAGCCTTTTATATGATGTTATCCGGCTTTGAAGTGGAGGTACCCCATTTCACGAGGTCCATCCAACGCTTTTGGTTGCTTTTTTTAAGCAGCACACTTATTCCGTTTGCAGTGGGAACCGGCATTGCATGGCTTTTTAACTATAGCCTGACAACCTCTTTTTTTATGGGAGCGGTTTTTGTTTCCTCTTCTATACTAACGGTTTTTTCCAGTGTTAAGGCCTTAGGGATAGGAGAAGGCCCCCTGGGAAGAACAATAAAATCTTTGGCCGTGGCTCAGGATTTTACAGGCTTGTTATTAATCTTTCTGATTTTTAAGTATATCGAGCCACATCAAAGGTTCTCACTTCCCATTTTATTAGGGTTACTCCTATCTTCGGTAGTCATTCTCAGGATGTTTTTACCAGAGGTAGTGCGCTATTTTTTCCATCGTTTTGAAAGGCGAAAGGAAGGGCATGAAGCAGAATCCAGGCTGGTTATTGCACTCCTGTTGGTGGTGATCGTACTATACTCCGCCTTGGATGTGCACCCTGTAATTGCGGCATTTCTTGTAGGCTTTACGCTTACGGAGGTCCCTCATTCGGATGCCTTGCACGACAAACTGCATACTATTGGGCACACCCTTTTCATTCCTATTTTTCTGTTTGTGATAGGTGTGGGGATCAACTTGAAAGTACTGACTTCTTTAACCAGCGGGGATTTCCTTTTCCCTGTTTTATTGGGGGGTGCGTTTCTGTCTAAATACATCAGCACGCACCTGGGCGCGCGCTTTTCCGGTTTCTCTGCCAGGGAGAGTGTTTTTTTAGGCATATCCTCAACCGCAAAACTCACCGTTACCTTGTCGGCAGCCTATGCTGCACTTTCCATAGGTTTAATCAATAACCGGCTCTATACCGTAGTGGTGCTGGTATCAGTAGTCAGCATTTTGGTGAGCCCGGCACTGCTCGCTCTTAGTCTTAAAAAATGGAAAAGGCATTTGCTATGATCGTGCATTTCCTCATATTTATTGCAGCCCTCGCCTTTCTCGCCAAAGGAGCCGATTTCTTTGTAGAATACGCGGCGCGCCTCGCCAAGCGTTTTGGAGTTTCTGATTTTGTAATTGGCCTTACCATTACTTCGGTAGGCACTTCCGTACCCGAGCTGGCTGCTTCCGTTTCAGCTTCTTTGCAGGAACACTCCGGGCTTATTATCGGCAATGTTGTGGGCAGCAACATCGCGAACATAGGCCTTATTCTTGGCCTTTCAGCCATTATTAAGCCGTTCAAAACAGAAACCAATATGTACCAGCGGGATGGGTATATCATGATTGCCAGCGTGATCCTCTTTTTTGCCATCTCCCTGAACAATTACATTTCGGAGTGGGAGGCCGGAATTTTTATACTGAGTTACATATTCTATGTATTGTTCCTGCTTCGTTCAAATAATGAGGGGAAAGCGTATTATTTTCGGGATTTCATGCATTATGTATTTGATTTTGAATACATAACCCCTATAAAAAGCAGGCTTTTCAAAAGCGTGCCCAAGCAGCCCGGGAAAGCAGGCGGTAAGGAGGAAAAGTCCGGGCCGGGCCTTTTCGACAAGGCCGTGTGGAAAGATATAAGCATTACTTTGTTGTCCTGTGTGGCTGTAATGTTGGGTGCACGTTACCTGGTGCAGGAGGCCGTGTGGATTGCACAGCTTATACATGTGCCGGAAAGTGTAATAGGCCTGAGTATGATCGCGATCGGGACATCGCTTCCGGAACTTACGGTTTCCATTAGCGCTGTAAGAAAAGGCAAAGGAGGTATGGTGGTAGGAAATGTAATTGGCAGCAACATTGCCAACGTACTGCTCATCATAGGGGTCTCGGGAATTGTCTTTCCCTTGAAGATTGCCGAGATCAGCGTAGTGTACACTTTGCCTATCCTCTTGTTCTTTTCGCTGGCTTTTTTGTATTTCATACGGTCGGATTGGGAAATAAAGCGGAGCCAGGGGTGGATAGCGGTTACAGCTTATGTCTTGTTTATGGTATTGGCTTTTATAATGGGTTGGAGTTAAAGAAGCGGTATGTGGCTAAACTTTTTTATTGTAGTGGTGCTGGTACTTCTCTCAGGGACGTTTGCCGGGCTTACCCTTGCGCTGTTCAGCCTCCAGCTTACTACACTGGAAAGAAAAGTACGCCTGGGAGATGAGCAGGCTTTAAAGGTGTACCGCATCAGGCAAAAGGGTAACCTGCTCTTGTGTACGTTGTTGCTGGGCAATGTAGCTTCCTACACGGTAATGGCCGTTTTTTTGGGAAGCATTACGTCAGGCGTAGTGGCGGGTTTTACTGCCACTGCACTCATCTTTATGTTTGGAGAAATACTTCCGCAGGCTGTTTTTCCAAGATATGCGTTGCAGATAGGGGCCAGGCTCTCCGGCCTGGTTTGGCTTTTCCTCGTGGTGCTGTACCCCATAGCGTTCCCCGTAGCCTGGCTGTTAGACCGCTTACTGGGCAAAGAACCTCCTGTGTTGTGGAGCAAAGCAGAATTGCGGGAAATCATAAGGTACCACAAAGCTGCCGGGGAAGACATTATTGATCAAGACGAAGAACGCATCTTGTTGGGGGCACTTTCCTTTTCTGAGTTACAAGTGAAAGATATCCTTATCCCGGCAAAAGAAGTGTATGCCCTTGATGGCCGTACAACTTTAGATGTTTCAGCCCTTGAACAGATCAGGCAAAAAGGCTTTAGCCGCATCCCGGTCCTGAATGCTTCTTCGACACGGGTGGTGGGCATTTTGTACGCGAAAGATCTTATTGGTTTATCGCCAGGCCATAGCTTAAAAGTTGAAGGGTTATGCAGCCGGAAAAACCTGGTCCTGGTAAAGGGCGATACGCGATTGGATGACCTGTTCAACCTGCTGGTTTCCCGTAAAATGCACATGGCCCTCGTGGTAGGTGAAAACGAAGATTTTGAAGGGATTGCCACTATGGAAGACATCATGGAAGAGATATTAAGCACTGAATTGGAGGATATTAAAGCATGAGCTTATGGATGGAATGAAACCTATAAACAAACAAGAGCCATACGCCTGGGAGAGCAACGAGCTAATGAAGCGGCTTGGCTATAAAGACCAGCGAAGTTTCGTTCGCATCGTAGAAGAAGCGGTCGGTTTAATGATCTTAATTGGAGTTCCTTATTATGAAAACATCAGACCCGTTCGGGATGCGACAGAAGCCAAAAGCAGCAAAACCTTTCATTTAAGTCGTTTTGCTTGCTACCTGGTGGTGATGTTAGCCGATCGCAAGAAAGCAGAAGTAGCCAGTGCACAGGGACGTTTTTCCAGGAAGGCGCAGAAATACGGGATCTCTCTCGGAGACATATTTGAGCTGGAAAGACTGAAAATACGGGAGGAGCTCTCAGAAGCAAGCAAATGGTTAAGTAGTATGGCGGCAAAGGCCAAAGTTGTTGATTTTTCAGAATTTAACGATGCGGGTTACCTTGGTTTGTATGAAATGCGCGCTCGCGCGTTGCACGATTGGAGGGCACTTCCGCAGGATACCGGACAGCAGGAGTATATGGGGCGCACGGAGCTGGCAGCGAATTTATTGCGCATTACTTTAACCGAGCAAAGCATTTGGAACCGGAAAATAGAGGGGCAGGGTTACCTGGAAGACCTGCACTATGAAGTGGGCAGGGGGATTAGGCAGCTCTTTAAAACCCATACGGGGAAATTTCCTGAAAAATTGCCTGTATACCGGGATTTGGCTGCTGTAAAAAAGCAGCTGAAAACAGGCTATCGCAAAATGATTGAAACGCCTTTATAGCCATGAACATTCTCACCATTACCGTAAACCCGGCTATCGACAAAAGCAGCAAAGTGCCTCAGCTTTTAGCGGAGGCCAAAATGAAATGTGAAGAGCCGCGCTATGAACCGGGCGGTGGAGGCATTAATGTATCGCGAGCCATAAAAAAATTAGGGGGGTATTCCCGGGCACTTTTTCAGGCAGGGGGACCTACCGGGCAACGCTTGCAAACCCTTCTCGACCAGGAAGCGATACAAAGCAAGGCCATCAATACTAAGGGATGGACAAGAGAGAACCTCATAATTACCGAAGCCAGCAGTGGGCGCCAATACCGTTTTGGTATGCCCGGTCCTTTTTTGGAGAGGGCGGAATGGACCCGGTTCGGGCAGGTGCTAAGCACCCTGAAACCTGTGCCGGGCCTGGTAGTGGCCAGTGGAAGTTTGGCCAAAGGGGTGCCGGTTGACTTTTATGCCCGGTTGGCAGCAATGAGTAGGGAGATAGGAGCCAGGTTCATCTTGGATAGTTCGGGAAAAGCCTTGCATGAAACCCTAAAACAAGAAGAGGTATTCCTTTTAAAACCCAATTTGAAGGAATTGGCGGAATTGACCGGGCAGAGTCAGGTAACCGGCACAGCGCATGAAAAACTGGCCATGCAGCTTGTAAAGGAAGGCAGAGCGGAAATGGTTGTGGTTTCTCTGGGAGCAAAAGGAGCCGTTATCGCTACAGACGCAGGCATAGAGCGGGTGGTGCCGCCAAGTATTGTAGTGAAGAGTACCGTAGGAGCCGGAGACAGCATGGTGGCGGGGCTTACTTTGGCTTATGCAAGGGGAAAGACCCCTAAAGAAATGCTTTGGTATGGGGTAGCCTGCGGTACTGCGGCTGCCATGAGTGCAGGTACGGAGCTTTGCCGGAAAGAAGATGTAGACCGCGTGTATCAATGGTTACAGGAAATGGATCACGGATCAGTTAAGCACTAGAAATTATGGAGCATACCAGCTTTTGATAAGAAACAGTCACCTTGATTTTCATCTGATAAAGAGCTTACTTGCCTTCTTGCAAGCAGGTGAAAAGCTGTTTGAAAGAAATACACGAGATATAAGTTACTGCGAATGCTTAAAAGAGGAACACACGTACGGTCAATCAAAAAGTAACCCGTCCAGGGAAAATATATTTTCATCGGCTGGCAACAACAAAAGCAAAAGCAGCAATATGAACCTCGGCAATACGTGTTTCACATCCCAAATACCATCCAGGTAGCCAAAAGCAATGAACAGCAGCACCAGGTGTGCCCCGAACACATAAAGTAAAGGAGTGGTGAACAAACCCAATACCAACAGTGCGCCACCAATCAATTCAAGGTAAGACGTAGCATAGACCGATAGCCTGGAGAACCAGGAAGGAATGCCCGCTTCTTTTGTACCGCTGTGCACTTCGTCATGGACGTTTTCCAGCCGTAATCGAAATACTTTTACATAAGCCTGAAAAAAGAAAAGACAACCCAGTGCAACACGGGCAATCAAGTAAACAAAAGGCTGGTTGTAAGACTCCATAAGCGTTAGGAAAAGCACGTCCCTGAACGAATGCGTTCAACATAAAGATGTGCACAATCAAAAATACATACAGGTGAATGGGATACCTGCTAACACAGGTCATCGGCGGGTTCGGTTATTACTCATTCCTTTTCCTGTTTGGCCTGAGTATTTTGCACTTTAGTTGATCAATTGATTATGACAAGCCCTCCTTTTAAAAATGCACACGCTCAAGAGGTACAGGAAGTATGCAAGAGGTTGAAAGGAAGTATGCACGGGCTGGGGCAGGAAGAAGCTGAGAGACGCTTAAAAGAATATGGTTTAAATGAGCTGCCTGAAAAACAAGGGGTTTCTCTCCTCGTACTTGTATTGAGGCAGTTCAAAAGCTGGTTGGTGTTTATGTTGATCATAGCTGCCTTGATCTCGGCTATTGCGGGGGAGGCAGTAGATACCTGGGTAATTATAGTCGTGGTTTTTATTAATGCTGCAATAGGTTTTTCACAAGAATACCGGGCAGAAAAGGCAATAGCTTCCCTGCGTAAGTTGATTGTAAAAGTGGCGAAGGTATGGCGGGATGGAAAACTGATGAGCATACCTGCTGCCCAGCTGGTTCCCGGGGATGTATTGGTTTTGGAAGAAGGAGATAGTATAGCGGCTGATGCCCGGCTTCTAGAAGCGAAAAACCTGAGAACTGTGGAATCCTCGCTTACAGGAGAGTCCCTGCCGGTGGCTAAAACTATAGCGCCACAACCCTTGGACTTGCCTCTGGCCGATCAAAAATGCATGGTGTGGAAGGGCACTTTGGTAGCTGGGGGCTACGCAAAAGCTATGGTAACGGCTACGGGCACAAATACGGCCATCGGTGATATATCGAATATACTGGGGCAGGTAAAAGAGAGGCGGACCAACTTTATGAAGAAGACCGATGTACTCGGCAAGCAGATGTCGGTTATTGCTTTGGCCAGCGCGGGAATGATCTTTTTCGTTGGTTATTTTTGGCGTGGTTTTGAGGTACAGGAAATTCTACTCACTTCCATTGCAGCCCTGGTCGCAGCGGTGCCCGAAGGTTTACCGGCAGTAATTTCCATTGTATTGGCCATAGGTGCCCATCGCATGGCCAAACGCAACGCCGTTATTAAAGAGTTTACGGCTACAGAAGCCTTGGGTGCGGTAAGTGCTATTCTCACCGATAAAACGGGTACCCTTACACAGAACTCCCTCACGGTAAGGAAAGTGTTTATTCCTTCCTTACCGGAATTTTCAGTAAGCGGAGAAGGTTGGCTTCCGGTAGGAAATTTTATGCAGGAAGGAACGATGGTGAGCGTACAGGATAAACCTGCCCTGGAGAAACTGTTAAACATTGCACTGGTTTCCAATAATGCAGGGGTGCGCCACAATGAAAAAACCGATAGCTATGAGCTGGTTGGAGACCCCACGGAAGGCGCCTTGCTGGTGCTCGGGAAAAAGGGAGGGCGGCAACCCGAAAATTATCAGGCACTCAAGTTAGATGATCTCCCTTTTGATTCTGAGGTGAAGCTCAGGGCCACCTTATTGCGGAATAGTGAGCAAAACGAATTGCATGTAACAGGCGCTCCCGAAGTAATATTGGCCCGTTCAACACACATGCTTACGGCAAAAGGGGAACAAAAGCTGGATGAAGCTGAAAGGGTGCACATCCAGCAGAAGATACAGGAATGGTCGAGCGGTGCTATGCGGGTTATTGGGTTGGCATACAAAAAGCAACAAGCGGATAAAATTGATGCATCAAAACTCAACGAGCTCGTTTTAGCAGGTATAGTAGGCATGATAGATCCTCCGCGGCCCGATGCCAGAGCGGCCGTAAAAAAGTGCAGGAAAGCGGGTATCCGGGTAATCATGGTTACGGGAGACCACGCCAATACCGCGTTTGCTATTGCCAAAGCTACGGGGATTATTGAGAAAGAGGGGAGCGATGACATCCGCGTGCTTACCGAGCAGCAATTACTCAGGCTGAGCAAAGAAGAGTTTGACCTGGCCATTGATAATGTCTCGGTTTTCGCACGGCTTACACCCAAGATGAAACTGCAAATTGCCAACCGTTTACAGGCAAAGGGGCACCTGATTGCCATGACCGGTGATGGTGTAAACGATGCACCTGCCTTAAAACAGGCGGATGTTGGGATTTCTATGGGCATTATGGGTACCGATGTAGCCCGCGACAGTTCTGATGTGGTATTGGCAGACGACAATTTTGCTACCATAGTAAATGCGGTAGAGGAGGGAAGAATTGTATTTACCAATGCCCGGCAAACCAGCTTTTTTTTAGTGACCACCAATATGGCAGAAAGCAGCACTTTATTGTTATCTATTGCCCTTGGGTTGCCTTTGCCTTTAACCGCCACCCAAATCCTATGGCTTAACCTGGTTACAGATGGAGTTACGGTAATGGCGCTGGCTACCGAGCCAGGCCATACCGATATTATGCGCAACCAGCCCCCGCTAAAAGAGGAGAAAATTTTAAACCGGGAAATACTCCCTTTCCTTCTGATCAATATAGCGCTTATGACCGGGCTTTCGTTGGCCACCTTTTTCTATTATATAGAAGACAGCATAGAAAAAGCGCGTACCGGGGTTTTTATTGTGATGGCGTTTACACAGTTGTTCAATGTATTTAACCTAAGGTCGGTACACCTCTCCGCGTTCAGTATCGGCTTCTGGTCTAACCGCAATATAAACTGGGCGGTAAGCATTTCCGTTTTACTCCTGATATTGGTTACAGAAGTACACGCTCTGGCTGCTATCTTTCATTTCAGATCCTTGCACATACGCGATTTCCTGCTGTTGTTTTTGCTATCTTCAAGTGTATTATGGGCAGCGGAATTGTATAAATGGATGAAGGCAATAAAAAAGAAGGAAAATGAATTTTCAAAGCGCTAAAGCGGTTATAATATTCAAGAAATGGTGGTAGTGGTCTTTGGTTTGCCCGGATCCGGGAAGAGTTATTTTGCTTCCAGGCTGGCCGGTATTTTACAGGCGCAGTATTTGAGCAGCGATATACTCAGAAAACATCTGCTGGCCGCAAGAAAATATACCCGTGATGAAAAGGAACAGGTATACGATAAACTGCTTGAGCAGGCACAAAATGTTGTTCTAAAGGGAGAAAAGGTAGTACTGGATGCCACCTTTTATACGGTGCACTTAAGAAGAATGTGTACGGAAGCGTTCAGAGCCGTAGGGCAAAAGACGATGTTTATTGAAATATGGGCCGAAGAAGCTTTAATCCGGGAAAGGCTGAAGCAAAGGCGCTTGCATAGCGAAGCGGACTATTCCATATACCTTAAAGTCAAAGAATTTTTTCAGCCCATGTTTGCAGAACACTTGCTATTGCAGTCAAAGCAGGACAATATCAGCCAGATGTTGGATCTTGCTTTGCAATACATCCGGGATCATCATGAATGAAGAACAGGTGCACGCACTGGCCCGTTCGGGTTTCTATCGCGGAGTACCTTTAAAAGGCCGTGTAATAGAAACGCATATTTCATGGGTGATCTTGACGCGGCAATTTGCCTTTAAGATCAAGAAACCGGTAAAGCACACCTTCCTGGATTTCTCCACCCTGGCGATGCGCAAGTTGTATTGTGAAAAGGAAGTGACCCTAAACCGCAGGTTAAGCAACATCTACCTGGATGTACTGCCCATACACTATAAAGCTCCTGTTTTTTACCTGGGGAAGGAGAGAGGAAGGCTTTTAGACTACGCAGTACAAATGAAAAAAATGCGGGCCGCCCTGAGAATGGACGTATTGCTTGCCAATAAGCGCGTACATCGTTTACACATAAAAGCGCTGGCAAAAAAAATGGCACTTTTTCATCAACAGGCAAAGGTGGTATCCACTCCATTTGATAAAGCACAGGCAAAAGCCGATTTCAACGATATAGGGCAAGTGTTTAACGGGCATGCATTTTCAGGGAAAAAGAAATACGCCTTGCTTTTAGAAAGAGCGGTGGAAGTGAGCAATAGGTTTTTGGACGAAAATGAAGCTTTTCTCCAAACCCGTGTTGAAAAAGGATTCCAACGGGATGTGCACGGGGATTTACATATGGCCAACATTTTTCTTTACAAAGATCCGGTTATCTTCGACTGCATCGAGTTTAACGACACCTTCAGGCAAATTGACCTATTGAATGAGCTTGCCTTTTTTTGCATGGACCTGGAGGCGCATGGTCAATTTGAGCTGAGCCGGTATTTTATAGAATGTTACCAGGCGCATTTGCCCTGTATGGAAAATGCGCCTGACAAATACGTGTTTACCTATTATAAAGCCTATCGCGCCAATGTAAGGGCCAAAGTAAGTGTGTTGAATGCCTTTGAGGCCAATGGCATAGCCGAGAGAGAAAGAGAGATGGGCAAGGCCGTGCGCTACCTGCACCTTATGAACCACTACTGCCAGCTACTTTTTCTGCGCTAACCAAACAGGAGCTCAACTTCAGAGTTTCACCCAAACGGATAACCGTTTGCTGTTCCCGGACTTACGTGAACAGAGAGCTTTATGAGCAGGTTTTTAGCCGGATGTGCTGAACCTAAAAACTTACTTTTGAAGCTTAATTAAGTCGGAAATACCTCACGCATGCCTGGCTCGCACGATAACGAAAGGCTTTTGGAGAAGCTTACGCAATACAACGGAAAAATTTCAGAAAGGTCGTATGCACCGGGCACACATATTTTTACTGCAGGGGATAAGCCGCAGGGCATCTATTACGTAAATGAAGGCTTGGTGAAGGTCATCCGGGAAAGCGAAGACGGAAAACAGGTGCTCGCACATATACTAGGCCGCAATGAGTTTATGGGTTTGGTTTCGCTGGTGAGGCGCAGTTCCTATTTTTCTACCGCGGTAGCGATAAAAAGAGCTAAGGTGCAATTTATCCCCAAGCATGTTTTTTTAAAGCTTTTGCAAACAGACATTGAATTTGCCAATGCAGTGGTACGGGCATTATGCGAGCAGTTGAGCAGCAGCAGAGACAGAATGGCACACCTGCTCACTAAAAGTGCCAAACAAAGATTGGCCGCATTGCTGCTGAGTCTGGAGCTCGCCTACGATGAAGACGAACGGTATCAAAATGCTCTTATCCGCCTTTCCCGGAAGGATATTGCCGCCATTATTGCCGTGGCCCCCGAAACCATAAGCCGCTATCTTGCAGAGTTCAAAGCAAAAGGTTTTATCACTTTAAAAGGGCCGGATATTGAGATTGAAAACCGGGAAGGGCTGCTGCGATTGAGTCGTGTAGTGATCTAGTTTTCTGATAATTAGTAAGAAAGGGAGGTAAAAAAACCGCTTAACAAAATGCTGTTCGCTTGATCTAGGTCAAGTTGCGATTGAGGGCTTTTTAATTACTTTGTTAGGGTGATGCAACCAATCTACTCCATACATGCCCTCCATACTTTTGATAGAAGACAATACCGGCATTAAGGACACCACCGGTGAAATGCTGGAACTGGCCGGCTATGAAGTGGTCACAACCCCTTGTGGCGAAGAAGGCATTGCACTGGCGCATCAGCTAACCCCCGATCTCATCATATGTGACGTATGGATGCCTAAAGTAGATGGCTATAAGGTACTGAACCAATTGAAAAAGAATCCGCTAACGGCTCCCATTCCGTTTGTTTTTTTCAGTGCAAGCACGGATGCAATACACATCCGGAAAGGACTGAAGCATGGCGCTTTGGACTATCTCTGCAAACCGTTTACAGAGCAAGAGCTGTTAAATGTAGTAAGCCACGCCCTGCACCTGTAAAACTGATCCATATCTCTGTTACCGGGTGAGGGGTGTTAGCTCTTTTCTGAAAAAATCGAGCTTATTTTATTTATCGGTTGGATGTGAACGCACGCTTTAAGCAAAATGGATATTATGGAACTCAGAAAACGTCCTAAAATTAACTACTCACCCCTGGAAGACTGGAATGAAATACATGTGCTGGCCAGGCATTGGCAGTCGGATCTGGAATTTTACGGGGATGAAATACGTTTCTTATGCGGCCTTATCGACAAGTATTTCATCTGGCTTAGCGAAGATGAGAATATAAACCTGGTGCGGGCCTTGTCGGAGAAATTGCTTAAGCTCAGCACAGAGCGAAAAGAGCTCTCTGAAAAAATCAGCGCTCACCTGAGCCAATTGGCCAGAGTAATAGAGAATGTTTTCCCCCGTGAAGAGGCACAATTCCGAAATGAACATGTACAGTTGGAAAGCCGACTTTCCGACTTTCTAAAGACTTTCCGTGAAGTGAAAAAACAGGTTTTTGCCGTTACAGAACAAGTTATGGAAGAAGAAAAGCTAAAGAGGCTGTTGACGCCCTGATGTAAAATACAAAAGCAATACCTATGAAATTAATGGAATCCCCAAGGGCTAACCCCCTGAGTTTTCGCCACAGGTTTGGCAGCCGCTACGCTCCTTTTATAGAAAGGGGTTTTTTTCTGGGACATGACCCTTTTGAAGATTATCCGGTGAAGAAACCCAAGGTGAACATCCGGCAGGAGGGGTCTTATTATGAAATGCAAATAGCCTTGCCGGGTTATAAAAAGGAAGAACTGGAAATAGAAGTAAAAGGAGATGTACTCACTATCTCCGGCTGTAAGAAAGAAGAAGAAAAAGAAGCAACAGACTATGTACTAAAGGAGTATGGGACTACACATTTTAAGCGTTCCTTGCAACTAAGCCCTCTTACGGATAGAGAAAACATAACAGCCTCTTTTAAAAACGGGGTGTTGCACTTAACGCTACATCACAGGAAAGCAAGGCAGGGAAATACGAAAGCAAGTATTGTGAAAGTGCGCTGATTTATGGTGGTCTGAAGTAATGTGCGTTCGATTAAAGGCTTTAAAAGGATGCTTTTTGTCACAGAACTCATGTTGAACATGCGTGCATCCTCACAAAAGGCATGCCCGGAAAAAACAGCTAAGAAAAGAGGCAAGTATGAATATTGTTGTTTTTCATAAACAAGAGGAAAACGAGCGTTTGAAGAGATTTACCGAGCAGGTAGAGGATATGGAAAAGGTTTACCTGGCCAGTAATTTGCTTTCCTGCGGTTTTGAGGATATGCTGAAAGTAAAACAGGCTATAGACCGTACCATAGCGCTCCTTGAGTCAATTGCTTTTCCGAGGCGCCCGCACATAAGTGCTATATATTTCAGTGATAATGGCCAGTTGGTATGCGACTGGAAGCTGTCGGCCCTGGGCTGGGAATTAGTGCTTATCAACGGAGAGCCGACAAACCCCTTCGTTGCTGAAGCACAACTGAAACTCTGGCATACATACAATACGACCAGGGTTAGCTAATCTCGCTTATTAGGTTGCTTGTGGTTGTTTTTTCCCTGGTTTACCAGTTTAGGATAAAGAGACAATACAAAGATCAGTAAACCCAAAAGGAAGTAAAAGTATTCTATCCAATGCGCGGTAACCTCCTGTTTAAGAAGGAGTACTTCTCCTATAATTTGCCCCATCATGATAAGCCCGGCAAGCATGGCCAGGTGCGCGGCAGATCTTTGCCTGGTAAAGAGGGCGATGGCCGCCCATAAAGCACAGCCACCTACAATAAATATAAGGATAAGTGCGGGAATGGTATAGCTTCTGAAGGGAGTTCCCTCTAACCATTCCATCGGGAAATCTTCCAGGCCAAGCAAAATGGCCGCACCTCCGGGAATGGCAGTAAGGGCAATAAAAGCGGTTAAAAAACCAAGGAGTAATTTTATCTTTTTTGTCATAACAGTCTTATAATGTTAATATGAGTTGGTTTCGGCCTAAAAGGGCAGGATATAAATATTTGTGAAGCGGGACGGATTTTAATGCCTCCTGGGATAACAAAGTGCGCATAGCTTACTACAACATGTTTCCCAGGGAGTCAGCCACCAACCTTCAAGGTCTCTCAGCGTTGCGGAGATAAACCCTGAAGGTTTTCTGAACCACATTCTTTATCTCGAACTCGCATCAAACAGATACGGGAGCCTGCTTCTTTCTAGCTGTAAACAGATAAAAAAGCAAGCTTCCGAATGCCGTTCCAATAAACACCATAGCGATAAAAATACCCAGGAAAGGAATAAAACTAATAAGCTTCAGGCCCAGGAAAACAAGGGCGGCTATCCCAACCGTGTTCCATTTTCCCCAGTTCTTTTTATACCGTGTTTTAATGCTTTCGGCCAGGATTACCGCGCTGATGGAATAGGCAAACAACAAACTGAACAAGTAAAGGTGAAGTGTTACCAGACCAAGCGGGATGCCAATTACTGTTACAAACAAGAAAAGGGTAAGCAGGGGAAGCCCCAGGAAATAAGCTGCTCCATAGCCAAAGTTCTGAAGGTATGCCCGGCTTACAAGCTGCCCGCTTTCTGAAACGATCTTATGGAAAAGAAATACCAATAAGATGAGTGTCAGCAATACGGAGAAGGCATATAGCACCCAAAAAACAAACAGGCTTAACCCCAGATACTTCCAATCGGCTCCTCCTTCAGAAAGGGCAAGGGCTTCATTAAAACGCGCTTTTCCGCCAAACATATAGGGGGAGAGGTCGGATGTTCCTTTTTCCTGCCAAAATTCCACATCCTGGTAAAACCTGGCGTCCTTTTCAAGAGTAAGATTACGGGCGGCCAGGGAAGAAGCACCTCTTGCGGTACCGCGCATCCTGAGATCTTCAGCGCGCACCTTTAGCTTACCCTTTACGGTTCCCCTTTGGATCAGCTCGCCGCCAGAGAAGCTAAGGTTCCGGCCTACCGTACCATTCACTTCTGCATAACCGGCATAAATAATTACATCCCCCTCAATTTTTGCGTCTTTATCAATAAACACTTTTGCCCCAAATACGATCAACTCGCCACCAATCCCCTGCATTACGTTGATGTGCTCTCCAAAAACCCGGGCATCACCTCCCAGGTAGGCGTCCATAAGAATGTCGCTTCCGGCTGCCATAAGGTCTTCTGTAATGGTATCGCGTATGGTAATGGTGTTGCCCGCTGCGCATACATCGCCTTGTATACGGGCCTCAATAGAAAGGCTACCTGCGGCAACGTAAAGGTTTTCGTGTATAGGGTTTGAGATGACCTTTTCCTCTCCTGCTTTAAGGTCTGTGGAGCATGCGATGAGATAAGAAAAGAGAGTCAGCGCCAGAAGTAAAGGTCGATAAACATTTTTCATAGTGCTCATTTCCATGCGAATAAGAACCCAAATGTACAGGAGTCTCTTTTGCAAAGAAGTGATACAGGTTATCCGGGGTATTGATCTTTGTTTTGTCTTTACGCCCGGGCTTCTAGCCTAAAAAAATGGTATCGTATTTTTTGCGTACAAACGCCAGCAAAGGAATGTGTGTCTGAAACAGCATTTGCTCCGTGTAGCTTTTGCGAACAATCCTGTCAAAGAAGGTTGTAGTATACGAGGTCATGGCCAGTACATCAGCTTTTTCTTCGGCTACATATTTGTTGATGCCCGCAACAATGTCGGTTTCGTTTATGGCGGTAAACGTAACCTCAGGGTAATTGACGTTACGGGCAATGTCCTTTAAACCCGTCATATCGTTTCCCGGAGATCTGTCCTCCTGGTTAATGTGCAGTACGGCCACTGTAGCCCGGTAAAGCCGGGCAATCTCCAGGACATAACGCAAAAGGTGGCTTTCGTCATTTTCCAGGTTTGTGGCATACACGATTTTTGAAATGGGCTTAAAATCAGCTGCCTCCGGTATGGCTACTACGGGGCATACAGCAAGCTGTATCACGTTTTTGGCCGTACTTCCCATAAAAACATCCCGTTTGGCCTTTGCTCCCCGGGTACCCATTACGATGAGGTCGATGTCTTCGCGTTCCACAGCTTTCAATATCTCTTCCATGGTACCGCCTTCACTAACCAGGCGTTGATATTGGAAGAGGGGGAGCTCATAGGCTTTCAACGAGCGTTCCATCTTGTCGAGGGCTATTTGCCTTATATCTTCGGCAATATCGGATGCTGTGCCCTTCGCAGGCGTTTGCGCGTAGTCGGCTGATCCCGTTAGCGGCATGTCATACACATGCAGCAGGTAAAGCATGCCTTTTGTCCTTTTGATCATATCTACCGCATAAGGCAATGCCTTTTGGGCATTCAAGGAAAAATCGGTGGGGAAGAGAATATTTTTTACAGCATCCATGTAGTGAAATTAACCCCCTATTTAAAAAAGAGCGGAGGAATGGGGTATGATTTTTTAGTTTTCGTAAGCAAGCGCATTGATGGTCAAAAATCTTAAGTATATAAAAGTACAATTCTGTACATTACAGTAAAATGATGATAACGGCCGGTATAGGGTAACTTTTCTCATTTGTCTTCCACAATATTCTTGGTGTATTTAAAAGCCGGTGGCGGCTTTTTTCAGGCCTTTTTCATCCAGGAGGTGAATTTCCTGCCCGTTGGTTTCCAGTAGGTTTTCTTTTTTCAGATGCGATAAGGTCCTTATCAGGGATTCTTTGGCTGTTCCCACAATATTCGCCAGGTCCTCGCGGGCAATTTTTATTTTGACCGGAAAACTTTGTTGGTCTTGTTCATTGGCTTTCAGCCTGAGCAAGGCATCGGCGACCCTTTCTCTCAACGGGGCGTAGGCCAGTTGGAGCAAGCGCCTCTCCCTGTCTTTTACATTGCCCGAAAGCATTTTTATAAATTTTATGGCTACATCGCGGTTTTTATAAATGAGATCCAGGAAATCCCGTTTGGGGATCATGGAAACCGTGGTGGGTTCTATAGTTACTGCGGTTTCATGGTATTCTTTGCCTTCAAGTAGGGTGGTATACCCCAAAAATTCACCTTCTCCATGTATGGAGCTTACAAAATCCTTGTTGTAGCTGTCCGTTTTTACGCATTTTATACGGCCCTTTATCACGTAGTACAGGTAACTGGCAAAGTCGCCTTCGCGGTATACCGTTTCCTTTTTGTCGTATTTTCTCAGTTTGCTGTCTTTGGCAAGGTCGCTCAACTCTTCCACCCCCCGGGCTTCATCAATAAACTCATTTAAACCCTCAAAGTTGGTAACGGAATGCTTCTTGAGCCGTTCATTCCGCTGCAGCC
>JANQPD010000036.1 GCA_028285465.1 Owenweeksia sp. | reverse complement strand
AAAAGCCACTCTTTTCCGTAAGTCACACGCTATCAACCAGAATAATTCATTGCTACGGGTTACTACTGCTAACCAAGATGCTTTTGCCCTTTACCATCTGCCCTTCGTTTTTAGCAAAGCGATAGATAAAACCTGCCATTTGCTCTGCTGAAACAGGGGCTTCATAGCCCGGGAAAGCCTGTTGAAGCATTTCCGTTTGTACGGCTCCCAATGCCAAACTGTTAAAAGACCAGCTCGTTTCGGCAAACTCTGCCTGTAAACACTCTGCCAAACATGCCATTGCTGCCTTTGACGAACTGTAAGCCGTAAGTCCCGGAAACTTTTGTGTTCCATTAATTCCCCCTACGCTGCTAATAAAAATGCTATGTGCCTTGGGGCTTAGCCTGGGCAGCAGGACCTGCGTAAGCCTGTACGGCAGGTACACATTTGTTTCATAACTCTGTTCAAGCTCTGCGGGGCTGATGTCTGCAAAGGCCTTGTTTACCAAAAAACCGGCATTGTGTATCACTATATCCAATCGGAATTCCCATCCGGCAACTCTTCCAAGAAAGTCTTCAGAAAGCAGATCTTCTTCCTGAAGCCAATGAAGTGTGCCCTTTTCATAGGCCTCATTCGCCAAACCTGTTTTTTTTTGCCGGGAAAGTGCCCATACGGTATCCCCTGCTTGCAGGAACTGCTTCACTAATTCCAAGCCTATTCCCCTGCTCGCCCCTGTTATTAATACGTTCATCTTCCGTTTGTCTTAAATTAAAAAGCCCTTTATACATGTATAAAGGGCCCGTTTAGTCTTCTTACTATAATAAACCAACTTAAAGAAGCATTTTCATGGGATGCTCCATAATCTCTTTAAAGGTCTGTAAAAAGGCCGCTCCAGTTGCGCCATCCACCGTACGGTGATCGCAACTCAACGTTACCTTCATTCTATTGCCTATTACAATAGCACCTTCTTTTACAACTGGCTCCTGGCGGATGGCTCCTACTGCCATTATGCAGCTATTGGGCGGGTTGATGATCGCCGTAAACTCTTCGATCCCGAACATCCCCAGGTTTGAAACGGCAAAGGTGCCGCCTTCCATATCCTCAAGAGGCAGCTTTTTATTCCTTGCCTGCCCCGCATAGGTTTTCACTTCGTTGTTTATGGTAGAAAGGCCCTTTTGGTTAGCATAACGGATCACAGGAACCATCAGGCCTTCGTCAACCGCGACGGCTACACCAATGTTGATGTCGTGGTTCATCCGGATCTTATCTCCCAACCAGGAAGCATTTACCGCTGGATGCTCTTGCAAGGAAACTGCAGCTGCTTTAATCACCAGGTCGTTATAACTGATCTTGCTTTCTGCTAAGGCATTTAATGCTTTGCGCGCTTCAATAGCCCCATCCATATCAATATCTATGGTAAGGTAAAAATGGGGGGCACTGAATTTAGATTCTGCCAGGCGCTTGGCAATGGTTTTACGCATCTGAGACACGCTTACATCTTCATAGCCACTTCCGGTTTGAGCCCTTGCTGTTTGCGTTTGGGCAGATGCCTTTTCCAGGTCGGGTGTATAGTTTTCAATATCTTCTTTTACAATACGGCCGCCATCGCCTGTTCCTTTCACCTGGTGGAGGTCAATCCCCCTGTCTTCAGCCATTTTTTTGGCTAATGGAGAAGCTTTTAGGCGTTGATCGCTTTCACGCTCTCCTGTTTCCTGAGAAGGCTTCTCGTCTTCTTCAGATGAAGCCTCTTCCTGTTGTTTTGAAGATCCGGTATCTTTTTCTTCTTCACTTTCCGGTTCTTCCTTTTCTTCTTTTGAGGCGCCTTGTTTCCCTTCCAACAGATTACTGATGTCTTCTCCTTCTTCTCCCAATATAGCCAAGATGCTATCGACCGGAGCTGTATTTCCTTCTTCTACGCCAATGTGCAAGAGTACACCTTCCTGGAAAGCCTCAAAATCCATAGTGGCCTTATCCGTTTCGATCTCAGCCAGTAAGTCTCCTTCACTTACCTGGTCTCCTACTTTTTTATGCCACTTAGCCACAGTCCCCTCTTCCATGGTGTCGCTAAGGCGGGGCATGTTTACTACTTCAGCCATGCTTATGCTTTTTTAATTCGGTTAGTGATTGCGTATAAAAGGATAATCTTCCTGTATATATACATCCTGATAAAGTCTTTCGGGAGCAGGGAAATCGGAGTCTTCGCCAAACTGCACACACTCGCTTACCCGTTCCTTTACACGAGCCTCAATTTCTTCCAGTTGCTTCTTGGAAGCATACTTTTTCTGTTCTATAACTTTCTTTACAATAAGGATAGGGTCTTTTTCCTGGTACTCCGCTACTTCGTCTTTAGTACGGTAGTGTTGCGCATCACTCATAGAGTGGCCTTTATATCGGTAGGTTCGCACTTCGAGCAAGGTAGGGGTTTGTTCATTGCGGGCCCGGTCTACCGCTTCCTGCATGGCTTCATATACTTTTACGGGGTCCATACCATCTACCGGGCCACAGGGCATCTCGTATCCCAGGCCCAGCTTCCAGATGTCTGTATGGTTCGCGGTACGCTCTACGCTGGTACCCATGGCATAGCCATTGTTTTCTATAACAAATACTACGGGAAGTTTCCATAGCATAGCCAGGTTCATGGTTTCATGGAAGGAACCCTGCCTTACTGCCCCATCACCCATATAACAGAGGGTAACGTGCTGCCTGTCTGCGTACTTATCCGCAAAGGCAAGTCCCGCACCCAACGGAATTTGGCCACCTACAATACCATGTCCTCCGTAAAAGTGATGTTCTTTGGAAAACATGTGCATGGAACCTCCGTTGCCTTTTGACGTTCCGGTAACTTTACCCATAAGCTCAGCCATGATCTTTTTAGGGTCTTCGCCCATGCCGATCGGTTGCACGTGATTGCGATAGGCGGTGATCATTTTATCTCCTTCTTCCATGGCCAACAGAGAACCCGCCAACACAGCTTCCTGGCCATTATAAAGGTGCAGGAAACCTCGTATTTTTTGCTGAATATAAAGGGCGGAAGCCTTGTCTTCAAACTTTCTCCAGAAGAGCATATCTTCATACCATTTGAGGTATACTGCTTTGGTTATTTTCTTCTTTGGCATTGCTTTATACGTATAGAAATATATAGGATGGCGGCAAATTTAACGCAAAACCCCTCTACTCTTTTAAGTTTTACCCAAATGTTCTTTGATAAAGGCAAAGGGAAGCAATTGTTCAACGCCAACCGCTAGCAGAGCGATTTTTTTGTGCCGGTGATACATCATTACTTCTATAGGGGCGGTTTGCCTGTGCTGGAATTCAGCCATTACCTGCAGGCAAGCTCCGCAGGGAAATGGAAAAGTCTCTATTTCCTTACCAACTGTTACGGCCATGCGCACAATTTCCATGTCGGGATATTGGTGCCCTTTATGAAAAAGGGCCACACGCTCGGCACATAAACCACTTGGGTAAGCGGCATTCTCCTGGTTGGTCCCGGTAATGATATTCCCATTGGCCAGGAGCAAGGCAGCGCTCACCGGGAAATGACTATACGGGGCATAGGCATTGGGAAGGGATTGTTCTAGAGCCGCGACCAGGCGTTGCTGATCCTTACTCAATTCATCAAGGGATCGCTCTTCGAGCAGCAACTCTTTTTTAAGTTCCTTCAAAGAATAAGTGGGGTTTGGGCTATTGCGCGGTAGCTACATTCTCAAAATCGAAAAGCAGCGTAAACCTCAACGTATTTTCAAGGGGAGACCTTACGATTGCGCTTGCAGGGATGAGGTACGCGAAATCCAACCCAAATACATTGTATTTAAAGCCAAGGCCTAAAGTAAAGTACTGACGCCCTCCTTTTTGCTGGTCCTCATACTGGTATCCTCCACGGAACGCGAATTGATCGTTGTACCAAAACTCAGCGCCTGCATTGAAAACCAGTTCTTCAATTTCTTCCCTGCTGCCGCCGGGTGCGTCTGAGAAAGACTGGATCATCCCCTGGAAGAAGTTCACATCGTCATCCCGGCCCGCCAACACTTCACCTGTTACTCCGTTCCCGTTCTCATCAGCATCAAAACCGTTCTCTCCTTCGCGCCTGGGAGGTGTTGGTACTAAAAGCTTACTTACTTCTCCGTAAAAAGAAATCCGGTTGTACTTGTCGAACCTCAGATGATACCCCCCTCCCAGGCGCAGGTTGGTGGGAATAAAATCAGAAGCCCCGGAATTCGAATAGCTGATCTTAGCGCCCATGTTGCTAAGCGCCAAACCTGCTGTAAAGGATTGCTTGCGCCCCCCTTCCATATTGTACTCCCTACTGGTGTAGTAGTAACCAAGATCGGCCGCGAAAGATTGGCCGGGTTTGGTTTCCTGTCCAGCTACTATCTGCCCCTGGGTAAGGTCGCTAAAAATATACCGTAGGCCTACTGCCAGCGACATACGATCCGACAACTTAAGGGCATAAGCTCCGTTCAAAGTAAGCTCATAGGGTTTAAACGTTCCATTGTCGTTATTCAGCTCATCCCTGAAGTTTATTTCCCCTAAAGAAAAATAACGCATGGCGAAAGCCGCCCCGGAGTTATCACCTATTTTAACGTTGTACGCCAGGTAAGCCAGGTTAATGTCTGAAACCAGGCGATTTAACCAGGGCGTATACGACACAGAGAGGGAATTGGACCCCTCGGGTAAAAAAGCCAGCTTTGCCGGATTCCAATAAATGCTATTCGCATCAGGGGTGGTAGCTGCGCCCAAATCGCCCAGGCCGGCTGCCCTGCTATCAGGAGAAACGGCAATAATGGGTACGGCAGTGGTAATGGTTCTCAGCTCATTGAAATATTCGCTATCGGTAACTACTCCATCAAATTGAGCTTGCGCCTGCCCAGCCATTAATACTACTGCTGTAAGTGCGACAAATCTTTTCATTCTCCTTAAATTAAATCTCTGCAAAAATAGCCTTTCGATCCGAACGAGCATCATTAACGCAATATTACCAGTTTCTCGTATTCTTCAGCCGAAGAATTATCGGTAGGTGCATTTACTTTTACTCGATATACGTATACGCCTTTGCCTATTTTATCTCCATAATCATCCAAGCCATCCCAGGCAATCCCCGTTACCCGGTTGCCTGTGGGTGTAAGGGCTGTATTGATGGTCTTCACCAATTGCCCGGAAACCGTAAACACCTGTACTTGTACCTGCAAAGGCTGATTGGCCCGGTTGTGTTCAAACTGGAATTCGGTGTAGGTAGTAAAAGGGTTGGGGTAGTTTAAAACCTGCCTTAGTACCAGCTCTTCGTCTTCAGCCACTATAAAGTCGGTTTCGGCAATAGAGAAATTGTTAAATACATCAAAAACCTTAAGCTGCAATTGATGCTCGCCTGTTTCCAGGTCAAAAAACGGATAGCGTACCCTGCCGCTCTGGTAACTATCCAGGTCGGCTTCGTAATATTCATTAAGCACGTAGGATTGATCCGTTTTTCCATCTAACACCGCCACCAGGTCGTGTCCTACACTGGTGCCTACCGTATTAACCCCGGAAGAATCGGAGATGAGGGCGTAGAGTTCGGGATCCCGCCCGGTAATTCCACCTCTCACAAAACTCTCATCGTTCATAAATAAAGCCACTTCGGGACCTGTTTTGTCGGTGGTATTACTTCCGTCAAAGCCCCCTACCAAAACAGAATCATAGGCGCCCGCAGCATCAACTGTTCCGTTATTGGCGTAATAACTGATCTTACCGTTGCCATACCTGAAGGATATGTCTTGCGGCACGATAAACTGAAATTCAAAATCACCACTACTTACGCTTACCTTACCTTTATAAATAAGGTTGTTTTGGACCGTAAAATCAAGCTCTTTAGCTTGTACGTCATTTTTTAAGGTTTTGCGCTGAGAGGGCTTGTCAAACACTGACACATCCAAGATCCCATTGAAGTCTGAGATCTTGTTCCCGTTAAAATCGTTTACTTGTCCGCTGATCGTCACCTTGCTTCTCGCCTTCAGTGTATCCTGGTTGGGATTGTTGATATCAATTCCGTTAACGGTATTGGTTTGCACGTCATAAAAAGGGATTGCCAGGCGAAGGGCAGGGTCGCCAAAGAGCGAGAACTTCAATTTATCGGGATTACTGACCTGCCTGTTCTTACTGGCCACGATGATGTCTCCAAGGGTAAGGGGCATATTATTAGGGCGTGCCAAAAGCGTATCAAAAATGGACCGGTTCAGGTTGATGGCCGGGCTGGCGCCAACTACCCGGGTGGTAGAGATGGAACCTATTGCCCCTCCCTGCCTATTGGTTATGAGTTGTTCCCCGGCGCTCACTCGTGTGGGGTCGTCAACACGGGTAAACTCACAGGTTATCGTAATAAAGAGAGGAAGCGACTCCAGGTTTGTCCAGCTATTTACATCATTCAGGGTAATTAAACCCTCGGAAGACAGACCGATTTCTCCCCCATGGCCAATGTAATTGGTGATTAAATTTCCCTGTTGCACTTTCCTGAAGATGTCGCGGTTTGCCTCGGGATACGTTTGACGCCCCGTAGTAGAGACTTGTTTATACGCATCTGCATAGATCTTATCTACATTGAAAGCCGGGGAGGCATTCCGGGTGCGATTCGCCAATCCTTCAGAACCAAAAACAAAGTCATCTTCCCAATCCAGGTCCATATCGTCCGCTATGAGCAACACACGATTGCGCCAGTCCCCAAAACGGGTTTGCGCCATGGCATACGCCTTTACCTTTTCTACGTAGGCATTTGCCTGGGCAGTACTTCTGGCCGGCACCCTTCCTACGCCAATATCCAAAAAGGCGCCTGTAAAACGATCTCCTTCCGTTGGGTCCAGCAATGCATAAAAGTCGTCTGTAATACTTGAAGTACCCAGGTTGAAACTATTGGCGCTTTCGTAAATGGGCACATAGTTGTCGTTGCCCGTGATCCTGTTTTTATAATCATAACTAGCATCTCCCATTAAAAGCAGGTATTTAAACCTGCCACTACCGGCATTTGAACGCTCGTACAGCATACGGGCAAAATCCCTGATGGCGCTAATGTCTTGCCCACCGGAAGAAAACTCGTTATACACCTGTTCTACATCCACCACCTCTACGACAAAATTCTGGCTATTGCGGTGAAAGTCAGCCAATGCATTGGAAGCATCCAGGAAATTGCGGTGCGATACGATGAGCATATCTATGTCTTGCAGGGCATGCAGGTTTTGATTCGCTACCACTCCTCTCGATTCGGGCTCCGGCAGGTTGCTGCTGCCCGAGAAAGCCACTAACTCGCGCATTTGATCATGTGCCACTTTCACCCGGATGGAACCGCTCAACACTTCCGTGGGCAGCTGTTGCGGATTGTTGTGCTCCGTAACGTCCCATACGTCCACCGCACCGTTTGCATTGGTAATGGTATACTCAGCAACCGCCGCAGGGGATGTGCCTAGTGCATTTCTGAAGTAAAGCGGTGTGTTCCTGAAGGTGAGTTCCCGCCTTAGCTGTAGCTCTATAAAATCCAACCAGGCCACCCCGGTAGGATTCGCGCTGTTGTTGTAATTCAGGTTTATCGTGATGTTGTTGGGTGAAACCGGGGTAAACCTTACACTGCGGTCGCTGCGCGTTACATAATCGTTGT
>JANQPD010000035.1 GCA_028285465.1 Owenweeksia sp. | reverse complement strand
AAAGATAAGTAAAGAAATAGCTAGACCTCCTCTATCTTTTGGTAAAAGCTATGAAATGGACGAGCTGCGTACCTATATTGGAAGAAAGACACGTTTGACCTGGATTGCCTATGCTATTCGAAAAGACACCCGTGAAGTAGTAGACTTTAAGGTTGGCTCACGAACGAATAAAACCTTGAGAGCGGTGATCGAAACGCTTAGAATTTCTTCAGCGAAAGCCATTTATACAGATAAGCTGCCGAGCTACAAATACTTAATTCCAAAAGCAATGCACAGAACAGTACATCGAGGGATCAATTACATAGAGCGGAAGAACCTCACGTTAAGAACCCATTTGAAAAGGCTAAATCGAAAAACGGTCTGCTATTCCAAAAGCTTGGCTATGCTTACAGCTTGTTTGAAAATATATTTTTGGGGATGAAGGTAGATTGATAGTTTTGAAGTACGCTTCATACATACATACAACCACATAGGGCATTATTTCTCCAATCCAGATATGTGTATTTTCCAAAATCCGCATAGGGGAGTAACCTACCGTTTTAACGCCAAGGAACTGGATATGGAGACGGGCTTATACTACTATAGAGCCCGGTTCTATAACCCAAAACTCTCCATCTGGCATACGGTAGATCCCTGGGTGGATCAATACCCCTATATTACACTGTAAGTATCCCAAAAACCAGGACAGTTTACTAGAGGTAAAAGGAGTGTAATTAGATTGTCAACAGAGTGACGTACTATCTTACTCAGTTAAATCCTTGCCCTCAAGCCAACGTAAATATTTAGGTCGGGAGCCGGCTCATAGTATCGCCCCCCAAAAGCATTAATACGGATATTGTCGTTGTACCTGGTGTTGAGGATATTGTTTATGCCGAAATAGGGTAGGATAGCTACGTCTTTCATATGACATTTAAAGGAGGCACTGACATTGGCCACCACAAAATTATTATCCTTAATATCGTTTTGATCATTTACATATAATGCTCCCCTGTACTGAGAGTTTGTTCTGATACTTAACCAGTTAAAGGGAGAGTAAGTGATTTGCACGCTTGCCAGGTTTATGGGGATACCTGGCAGGGTTTTCCCTTCTGCATCCCCATCGGGTGTTACATAGGAACCGTATTTGAAGTCAGAAAAGGTATAGCTGCATAAAACTTTCAAGGTAGAAGTTAAACTGTGTGAATAAGACAGTTCAAGGCCTTTTCGGATTGTTGCCCCAGCGTTTCTGTAGAAAGTTCTCCCTGGAAAGTTCTCCAGTTCATATGGAATCAGGTCCCCTTTTGAATCAATGTAAAAAGCACTGGCCTCAAATGATGTTTTGAGGCTTTTTGCTTTATAGCCAATCTCGTAATTTTTCGCAAATTGGGGCCGAAGAGCATTGAAACCCCCAAACCCACTGGGGTTGGCAGATAATTCGCTTAGAACCGGGGTTTCAAACCCGGTAGAGAAATTGGTATGCAGGAAATGATTGTCTACAAGCTCATAACTAACCCCAATACTAGGGCTAAAGTTGTAAAACTCAATATTGCCGGATTGGTCATTATCAGAAAGGTACAGATCGTCAGCAGAAAGCTTGTTAATGTCATAGCGAATGCCCAGGACTATTTTCCAGGCACCTTTGCTAATATGGTTCAGGGCAAAAGCCCCAAGGTTATGAAAGCGCTCAATCTGCTCAAATGACTTGTCCTGGGCCTGGCCACTTATGTTTTGAAACCTGCTTCTGTGGTCAGTTTGGCTTGACAGATCATATCCGACTTGAAGCTGATGCTTCCATTTCCAGAGATGCCAATTAAAGGAATAGCTAACACCTTGTCCAAAGTAGTTTCTGGTAAGGCTTACAATTCCAGAGGGTTCAAAGGGGAGCGAAGCCCAAAACCCGCGTGCAATATAAAATGCATAGGCCTTTAGAGTTTCATTATCACCGTTTTTGATGAAGGAGGCCCCGAGTTTAAACTGCTCAACCTCTTCCTTGGTTTTAAAGTCAATATTTCGTTGTCTGGCCTGGCGTGGGTTTACAGAAACTTCTTCAGCAGTCAAGCCTCCCGGATCATCAGCATAAGGGCTGTATACATAATTGGCCTGGATGTTGAGTGTGGAAGATTTCTGCAGTTCGTATTTCATTCTCGCGTTCAAATTGTAAGTTTCAAAACCACTCTGATCGCGAAAGCCATCGGTTTTCAAGGTGCTTCCATGAAAAAGGTAATGGGCTTTTCCGTACTTTACTCCCGAACTCAGTTGGAATTGCCTTAGCCCGAAACTTCCCAGTGCTACAGACGGTCTCAAAAAGTTTTTTGTAACGGAATTTTGTGTAGTAATGTTGATAACGCCACCTGATGCATTGCCATAAATGGTGGATGAGGGACCGCGCATAATCTCAATATGATCTATAATATCCAGGTTGATGTTATCAATCTGACCTTGGCCGTCAGGTGTGGTTTCGGGAATACCATCAACCAGTATTTTTACTCCACGGATACCAAAAGCCGACCGGGCCCCGAACCCGCGTATTGATACTCTCATATCCTGCGCAAAGTTGTTGGTGTTAAGGACGAAGATACCTGGTGAATTGACAATGAATTCATTTAAGGAAAGCAGTTGCATACTGCCTTTTTTATCCCGGAAATCAAGGTGAGTAACGGAATAGGGCAAGCCATTCTTTTCTTCGGAAATCCTATAACTAATAATTGTTACTTCCTCCAATGGCGTGGTTTTCAAACTATCCTCTTGGGCTAAAACCAATACCCCTTGCAGGGATAGGAGGATCAGAAACCTTATTTTACACATTGAAGGAAGCATGTTTTAGACAGCAATCAGTTTAGGGTGTATAGTTTCTGTTTTTAAACTCTTTAATGATGTTAGGGGCTACGCCAGGATAATCTGCACCGTTAAGGGCTATGTACACGGCCCCTGTATGCGGGTTAACGCAAATATCCCTTATGCGCTCATTAAGCGATGCCAAAAATTTGTCATTTTTAGTTGCTGATTTGCCGCCTTCACTTAGGTGAATTACAGCCATATGCTTGTGGGTACCGCGCATTCCGCCCAAAACTGCGGCAAGCACACAATTTCTCCACTCAGGTATGGCAGGGTGATCGTAGTATTCAATGCCTGTAACGCCCATAGAAGGTGTCCACTCTATTAAAGGTTCTTCCACTGCTTTGTCAGCACAGTATATCTTTTCTGCTTCGGTATCACAATTCCCCTCTACATGAGGCCAGCCGTAGTTCCCTCCAGGCTTTATAATGTTCAGCTCATCATTTAACGACTGACCGTGTTCGGAACTGTAGATAATGCCGTTGCGACCAATAGTCAAACCTTGAGGGTTTCGATGTCCATAACTATATATATAACTATTTGGGTCAGGGTTGTCGTTTGGAATAGAACCATCCAAGTTTATCCTTAGGATTTTTCCGTTGTAAGAAGTAAGGGACTGGGCTGTTTCAGCGCCTTGCCCAACTTCTCCTGTACTCATAAGTATTTTATTGTCAGGCGAGATAACCAGACGGGAGCCATTGTGCCACCCATGAGCCGGAAATTCCAATAGGACTTGCTCATTAATGAGCTGTTTGCCTGTCCATTCAAAAACGCTTAAACGCTCCCTGGCCGTGCCCTCTTTCCATTGGCCATTGGTATAAACTATAAAAACCTTTTTTTGATTTTCCCAATCAGGGTGATGCGTCAGCCCAAACATTCCCCTTTCTGCGCCATCAACTACTTCCCGGTGCTCCAATATCACCTCATAAGCACCAGTTTTTGGGTCAACGTGCAACACCCTGCCTCCGCGCTCTGTTACCCATATGTAATCGTCAGGGCCCCAGGAGATGTCCCACGGAAGGTTGATTCCTGTTACCAAGTCTCGTTCTGAGAGAGTTGTTTGGCCTAACTCTATTTTCCGGGTTTCATTCCAGGAGTCATCCTCTTTCTGTGTTTTTTTCTGAGCATGAGTACAATTGCTTACGGATAGCAACGAGAGACTTAAAATGAGAGGCTTAAAAGTTTTGAGACAGTCCATTTCAATTTTAGATTTCAGTTTATTCAAAAGCCAATTTACCACCAAGGCCCAGCTAGCTAAAGGAGTTTGTGGTGGATGGGAAAAAATGTGATAAAACGCCTAGAGGGTACCATTTAACCAATTGGCTATGGCACCTTTATAGGATTTGCTTGAACGCAAACGGGTTCCGTTTTTCATGAAAAACTCAAATTCATTGTTTTGCAGATAGCTGCTTTTTTCAAGATGATTGAGGTTTATAATGATAGAGCGGTGGATTTGAAGAAAGTGGCCAAAACTCTCAAGGATATTGGCAACCTCTTTTAAAGTAATACGGTGCAAGTACTTTGATGAGTTGAGGTGCAGGTTCACGTAATTTCCGTTACTTTCAAACCAATGAATGTCATCGGGATCAATCTCATTGGTTCTTCCATTCTTTTTTATGGTAAATGATATCTGGCCCTTAGTTTGTTGGTTTTTGTAGTTTTCAGCAATATGGAGCAGCTGTCTGCCCAATCGCGCTGACTTCCATTCAGCAATACGCGATTTGGCATTATTTAATGCTTTGAAAAACCGCTCCTCATCAAAGGGTTTTAGCAGGTAATCAGTAGCCAGCACATCAAAGGCTTTTAAAGCAAATTCAGGATGAGCTGTGCTAAAAATAACAAATGGGCGGTCTTCGGTATTGATATGCTGAAGCATTTCAAAGCCATCTATCCCCGGCATGTTAATATCAAGAAATATGAGTTCCGGTTTCTTTTCCCTTATGAGTTGCAATCCCTGTTTCGCCTCCCTGGCTTCGCCTAAAATCAGAATTTCGACATCCTCCTCCAAGAGTTTTCGAATTCTATCTCGCGCCAGCTTTTCGTCATCAATAATAGCTACCTTAACATTCATGGGCATCAATTTCTGGGAAGGGGTATTTCTATTCTGGCAACAACACCTTTTTCAAGCGAAATAAGATTGAACCGGGCCTTGTCTCTGTATAGCTGCTTTAACCGTAGTTTGAGATTTTGCAATCCTACGCCTTCCGGATTTACATTTTCCTCCATTATTCCTTTACCATTGTCCTTTACCTCCAGTAAAAGCTTGTCTTCCAATAAAAGGCTTGTGAGTTGTATCTCAACATTTTCTGAGGTTTTTGAAAAACCATGTTTAATGGCATTTTCTACCAGCGCTTGCAGCATTAGGCTTGGCACCTGATACTCAAGACTTTTATGATCCATTTCATAAATCACCTTAAGACGGTCCCCAAAACGGACTTCCTCAATGTCCAGATAGCTTTTCACATATTCAAGTTCCTGCTTCAGGGAAACCATATGAACGGGCTTTTCATAAAGAATCTGCCTGAGCAATCCGGCCAGCCTTGAAATCATAGTTTGGGCTGCTTTTCGATCCTGATCGATCAGGGCCGAAATACTATTAAGGGCATTGAACAGAAAGTGCGGGTTTAACTGGGCTTTAAGTGCTTTGAGCCGGGCATTGCTTAGCTCCATCTCCATTTTATTGATTTCCAGTGTTTTTCGCTGATATTTTTGATAGTAGTCCACCGCCATGAATATACCTGCAATCACACCATACTCAATAAACCTGGCAATGGATTCCTGAGGTAAATAACGAACCCAAAACTCAAGGAACCCTACAACCAAATCGGGAAAGAAAGGCATGGAGTCTGAATTGGTAAATGGTGTAAGCCCTTTAAAATACAGTGGTGTGTACATCAATATGGAGGAGATAATAATTTGGAGGGCGGTGTACTTCAACAGGTGCAGAAATTGAGAAGTGAAAACCTGGACCCTCCGTTGTCTGAAGCTTTCTATCTGTGGAAGGGAATCATAAATAAAGGGAATCAGGAGCCCCCAGGTGCCGTAGTCAGTAAGGTTGATCAGAATTTTGCTCAACCAGGGATAGCTATCAAAATGAACGATTAAGCGAAAGGTAAAATACGATTCTGACAGTGAAAGTAAGCTTAGGATGAGCAATGTTAGCCACACATACTTGTATGCAATTGGAAGGGGTTTGAGATTTTTATACAAAGTTTTCATACCTAACTGGCTTCAATATATCAACAATTTCATCATGGATGTTATATAAGCTATATGCCGGGGCATTTGGGTTGCCCTTTTAAGGGCTTAGCCTCAAACTATAAATCTAAATAATCGGGGATAGCCGTGTTATGAATTGTGATCATCGGCAAATTGTGTGATAAAACACCTGTTTTTGGTAGGGTTGTGAAATAGATTCGGTTTTGGCCATCTTCAAGATGCAATACCTATTACTAAGAAATAAGGCTATTGAAAACCAGTAAATGAATGAGGCATAAAGCTTTTGCAATAGCTGAGTGGCCCCTGTTCCAAACTTCTGTATGTAAGTATCCCATAATTTGGACAGTTATTTATTTTTCTGGAACCCTTTAAAGATGCCGTACGAGGCATTGACCACGCATTTGCTGCAAAACGGGATGAGCATTGAAAGCATTGCACAGTTTTTAGGGCATAGCTCACTGAAATCCACGCAGGTGTATACGCATGTGATGGGACGACCTGAGAATGAAACGGGGTAAAGTCCGGGAACTTCACCCAAAAAATCTAACTTTGCATATGCCTTTAAGCAAAAGTGACTTATGATCATTATATTAAAACAAGGAAGCACTCAAAAGCTCATCAATGAACTAATGGAAAAGCTTTTTAAAAAAAAGAAAGCCAGAGGCATCGATGTCAGTAAGTATTGTGGTGTACTAAAACTGGAGCAGGATGCACTGACTATACAACAGGAGCTTCGGGATGAATGGGGATAAGCTGTTTATCGATACCGACATCGTTTTATATCTATTTGCCGGGGATAAGACCCTTGCAACCTTGTTGAATGAAAAAAACGTACATATTTCTTTTGTTTCCAGTTGGAACTTCTAAGCTTTCACAAGCTTACTAAAAAAGAAGAAAACGCCCTTAGGGAGTTCATCGACCAATGCACGGTTATCGATATCAATAGCAGGATCAAGGAAGCTGTTATACAACTAAGGAAGTAATACCAGACCAAGCTCCCTGATAGTATTATTATGGCCAGTGCCATTTATCTCGATACTCCTCTTATAACAGCAGCCACAGGCTTTAAAAAGGTGGAAGAGCTGGATTTGCTTTTCTACGAGAAAAAAGGTTGAATAAAATCGGGGTTTCAGATAGGATCGCATTTAGAAACCTTGATGAATTAATTGAACTTAAGGTATTTAACAAAGAAGGTGAAGGAAAAGCGACCCGCTATAAACTACTGATGAAGCGCAAATGAAAATTATGAAGGTATTCGTAAAAGTTTATAAGTATTCCGATGCCTAAGCCACTAAAAACGCAACAACAAGTCTAAGCAAAACATGCGCATAAAGTACCTGATACTGCTGTCACTAGGGGTGGGCATCATGGCTTGCGGAAAGCGATCGGACGATTACATCATTGTGGTGGAAGGTATGCGCCCGGACACCTCCTCGCCAAGGCGGGCAGTAGAGCTCAACCCGGACCGGATTTTCTTTTGCACGGAAATTGTGCACAAAACCGGCTTCGAATACCCGGTCTATACCTATCATGCAGCTACTTTAAGCCGTGCGGATTTTGCTTTTTTTGAGCAGGGTGTCCGTACGCACTTCACCGCTATAGAGAAACCAGGTGAGGAGGAGGGTTTTGCGGGGTATCAGCTTGTGTATAAGTTCGGTGATCAGCAGGATTCAATTGTGGTGAGCGCAGGGCACTTGCTCGATGTACAATACCAACTGCTGGATTCAATGCTTTCCCTGGGCCGGTCTGCAAAAAACAAGATCGCCTTTCACGATTTCCCCGAAGAACGTTTGTTTGATAAACTGGACTGGCTCCCGCTCCCGGATAGTGCGCTTTTCCCGGAATACCCCACAGAGTAGAGCCTTTTAAAGCAAAACTTTGGTACTTTTGCCTCCCTTTCACCACTTGAGGTACCCGCAGCTTTTCATTTACACTTTTCGTGCTTTTTTACAAAAGGAAGAAAGGATGTAGGGAGCTTATGCATACATCACACACACTTGATATAGTTCGGCCCGATACATAGCATGTGCTTTTGGAAGAAATAGGCTACCCTTTGGTAAAACATCGGGAGGAGTAGCAGCAGAAGTACGAAGCTTTGTATTTTTACCCGATAACATATTGTTTGAGTAAGCTCCTTATTCTTCGTCCATAAAGTCGCCAAAACAAAAACCGAAGAGAATAAGAGAAGAGTGCTCACGTCTCATGCGTGGGTCTTCTTGTTTTTCGGTGGGGTTCTGGCGAGCCTTTGGACGGAATCAGGTTAGGCCCACGTTCTTTAAGGCCTTCGCTTGCTACGCATTAAAAGACAGGTCATGATAAAAACGACTCCTGATCAACTCATCATCATTATAGATCACCAGGATCCGAGAGCGGTCCTTGATATGCTGCAAAAAGGCATTATCCAAAGCCTGCAGGCGCATTTTAAAATTTGTCAAGAAGGGGTACCTCCCGATCGGGATCAACAGCAAGCGTGTTCCGTTTTACTGGAAATTCTCAAAGCTACCTTAGACAGGTTCCCGGAGATGTAAAATGTACCGCCAGCGGCTCCACGCGCCTGAGGCAGGAAGGGGAACAATTTGTCCTGTTCTTTTTGGCTCCCGGATAGTGACGGGCCTGCAGGCAAGCTTTATTTTCGGGCCTAGTAGCGTATGGATAAAATAAAGGAAAAGTTTTATTGGTACCGGGTAGATTACCTGCGTTCCTATGACGCATGTATCGAAGAAGGGTTTAGGACAAAGGCACGCCGGCAAAGAATGGGAAAACGGATAAAGGCGATCTTATTGCCGGAAGAAAATCCGCAGAGCGTTCCTGCCCGCACCACAGGCGATGTACAATACACTCCCTGTAAGACCTTGTACATCAAAATGCGGCCTTCCGCAGCTTTATGGCAGCTTATCGAAAGTCAGTTTTATGTAATGGATGTACACCAGCGTAAGCCTTTATCCAAGCGATATGTATGTGAGATGATCGAGGCAGCATTACCGGACAAGTGAAGATTACCGGATAAACCCGGCCGGGTTTGCGTAAAGGCATGCCGTTTCCCTTTAAAATCTGTTATATTTAAGAGCCCTAACGGCGATGAAGTATTTGTAAACGTTTGCTAAGCCCGATCAATTGAAAGCATACAGGTATGTCTTATGCATATATACGCTGCTGCATTTTCAAGGCCTTTGCGCCCAAAACGACCTTTCCCGTTTTAATGTTACCCATTATACCGTAGAAGACGGCTTACCCAGCAACCAACTTTACTATACCCACCAGGACAGCCTGGGGAACCTTTGGATTGCTTCGGACCATGGCGTGGTGAAATTCGATGGGCAGGAGATGTATACCTACGGGGTAGAAGATGGCTTGCCGGATGAGGTGGTCTTCAAGATATACGAAGACCACAAACACCGCTTGTGGTTCCTCACCTACAAAGGGGGCATTTGTTACCTGGAAAAAGATAAGTTCATCGTGCCTTCTTTTAACGCGCGTTTGGTTGACCTGCTTCCTTCAAAGTTGTTTGTAAACCGGATAGCAGTTGTAGGCGATGAGGTGTATATGGCGTGTGATAAAAGTGCAGACTTCTATTTCAAAGCTATCCTGGGCGCAGGCGTAGAAAAAGTAGATCTGTCGGATGCATATAAGACACTTAAAACCAACAACCCCTCCCTGGTTTGGAGCATGCCCCTTGTAGGTGGAGAGTACCTGGGTGGTATTTACAGCCATTATTGGCATCTCAGGAAAAATCAATTCTACGCTCCAACAGACGTTGATACAAGTCTTTGGCAAAAAAAGGTTTTTCATAAGAACAAAGAGATCACGTTTTACAACCTGGGCAGGATAACGAACAACAGGCACGTGGTGAAGGTATTCGGGGATGTGGGAAATAAGCTGATAGCACGTCAAAACAAAGTGTTGTTAAGCGATGCTTCGGATTCCCTTTACAGGTATAATTTTAATGCCAATGTTTTGGCTGTAGAAAAAATACAGGCAGATTATTTCTTTGTATTGGCCGGTAACGGGATTATGCACTTTAAGGATAAGGTTAATGAGGCACACCTTGAAGGGCATTACTTTAAATCGCATGCGGTTAGCTCTGTAAAGATGGATAAGCAGGGCCGGTTTTGGGTTACTACCTTGCATAACGGCTTATTTAAAGTAAGCCAATTTCACAGGAGTACCTTTCAAATTCCAAACCAGAGCATGAATGCAGCCATAGCCCGTCCGGTATATTTTCAAAAGGATACGTTGCGGTACGTACAGGGAGATACTTTATACACGTATCGGGCGGACAAGGAAAAGCTGTTACCTCTGGGCAGGCACTTTCTTAAAAAAACCCTTGGGTTAAGATTTAAACCGGACAGGTTGGTTTGGTTGCCTTCAGGAAAACTGTTTTGTGATTTCCAGGAGTTTGTACTACCTCCAGGGGGCAGTGGTACTTTGGAGAGCACTCAATGGGTGTCGCATTACAGGAATAGCTACATGCACAAACTATACCTATCGGCAAAAAACTGGGAGATACTGGGGGCTACAAAAAGAGGCTTTTTCGTTTTGGATACAACAGGTTTTCAGTATGATTCCGAGCCATTGGGTTTTGAGGAAGATGTGTATTGCCTGGTAAGGAAAAATGAACATGAGTTTTTCCTGGGAACCCATACAGGACTTGTGCATTTCAATACCGCTACGCATAGTATACAGCGGTATGGTGTTGAGGAACTCAGTTATCCCGTCAGGGATATGGCCCGGGATCAATATGGGCGGATATGGGTATTGCCAAAAGGAAAAGGGGTTGTTATTTTAGATGGCGATTCCATTATTACCTTAAACAAAGCCTCGGGTTTAAGCAGCAATGTGTGCGAGGCCATTCTTCTGGATAACAACCGGGCCTGGGTGGGCACTAACCAAGGATTGAACTTGCTTGATTTTGATGAAAGGGGGATTACGCGTACGCGTTTTATGGGCGAAGAGGATGGCCTGGTGTCTGACTATATTGATTACATAAGCAGGGACGCAGGGTCGATTATCGCCTTTTCGGGAAGGAAATTTTCGCGTTTAACGCAACCATTAGGCGAGCCACCATCCCCTCCCTTTTCCCTCCTGGAAAAAATAGAGGTGGGCGATACGAGCTATTCCATACCCCAATTCAGGGACATCGAGGTAAAAGCAGGCGACAATGACCTTACCTTCCATTACCGGGTAAATACCTTGCTCGACAACAGGCGCATTTGGTACAAACACCGTTTGTTGGGGAAAGAGGAAGACTGGACCTATACGCACGGCAGGGAGGCCCGCTACCTGGACCTTGATCCGGGCAACTATACCTTCCAGCTTATGTCCAGGGATGCACATGGCACCTGGAGCAAATCCGTTTTGGAATATCCTTTTTTCATTCCTAAGTACTTCTATGAAACCTGGTGGTTCAGAATAGCGGTGGCCTTATTTCTTGTGGCATTTCTTTTTGGTTTAGCCGAGGTGTATAAAAAAAGGCAGCAGAAAAAAATGTACGTGAAACACCAGCTTTTACGTGCCGGTATGCGGGCCTTAAAAGCGCAAATGAACCCACATTTTATGTTCAACGCGCTGAATTCAGTAAGGCATTTGTTGCTGTCGTCTAAAAATGAAGAAGCCGACACCTACCTCACCAGGTTCTCTACCATGCTCAGGGGGCTGTTAAACGATATGGAGCAAACCAAAACCAGCCTGGCCCTGGAGGTCCGGATGCTCCGCAACTACCTCACACTGGAAAAGATCCGGCTCAGCAAAACGCTGGATTGGGCTATTAAAGTGGAAGATGGGCTGGAGCTTGATAAGTTACTTATACCTCCGATGTTGATACAGCCGCTTTTGGAAAACGCCATTTGGCATGGTTTGCAACCCCTGGATAAAACGGGTGAGATCTTAGTGCGGTTTCAATTGGAAAAAGCAATTTTGCAGTGTATTATTACAGACAATGGGAAGGGGTTTGATCCTTCGGAAAAAAAGACAACCGGACATTTGGAAAAAGGCGGGGGAATGGGATTGAAAAACGTAAAAGAACGTTTGCGTTTGTTTTCAGAGTTTGATCGTAAACCTTATACTATAAAAATAGAAAGCAATACAGAAGGCGCAGGTACAAAAATTACTATACGCATACCCCAGTAAGATGAAGCACAAAGAAATGACAGCTTTTATTATTGATGACGAACTTAAAGCCAGGGAAGTGCTGAGCGGGCTGTTGCAAAAACACTGCCCGGCCGTTGAGGTTTTGGGTACAGCTGCCAGTGTACAAGAGGCCAGGCGCAGCATGAACGCGTTAAAAGCGGATGTGGTTTTCCTGGACATACACCTGGGCGAAGAAAACAGCTTTGCGCTTTTGGAGGAACCGGCCTTCAAAGCTTCCAGCATAGTATTTACTACGGGCCACAGCGAATATGCCCTTAAAGCCTTTGGGTACAGGGCCACACATTATTTATTAAAGCCCATAGAGGTAGCGCAATTAAAGGAAGCCGTGGAGCGGGTACGCATGCGGAAGAACGAAGCCGTTGCAGAAGAAAAAGAAGTGGTAAAAAAGGAGGATGGCCTGGAAAAACGGATCGCACTGCCCGATATGCACGGATACGAGCTGGTGCAAATGGAAGACATCATACGCCTGGAAGGGGATGGCGCCTATACCCTGGTGGTCATTAAACAAGGAGATAAAAAAATGATCAGCAGGTCTTTGGGCTACTTCGAAGAGAAACTCCCCCAAGGTCACTTTTTCAGGATACACAAAAAACACATCATCAACCTTAAGGAACTGGTAAAGTGCACCAGAGAAAAAACCCCGGTGGTTACCCTGTCTAATGGAGATGAATTAACCGTATCCTGGAGGTTGCGCAGCCGTTTTTTTGAGCAATTAAAAAGGTCTACTTCTTTTTAAGAAAGAAAGGACAAATAGGTTTACCACCATGGTGGGGAAAACATGCGCGCTTGTGCGCGTTTTTAGGCCAGTGGTAAAGTATTGCTTCACATCTTAAAAATTCCAACCTAGGTTTAGTCCCGGAAATGCATTCCCGGGCAAACTCTACGCACATAAATACCTGGTAGTTGTGGTTTGTTCCGGATGGGTTTCTACTTCAGTACAAACCATTTAAATTTTATGTGTCATGAAAAAAGTACTCTTACTCACCTGTACCATTCTTTTGGCTTTCTCAGCGCAAAGCCAATGTGATTTTTCTTACGATTATGCCAATCAAACGGGCTGGACCTTGGTAGACTTAACCAATAACGGAACGTTTACCGGAACAGCCCGGGTAAACATTTCGAACGGAACGTTCAACTTCAACAATGCCCCGGACGGGAATAACGACATCCGGGGATTTACAGATCTAGGTACCTCCCTGTGTGAATCCTGGATAGCAGAATTCGACCTTATCATTACAGGCACAGGCACTACAAGAAACAGGGTTATCGGGCATATTCCCCTTTCGCTTACCGCGAATAACTTAAGCCCCTTTTTTAATGTAAACGGTGCCGCGACTGATAACGATGCCATTGGAGTACAGATAGCAGATGGCCAAGGAGCAGGAACTTCAGATATGAATATTCGCCCCTACTATAAGGATGGTACTGCTTTTACAGTGCTAACGGATTGCAGTGAACTCATAGCACTGAATGTGAATTACCATGTAACCCTGGAAAGAATAAACAATACAAACGGAAGGATAACTGTGGAAAACACGGATAACAGCACGATCATTTTGGAGTGTTGCTTTACGATCCCTGAAACCGTGGAGAACCTGAGGTTTCTTCAACACTCCAACAACCCCCAGGGGTTTGCCCCCAGGGTAATGACCGGAAGTATAGACAATACCTGCATCAGGAATTGTGAAAGGCTGGACGACTGCTGCCTGGATGAAGAAATTGCGGGACCAACGGCCTTTTGCGTGGGAGATGAAGGAGCACCTGTATTTAGCGTTACAAATAGTGCTTCGGCAACATACACATGGAGCGTGTCGGGAGGAGCGACTTTTACAGGTCAGGGCACCAATCAGATCGCCATAACCAATATGAGTACTTTAACGGGACCCATTACCGTGCAAGTGGATATTGAATGCGGCTGCAATACCATTACATTAACCAAAACCGTAGAGATCTACCCCGACCTGAGCACACAGCCCGGCTTTGCACATAGCGCCAACAACAACGGTTCTACGGTAGGCCTTTCCGCCACTTCGCAGGCTACAGCAGCCGGGATAACGCATACCTGGAACATCTACTTTGCAGCGTCTTGCGCTGACCCTACAGACAGGACCATCCTTAATGAAAATACACTTCCGGTGGCCCTGGGCACGCCCGGTTTTGGAACTACTTATGCACTTAACGGGCTTGACCCAAGCCGGTGTTACATCATCCAACACATAATTTCTTATGAAAATGGCTTGTGTCCCGCTGAATTCAGGGCCAAAATACTTTCCACACAACCAGATAGTGAGAGTAGTGGTACGGGGGTTTATTATCCCGGTGGAGGTACACAGTCTAAAGTAGGCGCTTTGTCATCGGATGACCGCTATACAAAACAGACTCCGCTAAACGTTTACCCCAATCCTGCCAATAACCTGATCAATGTGGTAATGGAGAGCAGCGATGAAAGCTTTAAGGTATTGCTGTATAATATGGAAGGGAAGTTGCTGCAGGAAAAACCCGACCAGAAAAACCATTGTAAGCTCAATACAAGCGGGCTTAGCAGGGGAACCTACTTACTTAAGATAGAAACCAATGCAGGCAAAGTATACAACCGTACGGTAAGCATCATAGATTAAAGAAAAAAGCATACTGTATTTTAAAGGGCTTGTGTATAACACAAGCCCTTTATTAAATTATTAAGCGAGTATATCAGGAGCAGAAACGGCCTTACCCAAGTGTAAGCATAATAGCCAGGCTCTTTTATTGTGCGGTCCAGCCTCCATCCACGGCCAGGGCATGGCCGGTAACAAAAGAAGCAGCCTCTGAGCAGAGCCAAAGTACGGCTTCCGCTACTTCTTCGGGTTCGCCCATCCGGCCTACCGGTTCCATATCTACGTATTGTTGCTCTACTGTCTTGTCTTTCCCCGTAAAGCGATCTACCATTGGGGTGCGGATAAGCCCCGGGCAAATTGCGTTAATACGTATTCCCTGCTTGGCGTATTCCAGGGCGGCTGTTTTGGTGAGTCCTACCATACCGTGTTTAGAAGCTGTATAGGCCGGTATGCCGCTAAAACCTACCAGGCCGGCTACGGAGGCTGTATTTACGATGGCTCCTTTTCCCTTTTTTAAAAAGTGCTGTAACTCATACTTCATGCAAAGCCAGGTGCCTCTTAAATTGATACCCAGTACTTTATCCCAGTTTTCCACAGAACATTCTGCAGTGGCAGCCTGCTCACCTTCTATGCCCGCATTGTTAAAAGCAAAGTCCAGTTGCCCGTAGGTATCGAGGACTTTGTTTACCATAGCCCGTATGTCGGATTCTGCGGAAATATCACAGTGCGTAAATACGGCCTCTCCACCTGCCTCAGAAATGGCCTGGAGCGTTTCACCATCTTCTACCCAATCGGCAACCAGTACCTTGGCCCCCCTTTTCGCAAAGGCAATGGCTGTTGCTTTTCCTATACCAAAACTTCCCCCGGTAACCAGGGCTACTTTGTCTTTAAATGGCTTTTCCATTGTGTCAAATTTTATTTGTTAAACCTGCTCCTATGTTCCAGGGCTTTCTGCTTTTAGCGACTTTTCCGGGCGCCCTGCTTCCGCGGCTTGTATATGGTTAATGCCCCTGATTAGCGCATCGGGGTTGAATGAAATGCTGTCTATGCCTTTTTCTACCAGGTAACGGGCAAACCCGGGGAAGTCGCTGGGCGCTTGTCCGCACAGTCCTATTTTCAGTTTGTTTTGTTTTGCCACTCGTATAACCTGCCCGATCAATTGCTTAACTGCCTCGTCTTGCTCGTTAAACAATGTGCTTACCAAAGCCGAGTCCCGGTCTAGGCCAAGCGTGAGCTGTGTAAGGTCGTTGGAGCCTATTGAAAAACCATCGAACACCCGGGCAAACTCTTCTGCCAGAAGTACATTGCTGGGCAGTTCGATCATGGTATAGATTTCCAGGGCGTTGACTCCTTGCTTTAAACCGTATTCTTCCATCAGCGCTACTACTTTTTTCCCTTCCTCCACAGTACGGCAAAAAGGGATCATGAGTTTAACATTGTTGAGGTCCATTGCATCGCGTACCCTTTTCACAGCGCTGCACTCCAGGCGAAAAGCTTCCCGGTAAAGCGGGCTGTAGTATCTCGAAGCGCCTCTTAGGCCAAGCATGGGGTTTTCTTCTTCCGGTTCAAATTGCCCCCCTCCAATGAGATTGGCATATTCGTTAGACTTGAAGTCACTCATTCTGACGATCACGTCTTTGGGATAAAAGGCAGCGGCTACCGTAGCTACCGCCTGGGCCATCTTATCAACGAAATAGTCTTCCCTACGCGCGTATCCACGCGTGAGTTGTTCGATCTTCTTCCGCACTTCCGGGTCAACGAGCGCATCGAACCGCAGCAGGGCCATAGGATGTACGCTTATGACATTGCTGATCACAAATTCCATGCGCATAAGGCCGATGCCTTTATTGGGTAAAAAAGAGTATTCAAAAGCCCGGCCAGGATCTGCGAGAATAAGCATTACTTCGGTTTTGGGTAAGCGGATCTTCCGGGTATCAAGGGTGTGTTTTTCCCAATCCAGCAGACCTTCATAAATGTTTCCGGTGTTGCCTTCTGCACAAGAAACCGTTATTTCCTGCCCATCATGTATTACTTCCGTGGCATTGCCGGTTCCTACCACGGCTACTACACCCAGCTCACGCGCTACAATAGCGGCATGGCTGGTGCGCCCGCCCCTGTCGGTCACGATGGCCGCTGCTTTCATCATAATGGGGTCCCAATCGGGGTTTGTGATGCCTGTAACCAGAACTTCTCCTTCCTGCAGTTTGGCTGCCTCTTCCGGGCTGTGCAATACCCTGGCCCGTCCTGTGGCAATTTTGTTGCCCAGGCCTATGCCCCGGGCCAAAAGCTTTCCTTTTTCCTTAAGGGTGTACGTGTAAAGGAGGTGAGGGGTACTTTTTATGGCGTGTACGGTTTCCGGCCGGGCTTGTACAATATACAGCTGCCCGGAAATACCATCTTTTGCCCACTCTACATCCATGGGCATTTGGTAGTGTTCTTCAATCAGTAAAAGCCATTTTGCCAATTCCTCTATTTCCGGGTCGGTCAATACAAACCGGCTTTTTTGATCAGGGCTGGTTTCTGTATTCACCGTGCGGGCTTGCGGGTGGTGGTTCATAACCGCCCGGGCATAGATCATGGTTTTTTGTTTGTGTCCCAGCTTTTTGGAGAGAATGCTTTTTTTCTGTTTTCGAAGGGAGGGTTTAAATACCACAAACTCATCCGGGTCTACAATGCCCTGCACAATGTTTTCACCCAGACCCCAGGTGCCGTTAATAACGAGCACATTCCTAAAACCGGTTTCCGGTTCCAGGGTAAAGGCTACTCCGGAACAGGCCAGGTCTGCCCGTACCATTTGCTGCACTCCTATGGATAGCGCTACCTCCATGTGCTTAAAACCGTGATCGGCACGGTACTTAATAGCCCTTGCCGTAAACAGGGATGCAAAACAGTTGTGGCAGGCATCTATCAAGGCTTTTTCTCCTACCACATTCAGGTAACTTTCCTGCTGGCCGGCAAAGCTTGCGGTAGGTAGGTCCTCAGCGGTAGCGCTACTTCTCACGGCCACGCTCAGCTTCCCGTTTTCAGTTTTCCCTAAAAACCTGTATGCCTCTACAATGGCCTTTTGTATAGGGGTTGGAATAGGGGCAGATCTAATGGTTTGCCTGGCCTCGCTGCTCACTTCGTTTACGTTCGTGAAATCTGTTGTATCCAGTTTTTCCAATATTTCGGCCAATTTTGACCGGATCTGATTTTGATCCAAAAGATCCCAATAAGCTTTTGCGGTGATGGCAAAGCCCCCGGGTACCCGTACACCTGCGCTACTCAGCTTTTGGATCATTTCTCCCAGGGAGGCATTTTTCCCTCCGACCCTACTTATATCGTTTAAGCTTAGGGCATTGAAAAAGACCGTATACATATTTTCCATTTGCAGATGTATTAAAAGTTTGCAGGCTTATCCCTGGCCTGGAAAACAAGCAGCGGAATGGATAAGCGGTTGAACAGTTTTTGAGAGGTGCTGCCTAAAAGCAGGCGTTCCAGGGCGTTCTTAGAAGTCCTGGATACGGCAAGCAGGTCAATGCCCTCAGCAGCTACATATTTCCTTATAGCTTCATGTAGATCATCGCTTCGGATAAGGCGGAACACCAGGTTCTCTTCCGGCAGTGTTTGTTTGACGCTGCGTTGGAAGTCCTGGAAATACCGTTGCCCAAGATCCGGGTCTTCTTCATCAGTAACGATGTGCAACAGGGATAACTTTGCCCGGAAAGCTCCGGCCAGTCCGGCCATAAACCGGATATCTTCCACATCACTGTCGTGGTAGTCTATTGCAAAAGCCAGGTTTAACGGAGGCGTATACGCGGGAGATTGTGGTACTACCAGGGTAGCACACAACACTTCTTTAAGCACCTTAGCGGTGAGGGTACCAAATAAGGCCTTATCTAACGGCTTGCGCTTTCTGGTTCCCATAATGAGCAATTCGGGTTTTAGCTTGCGGGCATATTCAACAATGCATTCTTTTGCTGGGCCTTCTACATTAAGGAAGTCACAGCGGCAATGCTGGGCGGGTTCTATCCCGGCACATAATTGCTTCAACTTTTCTTCGGCTTCTTTCTCCAGCAGTGCTGCCTCCCGCCGCTGGCGTTTTTCAGATACTACGGGAGAGCTTGGAAAGGTTTGATAGGCGTGTAACAAGGTGATCTTGGCTTCCATGGCCCTGGCCAGTGCAGCGGCATAAGAGAGGGCATTCAGGCTTGCCTCATAAAAGTCGGTGGGCACCAATAGCGTTTTCATAAACAAAAGGCATGCTACAACTGTAGCTTTTGGTCAGAAACTGTGTACATTTCCTTTTTCATCAAATTGATACACCACATCGTAAGACACCGCTGTTTCTACGGCCTCCCCGGTTTCTTCCTTGTATTCTTTTCTCTTTTCAATAGGTTTGGCGTAGAGGTGCAGGCTTACAGAGCGGGTCTCAAAGTGATTGATGTAACGGTGTAAAGCAATCGGAGCGGCCATATAAGAGAACTCGGCTGGACCCAAGAGCACGGAACTCACTTTTTCGAGCTTCCGTTCTGAAAAACGGAACCGCTCTTCTTTTAAACGACCTTGCACCGGGTGGATCCAGGCTTCCTGGGTATCGTAATCTTGTATAGGCGATTGCTGTTCCTTTTCCCAGCAAACCAACAGTAGTTCAACGTCAGCGGTTCTTACCAGGCAATTGCGTGTATAGCGGAGCGGGTTCCAGGTATAGAACTTTTCGTATTCCCCCAGGGGGATGTCAATAGACTTCAGTATATGCAGGTAAGACTGACCGGAGGGATTCTTTCTCAAAGCTTCCACCAATTGCCGTACGCTACGGATTTTACCGGGTGTTTTCATACGTCAGTCTTGCGTCATCAATACGTTGTTTATCATGGGCTTGAGATCCTTGGGCAGTACCGCCCTGATGTCTTCCAACTCACCCCGGGAAACATACTTGTGCAGGGCCATGAATACTACTTTCAGTGCCTTGTCCATATCTTCCTCCTTGTGAAAATCATATTGAGCGGTCTGCTTGTCTATTTTCCTGATCTCGTTGTAAAAGTCAGCGAGGTGCTTTATTTTTTTCGGCTTCTTTTTTGACGTCCAACTCTCAACATACACCGCTTTGAGAAACATAGGTAGCTGTGCGAGGAGTTGTATGGATTCTTCCAGGGTAAGCACCCGGCGTAATGCGTGCAGGGTGGAGCGTAGCACCCGGCCGGCTTTGGCGGTATCTTCAGGGTATCCCAATTCCCTGGCCAATTCTTTTAGGAACCGGTTTCCGTCAGCAGCGAATTTGTTGAAATCTGGGGCCATAGCATTTTTTTTAAGTGGCTTCCTGCGGATGTATATCATACTGAACAATCCTGTTGCTTAACAAAGTACCGGGGTTTAGCCTTTTTTTCAAATGACTACCGTTATGGGTCGCATTGATAGTTGTTAGCGCAGCACTTTGCGCATGTTGCCCGCTGGCCTGAAGCGTTGGGGTAAAAGCCGGGGAGTGTCGTAGGCCAGGTCTTCCTGCTTTTTTTCAGCGCTTAATGCACGCCTGGTCTTTTCAAGCGTGAGACGGGCCATGAGGTAGCATACCGTTGACTCTGCTCCCTGGTTGAGGTTTACCTGTCGCTCTTCGAGGCCATCATAACATCCTCCGCTGGCCGGGTTGTATATGATTTGCCTGAGGTGGTTATTTCCCAGGAACCAACTGAAAGCGGTTTCCATTTTTTCCAGGTAACGGACGTCTTTGAATACTTTGTGGAACAAGGCCAATGCCTGGATCGTGCAGGATACATCTATAGGTTGTTCCCCATACTTTTCAGGCACGTGGTTCTTGTGGTACCACCCCCGGTTAGAAATCACTTTGATGCCTCCTTCCGTGAATAGCTGCCCGATCAGGAACTCAAAAGTGCTGCGGGCAATCATTTTATAAGCGGGCTCTTTCGTAGTCAGGAAAGCGTATAAGAGCGCTTCGGGCAGGCTGCTGTTGGCGTAGGTAAGGTATTCTTCAAACCACTCCCAACTGGTATCCGCCATATCGTTGTATTTGTGCACCAGTTTATCTGCCAACATCCGGATCAAACTTTTTATGGCTTCTCTGCCTGAAATCAGGTAGTAGTGGTATAAACCTTTTATAATAAAAGCAATAGCTCTGGGAGATTCCGTTTCTGCTATCCACCACAGGCTCGCGTCAAATACGTTTTTTGCTTTCTTTACCAAAGAGGCGGGTAAAAAATCCTGATGAGCTAGCAGGACACCTAATGCCCATAAGGCGCGCCCGTTGGAGTCTTCCAGGTTAATGTAGCGGTTCTGGATATGAAAAACATGGTCCTTGTCTACGTAATTGAGAAAGCGCCCGTTGGCCTGCTGGCAGTATGCTATAAAATCCAGGTAGCAACTGAGAAGCGGCAGGTGTTCTTTGTTTTTGTTCAGCTCCTGCTGCATGCACAGCGCTATAAGCGCCCTTGCGTTATCATCCAGGGTATAACCGGAACCGGGATCGGGGGTACTGATGTTGGCAAATTGGATCATCCCCATGGGTGTACTGAGTCGGTAGAGGTGCTTCAGGGAGACCCGGGGAATCCGGTAAACGAGTTTTTCTCCTTTGCTCTTGCCGTCCTGGCCGCGCAACAACCTGGCATACGAAATGGCGGTATTTTCCCAGCTTGAAGCCCGGGTTTGGTGTAAAGCATTATTCCCCATGTGCTTTCTCAGCTCTTCGTCTTTCAATAAGCGGAGCGCTGCATCAGCCAGTTGGCCTGCCTGCCTGAAGTCGATGATAAACCCGGCATCACCCTGCAGCATTTCCAAGGCATGTGGTATTGGGGTAGAGATCACCGGACAACCGGTCCCCATCGCATAGGCAAAGGTGCCGCTAACAGCCTGGTGAGGATCTTTTGAAGTGAAGAAGTAGATATCGGTAAGGTGCAGGTAGTCCAGTAATTCCGAAAGGGTGAGGTACTTGTTTACAAAACGTACGTGCTTTTCAATGCCCAGTATATGTGCTTTCTCTTTTAAAAAACTACGGTAAGCTTCCCCCTCATGCGCCACCACTACCGGGTGTGTTCTACCCAGGACCAGGTAAACCACATTGGGAAAATGGCGAACCAGCTCGGGTAAAGCTTCAAGGGCAGTTTCGATGCTCTTATTGGAACTCAGCAGGCCAAAGGTGGATAAAACAAGTTTTCCTTCCAGTTGATAGCGGATCTTTGCCTGTTTTTTGTCTTTCCAGGGAACAACGTGCGTACCGTGTGGAATAACGGATATTTTGCTCCCCGGGATGTCATACACGTTTTGCAAAAGGTTTGAAGCATAGCTCGTCATCACTACTATGGTGTCACAGCCTTTGCCGAGGGCACGTACTATTGCTTTCCGTTTGCCTTCCGGTTCAGGTAGAACGGTGTGAAAAACAAGGGAGACGGGCTTTCTTAAAGAATACAGGAGTTGAAGCAGGTATTCCCCGTACTCCCCGCCAAACAAGCCAAATTCGTGTTGTATCAATACCATTTCAATGGCGTGGTCTTCGTTGATTACCCGGGCAAGCCCGGTATACTCGTCTAACTGCCCTGATTTAAGGGTATATTTTACTTCGGGAGGATACCTTCGCGGTTGATTTCCCTCTTCCAGCGCGCATACACGCATGGATAAAGAAGAAAATTTCCGGTTTATGGCCTGTAAGAGGTCTTGGCTGTACGTAGCAATGCCGCATTCTCTGGGAGGATAAGAGGTAAGGGAAAGGATTTCTTGTTTAGGATGAGTGAGCGTTTTCATGAAATTGTGCTTTTAAGTCATTTAATAAGGCATTGAGTTTTACCGAGGCGGTAGCTACCCGGGTGTCAGCCGCTCCGTAGTAGATGTATAGGGTATCGCCAAAAACCACGGCTCCACTAGGGAAGATGATGTTTTTTACCACACCTCTTTTTTCCCATTCGTAGGTAGGGGATAGAAGAGGAACTTTGAGCCGGGCCAATTCCATCCTTGGATCTTCCAGGTCCAGCAAAGCGGCGGAAGCATGGTATACAAAACCCTTAGGCGTGCTTTCCGCAGCATGGTAAATGAGCAACCAGCCTTCAGGCGTTTCAATAGGAGGACAGCCCCCGCCTATGTGGCTGGATTCATACGGAAGTTTTGGGTCGAGCACAATGTGGCGCTCCAGGTTCATCATATAGGCTTCCCAGAAGTCGCGGGTCAGATCCTGGAATTTTTCAAAAAGTACGAGCTGTATGCCGGGGTGTATGCGGTGCAACAATGCAAACTTTCCGTTGATCTTCTTCGGAAAAAACATGAGGTTTTTATCCCATACATATAGCTTGCGCGACAACTCAACCCCCAGGCCGTGCTCTTTAAAGATACGGTAGTGGTAAAGGTACTTATCGCTTAAGCCTGTACAGCACTCAACAAAATGTTTGTATTCGCGGTAAGTAAACCTGGGCGTTATAAGCCCGTGTTTTTTGAAATTTTTAAGGTTAGTGGAGGTGGCGTACGCCCCGAGTACATTCACCCGGTCGTAGGCCGAATAAGTGAGGTAATACAGGTCTTCGATTTTGGTGATGCGCGGATCTTCTATCCCCTGCGATTCATATTTCTTTTCAGGAAATAAAAGGGGTTTTGTACTGCGCTCAAGCACTTCCGTAGGCCCTTTTAACTTACAGTAGCCAATGGAAGAGTAATTTCCTGCACGTACGGCCCGGTAAAAGAGATGAACAAAACCGCCTGCCCGGATGGCGGCAGGGTTGAACACCGCTTCATTTTCAAAGCCATTTTGGGTCTTCTTTAGAAGGATGCCTTCTTTTTTAATGTATTGCATGTTTACCGGGTTTTTAGTGGAGATCTTCTACAACCCAAACGTAGCAGACTGCGCAAAGCCCGTCAATGACCAGTGTTAGCAGAAGGAGGGAAGCTTTGTCAAAAGAGATACACACAGCCGGCAAAGCCTGGTTTTTACATAGAGTAGGCGGGGCTTCTCCCATGTTTCAGGATAGATGAGGTCAAGCTTTTTGAGGTATTTTGTTAAGATTTTGGTGACTGCATAATTCCGGTGCCAGTGTTCGTTGGCCGGGGTCATGTACCGGGGGGATGGTCTTACATAGAGTGATTGCCTTTTTCGTAGGCCTTGTAGTAGCTTCCCCGCTTTTTGGCGGCCCGCTTGCCTTAGTTAAAACGTCCTATTGAATGGAGTTTACTATATTCGGCTTTTTTTGAAGCGATAAGCAGATTATGCGCTTAAGGCTCAGCTGTGTATCTGCGAACAAAGTAATCCTGATCATCACAAACCAAACCACGGGAACATGAGAAAACTGGCACTCCTATTAGCCGCATCTATGTTATTTGCAAGTTGTGCATCCATACTTAACGGAAGCCACCAGAAGGTTAAAATTCACACGGGTGAAAATGACGAAGTACTGGTCAATAATGAGGAAGCAGAAAAGAAAGGGGACAAATACCTTCTTGAACGCGACATGGAGCCTAAACAGATCACCATTAAGCGAGAAGGTTATAAGAGCCGGAACGTAACGGTAATGCAGTACAAAAAATCACCTCTTTATGTGCTTAGTTGGATCCCCTTTGGGATCCTGTTTTTCCCTCCGTTTATGGATATAGGTCCGAAGGCCTACGACTATACTCGTGAGTTGGAGCTGACGGATGACATGGTATCCCTTCCCGAAAGGGATGAGGAGGCCAAAGAAATAGAGCTGGAAAGTGTAAGCGTGGACCTTGAAGCGGGAAATATCAGATATCGAAGTTTTCCATCCTACAAGAATTTTATAAGAACGGGCGGCAATACAAAGACGCGGATAAGCGAGGATGCCGATGAAGTAAAACTTGAAAACACGGTGTTTTCGGGTCTTCTCAATGATCTTTTGCGGGAAAAAGGATATATCGATACTACCGAAAGAGTATTGAAGAACAGTTACATCAATAATTTACTGATATCGGCCAGCATAGAGGATTATACTTTCAACTATGTAATTTCCGGTTATTATATGAAAATGATTTATGTAGACCTTACCATTAAATGGAAAGCACTGGATTACTACAAATCACCCATATATGAATTGCAGACCGAAACCACATCCGGGCAATTCGCGGTCCTGAACACGAACAAAAGAGATGAGACCATTCATGAAGCCATAAAAGATGCCATGGAATACGGATTGATCGAATTTATGAATGCCAAAAAGGTGGGAGAGCTGTTACACGACCGCAGCGACCTGGAGCTCGAGGCATCCTTTGAAGAAATTAAACTACCTGCCGGAAGCTCCTTTGTTTCCAACCTGCCGGAAGCGGTGCAGGCATCTGTTACTATTAAGGGCAAAAATGGTCATGGAAGTGGCTTTGCGGTGAGCAGCGAGGGGCATATCATCACCAACTATCACGTGGTTTCTGACACCACTGAATTAAGAGCCATTATGAACAATGGCTCTGAATATCCGGTGGAGGTTGTCCGTGTTAGTAAAGTCCATGACCTTGCGTTGCTCAAGGTGGATACCACAGACCTGATCCCTTTCAGAATCGGGAAGGCCTCTGATATTGAGCTTGCTATGGATATTTATACCGTAGGAACACCGACTGCCGAAGACCTTTTCCAAACCATAACCAAGGGAATCATTTCGGGCATAAGAGATACTGAAGGAGGCACTAAACTTCTGCAAACCGATGCCAGCATCAACAGTGGAAACAGCGGTGGAGCCCTTGTTACACGGGATGGACTGGTGTTGGGTGTAGTAAGTTCCAAGTTGAGGGGGTTCGGAGTTGAAGGAGTAGCATTCGGCATTCCTGCCTATGAGATCACGGAGAAACTCAATATCAGCATCCGATAAGATTAGCCTGGATTTTTTGGTGATCTTCCCGGGAGAACACGTATTACTTAGTACCTGTCTTGAAAATTGTCTTGTTGTTTCCGATACAGTTCTTTACACCAACCTTGTTATGGCTGTTTCTTAAGGTTAGGGTAACCGAGGTCAAGCTTTTCGAGGTACTCCGTTAAGGTTTTAGCGACTGCGTAATTCCGGTACCAGCGTTTGTCGGCCGGGATCACGTGCCAGGGGAGGGCCTTGCATTGATTGATTACTTTTTCGTAGGCCCTTTGGTAGCTTTCCCACTTTTTGGCGGCCTGCTCATCGGCCTTATCGTATTTCCAGCGTTTGCGGGCTATGGTGAGCCGTTCTTCAATTCTTATGGCTTGTTCTTCCTGCGAAATATGAAGAAAGAATTTTAAAATGTGCAGGTCATTTTGCAACAGGTGCTCTTCCAGGTCGTTGATCAGGTTGAAACGGTGTTCTACCCTTTCATCCGGCAATGAACTGTACACCATGGGCATGATCAGGTCTTCGTAGTAGGAGCGGTTGAATACCTTGATCATGCCTTTTGCCGGAAAATGCGGGTATATCCGCCACAGAAAATCGTGTTTCCGTTCTTCTTCGGTAGGCTTTTTAAAGGATTGGACCTGTACGCCCATGGGGTTCATGCAGCTCATTACATGCCGTATCGTACCATCTTTACCCGAGGTATCCATGCCCTGCAGGATCACCAGCAAGCCGTAGCGGCCACCTGCATAAAAGAGGTTTTGCAGGGCATACAACCGCTCGTGAAAGGCGCTTAGTTTTTGCTTGGCTGTTTTTTTATCGAAATGAGCGGGGGGTGTGGTTGGTGTCTGGGCCAGAGAGAGCATGCGTGTATTTTGCTGATAAGATAGGGCAAAACAATGTGTTTTTTCTCTTTTATGTGTGTTTCATGTAAATTCTCTCTAAGTTTTATCCGGCCGGGCATAGCATCGGTTTACATCGAACACACATTACTTTAAGCAAGCGGAGAAGAAACAGTATGCTTTTCCTTTGGGGCTGTTCCCCATAGTTGCCAGGTATTGAAAAGCACCGGCAGCCGGGTTCCCTTAATCCATGGACTCTGCGGTAAACCCGGATCTTTGTAGCGTCTTTATCACTTCTTCCGCATCCATAGCTGTATCTACGGTCAGTATCCGCTCATCGCTTTGCAAGTCTACCTGCCATTGGGCAATGCCTTTTTCTCCTTCCAGAAAGGGAGTAACCTTAGCAAGACAGCCATTGCAGTTGATGTTGGTTTTAAAGTGTAGTGTTTGCATATGTATTGATTTTAAAGTCTTGAGGTTTTGAGGCGCAGGCTGTTGGCCACTACCGATACCGAGCTAAATGCCATGGCCGTGCCTGCGATCATAGGGTCTAACAGAAATCCGTTAAAGGGAAACAAAACACCGGCGGCTATGGGAATCCCGATAAGGTTATAGATAAAGGCCCAGAAGAGGTTTTGCCGGATGCCCCTAACGGTTTTTCCGGAAAGTTTAAGGGCCTTGGGAATGGCCCGGAGGTCGGATGTAATGAGGGTTATTTTTGCTACATCTATGGCAATGTCCGAGCCTTTGCCCATAGCAATGCTTACATCGGCCCGGGCCAGGGCCTCTGCATCGTTGATGCCGTCTCCGGCCATGGCTACTACCTTGCCTTTAGCCTGTAGCTCTTTTATGTAGTCGGCCTTTTCCGAAGGTAAAACACCGGCTTTAAAATGCACCAAACCTAGCTGTTTTGCTATGGCTGCTGCGGTTTGCGGATTATCCCCGGTGAGCATATGCACCTCTATTCCCCGGCTTCGTAATGTTTCAATGGCCTCGCGCGATGTTTCTTTTACCTGGTCGGCTATAGCCAATACGGCCAAGGCGTTTTTGGCATTGGAGAAAAAAACTACGGTTTTAGCCTCTTCCCGTAAGTTGCCTACTTTTTCTTTAAGCGTGTGGCTAAGGGCGATGCCCTGTTCGGCCAGTAATGCCTGGCTGCCTGCGTAGTGTACGTTGCCTGCGGCATCCGTAGCCTGTACACCCTTTCCGGTAAGGCTCTTAAACTGGCGGCTAACGGAAGGAGCAATGCCTTCTTTTTTTAATATACGTACCACCGCCTCGGCCAATGGGTGCTCAGACCGGGCTTCCATAGCCAGCAGCAGGGCTTTGTGTGTATCGGCCTGAGCGGCATCTTCCCAGAACATATCCGTTACCGCAGGACGCCCCTGGGTAATGGTGCCTGTTTTATCCAAAACCACTGCATTCACCTTATGGCCAAGCTCCAGGCTTTCGGCATCCTTGATCAGGATGTTGTTTTCGGCCCCTTTTCCAATCCCGGCCATGATAGCGGTGGGGGTAGCAAGACCCAGGGCGCAGGGGCAGGCAATAACCAGTACGGTTATGGAAGTGTGCAAGGCATGGGTAAAAGCATTTTCTCCGCCTGCCAGCATCCAGGTCATAAAAGTAAGCAGGGATATCGCCATCACTACTGGTACAAAGATGCCGGCAATTTTGTCGACCAGCTTTTGTACCGGGGCCTTGCTGCCCTGTGCTTCCTGTACCCTTTTAATGATTTGGGCCAGCAAGGTTTCCCCGCCCACCTTTTCAGCGTTGAAGTGAAAGCTTCCCTTTTGATTAACGGTGCCGGCAAAAACCCTTTGGCCTTCCTTTTTTTCAACAACTACGGCCTCGCCGGTGATCATGCTTTCATCGACAAAAGAACTTCCATTGGTTACCGTGCCGTCAACCGGTATTTTTTCACCGGGGCGTACTACAAGGGTATAGCCGGGCTGCACGGAGGCAAGCGGCATTTCTACTTCTTCTCCTTCGCGTATTACTTTCACATTCTTGGGCTGAAGCCCTATAAGCTTTTTGAGGGCGGAAGAAGTGTTGGACTTGGCTTTTTCTTCCAGGAGTTTGCCCAGGGAAATAAAGGTGATGATCACCGCAGCCGCTTCATAATACACGTGCGGGGAGATGCCCTGGCTGCGCCAAAAACCGGGGAAGAGGGTGTTGAAAAAGCTAAACAGAAAAGCAATGCCGGTGCTAAGGGCCACTAAGGTACCCATGTTGGCTTTGCCGTGTTTGGCTTGTTCAAAAGCATGTACAAAAAAGCTACGGCCAAACCAGAACAGTACGGGCACAGTCAATACCAGGGAGATCCACCGCCCCGCCTCCCAGTCCATAAAAAACATCCCGATAAAAAACACAGGCAGGGTGAAAATGGTGGCCCATAGGGTACGTTTTTTAATTTCCCGGTAGTGCTGCAACTGCATTTGCTGTTGGGCTTCAGCGGGGTCTTTTGTATCTACGATCAGGTCGTAACCTATGGCTTGTAAGGCCTGGCGCAGGTCATTGGCCTGCACGGAGGGCGCATATTCTACCAAAACGGAACTGTTTGCAAAGTTTACACTAGCTTTGCGTACGCCCCCGGTATGGCCCAGGATAGATTCTACACTGGACGCACAGGCGGCACAGCTCATACCGGTCACGGGAAAGCTTCGTGTGATCGTATCCTCCTTTTGCGTTTTCGGTGTAGGTTGCTTCACGTCTCCCATAGATGTAGCTGTTTTTACAGAACAGTACAAATTTCGCAACTGTCGTGGCAATACACCTTATAGCATCCCGGCAAAATGTTATACAATTTTGTTTATGGATGCTTGAGCAAAATGTATTTGCTCCTTTTGGTAAGGAGAAACACGGTGAAATACAGTTAAAGACCAGTGGTTGGTTGCTTTACAGTTTGGACTTGCCCTGCTGTTCGGGGATCAGTACTGTATGATCAATTCATAGTCGCCTTGTATGCTATATTCCTTTCCCTGGATGTGGTGGTCAAAAACAAGGGTAAGGCCATAGGTTTCACTTTTCTCTATTTTTATTTGACCTACGCCTTTTAAGAGGGCTGTATTCCCTTCCATGTGCTTCTCAACGGGGAGCTTTACCCTTACTTCAGTAAGCTTTTTGATCCCGCCTGGATGTGTCAGATAGCTTTTTAGATCTTCTCGCTTATAGGCTTCTACTCTTTGGTCTATCTCTTCCAAAGAGGTAAAAGCCCGGTATGCGCGATGCGGCATGGATAGGTACAGTAAAGGCTGGTCCAGGCGTTTGTTATGCACAGACATTAAGTAAAATTCATCTTCGGGGGCATCCAGGCTCTGGTAAATGTTGAATGCACCACCCAGCAAGGCTGTGTCAAAAGGCGTGGGGTTAAGCCCAAACCCAAAGGGGCAACTGCCGTTTGCGGTTTCCCAACGTTTGGTGTAAGCGCTTCCGAACTTACTTTCATTGGCGAGGGCCTTAGCCGTATCTTCGAGGTAGAGAAATTCAATAAAGGTGTTGTAAAAAAGGAAATAATGCCCCAGTGTTCCCTGTTCCATATGTTGCGTACGTAACTTATGGGCAGGGGAAAGTATTGCTTCCGAAAGGCTGTCTTCAAGATTACCGTTATTGGCAAAAATGACAATATGGTCGAATGCAAATGTTACTTCGGATGAGTCGTGTTGCCCGGAGCCCATAAGACTTGTTACCAGACAAGCCACAAAGAAACCTGGTTTTATTTTTGCCTTCATGCACGGGATTGGTGTATAAAATGCATATTGACCATAAGCTTTTGCGCCTGAGGGTGTAAAGAAGCAAAGCAGCTATTCCAACAAGCTTGCCTTGTTCTCTGCCTTTTTGATACTTTTCCGGCTACTTTTCCACCGAGCCATGCCATGGGAATGTACGCGAGAAGAAGATCGGTAACGGTAAACCAGGCAGGGGCGGGCAGCATATAGCTTACTGCGATTCCACCCAGGAGAAACAAGCCCCCTATGGCCAGTGAAAATCTCATTTTGTGCCCGGTAGCAATCAGGCCTGCCAGGGTTGCCCCCACCAGCGTGCCTAAGGCATGTGCCAAAAAAGGAAAAATAAAGTACGTCCATTCCAAAGTGGGCATGACTGCCGCTAACGCCTCCATATCTTCAGGGTCTATGCCCTCTATCGGCATTAAGGTATGGCCCATTTGAATGAGGCCCATATTTACAATGCTGCCGCCCAACCAGCCGGCAATAACGGCTAAAATGTTCTTGACGATCGGATGCATAAAAAGCTTTGCTTAGTGGATTTTACTTAGCGGTGCGGGTCCATAAAGATAAGGCTTCCGTAAAAAACTGCGGTGTACCATATGCCTGAATATATCAGAAACTGCGTGGCCTTCTTGAGGACGGATGCAATCACCTGCCCGGGCAGGCTTTAATATAGGGTCACGTGTTCAGGTCATAATGTGTGGTCTTATAGGGCACCTCCCTGCTGTGTACGCCGCATAGGGGCCTAAAGGTAAAAACCCAATAAGTGGGTTAGGCAGAGCGTAGTAATGGGGTTGCTTTAAAGAAAAGATTAACAACCATCCACATTTTTGGCAAGCACGGTAAAGGATTGACCGTCAAAAGTGAATACCGCTCCGTTCCTCCCCCCGAACCACAGAAGGCCATTCCGGTCTTTACAGATGGCGAGTATACCATCGGTAGGGAGCCCGTCTTCCATGGTGTAATTGGTAAATGCTTTGCCGTCATACTTCCATAGCCCGGCATCAATGGTGCCGAACCACATATTCCCGGAGGCATCTTCTGCAATGGCAAAAATGCGGGCAGCGGTACCTGCCCGGTTAGCTACCTTACGCGTTTTCAATAAGGTTTCGTTGCTCAACCCATGCCGGGCGGTTAAATTGGTCAGGCCTTGTTCGTTATAGCGGTAGATCCCGCCACCATTGTTCCCAAACCACAGGCTTCCCCGGCTGTCTTCAAACAGGCAGTTTACGGTAAACCCAAGGTCTTGCTCGTTAAGGTAGGTAAAAGAATGGCCGTCATAGCGTACCACACCTCCCGAAAGGGTGCCTAGCCAAAGTGTTTCATTTTTATCTTTCAGGATACTGAATACCCAATAGGGGTTATACGGGTGTTTGCCCGGTAAAGAATCTGCCTCCGGCCGGGGAATGTAGAGGTGGCTCAACCGCTGCCCGTCAAAGCGGTATACTTCTCCGTCTGCCCCTGCCCGGAACCAAAGATCACCGGAATGGATCTGCCAATCCTCTTTAGTAGGTGCACACTTTTGAAGCGGCATGGTGGTAAAGGCATAACCGTTGAAACGGTACAAGCTGTTTTTTGTCTTTATCCACAGCAATCCCTGTTGATCTTCCCGGATGCTTAAAACGGGTTCGTTTTGCCACTCTTCCCATGCCGAAAAGTAAGTAAACCACTTTCCATCAAACCGGCAAAACCCTTCCCGTTCCGTTCCGAACCACAGGTTTCCCTTGCTGTCTTCAAAGAGTACCCGGATGCCACTAAAATAGCGAAAGCTTGAATCGGCTCGTGTGCGTACAAAAACCGGGGTGCCTTTTTCCACGGCTGCCGCAGCGGGGTTTGTATGGTCAAGGCTAAGCTGGGTTTTATCCGGTGTGCTGCAGGAGGCCAGGCAAACCGAAGAGAAAAGAAAGAGATGCAAGGGTAAACATTTGAATAGCTGCTTCATAGCGATGTAAAATATTAGGTTCGTGAAAGTAGTATGAAGCCTTTTTCCCGTGTTTTAAGCTGTGTAAATTAATGTAAAAGGCGTGTAAAACATTTCAAAAGGGTGGGATAATGGAATAGATTTGTGGCATGATCAACGGATGTATCAAGGCGCTGCTGTTTGTTTTGCTCAGCATTTTACTTTTTGCAGAAGAGGCCTGCGCCCGGGAAACTGCGGAAGAAGCACATATTAAAGTAGCCTTACGTATGATCGGACACCAGGTTCTGTTACAGTCCGGAGACAGCACTTCGCGTGTTCTGGCTATAGAAAAGGTGCAAAACCGCTATAAGATCCCTTTTGAATCCGATTTCTCCTTTGACCCGGATGAGCTGGCAACTGCGGTCAATAAACTCGTGGAAGAAACCAAAATCGCCAAAAGCTACCTGGTAGAAATAGAGCGATGTGGAACAAAGGAAGTGATCTATAGCTATGAAGTAGGGCATTTGGCCCAGACAGACCTTATCCCCTGTAGGGGAAGGGTACAGCCCAGCGCCTGCTACAGTTTGTTCATTACGATCTTAGACCCGGGCGGACCCGTAGTAACTACATTTCCAGCTACTCCGGCCTCCCCGAATAGCTTGCCCACAGAAGAAAAACAACTGGGTTATGCGAACCTCGCCTGGCTCAGTATTCCTTTGCTGGTTTTACTGGGATGGATGGTTTATACCCGGCAGAAAGGAGCGAGGGCGAAGACTAAACCGGACGTATTCTCGTTGGGCGCCTACCGCTTTGATAAGAGAAATATGATGTTGCTGCACAAACATGAAAAAACCGAACTGACCAGTAAGGAAGCCGACCTGCTTTATTTGCTGTATACGTCTGAAAATAAAGTTTTGGAAAGGAGCACCATTTTGGAGAACGTTTGGGGCGACCAGGGCGATTATGTGGGGCGTACCCTGGATGTGTTTATGTCCAAACTCCGCAAAAAGCTGGCAGCCGATACCAACCTCAGGATCATCAACGTCCGTGGGATAGGCTATAAATTTGTGATGGGGGAGTAACAGTAACCGGCAGGAAAAGGCATACAAATGCCATGCCTTTGGTTATGCCCAAAGCATATACCCGAAACCAAGCGCTACCAGCAACAGGCTGTATGCAGCCACGCCAATATTGATCTTTCTAAAAAGTGCCGGGTCATTCATGACCTTCTTCACATATGCACGGAATTTACGGTAATCGAGGATCTGAGCCGAAACCTTTATAAGTATAAGCGTTAATAAGGTGGCAATCACCCAGGAAGCCCTTACCTCAGAAACAAAGACCATATACCAGGTAAAACCCACGAGCAAAACGGCAAGAAACGCCACTACAAAAAGCCAAACCGGCTGTTTCTCAACATACACTTCATGTTCTTCCCATTCATTCCAGCGCCTCCCGGCCTTGATGATGATAAGGCGCGTGGCGATGCCTATCAATGCCCAGGCAAAACAAACAACAGCAAAGTAGTTTAATTCCATTTATATCAGATCAGTTAAGCACTTGATATAGAAAAGTGATACGGCCTGCACAAGGCCTGTTGCTTCAAAAATAAGCAAGCCTGCCCTTTTTTGCACCTACTTTTGAAGAGGGGTATCCACAATCCGAGAGGTTAGGACAAAGGGCCCGCGGAGAAAGCACTAGTCTGTAACCCGTTCCAGGTTTTTTTGGTACAGGGCGGCATTTAAGTCGTTTTGTGCATGGGCAAGGGCCAGAGCTTTAGCATAATTGATTTTTGCTTTTTCTTTTTCGCCTATCTTTTCCAATGCTTCCCCCAGGCTATCGTACACATTAGGAGAGTTAGGATATCTCGAGATGTTTTCCTCAAACAAAGCAATGGCCTGACCGGGTTCACCTTTTTTCAAAAAGGCATATCCCATGGTGTTGATCAACTCCTCCGGCAATGCAGGGTGTACGGAAACGTAATGCTGCACATAGGTTTTGATGGCAGGCCGGAACCTTTTTTTGCCCAGGTGCATCTCGATCACTTTTCTCATGGTGCTTGAGGAAGGATAGATGGAATAACCGGCTACTTCCGAAAGTTTTGCATGATACTGATCAAAGCCATCCAAGCCTCCCTCCTCGTAGAAGTGCGGAAGATTTCGCAGGCTTGGATGTATAAAGTGTTTTACGGGGCGTGTTTCTCCAGATGCAGAGAGGTGCAATTGGGTAATGAGTGATGTACGGTTTTGCATGGGTAAGGTATTGCAAAGCAGCACAATAGTAGTGCCATCTTCATACAGGGCCAGGGCACTCCTATACCCCATGATGGCTCCTCCGTGAAAATACAATTGCACATTGTGGTTTTTCCTGAGAAGCGCTTCAGGATTTTTAAAAAGGCCATAGCTGTAGCCTCTTCTTACAGGTGTCAGAAAAAGGGCGTGATGCTCCGGGTCTAAGATCCGTTTGTGTCTTATGGCCTGAGCCCACTTAAAGAGGTCGTTCAGGCTGGAATATAGCCCTCCGGCCGAAAAGGCTGTAGAGAGATCTCTTTCGGGGATTTCTTCAAAAGCATTTTTCCCGAACCACCCGCCTGCAAACTTCTTATCTGCTGCAACATGTGCTGTTAAAAATCCAGGGGAATACCCGGTGTTTTCCAGGGAAAGCGGAGTTGCTATCTTATCTTTTAACACCGTTTGGTAACGCTCTTGCGTGACCCTTTCAATAATGGCCCCTAACAAAATATATCCAAAGCTGCTGTAGTAAAACTGGGCTCCGGGTGTAAATTTAAGGTCTAGTTTTCCAATTAGGCGTACATAATCATCGATGGCAATCGGTTTGGTGAAAAAGGTCTCAGCCGTGTAGCCAAACTTTACCAGTTCCCTATAATGAGGTATACCGGATGTATGGGAAAGCAGCTGATGTACGGTTATCTTATCTCCTTTTTCTTTAGGGTAATTCGGCAGGTAGGCAGAGATCGGCTTATGTAGATCCAGCTTATTTTCTTGTGCGAGGAGGAGCACCAGGCAGGCCGTAAACTGCTTGCTTAATGACCCTATGTAAAAGCGGGTGTCGGGAGTAATTGGGGTACGGGATTCAGGGGATGTATCCCCAATGCCTTTTCTATACAACACGCGGTCGTTTTTGGCTACCAAAAAAGCACCGGATAATGGGCTGCCAAAAAAAGCCTTTCCGTTTTCCTGGTAGTAAGCCATCAACTCCACCGTATTTTCGGGAAGCTGTACGCTGCTGCGGCAGCCTGTCATACAAAAGGTTATAAAGGATAGAAAAACGAGGGATACGAACGTTCTCATGTCGTCTGGTTTTGTGGGCAAGGTAGCCGCAGACCCGGTAAAGGAGCACGACACAAGCACGACAATTCCACGACTTTTACGTGACCTGTATATTAAAGTGTAGGGATATAGGAAAGTATTTCCCTGTTTCCCTTTTTGAGGGAAAGGAAACTTTTAACCAAAACAAACAGGTTAAGTATGGAGAGGAAGACATAAGCTACTTGTAGCATGGCCGATTGACCAACCATGCGCTGTCCGAAAAGCAGGGAAGAAACAAGTGGAATGAGAAAAACCATTAAAATTTGAAACGCTGACCACAACACCTGAAAACTGAATACCCTTAAGGCTGTCTTATTGCCCCGGAAGTCTTTCCTGTAGAAACGTCTGAAGATGGAAAGCACGAAGATGTTAAGTGGAGCGAAAAACGCGAGTAAAGAAGACCAGACCATTACTTTATACGTGAACTTTATGTCCATTTCATCGGAATAGCCCGGAGCACTATCCGTAGAAGGATTTTTTTTCCAACTGATCTCGAGTACCTCCATAATGCGCTTTAAGCTGTGCTCCCTGGGGGCTGCATCGCCACGTTCCATGCGCTGGATCGTTCGTGTTGAAAGCCCTGACCTTTCAGCCAGTTCTTGTTGCGTCATGCGTTGGGCCTTTCTCTCATGGATCAGCAGAGAACGTATATCTTCTGTTGTGTTTGATTTTTCATTTGCGTGCATAAGAGGCAATTGGTAATTTAATGTATTAAATAGGCCCTTTGGTAAGGCTGAAAGGGAAAAGCCGTGGGTTTTATCGTCCCTTGCCTGTCCGTATTTCTTCGGTTAAAAGACGTTGCCCACCTTTTGGTCCCTTTTCTTTGCTCCATGTCTTTTACAAGCACTTGGCGCCACTTATCGAAAGTACTAACTTTATCGAACGATGGCCTGATCTTCTGTTATGGTACTTAGAAGATAGTCTTCCAAATCCTCTGCTTTTAGTTTTTCACTCAACCTCAGTGCGTTTTCTTTATAAGCACTCGTGCTCAAGAGCTTCAGCAGCAGGGGCTCAAACGTCTTTTCCGAAAACTTCTTGATGCTTACTCCAGCCGGACCAACCCCCAATTGAGGAAGCAGGTCATTCCATATATGCTGGTCTAGAATGTGGGGAATGATCAGGCTCGCACAGCCATACTTTAAAGAGGTGTGTACGGTACCGGCTCCTCCATGATGTACGGTGGCATATACCTTAGGCAATATCCATGCATAGGGTAAGGAGCGGGTAAAAAATACGTGTTCGGGAGCCTCTTCCGGTTCTTTTAGCCCACCCGATGCCGTATTTAAGATAGCGGGTATTTTGTGTTTGGAAAGTACTTTTACTATAGCGCTTGTTACCTCTTCCGGTTCGGGATTGGTCATACTCCCAAATGTGATGAAAACGATCTTAGTGTGCGTTTTTACAAAGGACTCCAGTGCGGGGGAGGCTTGCCATGCGGATTGAGCTTCCCTTTCGTGGTATCCTACCACATGCACATTTTCATTCCAGTATGCGGGTTTGCTAAACAAGCTGGGAGAAATGGTGTAGATCATTTTCTCCCCGTTGAGTACATGATGCTTTATGGCCGATGTACTTAGGTTTATTCCGAACGCTTTTTGGAATTTCTTCGTGGAGCGGCTGATCGTATTAAACAGGAAGAAATTGGAGAAGCGGTAGGTAAAGGTGTTGAGCAGCTTACCCATATCTTTTCCCATTCCCAGAGCAGCATGCTCCTCGTAAGGGTGAATGGTACAGGGCAGTGGGCTCAGTAGAGTGGTTTTGCCCTTATTTTTCATACCCCAAACCACGGGGTACAGGCATTTCTGATTGTATATGACCCGGTCCGGTTGGATTTGCTCAATTAGCGCATGCTGTTGTGCAATAACCTCTTTTTGCATTTCTCCTGAAGTCCGGATCATCCAACTTAATGCCCCCAGTTTTTTAAAGATACTTCCCCGGCCCCCTAGCACGAGTTTCGCTTTTTCTCCTTCAATAAGTTCCAGGAATTTTTCGCTTAACCCATGGAAAGCATATTTGGACTGATCCACCAGCTCCCCGAATTGTACGGGAAAGGCACAAACCACTTTATCACCACGTGCGTGTAACCTCTGCGCAATGGCCAGGAAGGGTTCAATATCTCCCCTTGTGCCCAGGGAAAACAACATTATTTTCATGCTACATCTTTATCCTGCATTATGCGTACTTGTTGGATAGAGGCAGCTGCGGTTTCTTTTCGATCCAATGGCTGTCTATACATGGACGTTCTCTTTGCGATGGTGTCTGATCGTCAGGATACCTGTAACCAAAAAAGGCAGGGTAGAAGCAAATATCTTGACATTCAGGTTCATCACGCCTATGGCAAACATAAGCAGGAGCAAAACCCCAATGCCCCCCAGTCCCGAAAAGGTAAGCGCTTTACCCGGCTGTTTCTGAAACAGCGTAAAGAGCAAAAGCAATTGCCCGGCCAGGGGAAGCAGTACAAAAGGGTGCACGATCGAAGCAGGGTCTTGAAAAAGCTTCGACAGTATTACCGCTTCCACCTGGAACAGAAACGCTGTTTTGTCTTCTCCCCATTCCAGGTACCCGATAAGCGAAGTGAGTACCAGGCTGAGATTGAGTATTTTGGCTTTTGTGCTAGGCATTTCTCAATAAGGCCGCCTGTATCTTTTCTTCAAATACAAGAGGTTTATCCAGGTGCAGCGCGAGCACCTTAAATCGTTTTTTAATGCCATAGAGCCCGGTCAACACCTCCTCATTTTTCACATACAGCAACACATTGTGGCTTTCAAGTGCACCCAGCGGTGAAAGCATCCGGGTCAACCTGTCTTTTTTCAAGGGTTTTTTTGAGAGGTCCACTCCTTCAATGTTTGAAAGAAGGATTTCCGCTTCATTCAGGATGCCATAGCGAATGCTCAGGCTGTGTGCGCTGATGGCTATGGGGCGTTTCGAAAGTGACCTTGCAAAACCGATTACCTGCAGAGCCGTATAGATGCTTAGGGCAGACAACAGCCAGGCCGCAAAGAGGCTCCAGCGGATGAGCAAGAAGTGCAAGGCAAAAGTCTCTATGCCAATGATCAACACAAACGCACCGAGTAGAGCAGGTGTGCCACTGTTTTTGTGGTAGGTAAATTCATTCTCGCGCGTAGCCCGGGGGCTCCAGCGCACAAAACCATAATACAACACAGCTATTTCCGTAGCAAAGGGGAGTACGAGCCTTTTCGACAATAGCCCAGCACAGGCCTCTTTAAGCGCGGAAAAAAAATCCGGGCTTGTTCCATTTAGCTTTTTATAGCGGCTAACGGCTTTACTTACTTTGGTGATGACCAATGCCAGTACAAAGACCTCAATAACAGGCAAAGCCCAGGTCTTAAATACCAGCAGATAGGTTTGCGCATTTTTGGGTAGAAGGTATAAGCCCAACAGCAGCCCGGCTACCATTACGGGAATAACCGTGCTTTTGGGAATATCCGTCTTGCGGATAAGCAGGAAATAAACAAGCGGGACCGTGAGCAAAAGATCAACAGTAATAGCCAGGTGCAGCGCAGGGCTTCCTGCCGTAAACGAAGCACGCATCAGGAAGGCCAAAACGCCCAAAAGCACAAGAGGAATGCCGAGAGACAGGTACTTATGTATGTTCAGGGTAGTGTGCATATGATTTTCTCTATAAGTGGTGAGGTAGCTAATCTGTTTTGGAGTAGCTAAGATAGGGTTTTAGCCCTGTCTTTATCGTATGCTCAACATACGGTACCTGGTTTTGGGATGAACGAAAACGGATACTTATAATTTTCAATTATGACATTTTAAAAAATATAAATCATAATTATCTCCATGATAATGCTACCTTAGACACAGTAAAAAAGTAAATCAGCTCACTATGGAAAATAACAAACAGAAAAGCCGTTCCTCTTACGATATGAATAGCGGAAGCAAATGCCCTTTTACAGGTGGGGCTTTAAAGCAAAGCGCAGGTGGAGGAACTAAAAATCGTGACTGGTGGCCCAACCAGTTAAACCTGAGTATCCTCCGCCAGCACTCTTCGCTTTCTAACCCGATGGGGGAGGCGTTCAACTATGCAGAAGCTTTTAAGCAGCTCGACCTGGCTACAGTTAAAGAAGACCTGTTAAAACTGATGACCGAATCGCAGGATTGGTGGCCAGCCGATTACGGCCATTACGGTCCGTTCTTTATTCGCATGGCGTGGCATAGTGCAGGTACGTACCGCATTGCCGATGGCCGGGGTGGGGCAGGTTCCGGAACGCAGCGTTTTGCCCCTCTCAACAGCTGGCCTGATAACGCCAATCTCGATAAGGCGCGTTTGCTGCTTTGGCCGATCAAGCAGAAATATGGCAGGCAAATTTCCTGGGCAGACCTGATGATCCTGGCCGGCAATTGCGCGCTTGAGTCGATGGGCTTTAAGACCTTCGGTTTTGCCGGGGGCAGGGAAGACGTATGGGAGCCGGAAGAAGATATCTACTGGGGTTCTGAAGGCGAGTGGCTTGGAGATAAGCGCTACAGCGGAGACCGCGAACTGGAAAATCCACTGGGAGCCGTACAGATGGGCCTGATATACGTGAACCCCGAAGGCCCTAACGGAAACCCCGACCCGCTGGCTGCAGCGCGCGACATACGCGAAACCTTTGGCCGTATGGCCATGAATGATGAGGAAACCGTAGCCCTTATTGCAGGCGGCCATACTTTTGGCAAAACGCACGGGGCGGGCGACCCGGGAAAACACATTGGCCCGGAACCGGCCGGTGCCCGCATTGAGGAGCAGGGCCTGGGCTGGAAAAATACATTGGGCAGCGGCAATGCGGGAAACACCATAACCAGTGGCCTGGAAGGTGCCTGGACCACCACACCCACAAAATGGAGCCACAATTTCTTTGAAAACCTGTTTGGCTTTGAATGGGAGCTTAGCAAGAGCCCGGCCGGAGCCCATCAATGGAGACCTAAAGATGGTGGAGGTGCCGGCACGGTGCCGGATGCACACGACCCTTCAAAAAAGCACGCGCCCTTTATGCTTACTACCGATCTTTCGTTACGGGTAGACCCCGCCTATGAAAAGATCTCCAGGCGTTTTTATGAAAACCCTGATGCCTTTGCTGACGCTTTTGCCCGGGCGTGGTATAAACTCACACACCGGGATATGGGCCCCGTTACGCGTTACCTGGGGCCGGAAGTCCCCTCGGAAGAGTTGAGTTGGCAGGACCCGATCCCCGTGCTTACCCATGCACCTATAAACGATGCAGACGTTGCAGAATTAAAGAAAGCCATACTCGATTCCGGCTTATCGGTTTCTCAACTCGTGTCTACCGCCTGGGCATCGGCCTCTACCTTTCGCGGTTCCGATAAACGGGGAGGGGCAAACGGTGCCCGCCTGCGCCTTGCCCCCCAAAAAGACTGGGAGGTGAACCAGCCTGCACAACTGGCAAGCGTATTGGAGACGCTTGAAGACATCCAACAGGCATTTAACAAAGCACAATCGGATGCCAGGCGGGTTACCATGGCCGACCTGATCGTACTGGCCGGAGGTGTAGGGGTTGAAAAAGCTGCCCGCGATGCAGGCTACGAGATAACCGTGCCCTTTACCCCAGGGCGGGCCGATGCTTTGCCGGAACAAACAGACGTGGATTCTTTTGCTGCCCTTGAACCGGCTGCAGATGGGTTCCGCAATTATTTTAAGGCAAAACACAAAGTATCGGCTGAGGAAATGCTGGTTGACCGGGCACAGTTGCTGACCCTTACCGCACCTGAGATGACGGTTCTTTTAGGGGGCATGCGTGTGCTGAATACCAATTTTGATCAATCGTCCCATGGTGTTTTTACAGAGCGCCCGGAGGTACTTACCAACGATTTCTTTGTAAACCTGCTGGACCTGAATACGCGCTGGGCAGCCAGCACAGGGTCGGAAGAGGTGTTTGAAGGCCGCGACCGCAAGACGGATGCCCTGAAATGGACAGGTACCCGTGCCGACCTTATTTTTGGTTCCAATTCAGAGCTGAGAGCGCTTGCCGAAGTGTATGGTTGCGGAGATGGAGAGGAGCAGTTTGTGCACGATTTTGTAGCGGCCTGGACCAAAGTGATGGAGCTAGACCGCTTTGACCTGGCCTAATGCTTCCTTTGCCCGGATGTTCATCAAAGGGCTATAATGTATCAAGAGGCGATCCGTACCGGGTCGCCTCTTTTTTTATCCCGTCTCAGCCACGAGGAATGTGTAACATACTTGCATGCTGCTCTTTTGAGTAAGTTTTAGGGCTTTAGTGGTTTGTCATTTAAGTTGTCCTTATTGCTTTTGAAAGACAAAAGAAATAAGCCTGGGGAGCTTATTTTCAGTTTCTTCGTCAAACCACTCTTTCAGCTCCAATAAGCCAAACCCATTTTTTTCAGAAGCGTTGAGGTAGTCTGAGAGGTGGTGGACATAGGCTTCCGGTTCCTGTATACCTCCCGGGCTGTCAAACCTGGCTTTACTACCGCTGTATTGCTTAAAGGGATGCAGTTCGCTGATAAAGAAGTAGCCGGAACGCGTTAACTTCCCATAGGTCTGCTCAAAAATATGATCCAGATTTTCAATGTGTTCGAGCACCAGGCTGGCCGTAACCAGATCGACAAGTCCGTCCGCCACTTCCCAGGCTTGTGTAAGGTCAGCTTTTATGAATTGCACCCGGCTGTCGGTGATTTTTATCCTGGCCTGATTTAGCATTTCCTCCGAAAAGTCCAGGCCGGTTACCCGCTCTGCTTTTTCCAGGAGAAAGCGGGTGTTTTTCCCGGTGCCGCAACCCAGCTCCAGCACTGTGTCAAAGGCATAGCGCTTTAGGGTTTCCCTGGTAGCCCGGGCATCCAGGTCGCGGGTTTTGTTCGGGTCGTGGTCGTATTGCCCCGCCCAGTTGTTGTATGCTTGTTCTACGCTCATTTGTTTAGGTGATAAAAGAGTTTTGGTCACCCCTAATTTGTCTTTTATCCCTTTGTAACCGGTTTACGTGTTGTGCTTACAGTATGTAAATAGGCGGCACTGGTAGCTTTTTCAGGGAAGTTTGCATCGCTTCAACAACATGCATTTTTATTCTTTTTCTTCATCATGCCTGTCTCCTTGTACAGCTGGTTCGGAAATCGCAATAAACTCCAAATTCTCAGATTGGTCATTCCGTATTCGGTGTTTTATTTTTGGGGGAATATGAATTCCTTCTCCAGCTTTAATTTCAATGGTTTTATTCCCCACTTCAAAGGTTGCTTTTCCATTTAGAATTCTGAAAAACTGTTGTGAAGTATTGTGGTAGTGCTTTTTTTCTTGAGTTTTAGGAGGCATTAATTCTTCAATTACACTTAGGCTTTTAGATTTTACTAAATGCCACCCGCTACAGTTTTCCCCCCAATTATAATGTGCACAGTTTTCTTTAGATCTTTTCATTTAAACGGTTTTTCCAAATCACGTATAACGGCTATATAAACGCCTGACGTTTATTTCTTTAGTACAAGGTTTCATAGCGGGTGGAGTAAAGTACTAAAAATTCGGACTTAGTTAAAGGGCTGTGGCATTGGACCAGTCTAAAAAAGTCTGATAAACAGGGCTATCGCTGGCGCTATCCATGAACCCTTGCCGGGCTATGGTTTCTTAATTTCGTACGATAGCTCCACCATACCATCTTTATAGGCAGTTACGTCTTTCAGGTGCAGGGGTTGTTCTTGCCCGATGAAGTCAAAAAACAGGGTGCCGCCTCCCAGTATAACCGGCATAATAGACAGTATGAGGCTATCGGCCAGCTGCGCACGGAGGAACGCTTTGGTAAGCATAGCCCCTCCCACCATCCATATGTTGGCATATGCAGGCTTTAGCTCTTCGTGCACAAGTTTTTCCAGGTCGCCTGCGTAAAAGTGTACGTTTTCCTTGTCGGTTTTCACTGCTCTGCGGGTCAGTACTACTACCGGCTTCTCTCCATAGGGCCACCCCAGTTCCAGGGCGTGTTCATAGGTGCGCGACCCCATTACGTAGCAGTCTATGGATGCTAGGAAATCGGCTATGTATGCTTCG
>JANQPD010000023.1 GCA_028285465.1 Owenweeksia sp. | reverse complement strand
AAAAGGCCGGGTGTGGCAAAAGACCATCGAACGACAAGAACTGCCTGCCTATGAGCAGGAATACAGCATCATTTCTAATAAAATGGTAGGCGGCAAGCCCATCATCCACATTTGGAGCGAAACGCATCCCGGGAATGGCTTTGCAGAAGTAGCCCCCAACCTGGAGGATGTTTTCTTTAGCAAGATCAACAACAACATTCAGTACAACCTTCAAACCGCATAAGTTATGTTTGGCACTTTCTTTTTCAAGGAATTGCGCATGGCTTTTGCGCGTCCTATGGTATACATTTTCCTTTTGATCTTTGCCCTGCTCACCTTCGGTGCCGTATCCAGCGACAGCGTGGTTATTGGCAGTTCCGTGGGCAACGTCATGCGCAACGCTCCGCATGTACTTACCAATTACGTTTCGGTGCTTTCACTCTTTGGCCTGCTGTTTGCCGCAGCTTTTGCCAACAATACCGCCCTGCGCGATTACAACCACCAGTTCCACGAAATCCTGTTTAGTACACCCCTTAAGAAGTTTGGTTTTTTTGCAGGCCGTTACCTGGGTGCCTTCTTCCTTTCCACCATCCCCTTTTTAGGGATATACCTGGGCATGTGGGCCGGTACATTGATTGCACCCCTTGCCGGATGGATTGATGCGGAGCGCTTCGGACCAACCCCCGTGGAAAGCATGGTAAATACTTTTTTCCTTTTTGTATTGCCTAATATGTTTTTTGGCACAGCCATCGTTTTCTGGCTGGCTCACCGCTTTCAAAACGCCATTGTTTCTTTTGTAGGTGTGTTGGGCATCATCGTAGGGTACATCATTTCGGGTACTTTTCTGAGCGATGTAGACAACGAAACACTGGCTGCGCTAAGCGACCCTTTTGGCGTCCGTGCTTACGCGGTATACAGCCGTTACTTCACTCCCCTGGAAAAAAACACCCTCGCTCCTTCCATGGAGGGACTTATGTTGCAGAACCGTCTTATCTGGCTGGCCGCTTCCCTCCTGCTCAGTTTGTTTTCCTATCTCACCTTTAAAACCAAGCTCCGCCATGGCAGTAAACTTTGGCGCAAAGCAGATAAAGACCTGCCGGTAGAACCCCTATCTAAGGTGCAGGCTCCTGTTGCCCGGGCACGCTACGGAAACCGCACAGCCTTTGCGCAATTTTTTAGCTTTTACCGTACCGCGTTGCGGAGCATCATAAAAAGCACCGTGTTTAAGATCCTGTTTATTTTCTGCGTGCTCATTATTGTGTCCAATATGTTCGGAGGCTTTGAATACTTCGGACTACAGGCCTATCCCATCACGTATAAAATGGCGCAAATGATACAGAACGGCACCGCCATTTTTCTCATCATCATCATGGTCTTTTTTAGCGGGGAACTGGTTTGGCGCGACCGCGCTTCGCACATAGACGAAGTGATCAACGCTACACCACACCAGAGTTTTGCTTCCTTATCCGCAAAGGCCCTGGCCCTGGTAATGACCAGCGTGCTGCTCTATGTTTTCTTTTTGATCCTGGCCATTTTGTTTCAACTGGGAAAAGGCTTCACCTTCATTGAACTGGACGTGTATCTGGGCCATTTGGTTTTTGACAGCCTGCCCGGTTACATTTTTTACAGCTGCCTGTTCATTTTTATCCAGGTGATGTTTGCCAACCGCTACATTGGTTATTTTGTATCTGTGCTGCTTATTTTCCTCGATGGCCTTATCTGGTCTGCACTGGACATAAGCTCTAACATGCTCAACATCGGGGGCGCACCTTCATTACAATACTCTGATATGAATGGTTTTGGCCCGGGTGCACAGGGTGCTTTTTGGTTTAATGTATACTGGATGCTGTTTGGTTTCCTGCTTTTATTGATAGCGGGGGCTTATATGAGCCGTAAAAAACTGCATGGTTTTGGTGAGCGCTGGGCCGAGATGCGCAGGACGTTTAAGGGCAAATATGCCCTGGGAAGCCTGGTAGTACTGCTGCTTTGGGTGAGCACAGCCGGTTTTGTGTACTACAACACCCAGGTTTTGAATCCGTATTACAGCAGTGATGAACAGGAGCAACAGCAGGTAGATTATGAAAAGCAATACAAGCAGTACGAACGCTATGCGCAGCCCAAGATCATCGGGATGGATTATTACATCGACATTTTCCCGGAAGAGCGCGATGTATATGTAAAAGCCGATATCAGCCTCCAGAACCAGAGCAATGCGCGTATAGACAGTCTCTTTTTTACAGTGTACGATGACTGGAAAGTGGCTATACACATTCCCAACTCGCGGGAGGTGCTACGCGATACGGTGTTGGGTTTTCGCATTTACGCTTTAACGCAACCCCTGGATAGCGGGGCACAGTTGAACATAAACATCAGTTCTAATTACATCAGCCGTGGATTCGAAAACAACCGGGGCAACACCAGCATTGTTAAAAACGGCACTTTTTTGAACAATGGCCAGGTACTGCCCGACATTGGTTACGTGGAGAGTATAGAACTACGGGATAAGAACGACCGTAAAAAATATGGCCTGGCACCCCGCCCCCGCCTTCCCGAATTGCAGGAGAACTGCACCGACGACTGTATGGTTAATTACCTCACGGACGGCCTTTCAGACTGGGTTTCGGTAGAAACGGTGATCAGCACCAGCAGCGATCAGATCGCCATAGCACCCGGAAGTCTTATGGAAAAATGGACACAAGACGGCCGCAATTATTACCGCTATAAAGTAGAACAGCCCTCACAGAATTTTTACTCCTTTATTTCAGCAGATTACCAGGTGGCCAGGCGCAAATGGCAGGGTATTGACCTGGAGGTATACTACGATGCGAAACACGCCTATAACATTGAGATGATGCTGGATGCCCTGCAACAATCGCTTGAGTACTATACGGAACACTTCGGCCCGTATTACCATAAGCAGGCACGGATCATAGAATTTCCGCGCTATGCCACTTTTGCACAGGCATTTCCCGGCACCATGCCCTATTCGGAGGGCTTCGGCTTTATCATAGACCTGGAGGGAGAAGATAAGAACAATGTGATCCAGGCGGTAATTGCCCATGAGATGGCACACCAATGGTGGGCACACCAGGAAATTCCCGCTAAAATGCAGGGCGGCACTATGCTTACCGAGAGTTTTAGCGAATACTCTTCTCTTATGGTGATGAAAAAACAGGTAGGCAAAGAGCGAATGAAAGACTTTTTGAAGTATGATTTCAACCGTTATCTCCGCGGCCGAAGCGGAGAAACCCAAAAGGAATTGCCGCTTTACAAAGTAGAAAACCAAAGCTACATCCATTATGGAAAGGGAAGTGTGATCTTGTACGCTTTGCAGGATTATATCGGGGAAGACAGCGTAAATGCTGCCCTGCGTGATTTTTTAGCCGAGTTCCGCTATGCGCCTCCTCCCTATCCTACCAGTTACGATTTCTTGAAACACCTCGAACCACGTGTACCGGACAGCTTGCAGTACCTCATCCGGGATTGGTTCAAAGAGATCACCCTGTATGATTTTCGCCTGACGGAAGCGCAATACCAAAAAACGGATGATGGTCGCTACCTTGTGGACATTGACCTGGAGGCGGCTAAAATATATGCTGATACCATTGGCAATGAAGAACGGCTGAAACCCAATGAATGGGTAGACATCGGTTTGTATGCCGATGAGGCTGAGGAAGAGTTGCTCACGGTAAAACGCATTAAACTGGACCAGGAAAAGATGCGTGTTCAACTGGAAGCAGACCGTATGCCCGCCAAGGCAGCTATAGATCCCTACCGCTTGTTGATAGAACGCATTACTAAAGACAACGTAAAAAAAGTTACTGAAAAAGACGAGTAAACCATTCATTCACAGTGCCCTGGGGTGTAGTACCCTCAGGGCATTGTGTGTATTGCATTTTACAAAAAACCGTCTGCCTCCTGCTTTTAGCTTTAAAATTTCTTCGGTAACCCGGTCGATCTTGTGGTTGCGGTATATTTGATTCTCAAAAAATTCAGCTTCGCATGAAAAAAATGCTCTTCCTGGGGTGTATGGTGAGCTTGCTGGCCTGCAGCCAAAAAAAACCGACCAACGAAGGAAAAACAAAAACAGATGAAGATCTAACCGTTCTACAGAGTAAAACGGCTACCCCTGCCTTTGATTCGATAAGAGCAGTCCGGCTTGGGGCAGATGCCTACGGCATGCGAAAATATGTGATGGCCTTTTTAAAAAGAGGCCCCAACCGGTCGCAGGACTCGGCCACCGCTGCCCGTTTACAAATGGCACACATGGAAAACATTGGCGAGATGGCAGAAGCCGGCAAGTTGGTTTTGGCGGGGCCGTTTTTGGGTGACGGAGACCTCAGGGGCATCTACATATTTGCTGTAGAAAGCATTGAAGAAGCAGAAGCTTTAACCCGTACCGACCCGGCCATCCAGGCGGGGTCGCTTGAAATGGAGTTGACCCCCTGGTATGGAAGTGCAGCCCTGATGGAGGTTAATGAAATTCATAAAAACATCGCCAGGATAGACATTTGAACCGCCTTGTTTTTTGCTTACCGCAAAACAAGCTACTGGGAAAAGTTAGTAATAGTGCAACACCCGGGTGGGATCAAGTGCGCCTTGCTCTTCCAGGAATTGGAAGGCCCGGGGAACATCCTCGAGACTTTGCGCATTTATATACACGATCATGCGGCCCTGTTTGTCTATAAAGCTATATACATGATTCACTTCGTGGGAAGCGGTATCGGCAATCGAAAAGGTTTCCATGAAGTGTTCAAGATTCTCGGCCTGCCGGTCAAAAGAGACCACTAGGGTGGTGCGGTTGGCCCGGGCTATGGCTTCCTGTGTGGCGGCATCCATTACAGGCGTATAAGCATAAAAACTGTACACCGTAAAATACTTGCCCAGCATATTGCGTAAACGTTGCCTTTCTTCCTGGTTTTTAGCCTCGCTGGCCAGGGTTAAGGTATTAAAAGAAAGGCTGTAGTCGTAAATGGAGGCGGGAAATGCATCTTTAAAAAGGGCAATGGCCGAATCTACAAAGGCACTGTCTATGCTTTTGCCGTTGTTTATGTAGGTTTCTACCAGGGGAAAAAGGTGATGCCCAAAACCGTCAATGTATGGATTTGCATACCATGTACCCTTCTCTTCCTTGCCGTTTAGTTGTTTATATGCCCAGCCATTTCCGCAGGCCGTAGCCATTCCTTCATCAAAGAAACTGTAGGCGAGGCGGGCATATGGAGAGGGAGACTCCTCAAAGCGTCTGTTGAGGGCGTGTTGTACGGCTGCCCCCTGCCCGTCATACAGGATGTGGCAAAGCTCATGTACAGCCACTCCTATATTTCGGTCGTAGTTTTCCAAGCCGGTAAGTGTACCTATTACCAGTACGTTGCCGTGAGGAGTAGCTGTGGTGTGCCCTCGCTCGCCCGGGATGGGATAAAGGACCACCTGGAACTGTTGATCGGGCGTATAGGCACTGTGGTAAAAAGAACGGAGCTTCGCAAAAGCTTCTTCTATTTTCGGTTTTTGTTGCCGGTAAGCTTGTATCGCTTTTTCAAGTTTAGGGAAAAGGCGCTGACCAAACATGCGGTCGTAAACCGGGCTGCTTTGGCGCAAAAGGGCAATGAGCGCCTGACGTTCTTCTACGGGGATCAACCCCTGGATGCGTTGGTCAAAATCCTCAATACCTGCAGATTGCGCAGCCGCTATCATAATAATATCCCAAACTTCCCTGAAGCTATGGCGTTCTATGGGCAATTGCGGGTAGCGTATGGTCTGGTATAAGTCGAGGGTGCTAAAATCCCCGGCCAGCTTTTGCAAGTCGGGGGTATGAAATGGTGAAGCCAAAATGCTGTCGCTCAGGGTTTTTGAAGCATGGGGATTGCCGCTAAGGGTACGGAGAAAAATGAGATTGGCCACTACTTTGTTCGTAGTGACGTTGAACCTGACCGCATGGGCGGAAAGGCTAAAACTGAAAAGCAATAGAAAACTGAGGGTACGCATAAGCAAGGGCTTCTTTCGTCAAATATGACTAAAGTCTGCTTTAGCAGCATTTAAAGAAATGTTAAAACGGCAATGGATCCGAAGCAGTATACCTGAAAGTACGTTCTGCAGCACTTCTTATTCCGGGCCGGAAATGCACAACACACTTCAGTCTATACCCTCTTTTCTTAAGGGGCATCTGCTATTTCGGGGATGGGCGCACGTTTTTGTCCTTCTTCCAGCTTCTGAGATTCTCTTACGCGGGTCAGGGGTTTAAGGATCAGCAATAAGCTCAAAAGCATTAAAACGCCCCCTGCAAAAAAGGCAGAGCCTGCAAATTTTAGCGGAGCTTCTTCCCGGGTGAAGTAGTAAAAAATAAACGTCATAAGCGGAGGGCCTATAATGCTGGTAAGGCTGATAAGGCTGGTAAGAGCGCCCTGCAGTTTGCCTTGTTCATTTACCGGGATCTGGTTAGAAATAATGCCCTGCAAGGTAGGACCGGCTACTCCGCCCAGGCAGTAGGGTACAATAAACACAAACATCATCCAGCTTTGACTGGCAAAGGCAAATAAGAACATGCCTGAAGCCCAAAGGCCAATGCCCAACACTACCGTGCGCTTATCGCCAAGGGCTCTTACCACCATTTTTACCAGCCCGCCCTGTACAGCAGCTACCACCACGCCTACTACAGCCAGGGAGTAGCCCACGGTGGCCTCCGTCCAGTTGAACTGGAACATCGTAAAAAAGGACCAGGTAGACTGAACGGCATGCCCGGCTATATAGATCACGAAAAAGGAAACCATAAAGCTGATCACTACCGGGTATTTTTTAAAGTAGATCAAAGCGGTTACGGGATTTGCTTTGCGCCAGTCAAATTTCCTGCGGTTTTCCTTTTTATGAGACTCGGGTAGGATAAAAAGACCATAGAGGAAGTTAAGCAAGCTAAGCCCGGCAGCCACCCAAAAGGGGGTACGGACGCCCCACTGTGCGGCCACCCCGCCAATAACCGGACCTATGATGAAACCCAAGCCAAAGGCAGCGCCCAACAAGCCAAAATTCTGTGCCTTTTTTTCGGGAGTGCTGATGTCGGCTATGTAAGCACTGGCTACAGTAAAACTTGCACCCGTTATGCCGGCCAGTACCCTGCCCAAAAACAACCAGCCCAGGGTTGGAGCCAATGCATGAAAAACATAATCCAGGCCCAAACCCAAAAGTGCCATGAGGATAATAGGCCGGCGTCCGAAACGGTCGCTGAGCTCCCCAAGGATAGGTGCGCAGAAGAACTGTACGGCCGCATAAGAGAACAACAACCAGCCGCCAATACGCGAGGCTTCACTGAGTCCTTCCCCGTTCAGGCTTTCGATCAAACTCGGCAATACCGGGATAATAATGCCGATGCCGATCACATCTACCAAAATGGTAATGAAAATGAAGATAAGAGAAGCCTTGTTGGAACGGGCCATAGAAAGAGAGTTGTAAGTGGTGCAAAGCTATTTTTTCCTGCCCCTTCCTGCAACAGGAAAATGCAAATCAGGAGAAGCCCTTGGCAGAAAGAAGATCTCGAGCATATTTGATCTTTACAAATTAATCATATGATTAAAACATTTGGATAATTCGTTTTCATGTCATTATATTTGCCGTATACTGTAGGTCTCATGGCAGCCAAAAAAGAAAATAGAAAACTGGATCGCAGCACGGAGGAAAAGATTAAAAGTGCTGCACGTACCGTTTTTCACAAAAAGGGCTTTGCTGCCACCCGCACACGTGAGATTGCAGAGGAAGCGGGGATCAACCTGGCCCTGCTCAACTACTATTTCCGGAGCAAGGAAAAGCTCTTCCAGATCATTATGTTGGAAACCATGCAAGGCTTCTATCAAACCATGATCATTGTTTTTATGGATGGCAGCACTACCCTGGAAGAGAAAATAGAACAAGTGGCGGAAAAATACATAGATCTTGTGGTGGAGCAACCTGAAATACCCTTGTTCATATTGAGTGAGATACGCAACAGCTCCGGTGATTTTTTCACTAAGCTTCCGATCAATGAATTGCTGAAAAAATCATCCTTTATGCAGCAATTCCAGGAAGCGGTTCAACAGAAAAAAGTTGCCGATGTTCATCCCATTCATTTTGTATTGAACCTCATGGGACTTATTGTATTCCCATTCATTGCCAGGCCGGTTTTAACGCATTTAGGCGAAATGGCGGATGCCCAATTTAGAACGGTGATGGAAGAACGTAAAAAGCTAATACCCGTGTGGATGAAAACCATCATGGCACCTTAGCTATTTTTTTACCCTTAAGTTAAACAATTGATTAAAACAATAAAATAAACAGAATGATTAAACCCCTTCTCTTTTCTATGCTGGCCCTTTTACCGGGCATCATACCCAAAAGTTTTGGTCAAGCTGTTTTGCTGAGCATAGACAGTTGTTACGCCAAAGCGCAAAGGAATTATCCACTGGTTAAGCAGTATGATCTTCTGGCAAAGTCTACCGAATACTCCCTTTCCAATGCTGACAAAGCCTACATTGCTTCCTTCCAGCTTGCCGGACAGGCTACCTATCAATCAGACGTTACGGAAATCCCTTTCTCCATGCCCGGGGCAAGTATAGAACCGCTTAGCCAGGATCAGTACCGGTTTTACGGAGAGCTCAATCAGCCCATTACCGATTTACTGGTGCTAAAGAAGCACAAGGAACTGATTAAGGCTAACGCAGCCGTAGAGCAACAAAAACTGGAAGTAGAACTCTTCAAGATCAAAGACCGCATCAACCATTTGTTCTTTGGTATTTTGTTGATCGATGCCCAAATAAGCCAGGCCGAAATATTAAAAAAAGACCTGAGTATCGGTATTGAAAAAACAGAAGCTGCCATCGAAAACGGTATGGCTATTCGCAGCAGCGCCGATAAGCTGAAAGCAGAACTACTCAAGGCAGACCAGAGAATTATTGAACTCAGGGCAAACCGGGCTGCCTACACCTCTATGTTATCCCTTTTTACCGGAATAGAGAACACGGAGAAGTTCGTTTTGCAAAAGCCATCCCCCATTTTAACGGGTCAAAACATCATTCGGCCCGAAATAACCTTATTCGATCTTCAAAAGCAATCGATCAGCCTGCAATCTGCCATCACAAGTACCAAGACCATGCCCAGGTTAGGTCTCTTCCTGCAAGGTGGGGTGGGCAGGCCCGGTTTGAACATGTTGAGCAATGATTTTGAGGCTTACTACATCGGTGGAATAAAGTTGAGCTGGAATATTTCGAGCTTCTATACCAATCACAATGAAAAAAAGATCCTCAACCTAAATCAAAAGGGCCTGGAAGTACAAAAGGATGTATTCCTTTTCAACACGGGACTCAACGTACAACAACAAAATTCCGAAATCGACATGGCAAAAAACCTCATCCAATCCGATCAATCTATTATCACCCTGAGGGAAGCCATAAGAAACGACACCAGGGAACAACTTGAAAATGGTACAGCTACCACCAATGATTACCTAATGGCAGTAAACGACCTGGATAAAGCCCGGCAAAACCTGCTGCTCCACGAAATTCAGCTGTTGCTAAACCAATATAAGCTTAAAACAACCACAGGAAATTAATACACATTAATGATGAAGCATACAAGATCCATACATCCAAAAATACTCGCTTTGTGTGCCGTAGTGAGTCTCGCAGCCTGCACCGGCAACCCCCATGATTTTGACGCATCCGGTGCTTTTGAAGCCCGGGAAGTGATCGTATCGGCAGAAGCCACAGGAGTACTTGAGTCATTCGAGCTGGAGGAAGGTAAAGAACTTTCGAAACATCAACGTATCGGCTATATAGACAGCACGCAACTCCACTTGAAAAAACAACAGCTCATTGCCCAGATGGAAGCTGTAGAAAGCAGAAAGGTGGACATAGACCTGCAATTAGCTGCTCTACATGAACAACTGTGCAATGCACAAATGGAGCAGAAAAGAATAAACCGGTTGGTAGAAAAGAATGCCGCTACGACCAAGCAGTTGGATGACCTGAATTCCAACATCGCTGTTTTGAAGAAGCAATTGCAAGCTCAGAAGTCTTCCCTCAACACCACCAATAATGGAATAGACAAAGATGTTGAACAATTAAGCATACAAGCGCAACAAATAGAGGATCAGTTGAAAAAATCGAGGATAACCAGTCCGATAGAAGGAACTGTGCTTACCAAATACGTGGAAGAAGGTGAAATGGCAATGACGGGCAAAGCCTTGTTTAAAATGGCCAATCTTTCCGAAATGATCCTGCGCACCTACGTAAGTGGCAATCAATTACCACAGTTAAAGATCAACCAAAAAGTAAGGGTGTATACCGACAATGGAGAAGGCAGTTTTAAAGGAGCTGAAGGAACCATCACCTGGATCAGCAATAAAGCGGAGTTTACCCCGAAAACCATTCAAACCAAAGATGAACGTGCCAATATGGTGTATGCCCTGAAAATAAAAGTGCCGAATGATGGCACCTATAAGATCGGGATGTATGGCGAAATTAAATTTCAGGAATAATGGCCGATGTGATCTTATCGAAAGTGCTAAAAACCTACAACAACCCAGAGGTTGTGGCGGTGAATGAGGTTTCATTTTCTGTGGACCATGGCGAGCTTTTTGGCCTCATTGGCCCGGATGGGGCTGGAAAAACAAGCCTCTTTCGCATATTGACTACCCTTTTGGTTCCGGAAGGTGGCTCCGCCACGGTAAATGGGTTTGATGTGGTAAAAGACTACAAGCAGATACGCGAAAGAGTGGGCTATATGCCCGGTAAATTCTCTTTGTATCAGGACTTAACCGTAAAGGAAAACCTGGAGTTTTTTGCTACCGTTTTCAATACCAGCATTGAAGCCAACTACGATCTTATTGAAGACATATACGTACAAATAGAACCTTTTAAAAACCGCAGGGCCGGTAATCTTTCCGGAGGTATGAAACAAAAGCTGGCCCTTTGTTGTGCATTGATCCATCGTCCGAAGGTTTTGTTTTTAGACGAGCCTACCACTGGCGTAGATACGGTTTCGAGAAAAGAGTTCTGGCACATGCTGAAGCGCTTAAAGCTACAAGGCATTACCATACTGGTATCCACACCATATATGGATGAAGCCATGTTGTGTGAGCGCATTGCTTTGATACAAAATGGCCGGATACTTTCTATCAACACCCCGGAAAACATTATTGCTGACTATCCCGGTCAGCTATACGCCATACGCTCGGATAAGATGAGCAAATTGCTAAAAGACCTTAGAGCAATCGAAAACGTAAGCAGTTGCCATGCCTTTGGCGATTTTCACCATATAAAACTCCACGAGAACCACCAGGTAGCGCAGCTCAACCTGGTACAAATGCTGAATCATTTGGGGCATACCGATTTAGAACTACAGCCCACCTCTCCTACTATTGAGGACTGTTTTATCCATTTAATGCATTGATATGAGCAGGGAGGTTGTAATTAAAACGGATAGGCTCACCAAGAAGTTTGGCGATTTCGTGGCCACTAATGAGATCACCTTTGAGGTATACAAAGGGGAAATATTCGGTTTTTTAGGCGCCAACGGGGCGGGTAAAACCACGGCAATTAAAATACTTTGCGGGTTAGCCACCCCATCCTACGGCAATGCCACCATTGCGGGCTTTGACGTATATACACAAACGGAAGGCATTAAAAAGAACATCGGCTATATGAGCCAGAAGTTTTCTCTCTATGAAGACCTTACCGTATTGGAAAACATCCACTTTTTTGGAGGCATATACGGACTTAGAAAGAAGGTACTTAAAGAAAAGAGTGAAAAACTTATAGAAACCCTCGGCCTGCAAAAAGAAGCAAACAAGCTTGTAGGTGCACTCCCATTGGGTTGGAAACAAAAGTTGGCCTTCTCCGTAGCCATCCTTCACGAGCCAAAGATCGTATTTCTGGATGAACCCACCGGTGGTGTAGACCCGGTTACCCGCAGGCAGTTTTGGGATTTGATCTATGACGCTTCCGACCGGGGCATTACGGTATTTGTGACCACCCACTATATGGACGAGGCCGAGTACTGCGACAGGATTACCATGATGGTAGACGGCTTGATCAAAGCTCTTGATACTCCGTTGAAACTGAAAGAAAGATATGGCTCCGCCTCTATGGATGAAGTTTTCTATGAATTGGCCCGCGGAGCAAAAAGAAGCGCTGATTAAGTAAAAAATACGGTTGCATGAAACAATTTTTAGCATTTGTAAAAAAGGAGTTCTACCACGTTTTCCGCGACCCTAAAACCCTTCTGCTGCTTTTTGGAATGCCCATTGCCCAAATTATCCTTTTTGGGTTTGCCCTTACCAATGAGATCAAGAATTCTAAAATTGTGGTATGCGATTATGCCCATGATAGGGCTACACGCCAAATCATAGATAAGATAGAAGCCAGTCCAAATTTTAAAGTGCAGGAAAAATTGTGGAACCACAGCCAAATTGAAGCTGCGTTTAAAACCGGGGACATTAAACTGGCTATTGTATTTCCTGCTAACTTCAACGAAGACCTTCATCATTTCAATACGGCACAACTTCAGATCATCGCGGATGCTTCAGACCCAAACACTGCGAACACCTTAACCAATTATGCGGCCAGCATAATTATGGATTACCAAAAGGAGAGCACAAAAAACATGCAGATACCCATGCAGGTGAACACCCAGGTACGCATGCTCTACAACCCGGAGTTGAAAGGGGTGTATAACTTTGTTCCCGGTGTAATGGCCCTGGTCTTGTTATTGGTTTGTGTGTTGATGACCAGTGTTTCCATTGTAAGGGAAAAAGAATTGGGAACCATGGAAGTTCTATTGGTCTCCCCTTTCAATCCCATGTTGGTAATCGTATCCAAAGCGGTACCCTACTTCTTTCTTTCACTTATAAACCTCACGATCATCCTGATACTGAGCTCCACGATTATGGGGATGCCCATCAACGGTAGTATTTTCCTCTTATACTTTGCCAGCTCCATCCTCATTCTCACAGCCCTGGCATTGGGTTTATTGATCTCCAACAGCACAGATTCACAGCAAGCCGCTATGCTCATTTCGCTAATGGGTATGTTGATGCCTACCCTTCTTTTTACCGGTTTTTTGTTTCCGCTGGAAAATATGCCAATGGCTTTACAAATTGTGGCCAATGCCATTCCTTCAAAATGGTATTACATCATCATCAAATCTGTTATGATAAAGGGCTTGGGAATTGCCAGTATATGGAAAGAACTGCTGATCCTATCCGGTATGGCTATTCTTTTATTGGCCATAAGTATGAAAAAATTTAAAACCCGACTGGCATGAGCACCTTATCCTTTTTGTTGCAGAAAGAGTTTAAGCAGATATTCCGCAATAGATCCATACTGGGGATGATCATTGCCATGCCCATTATTCAACTTTTGGTAATGCCTTTGGCTGCTGATTTTGAGATTAAAAACATCAATGTCTCCATAGTTGACCATGACCATTCCACATACTCAAGGGAGTTGACCAACAAAATTGCCGCTTCAGCATATTTTAAGATCAACGACTACAGCGGTTCATTTGATGCATCTTACGAAGAATTCCAAACGGATCACTCCGATTTGATACTGGAGATCCCGCAAAACTTTGAAAAACTTTTGGTGATAGAAAATGAAGCCAGTCTTTTCCTCGCCGTAAATGCAATTAACGGAACCAAAGCTACGGTGGGGAGTGCGTACCTGAGCCGCATCATCTCCGGTTTTAATGGAAACATCCGCGAAGAATGGATCGTGCCCGCTAAGATGCATAAGGCTCCCACTATTGATATTGCTTCCAAAAACTGGTTCAATCCATTTTTAAACTACCCCTTTTTTATGGTTCCCGGCATTCTGGTAGCACTCGTTACCATGGTAGGGGTGTATATGTGTTCCCTCAATATTGTGAAGGAAAAAGAGGTGGGTACCATTGAGCAGATCAACGTCACCCCTATTAAAAAGCACCTTTTCATCCTGGGCAAACTCATCCCTTTTTGGGTGATCGGTTTATTCGTTTTTACCCTGGGTTTATTGGGAGTAGCTCAAATTGCTTATGGCATTGTAGTCGAGGGAAATCTGATCCTGCTGTATGCTTTTTTATCCCTTTTTCTCATAGCGGTGCTGGGCATCGGGTTACTTATCTCTACTTATTCGGAGACACAGCAACAAGCGATGTCTTTGGCCTTTTTCCTGATCATGATCTTCATTCTCATGAGCGGACTGTTTACCCCGGTAGACAGTATGCCGCAATGGGCCCAGTGGATGGCTAAGCTAAACCCCGTCACTTACTTTATCGAAGTAATGCGCATGATCGTGCTGAAAGGAAGTGGTTTTGAGGATCTAAAGTCACACTTTCTGGCCATGACCGGGTTTGCTTTACTCTTTAACAGCTGGGCCATTCTCAATTATCGTAAAACAACCTAACACGATATCAAAATGAAAAAAAACACATTCTATACCCTTTTATTCTCCCTTACTGCCTTATACGCCTTTCAAAACGCCCCCGTGCGAGAAGGAGATAAACTCATTGGCAAATGGTATTGTGAAGAGATGGATCGATCTACTTTTAAGGTAAGCAAGAAAAAAAACGGGGATTTTTCAGCCATCGTGATCCAGTCTGATAACCCCAAGACCATTGGCAAGGAGGTTATGAAAAAAATTACCTATGACCCCGAAAAGAAAAAATGGGTGGGCGTTATAAAATCCCCCAGTCGTGATATGGAAATAGATGCGGAGTTTAAAATGGTCACAGACTCTAAAATTCAATTGAAGGGTAAGGTTTTTTTCATGACGAAGATCTTCTATTGGGAGAGGGTGTAACTCAAAACACGCTTTTACTTACTGGGCATCGTGCATTGGGCATAGCTATCTTTTTCCGTGCCTCGTATAACTGGGAAATACAGATCAGGGGAAGTCCTCAGCCGAAAGAAAATCTTTTGTACAGCGGACTTCCAACCGGCGGAAAGCCGGCCTGTTCTTAAAAAAAAACCAACTGAAGCTGTTGTGCGAAATGTTTTCCAGGAAAAAAGTTTCCGCATAATATACATGGCTTAGTCCTTCAATGTTATACTCCTGGTAAATCTCGCGTGCCATGCAATACGCAATATGCTTTTTTGTTTCGTATGGCAAAGCGGCCCATTTGGTATGGTACAAATCTATAAGCTTAAAACTCACCAGGTTCAGGTATCGCTGTAAGGTATTTGGCCCTACCCTATCGTAGAAAAGGGTGTAATACTGGGGCTCGCCGGCATTGTAACGCACTACGAATTTGTCTCCGACAAAAAGCGGCATACCCGTAGCGGCTTTCATCTCGGTCCCGGTTTTACTGGCGTATGCATCCTGGCGGTATACCGTGCCCTCATGTTCAAAACGGAAATGCAGGCGCCTGGGTTCTATAGCAAAAACGGTGGCCGTAGTTTCTACAGGATCGGCTGTAATCAGGAGGTAGTTGTAAAGGCGTGAGCCTACGTAAAAGCTCCCGATCATAACGATGATGCTTACCAGTATGTAAATAGCCCGGGTAAATTCGCGGCTTTGCTCTTCCGCCTGTTGCCGCCTGAATTCCCGCACTCTTTCCCGGTATTTTTCCTTAGCCCGCTTACGGGCCAGGTCCCGCATTATTTCCTCGAAGCTCTCTTCTTCGCTCTTCCCGTTTTTAGCATGGCCTTTGGAAGGGGGCTTCCGCTCTCCCGTAAGGTATTCATACGCTTCCAACACTTCTAAAAAGCGGGCACGGGCTTCCGGCTTGCGATTGCGATCCGGGTGATACTGCATGGCTTTTTTTCGGTAAGCACGCTTTATTTCTTCTGTGGATGCACCGGGAGACAAACCCAATATGGAGTAATATCGAAGCATTAGTTGGGAGAAAAGTACAAAACCTACTAAAAGTAAGATGTAAGTTTTCTACTTTGGTCATTCAAATGTATCACGTTTATGTATTCGCCATTCACCTATATAGTTATCGGTATTGTACTGCTCATTTTGCTGATGGGTATGTTTATTGTAAAACAACAAACAGCTGCTGTTTTGCAACGCCTGGGAAAGTTTCACTCTGTAAGAAACGCAGGCTTCCATTTACGCATTCCCATCATTGACCAGATAGCCGGCCGGGTAAACCTGCGTATTCAGCAATTGGACGTATTGGTAGAAACTAAAACCAAAGACGATGTATTTGTCCGCATTAAGGTTAGTGTGCAGTTCCTCATCCTGATGGATAAGATATATGATGCTTTTTACCGCTTGCAGAACCCGCACGATCAAATCACAAGCTATGTGTTTGATACGGTGAGGGCCGAAGTACCGAAACTCAAGCTGGATGACGTATTTGAAAAGAAAGACGACATTGCCATTGCGATAAAACGAGAGTTGCAGGATGCGATGAATGATTATGGCTACGACATCATAAAAGCGCTGGTTACAGACATCGACCCCGCAGAGCAGGTGAAAGAGGCCATGAACCGCATTAACGCGGCAGAAAGAGAAAAAACAGCCGCAGAATACGAAGGGGAAGCCGAACGCATACGCATCGTGGCTAAGGCCACGGCTGAGGCGGAGAGCAAACGCCTGCAGGGCCAGGGTATAGCGGATCAACGCAGGGAAATTGCCCGGGGGCTGGAAGAGTCTGTAGAAGTACTCAACAAAGTAGGGATAAACAGCCAGGAAGCCTCCGCTTTGATCGTGATCACACAGCATTACGACACGCTACAAGCCATTAGTGAGAATACGCGCAGCAACCTTATCCTCTTGCCCAACAATCCTTCCTCGGCCAGCGATATGATGTCTCAACTGATCTCCTCCTTCAATGCCTCCAGCCAATTGAGTGAAATACAAAAAGAAATAGACAAACAAGAGGAAAAAAAACAGGGTGACTAAAAACCATTTTGATGCTTTTTTGTAATATTAATATGTCAAAAGCCAATTTAGTTAATGCCTATGCAATGATGGACGAAGTGCCTGAGCGCCTTTTGGCATATTACCTGCAAAAGCGCCTCAACGGTATGTCGTACGAAGAAATTGCCGAGAGTATGCGCAAGCAGATGCTTCAACCTCCCGCGGTGGAGCTTGCCATCAAAACGATTAATCGCATGGAGGTCCTTCAAAAAAACAGAAACGCAGGTTACGCGATGCCCGTCTCTTGTCTATCGGGGGCATCTCTCTGGGCCTTGCCGGTCTTGCCTTAAGCACCCTTTCTTACTTCAGCTCCGGAGAGGCACACCACTTTAAGTTATACTACGGACTTATACTGGGTGGATTGATCTGCGTGTCTTTTTCCTTTTACCTGAAACGCTTCAGGAGATTCAGGCTTAAAAGGCAGTAAACGGGATTTGAGTAGTTTTTAACGCAGTCAGGTCCCGGTTTCTTTAGCCGCTTTAAATTGCATTTCATAAAGTTTGGTGTAGTAGCCGCCCTTTTCCAACAAGTCTTCATGTGTTCCCTCTTCCACAATGCGTCCCTTATCCATTACCAATATCTTATCTGCTTTTTGAATGGTGGCTAAGCGGTGCGCGATAACGATACTGGTGCGGCCCTGGGTCAGTTTGTCGATGGCTCTCTGGATCACCGCTTCGCTCTGTGTATCAATGCTGCTGGTGGCCTCGTCCAGGATAAGCACCGATGGATCAGATACATACGCCCTTAAAAAGGCCAGCAATTGCCGCTGCCCTACCGAAAGCATATTTCCTCGCTCCTGCACGTTATACTCATAGCCCCCGGGCAGGCTTTCAATAAATTCTTCCACGCCTATAAAGCGGGCGGCCGCTTCTACTTCTTCGCGGCTGATGTCTTTTTGCAGGCTTATGTTGTTGTGGATGCTGTCAGAAAACAAAAACACATCCTGCAATACTACGGCTAGATTTTCCCGCAAGGAAGAAAGCTTAATGTCTTTGATATTCACCCCGTCCAGGTAGATCTCTCCCGACCAGATTTCGTAAAAACGGCTCAGCACACTGATAATGGTCGATTTACCGGCCCCGGTAGCGCCCACAATTGCAAGCGTCTTACCCGGTTCAGCTACAAAAGAAATGCCTTTCAGTATTTTTTCGTCCGGGATATACCCAAACACCACGTCTTTAAACTCTATTTTACCCGCAACCTTATCCAGGGCTTTTGTGCCGGTATCCTCGATGCGGTCTGTGGTTTCCAATATCTTGAACACTCTTTCGGAAGACACCATGCCCATTTGCAGGGTATTGAAGCGGTCGGCCAGTTGGCGCAAAGGCCTGAACAACATGTTTATAAAGATGATGATTGCCGTTATTTCGCCCAGGCTGATTTGGCGCATGCCGGCTTCGATCTCCTGGCCGGCCCAGCTTTTGAACAGCAATTGCAAGGAAATCTTTCCCCCGGATGCCGCGGCTTCCAATCCACCATACCACACCACCAGCCCAATGCTTATGGCGCTCATGATCTCTATTACCGGGAGGAAAATTGAAAAATACCAGATGGAACGGATGTTGGCGGCTTTGTGCTTTTCGTTAATGGCTTTAAACTTTTCCATTTCCGCCTCTTCCCGGTTAAATACCTGCACAATATTCATCCCGCTGATGTGTTCCTGCACAAAGGCATTCAGCGCGGCTACCTGGTTGCGTACGTCCTGGAAGGCTCCTTTTATTTTTAGCTGGAACAGGCGCGTGGCATAATACAGGATGGGTACTACCGAAAGGGCGATCAGCACCAGGCGGTAATCGAAAAAATAAAACATAGCGCCCACCATTACCACGATCTTGAGCAGGTCGCCAAAGATCACCAGCAAGCCCTCGGAGAAAATATTGGCTATGGTTTCGATATCCGATACCGCACGGGTTACCAGCGTACCGATAGGCGTTTGGTCGAAATACTTGAGCTTAAATGAAAGGATATGCCGGTAGAGTTTTACCCGGATATCGCGTATGATATTCTGCCCCAGGTAATTCGCTGAATAAATAAACAGGAAGTTGACAAGGCTCTCTACCAACAGCAGGCCAAAAAGCAACAAGGTATAGTTGAGCAATTGACGGGCATCAGGTGTGGAAATGAAATGGTCTATTATGTATTCGATCAGTATAGGCCGTGCCGTAGTGAGGGCGCTTAGCACCACGGTAAGCGCAAAGGCCCCGTAAAAAATAGCTTTATAAGGCCCTATATACCGCATTACTTTGGCCAACAGCTTAAGATCAAAAGCTTTTCCTGAAACCTCAGACATGTATGATTGCATTTGGGTACTTCACCCGGGTTAAAAAAAGACCGTGTGCGGCTGCCGATTCTCCGGCTAACTTGCGGTCTTTCTGTTCAATTACGTGTTTAAAATCTGCCACACTCCGCTTTCCGACTCCTACCTCCAACAAGGTACCTACAATGGCCCGTACCATATTGCGCAGGAAACGGTTCGCCGATATATGAAAAACAGCGCCCCCTTCTCTTGTTTCCCAGTATGCTTCGGTAACCCTACACAAATGGGTATGGGTTTGCGTGTGGCTCCGGGCAAAAGCCCCGAAATCTTCAAAATCCGGCAACAAAGCGGCTGCCTGTTGCATTTGTTCCAGGTCTAACGGAAGGGTGTACTGCAGCGCCAGATGCCTAGTAAATGGATCTTTGGCAAAGGTAAGGTGATATGCATAGCTGCGCTCCACCGCATCGAATCGGGCGTGTGCCTCATCAGCAACCTTTATCATGCGCTGCACCGCGATGTCGGGCGGAAGTAAACGGTTGAGCTTATAAGTGACCTGATCCATATCCAAAGCCTGTACGCAGTCGAAGTGGGCAAACATTTCTTTTGCATGCACCCCGGTGTCTGTGCGGCCTGCCCCCACAGCATATACATCGCTGCGCAACAGGGTACTGAGCGCCTCATTTAAGGTTTGCTGTACGCTGTTCGCGTTTGGCTGTATCTGCCAGCCGTGGTAGTAAGTGCCCAGGTAAGAGAGCTGTACAAAATAGCGCACGCGTGGTTTATGCTTTAGCTTTGCGCAAAAGTACGCTTCAAATTTTGCTTTCCTTATGAAAATAGCGCTGCTCTCGGATACACATGGCTTTATCGACCAAAAGGCCCTGGCCCTCTGCGAAGGAGTGGATGAGATCTGGCATGCCGGAGACATTGGGACTTTAGCGGTGACAGACGCACTTGAAGAAGTGGCCAAAGTACGGGCCGTGTACGGCAATATTGACGGTAGCCGCATTCGTTCCGTATGGCCGCTCCATCAACGTTTTCAAGCCGATCAAATGCAAGTCTGGATCACGCACATCGGGGGTTATCCCAATCGCTATGCCCCGGGCATACGCCATGCGCTACAGCAAAACCCTCCCGACCTCTTCATCTGCGGCCATAGCCATATTCTGAAGGTGATGCACGACAAAAAACTGGGCTTGCTGCATATGAACCCTGGCGCCATGGGCAAACAGGGGTTTCACAAAGTGCGTACCATGCTGCGTTTCCAGGTAACCGGAAAAAAAGTGGAGCAACTGGAAGTGGTAGAATTGCCTAGATGGTGATGAGGCTGCTTATATCTCTTTGTATGTGTTTTTTTAGTTTCTGAAGAGCTAATCCCCGCAAATTTAAAATGCATTTTAAATTTGCGGGGATGATTAACGGACTTATAGCCAGCGAATTTGAGTGCTTATTGTGGCATTTCTCTTTTACATCAACAAAGCTTAACAGACACTAAAACCCTACCAAAAGGGAATCGAACCGGAAGACAATGCAAGCATGGCTTGCTTGCCCCTTCCGGGATTTTCTCCTTGCGGCTCATCTGATCCAGGTATATTCAGAAAACCAGCAGCCGGTTATTGAAATATTGGGTAACCCGGTACTTGATGGCAGACTGGTTTTTGCAGCTTATTTTTTTGCTTTCTTGCTCTCATAAACCTTCTTGCCCCCGTACAAGGCCCCTGCGCCTATCAAAAGCTCTACAAAGCCAAAAGGTGCGGGCGCATCAGGTCCATCGGGCTGAGCCTGTACAAACAAGGAAAAGCAAAGGAGGAGTAGCCCGGTTAACATTACATTTTTCATGCTGTATTTTTTAGGTGTTGACTTCTTTTTTAGCGGATCACTTTCTTGCTCTCCTGTATGCCTTCCGCCTGCAGGTATATGAGGTACACCCCACGAGCCCCGGGCAGGGACACTTCTATACTGCCTGATGCTTTCCTCCTGCTGTACACACGCTGCCCGGCTATGGTAAAGATCTCCATGTCTACAGGCTTTAACGCCCCCAACTCCACCTGCAGGCCGTTTTCCGTGGCAAAGGCATACCAGCTAAGGTGTTCGCTTTCCGGGGTGTTTATAGAAGAGGTTTGCGCAAACCGCAAGACAAAGCGCCCCGGCCCAAAGGCATCGTATTGCGTGAAGCGGTAGTCTGCGGCTTTCAGGTCGTGTACAATGTGCAGCATGTGGTCTTCCAGGCTTACCGCATTGTAGGCTTTCAACTCCGCTGTATTTACATGAAAGGAATAGGCCTGGCCATCTGTGACTTCATCCAGGCTAAGGGGGAAAGAAGTACACTCCTCCTCTCCTACCCGGCAAATGGAATACACTTCTCCCTGTAAGGAAGTACTTAGGTTGGGGGCCTCTCTGTTGAGGAGTTTACGGGCATCCAGTGCCGGATCAAAATCTTTGGTAGCCTGCGGGTCAAAGCCGATGTACAGTTCATCGGTAAGCACACCGTCACTAAGGCTAAGGTATACCCCGTCTACCACCGCAGTCTTCATCAGGGCGGTGGCCGGAGCCGTAACTCTTTGGTCCTGTTCAAATACGAAGTTACCCGGAGAAGCATTGGTGGTTTGTACCCAAAATCCCTGGAAGGGCGCCAGGTACTGCGTACCTCCATTGGTGCCTATACCGCTCACATAGGAAGCAAAAGAACCGCCCTGGTTCACATAAATGGCATTGCTCATGCCAGAAGGCAAAGACTGGCTCGACCAATCGTATTGGGAAGGGTAAGGATTGGCCAGCAGGTTCCATCCCTCGGTAGCGCTTTGCCCAGTGCCGCCCACAAAACCTACCGAAGCCGATTGCCCGTTGTTGTACCCCAAGGGTACGGAAATATCTCCCGAGGCTACGGTACCATCCAGTTGCGAAACACCGGTATTGCTCATCAGGAAAGTGCCATAGGTATTTGTACCCGCGTAAATGGCGTAGCCTTTACCGTTGGCGGCCACATCGGTAAGGGCTGAGGGGGCTTCCCAGGTAGCGTTAGCGGCATTCCACAGCCATACGGTGCCCTGGTTGGAATTAGCAGCTACCATGGTTTGGCCTTCGTTGAATTCTCCCAGGGTGGCATTGGTGAACGGGGAGCCCAGGTAATAATAGCGGGCCGTATTTACATCCAGCCATGCCTGGGAAGTAACATTTCCGTGCACGGTGCCGTCTCCGCTAATTTGCCCGTAAGAAGAGGCCGAAGAAGCCGTGAGGGTTAAGGAATCGTTGGTGTTAAGTGTAGTGCCGTTGGTTACCTCAAGTACGCCTTCAAAAGCATGGGCGTTGCCAGAAAGCTCAATGGCTTCGCTGCTGTTGTCAAAACGAAGAGTGCCTTTTCCGGCAAAGCCGTTGCCATTATTTACAATATTTCCACTAATGGTTGCTACTTCATTCGTGTCAATATTTAGTGCAGTACCACTATTTATGATAACCTTTTTTGCAGCAAAACTGCTCAAGGCCATATTATCATCAATTACTGCGTCTAAGGCTATATTTGGACTACCGCTCCAGCTTCCATTGTCCCATACAATATGGTCAAGTGAATCTATAACAGAGATATTAAAAGTGCGGACATCTAAATCATTTTTGGGTGCTCCACGATTAGCCGTTACTTCTACCTCATAAGTATTGTCCTGATTTGCATCTTGTGGATCCTCAAAATCAGGTGCGGTGCTAAAGCTTAAAATGCCGTTAGCCGCATTAATGGTAAAAAAGTTTTGATCAGCTCCACCGGTGATACTATAAATAATATTGTTGTCCACGTTGCTGGCATCGCCACCAAAGGCATCTATATCCAGGGTATCTATATTTTCTTTTGAGTTTAAAGAGTCAGCTAGTAAGAAAAGCGTGTTGGGAGCCCCAGGCGTAGGCAGAGCGCTGGTGAGTATGCTCTCGTCTCCTCTTATGGTATTCCCCTGAGGGAAGCGCTGCAGGCTATAGGTATTGTTAAGTGCTCCCGGAAAGATGTTCCTGAAATCGTCCAATTCTGGTTGAACACCTACAGCTGCATCTCCAGGCCAATAGGACGCATCATCTCCTCTCCACGGGCTGCCCCAAACCATATCAACCCCCCGTATAGTACTATCTCCAATCAAAAAATAACCGTCAGCACCAGTAGTTAAAGTAAATTGATCAAACCCGTTGAAGTTAACGAAGGGCAGCTCTACATTGCCAATACCGCCATCATAAAACTCTACGAACTCAAGGGTATCAGAGCCATCATCTCTATACTTTAATTCGTTGATGACTACAGGAGGCATTGGGTAGAATAGCTTACTCCACCTTTGCCCTATGGATCCCACGAGCCCTACCGAGGCTAAATTCAGTTTAAATTGGAGCAGGAAAGTGTTCACCACTCCAATAGTAGAATTGGATGCCACAAAGTTGGAGAAATTTATAGATGAAAGGCTATAACCCAATGAATCCCTATCATAGGGTAGTGAACCAACGCTACTATTTATACTGCCTACCATGCTTACCAAACCGGTAAGGGTTAACACATCTACATATTCGGCCTGCCCTGTATCCACCCATATATTAATGTCTAAATTACTTTGATAGGTCAGGTTTTCAGTAGTGGTCGTCCACGTATTACCAAAGGGATTAAGGCTGTCCATTACTACCTCTAAGCGCACCGGGTTGCTGTTGGGGTAGGCACCGGATAATTGAGGTATAAGTATCCCGAGCGAACCTGTGTTTAGGGAAAAGGGTAAGCCTGATGGTAAGTCGTCTTGCTCCAGGATCATATGCAATACGCCCTTATTGCGGTGTAAGGTGGTAGTATGCGTAGGTAAAGTTGCATTGTCAAATGCCAAGGCATCCCCGTTTAGGTCTTTGATATTGTTATCACCAGCCACGCCCAAACGCACTACCTGGCTGGCCCGATTGTATTCGGAACCCATAATGCTGGCCGTAACCAATACGGCTGTATCCCCTTCGTCAGTTGCCTCGGTAATAATGCCCTCTGCAAAACCCGATACTACGTCTATTTTAAAGTCGTCAATGGAAACGTTTTGTACCGCTTTAGAAAAAGTTATCCTAAACTGGATAATACTATCCGTTAGAGCGGGAGAACCTACCAAAACGGCTGACTTAATTGCAGGAAGGGCAACGGCAAAAGTGGTGAAGCCAAGAGTACTGCTGTCCAGTATACCCAAAAAAGCATTGTTGCTTGCATCTTCAATAGCGGCACTGTCTATCAATATGGCGTATTGGGTGAGGCCATCAAGGTTAGCGACAGGGTTTATGGTTAAGATACTGTCAGAAATACTAGCTTCTGTGCCCGGAGAAGAAACATCTATGGAATCCGTGCTGCTGCCGTCTGCAAGGTCGATGATCCGGATATGCCCGCTCCCGAATTGAATGTTTTCATTGAAAGTAATGCTTATGTTGGAATTGGTATTGATGCCTGTTGCACCGTCTGCAGGTGAAGTGGAAGTAATTATTGGCGGATTCTCCTCTGCATCCAGTACTTTGATCACAAAACTTTTGTTAATGGTGTCTATGGTATTTCCCCCTTGTACATCAATCAGATAATGATTATCGCCATCGCCATCCAAGGGAGTTTCAAAGTCAGGTGCTGATTTAAACAGCAATTGATCCAAGTTATTAAAGCTTACCTCAAAAAAACTTGAATCCACACCACCAGTGATAAAAAAAGACATTATGCTATTGGTAGTAGCAAGCGTATCTACAATAGTGGTGTTTTCAAGAATGCTTAGAGTATCAGTATTTAAAAAAGCCAGGTTTAGCAATTCAATAAAACCCAAATCGCTTTCTTCATTTCCGGCAGGATCGCTACCCCTAAGTAAAACGGGGATGCCATTAGTGATTCGCTCCGTAGCCGGGTCCATATTCACCATAGCACCGTTGTGGCCACCCGCACTTTCATCAACAACCACGGTGTCAGCAGCTTCATTAAAGGGGTAGTACGCTACCAGGTTGGCTTCATTACCGGATAGGGCTTGGTACATATTACTTTGAATTTCAGATTGCGTGCGGGTATCATTCCAAAACCGGACTTCGTCAATCTCTCCACTAAAGTCTTCAAAACCAGGAAATGGTACAGAACCTCCTATTCCAACATCTAAGCCTGTAGCTGCGGTATTAATGCCACTATAAAACGTACCAATTTTTTGAGCATTTACCGATACATCCACCCTGTTAGGCACTATATGGAAAGCCAGGTGATACCATTCGTGCCCCGTGAAAGGATAACTTACTGTTTTGTAGGCACCTCCATTCCATAAGCCCACTTCTCCTGCACTTGCATCTAAGTGAAAACTAAAGCGCGTAGAGGCTCCAAAGCGCATCCCCATAATCCCGGATACTCCAAGGCTAGGCGGCTTTACCCACAATTCTATGGTACCGGTACTAAACTCAAAGTCGGCATGGTTGGGAATGACCACATAATCGGTAGTGCCTCCAAAATCCAACGTGCGGTTTAAAGGCAACATAGAATCTGCCCGGCTAATACCGGTTCGATTAATGGATAAGGAAAGGCTGCAATTATCAGATGTTTGGGCACCATTGCTAACTTCGGTAGTTGTGATGGCAATAGAATCGTTACCAATTGCATACCGGGTAAAATCAAGAGCGGTTACAGTGGGTACGTTATTATCCACTATTGTGACATAAGCGGTATCTGTGGCAGTATTGCTATTGTTATCGGTAACGCTAAGCACTACCTGGGTACCGGTATTGATCCAATCGGTAGCGGCATCCATATTGGTTAACACCCCGTTATTCCCATTAGCCGAATGATCGTAGAGCGTATCCCCTGTACCTTTCAAAACAGGAAAGTAACCTACCAGGCCAGCCTCTGTACCCGCAAGTATTTTGTTTTTATTATCAGCTATTTCCAGGCCTGTTCTTATATCATTCCAGATGCGGATATCTGCCATTTGACCTGGAAAGGGCTCATAACCATTATTAATAGAACTGCCAATAGTAAGTGTAAGTCCAGAAGAACCAGACGGGCCATAAATTAAGGTTTGATAGTACTCCCCATTTATATAAACATCAGTTCTATTGCTACTGTAGTAAACAAAAGCAATATGATACCATGTACCAGCATCAAGGCCGGGGGTATAGGTAAATGCCGTGTAGCCAACTCCATTCCAAATGGATATCTCATCCGTAGCTTCATTTAGATAATAGCTATATCTTGTACTAGATGACCGCATAGAAACCAGGCTCCCAAGGCTACTAGAAGCAGTTGGCTTCACCCATAATTCTAAGGTACCCTGGCTGGTTTCATAAGCCGAATTGTTTGGTACGGAAATAAAATCATTTGTACCATCAAAATCCAGTGCAGTAGTTATAGGAGGTAAAGTATCGGCATTCGAGCAGGAATAGGTGGTTTGATCAAGGCTAAGGCTGGCGATGCCACTGGTAGCTGTAGAACCGTCATCAACGGTGTTTGCACTCAGTGTGGCGTTCCCGGAACCATCCAGGTATACTACTGCATTTTGGGCACGGGCTTCAGGCGCTTGTGCTACTATATGGCACAAGGGTAGAAGTGCCAGAAATATTTGTAGGAATACTATTCTTTTTCTCATTGGGTAAACGGGTAGGTAAACACCTTTCAAAAGTATTTTGAGAAAGGTGAGAAAGGAAATTAGCCGTGTCCCAATGGTGTCCCAAGAGCTGTATTTCACTGATCTTGAGCAGGATAATTTTATTAGTATATTCTATTGATTTACTGGGCTTAAGTACTTTTTTTGTACAAAAAATAACCCAATAGCCCGGATGGGCTTTTGCTTTGATGCCAGGTGCAGGCTATGGCCGGTCTTCACCTGAAAGCGACTTCTTAGTTTTCGTTCAGCTTTGCATTGACCCGTCGCAGGTACTCAATGAAATCATCTTCTTTTTCCATCCCCAATTTCTGCCGCACCCGGCTGCGCATGTTTCGGATCGCCTTTTCAGTCCGGTTGAGCGCCCTGGCGATCAAGGAAGTTTCGTATCCCAGGAAATACATGGCTGACGAAACGATCTCCGGTTCTTTATCGGCGCCCAGTTTACGCGAGAGGTATTTTAAAAGCAAAGGGTATAGCTCCGACATTTTGGTATAGATGTTCTCAAAGGCCTGCTTTTGAATGCTTTTGTTCAGGTGCACCTTCATTTGAGAAGCCTTTTTACGCACTACTGGTGATTCATTGGTAGTGCGTAATTCTTCCACAATTTCCATCAACTCGGCATTGATGAACTGCTGTTCTATAACCTGCTTGATGCGTTGCCCCAGGTCTTCTTTAAGGGCTTTGTTACGCCGGGTAATGCGCTGCTTCTCTTCACGCTCCTGTTTTAACTCGAGTTCCTTAAGACGCTGGTTCTGTGCAAATAGCTGCCGGTCGCGCTTTCTGCGTTGGATGATCAACAACACGATAAACAGGAGAAAAGTGGCCAACACAAGCAGTGCAATGACCTGGACAAATCTTGCCTTACTCTTAGCCTTTAACAGCAGGTTCTCAGCTTCTTTCTTTTCAGTTTCATACTTCACCTTGAGCTCTTCACGTGCTTCCAGCTTTTCTTCATCGTTCATGCGTGTAATGATGGAGTCCAGTTTTAAAGACCACTTTTGATAAGCTGCCACATCATGGGAAACCACAGCAAAGTATTCGCGGAGGGTATAGTAGTCTCTTTGCCGGCCATCATTATCGACAACGTGGTAGCCGAGGCTATCAATGGCTTTTCCGGCCATATCCATTTTACCTTGATCAATTAGAAAATAGGCATATACTTCCTGGTCGGCCAACCACCCGAAAAAATAAGGTTGCTTTCGGTGTAGTTCAAATGTGCGTTTAAAGTATTTGGAGGCACTATCCGGTTGGTCGATGCTATTATAGGCACTCGCCAGGTTTCGGTATATGATCCTGAGGTTGAAAGAGTCAGGCTCCTCCAGGGCAGACCGCATGGCTTCTCTACGGATGCGGATCACTTCCTGAATGTCGCCCGTTGCTGTTTCGGTCAATAAAGCCAGGGTTTCCAACAGTACGGAATTCCCGTGGTTAAAACCGTGCTTCCTGCTATGTGCTATGCTCTTGCTGCATGCCTCCAAGCCGCTTTCTACTTCACCTATACTGTGCAGGAATACACAGAGCTGCCTGGAGAGGTTGGCGTGCTGGTCAGGGGGTACTAGATTGCTATCCAGCTTCCTTTGCAGCTCCAGGGCTGCAGAAAGTGCCAGCTCGGTACTATCCATTTCGGCCAGGATAAACATCTTATGTGTAAAAGCCCACAACTCCCGGAAACGATTGCCTGCTTTCCGGTAATTTACTATTTGCAGCTCGGCAAAACGCTTACTAGTTGCTATATCTCCGGTAAGTTGGTAGGATGAAGCGGTAAGCAGGTTATACAGTTGTGCTTTTTGACCTGCTGAACGATGCCTGTATTTTTCTTCCAGCAGGGGAAAAACCAGGGTGAGCAGGGAATCTGTGTGGGCTTGATCCAGTGTGCGCAAATGCTTGTCCAGTTTTTGCAGCGCCAGAGAATCAATTTCATGCGTTTGTATGTGCTCCGCTAATTTACTGTATGAGCCAGGCAGCGCCTGCCCTATAGAAAGAAACGGCACCTCCAGGAAAAACAAAAGAAAGACAAAAGCAAACTTCCCCGTTTGAGCCAATTGCATATGTTGTGTTGTGTGCAGCTAAGCTAAGGGGTTTGGTGCATTCTATCCAAATGAAGTTATGCCACAGGAATTTACTTTAGCCACCGGGGAAGGAACGCTGCTCCGGATACTCCCCATTTCTTGTGCAGGCTACCAGTCAACTTCGGGATACTTCCGGTTGACCTTCTCTTTCAAGTTGTTTCCAAACCCCCAAAAGCCCAGGTGGAGATGAACAAAGAAATTGTTGACCCCGCCTGGCCTGGCCACACCCGGTAAAACACCCAGTTCAAACCGGACCGAATGACGTCTGCCCGGGTTTTCTTTATTCAACGTAAACGTTTGCAGCCCCAGCAGGAACCCATAGCGCTGGAAATCGAACGGTTGTGTCTCAAACGTAGTCGGTACCACATCGAGTTCCGTTCCCCGGTACCTGAAGTGCGAAACGTCCATTCCATAATTTACTGCCATCAGGACCTGCGCATATGCCCGTAAATCCAAAAGTGTCGGTCTAAGCACATTATTTACCTTTATTATAGTAGTGCTCTTTTCCTGCCATTCTACGCCAAAGCGCACTACCTGCATCGAATAATTACCAGGCTTAAGCACCACTTCTTCCCCACTCGTTGGATCTTGAACCTGCAACGTATCAGCCCGGGGGTCTGAAGCCCTTTGGTGCACCCCAAGCCCCAGCAAGACATTGAGGTTTTGTATGCGCCTGAAATCCGAAAAGTGGATCACGTGCTTACCCTTTACCCGGGTGTGCCGGTCAGACAAGAGCATGGCGGCATAACGCGTATCATCACGCTTAAAAAGGGAAAAGGCTACATCGGCATTAGCATGGGTACTTCTTTGCAACTGGGGGTTGGAGATCAGTGGTTCAGCCAATGAAATACTGGGCGCTACCTCCCCGTGAAAATATAGTCTCCACCGGTTAAAGGGTTCTACATAACCGTTTGCATGTGCTGAAAGCAATAGTTGACGCTCTGTGTACCCCAACCCTAAACCAACCGTTGCGGCCCAGGAGGAAAGCGTGGGGTCATCGAGCAATAGTTCAAAGGTATACGCCTCGGTACTATCCGATAAAATGTACCGGTCCTGAAGCTCCGTAGCCACATACAAACGTACGCTATCTCTATATGCCGGGGTACTTTGCGCCTGAGCACAAACCGACCATGCTACTGCCAGCGGTAAGCTAAGTCGTGGTAGGATGTTGAGCAAACGGTACAATAGAGGTTATTTAAGCTGCTACATATTTCGTCTGTACTGCCCGCCCACCTCAAACAAAGCATTGGTGATCTGCCCCAGCGAGCAGTATTTTACCGCTTCCAGCAGTACCTCAAACATATTTTCGTTTTGTACAGCTGCTTCCTGTAAGCGTTTCAGCCACTTCTCCGCATGCGTTTCGTTTCGCTTGTGCAGGCGGCCCAGCATTTCGATCTGGTATTGCTTTTCTTCCTCGGTAGCGCGGATCACTTCCCCTGGGGTAACGGTGGGAGAACCGGTAGAGCTTAAAAAGGTATTTACCCCGATAATAGGGAACTCCCCGGTATGCTTCAGGGTTTCGTAATACAGACTCTCCTCCTGGATCTTACCGCGCTGGTACATGGTTTCCATGGCGCCCAGCACCCCTCCCCTTTCCGTAATGCGGTCAAATTCGGCCAGCACGGCTTCTTCCACAAGGTCGGTAAGCTCTTCGATGATGAAGCTGCCCTGGATCGGGTTTTCATTCTTGGCCAGCCCCAGTTCTTTATTGATGATCAACTGTATGGCCATAGCCCTGCGCACACTTTCTTCGGTGGGCGTAGTAATCGCTTCGTCATAGGCATTGGTGTGGAGGGAATTGCAGTTGTCATAAATGGCATACAAGGCTTGCAGCGTAGTGCGTATGTCGTTGAACTGTATTTCCTGGGCGTGCAGTGAACGGCCGGAGGTCTGGATGTGGTATTTCAGCATTTGTGCCCTGGGATTTGCCCCGTATTTATGCTTAAGGGCTTTACTCCATATCCTGCGGGCCGCCCTACCTATTACGGCATACTCGGGATCGATGCCGTTGCTAAAGAAAAAGCTCAGGTTGGGCCCGAAATCGTTGATGTCCATACCCCGGCTCAAATAGTACTCTACATAGGTAAAACCGTTAGCCAGGGTAAAGGCAAGTTGAGAGATAGGGTTGGCGCCCGCTTCGGCAATGTGGTAGCCGGATATGGAAACCGAATAAAAGTTACGCACCTTATTGGCGATGAAGTTCTCCTGCACATCGCCCATCAGGCGCAGGGCAAATTCGGTGGAGAAAATGCAAGTGTTTTGGGCCTGGTCTTCCTTTAAAATGTCGGCTTGTACAGTACCACGTACTACGGAAAGGGTACGGTTTTTTATTTCATTGTATACCCCGGGTTCCAATACCATATCTCCGCTTATACCCAGTAGCATAAGCCCCAGGGCTGTATTGCCCACGGGGAGGCTTCCTTTCACGTTTATGTGTGAAGGCAGCTCCGATTTCTTCTGGGTGTTTTCCGAACCTTCGGCCAGTCCCTGGTACATAGGCCTTTGCAGACCTTTGTCGTCATAAAGCGCTTTCAGCTTAGCTTCAACTTTATCTTCAAGACCATGCTCACGGATGTACAGTTCACATTGCTGGTCGATGGCTGCATTCATGAAAAAAGCCAGCAACATAGGAGCCGGACCGTTTATGGTCATACTCACCGAAGTGGTGGGTGCACAAAGGTCAAAGCCGGAATAAAGCTTTTTGGCATCGTCCAGGCAACAAATGCTTACCCCTGAATTGCCGATCTTACCATAAATATCGGGACGGTGGTCCGGGTCATTTCCGTAAAGGGTAACCGAATCAAAGGCGGTGCTCAAACGGGCGGCAGGCATATCCTGGCTCACATAGTGAAAACGCCTGTTGGTACGTTCGGGGCCTCCTTCCCCGGCAAACATACGGGTAGGGTCTTCTCCTGTACGCTTAAAGGGATAGATCCCGGCAGTATAGGGGAATTCACCCGGTACATTTTCCTGTAAGTTCCATTGTAAAAGGTCGCCCCAGGCGGTATAACGCGGCAGGGATACTTTGGGCACCTGGGTGTGCGATAAAGACTCTGTATGGGTTTTAATCTCGATCTTTCTATCCCTTACGGTAAAGGTGTATACCTCATCTTTATACCGCTTTACTTTGACCTCCCAGGAAGTAATAATGTCCCAGTTATGCGGGTCGAGGTCTTTTTTTACTTCTTCAAATTTTTGGATGAGGGATTGTAAAGTTTCGTTATCATCACCCTTCGATAGGCTCCGGGCTTGTCCCGGAGCACTCAGGGTGGCATCCCGGTTGTCATGCTTCGATACATCACGCCCAGGCGTGATGTATCGAAGCATGGTATCTTCGTCTTGCAAAAGGTCAGGGCCACCAAAAGTGAGAATAGCCTGGTAGAGCCCGTAAAGCTTTTGCGCTACCCCGGCCTGTTCCTTTACGGTTTTATCATATGCCCGGTTGTTCTCCGAAATTTCTGAAAGGTAACGGGTGCGGTTAGGTGGGATGATGTAGATCTTTTCGCTCATCTCCTCGCTGCTCTTAAAACCGCTTTTCAACTGCTCCGCACCTGTTTTTTCTACGATCTTATCCATCAAAGCACGGTACAGGGCATTTGTGCCCGGATCGTTAAACTGGCTGGCAATGCTGCCGTACACCGGCATGGTATCTGCTTCTTTATCCCAAAGCTGGTGGTTGCGCTGGTATTGCTTTTTTACGTCACGTAAAGCATCCAGGGCTCCGCGTTTATCGAACTTATTCAGGGCGATGATGTCGGCAAAATCCAGCATGTCTATCTTTTCCAGTTGGGTAGCGGCACCATATTCAGGCGTCATCACATAAAGGGAAACATCCGAATGTTCGATAATCTCTGTATCGCTTTGCCCAATACCGGAAGTCTCCAGGATAATCAGGTCATAATGGGCAGCTTTGAGAATGTTTACCGCTTCTTTTACGTGCTTGCTCAACGCCAGGTTGCTCTGGCGGGTGGCCAGAGAACGCATGTACACCCGTTCGTTCCGGATAGAGTTCATACGTATGCGGTCGCCCAGCAGGGCGCCCCCGGTTTTTCTTTTAGAGGGGTCTACCGAAACAATGGCAATGGTCTTATCCTTATGGTCCATTAAGAACCTCCGTACCAGTTCATCTACTAAAGAAGACTTTCCAGCTCCGCCGGTTCCCGTGATGCCCAGCACGGGTGTTTTGACGGCAGCGGCTTTTTTATCGATCACCTCCAGCACTTCCCTGGAGTCTTCCATGTAGTTTTCAGCGGCTGATATAAGACGGGCTATGGCTGGTTTAAATTTCTCTTCCAGCTGGTTCACCTCCCCGTTGATGTTTTTACCGGTAGGAAAGTCACATTGCTCTACCATATCGTTGATCATCCCCTGGAGGCCCAACTCACGGCCGTCATCGGGAGAGTAAATGCGGTCGATCCCATAGGCATGTAATTCTTCTATTTCTTCGGGGAGGATTACACCGCCTCCGCCACCAAAGATCTTAATGTGCTCAGCGCCTTTTTCTTTGAGTAAGTCGTGCATGTATTTGAAATACTCGATGTGTCCTCCCTGGTAGGAGGTCATGGCAATGGCCTGGGCATCTTCCTGGATGGCAGTATTTACCACCTCTTCTACCGAACGGTCATGGCCAAGGTGAATCACTTCGCAACCCGTAGCCTGGATAATGCGCCTCATAATGTTGATGGCTGCATCATGGCCGTCAAATAAAGAGGCCGCGGTAACTATTCTGACTTTATGCTTGGGTGTATAGGGAGCAACTTGCTGCATCTGAAAGATTTTATTGGGGTGCAAAGATAAGCAAGCGGGCGCCTTTGCGTAAAGGGTAAACCCGGGAAGCGGGGAAGGCATTATGCCAGGAGATTTAAGCAAAAATTTATTTTCAAGGTTTTTCCAACGAGACTTAGCGTTTTTTATCTTCTTTTAATTGCCTTTTTGCTCATAAGCAGCAGGTAAGAAGTATTGTATACTAATCATAAATAAAAAAGGATAGAAGCCACAGGCTCTATCCTTCTATTTTTAACACAAAACAGATTTTCTACTTATTCAGCATTTTTCTTTTTCGCGTCATAGATCTTTTTGCCGCCCAGGGCAGCGCCTGCGGCAATCAGCAACTCTACAAAGCCAAAGGGAGTGGGGCTGGTGCCTGGGTTGCCCTGGTCTGGCTGTCCCAAAACAGCCGTTCCCAATAATAGAAAGCTCGTTAATATGATGGTCTTTTTCATGATCTTGTCTCTTTTAGTAATCAGGTTATTATTTAATGATCTTTTGGGTGTGTACCTCCCTCTGCCCTTGTATTACTTTAACGATGTACACACCGTGCGCAAGGTGTTCAAGTGACATTGCATTCTCCATGCTTTCTGAAAAATGCTGTGCTACTCTTCGACCGTGAAGGTCAAAAAGGAGGATTGATGTTTCTTTTGACGGCTCAAATAAGTTTACCACCAAAACCTCATCCATGACGTACATATGTATTTTGCTTTCCCCTTTTTCTTCCAGGGATATATGTTGCTTGTTAAAGTGGATTTCAAACCTATCTTCAATGGAACCGGGAGTATGTGTAAAGGTGTAAGATGAAGAAAGCAGGTCCGTCTCAATACCTGTAAGCTTATCTTCGAGGGTTATCGTCCATCCTTCATCAGGTAGGGCATTATTGCTTATTCCCAGGGTATATGTCCCTTCTTCAACACATTCAAAGAAGAGTGGCTCACTACGGCGGTTAAATTGATCAGACATGCCGTTGAAAGTCATTTCTTTCCCGGCTGCTTTTGTAAACAGGTTAGGGTAAATGTGGTTTCTCCGCTTCGTACCATCAAAAACCTGGTCAACAGCTGCCGTTAGGTCAGACCCAAAGCCCAATACGGTTTCATCACTTCTTCCGGTTTGTGTGTTCTCTGCTTTTAACTTTATGTAAGCGTAAGCAGCAGCTGTTTTAAACAGGTTTGTTGTTCCTGTAACATTGCGGTAGCTGTCTTCAAAAAGAATGGTTCCATCTGTAGTATTGTCGACTTCTACAAAGAAAGATTGCCCGGGAGGTATGTTGTTTGAACCCCCATTGGTTCCTGTAAAAAGATTAAAGCTCCTCCAGCTCGTTGCTCCATTGCCGTCAAAACCGAAGATGTAGTATACATCCTGTAGTTCGCTATTTCCTGCTCCTCCGTTCAAAGCCGTCCAGCTCAGGGTACTGGGATACGGGTTTGGAACAAAGTTCCATCCGCCATTTGCAGAGGATACGCTAACCGATTGCTGCCCACTCAAAAGAGTACCGCTTACACTCATCGTGGTCGGAACACCGCCAAAATTAGGTGCTCCGAGGTAAGCGCTGTACCCGATACGTTCAGTTTGATCGGTTAAAGCCGTTACTACCCTCCAGGTACCTTCCCCGGTACCCCCGTTCAGTTGGGTAGGGTCATAGTAATAAATATTGGTTTTGGAAGTATTCACATTGTCTACTTGGATAAAAGCACCGTTGGTAAAGCTTACATCGTTGAGGGTTGCATCAACCGGGAAGGCCAGGTTGAACCAACGGGCAGCATTTCCACCTCCGGAAACGCTATCCAGGTAACTTTCTACTACAGAAGTACCTCCAACGGCGCCAATACATTGTGCATAGCCATTCTCATCTGCATTCAACCGAAAGGTACCGTTGTTGGTTGCTGTTCCATTGATCGTTATAGATGCATTAGGGTCAATATTTAACGTGGCACTGGCGTCTATAGTCAGGTCATTGATCTCAATATCGGTGCTTATGGAAGCTGCGGTACCCGATTGGATCACCAGATTGTCTATAGAAGAAGGAGCGTTTACATTGGGATCGGAACTCCAGCTGCTACCGTTCCAGGTATAAGTGGTAGCGCTTGCTGCGCAGCTATGGGATCCCAAGCCGCTTGTAACAGCCGGCTCTCCGGTTACGGTCCATTCAGCAGGGGTCCAGGTAGTATTGGGTTCACATACGTTTCGCTCAATGGAAACATCATCCAGGTCCGTAGCGGTGCCTGCGGTCCAGGGGGCAGGGCCTGTATCACCTACTACATCTATGGTCACCCAGCTCCCTCCTCCCTGGTCAACTTGTAGCGCGATGGCATCATCCCCCCCATCTATGAAAAACCCAAAACTGAGGTTAATATCCGGGGTAGGTCCACTAAAGCCATTTCCCGCTGTTTGAGCACTATTGTTATTAATCGTGCCAGACAAGGAGAAGGTAGTTCCTGAGCCTGAAGTACCGGATCCGAAATAAACCACCAAACGGTAATTAGAAAGGTCAACGGAGGCCCCGGTATTGTTAAATATTTCGATCTGTCCAGGGCTTTCGGTATACTCGGAAATAAACAGATCGGAGGATTGGGTGTGCCCCAAAAAGGGCAAGATCAATAAAGCCAATAGCAACCCCTGGCTTCTTTTTGTATCATTCATTCTCATTGTGCGCAATTAATTAAGGGATTAGTAAATAAAATATCCTATATGCGTCACAAAAGTATTTTGATAAAAATGAAAGAAAAAAGAGACAGTTTTACTAAATCTTTAAATTGAAAAACCTTCACTTAATACTTCATTCACACAATTCATGTAAGGTTGAAGATTACCGCACCAGGGTAACAAAACCTTTTCTTACCCCTTCTCCCTCCCTACTGATCACCCAATAGTACACTCCGGCAGCACATATGCTTCCCTGGTGCCTTCCATCCCATTGAAAACGACTGTTGGAAGATTGAAATACGACTCCCCCCCAGCGGTTGTAGATCTCTATTCTAAAACCGGGTATAAAAGCAGAAGGCATGAGTTGGAAATACTCATTTACACCATCGCCATTGGGACTAAATACATTGGGCACCTCAAAGTTTTCCGGTGATGGCACAAACACCTGGTAGGTAATGCTGTCTTTACAGCCAGCAGCATTTTGCACTACCAAACGTACATCATACACTCCCGGACCGGAGTATTGATGTTCCGGCGACACCTCGCTGCTGCTATCTCCATCTCCAAAATACCACTGCTGATCTGTGAAATTTTGCGTTTCATTAAAAAATTGAACATTGCTGGAATCTTCTGCCGATTGGAAATACGTAAAGTCAGCCTCCATGTTAGAAAAGGAAACCGAGTAGGAGATCAGGGAATCGCAAACACCAAAGGGGTGGGCTTTGGTAAGGCTAAAAGCTGTATCCGACACAATGGATAAAGCACCTATGCGTACTGTATCGCCAGGACAAGCAGAAAGGGTATAACTTTTAGAAGGAGGTGTAGCCAGGGTCAGAATGGCTTCAACCACGGTATCACAGGCGCCCGGGCTTTGCTTGGTTCGGTAATACGTACCGGGACTTACTAGCATTTGTCCTCCGAAATCAAACGTATCTCCATCACAGATCTCGGGAGTTATTGTGAGCGTATCTGCCGGAATTACGGTAAGAACCGCCTCGATAATGCTGTCACAACCAAAAACATTTTGTAAGGTATCGTAATAGGTGCCCGCAAGATTTATCTGACGGTTGTTAAAGGAGTAACTACTTCCTTGACAAATAGCGGGTGTAAGTGTGGTGGTGTCTCCTCCCCGGTTTACGGAGAGCATCGCCTCAACAACACTGTCGCAACCATGTATCGTTTGCAAAGTGGCGTAATAAGTCCCCTGTACCGACAAGACCTGCCCATGAAAAAGAAAAGCGCTATCCTTACAAATAACCGGATGAATAGTAGTAGTATCCCCATCCGGGAAAACAGTCAATACAGCTTCTACGACACTGTCGCAGCCAAAAGCATTTTGTAAGGCACTGTAATACGTTCCGGCCATAGAAAGCGATTGTCCATGAAACGAAAAAGTACTATCGCTGCATATCGCAGGATGAATTGTTGTGGTATCTCCTCCTCTGTTTACGCTAAGATTGGCTTGTATTACACTATCGCAGCCAAAAACATTTTGTAGCTGGTGGAAATATGTCCCTTGCACGGAGAGGACTTGACCAAAAAAGGAATACGCGCCGTCGCTGCAGATAACCGGGTTTATGATGGTGGTATCCCCTCCCCTGTTTACGGTGAGATTGGCCTCAATTATGCTGTCGCAACCAAAAATGTTTTGTGCAGTGGCGTAATAGACTCCACTTGTGTTCAATGATTGACCAAAAAAGGAGTATGTACTGTCGGCACAGATAGTCGGATGTATGTGGGTTGTATCTCCTCCCGGGTGTACCGTTAATGTAGCTTCAACAATGCTGTCGCAGCCAAAGGAGTTTTGAAGTTGTGCATAATAAACCCCTGTTGTGTCAAGCATTTGCCCGTGAAAGCTATACGTTCCACCAGAACAGATTACAGGGCTTATACGAGATGTATCCCCCGAAGGGAGCAACTGCAAGGAGGTTTCTAAGACGGTATCACAGGTGCCGGGATAAGCAAGTGTATCAAAGTAAACACCCTGAGCCGTTTGCCACCCATTTTCGAGGAATACACTATCTCCATCACAAATGGAAGCATTTCTTTGCGCACTATAGAAAGAGGATACTTCTAAGGTGACTTCAAGAATGCTATCACAGGCAAGCTGGCTGGCAATGGTATCCATGTAAACACCTGGTACAGACCTGTAAATACCCCCTATCAATGCACTATCCCCCTGGCAAATGCGTAGAGTATCTTCTATCTTAAATCCCTGAAAAGTATACGTGGTGGCCGAATCTATACAGCGGCCTGAAGCGGAGAAAACATCCCAGCCCGGCACATTGGTAAAGGGGTTGGTTGGCCAGGAGTTAGTGGTTGTTCCATTGGTCTCAGTATAGCGGGTACAATTCGTATTTTGCCTGACAATATGCGTTCTCAACAAGCCATTTACTGACCCGTTTACCGTTGGTGCATTTTGAACAGTAGGGTTATTCACCATGTCTACATATACCCCGTTTTTTTGAAGACCGATGTGGTCATCGCCATTAAAACCACAAGTGTTAAAAACCAGGTCCCCGGGGGTGCAGCTATTCGGAGGGGTGGTATACGAACCAAAATAGGCTCTTAGGGAGGCTCCGGGAAGCATTTGACCGGAAAGGTTTGTCGTAGCCGGGCAAGCGCCTCCATTATTAATGGATATGATCTGGTAAGGGCTAAGATCAATTGTATCCGGTGTTGGATTAAAGATTTTTATGGCCCCGCCATTTCCACTTTGACAGTCCAGGTATTCAACGATCATCAAATCATCCGTTTGCGCTTTTGAAACATGGGTGAACAGCAAGAAAATCAAGGCTGTAACCATGCTTCTTAAAAACGAGGAGAGGCTTAAGAAAGCCCTGGGTCTTACTGATTTTTCGAGTTTTTGCGACAAAGCGTATATGGTTAAGATTCTTATTTTAAGATGGTTATAGTGCCGTGCAATAACACATCACCGGATATGTGATACGTATAGGTGCCCGGCAGGCAAGGCTGCCCGTTGAACGTACCGTCCCAACGGAAATCCAGGCGGTTTGAGGTATAGATCTTTTGCCCCCAACGGGTATAGATCCCGATTTCAAAAAGGATATCATCCCGCGAATACCAAATAAAAAACTCCTCGTTGATCCCGTCCCCGTTTGGCGTGAAGCTATTGGGTACTTGTATGTCGACAGGGGTGTAATCGGGAACCAAAAGAGAGGAGGCAATGGTATCTGCGCACCCTGCAGAGTTTTTGGCAATCAGTATGACTTCGTACTCTCCGGGCGCGTCATAAAAGTGAATGGGGTTTTCGTTAGAAGAGGAATCGCCATCACCAAAATCCCAACGGTAAGCATCCGTGCCCTGCGAGTAGTTCTCGAAATCCACCTGGTTGGAACCATCTCTGAATACATAGTAATCAAAATCAGCCATTATCAGGGCTTCTTCACGAATGACCACATTGATCAGGGAATCACAACTTCCGGTTGCTGCAGGCTTTGTATAGGAGAAGGCAGTATCTGTACTATACGCATTGCCATTTACGATAACAGAAGTACCCGCACAAAAAGTACGTTCAAGCAGTCGCTCTCCGGCTGAAGATAGCGCCACTTCATAGACCGTAACACTATCGCAACCAAGAGAGCTGGTTGCCGTGTCTCCGTAGGTGCCACTTTGCGTGAAAGACCTCCCGTTGACGGTTAACGTATCTCCTACACAACCGCTGAGGTTCACTACATCAACCGGGGCGGGTAAGACATTTAAGGTAAGGGATATGGCACTATCGCAACCAAAGGTATTGCTAAGAGTATCATTATAGACCCCTGCGGCTGTCAGGTTTTGACCATTAAACGGGTAGGCCTCTCCCTGGCAGATGGACACAGTAAAAGCAGAATCCCCGACTGGGTGGGTATAGAGTTGCGTAATTAAAATGCTATCACAGCCTGCGTTACTCATTAAGGTATCCCTGTATTCACCGTGTGTAGAAACCAGGTTTCCATAAACCAGAACCGGCACATCCGGGCAGGTGTAAACCGTATCAAAAGTTTCTGAATGTGCGTTAAATACCAGGCTTACATTCCAGATGCTGTCACATCCATTAAAAGCGGTGTATATTTCCCGGTAATTTCCCGAATTCCTTTGCCAAACTCCGTTGATCAAAACACTATCTCCGGTACATCTTTGAATCGTTTCATTTGTAATCTTTCCCGGGAGGAGAAGTACATTTAAGGTCAATACACTATCGCAGCCATTTGCGGTCTGAGCCGTATCAAAGTACGATCCTGAGGTAAAAACAGGACTGCCTGCAAAAAGGATAGTGTCTCCATCGCAAAGTGAAACACTCCATGTTGAGTCATTGACGCCATACTGGTAAAGTTGTGTAACCAATACGCTGTCACAACCATTACCAGACATAAGCGTATCCCGGTACTCGCCGGGACTGCTGACCGGTACTCCATGAATGTTTACCGCTACCCCAGGACAGGTGTACAGTGTATCGTAAAACGTAAAGGTGGGTGCCACGGACAATACAAGCGAGCTTATGCTGTCGCAACCAAAGCCGTTGAGCGAAGTATCGCGATACGTTCCCGGGACAGAAAAATAGTTGCCCGCAAACAAGATGCTGTCGCCCTGGCAAATGGAATGACTAAAGCTGGTATCCCTTACTGGAAAACGATAAAGTTGGGTGATGACTACACTGTCACAAATCCCCGAGGCGGTAGGTAAAGTATCTCTATACTCCCCCGGAATGGTAATCCAGCGGCCAAACAGGTCGGCACTATCTCCAGGGCAGATGTATAAGGTATCGTTCGTAGAGGAAGGAGCCGAAGTGGTGATAGATATGTGCAAAATACTGTCACACCCATTACTGGCAGCCAGCGTATCCGTGTATGTTCCTGTAAGTTTATAGGGTTTTCCGTTTACAAGCACACTATCTCCCTGGCAAAAAGCAAAGCTCAACACAGTATCTTCAACAGGCAACAAGCTCAATTGTGTGGCCACCACACTATCACAAACGCTTATGGCGGGGAAACTTTCGTAATACATGCCCGCGGTATCCCGGTAAACTCCATCAATCAATATGCTGTCGCCTGCGCATAAGACCTGCATTACATGAGTGGTATCGCGTGAAGGAATAAAAGTGTTGGCTGCATTGATACATCTGCCATTTGCAGTATATACATCCCAACCGGGTACAACAGTAAAAGGATTTGTTGGCCATGAATCGGGATCAGTACCATTGGTAGAGGTATAGCGGGTACAATTGGAGCTTTGCCTGACTAGGTGGGTTTTAAAAAGGCCATTAAACGTACCGCTTACGTTAGGCCCGACGGCAATCGCAGGATTATTTACCATGTCCACATATACTCCCCCTTTCCTTATGCCGACATGGTCATCCCCATTCCACCCACAAGTACTGAAAATGAAGTCTCCCGGGGGACAGTTATTAGGAGGGTCATCATAAGATCTAAAATAACCAACAATCGCCTCCGAGGGGGCCAGCATTCCGTTTAAGGAAGTTGTGGATTGACATGTTCCTCCGTTGTTGATACTTATAACTTCATAGCTCGTTAAGTCGATTGTGTCGCCAGTTGGGTTAAATATCTTTATCGCACCTCCATTCCCACTCTGGCTATCTATGTATTCTGTAATCATTAGGTCATCCACCTGTGCTTTTACTACATACCCGGAAAAACATAGGATCAATATCCAGTAAACTTTACTTTTCATGACGCAGAGTAAATCTTTTGATTTAATCCTTTTTCAAGATTAGATATCCATTTTTACCAAACGAAATACACTCCACTCTTTTCGTATGACATTTATATCCTGGTTCACATCCTTTACTACCAAATCCCCATTTCTTTTTGCCTGGTTTACCTTCTTTACAAAATTTCTGATGACCAGCATCAGTTTTTTTTCGTGGTCGTATTTTTTAAGTATCCTGCTCAAATAGCTTAATTCCGCGCTTATCGTAGAAAAGTCGTTATATATTATTGAATTTATTATATTCAATAATATGTTTTCAATAGCTATCCAGGAAGAGAGATTATCCAAGTAAGAAAAGTATACTCTAGACCTAATCAATACCGAAGAGCTCTTTAAGTGATTTCCTTTATAAAACTCGCTTAAAGCCCTTAAATATTGAAAGGCCGGAATGGTAGTTAAATCAGAAGGTTCAAATTTTTCAGGAATGGAGTTTTCTATAAACCTTACAACACCTTTATAATCTGTATTTTTTACTAAAAAGAGTATTTCGGTATATATGTAGTACAAAAAAGTAGAATCAAACATTTTGTATCCACGAATGGTTTTAACACTTTCTGCTATATTCGCTTGTTTCTTTCTAAACTCAATTTCGTTACCGCTCAAATAGTAATATTTGCTAAACAAACATTCTATTGCTACTTCGCAGTTTGGATACCTATAAGAGACAACTGAATCGGAGTATACCTCTGATAAAGCTTGCATTTTGGCTTGTATGGAAAACAGGTCAGAGGGTGTTGGAGAGGAATTCAAACACAAGATCACTTCGCTGCTAAGCTTTAAAAAAAGAGCCCCTTTACTTTCAAGTGAATTGTATATTTTATCTATTTCCTTTACCTTCTTTTCGAGTTTGTAGTATTCACTATTATGGTAATAGAAGAATAGATTTTCCCCATCCAATATTTCTAAATAAAAGATCTCTTCAATTTCATCAACCAACTTCTGCTTGTAAGCAGATTCCCTGAGTAAGGATCGATAATAGCTTAGCTTTTTGTGGTCATGTTTGTTTAACAGCATGTAACAGAAGCATATCTCCCTTAGCTCATTGTAAAATTCAAACTCGATACACTTTTTTTTAAGCACTTTTAGTTGCCTTAAAAGTATGCTGTAATCCTTGGAGTATAGGAACAAGCGCAAATTTTGCACCATTTCCTTGGCTTCTAATTTCTCGTTTCTATTTAGTTCTAACTTTACAGATATTATATCTTCTAATAATCTACTTTTTAAGGTATAAAGATTTGTCAAATTGTCCCCATATGATATTGCTTTGCTCAATTCTTTATTAGAGAATAGTTTTTGATCCTGTACAGCTTTAAGAAGTTTTGTTTTTTTCTCTTGTTTCCTGATTTTATTGCGAAGAAGATAACTCTCTTTGGCCGTTAAGTTTTGCAGTGCCTTAATCAAATAATCCATAAGTCACGATTTGTTGCTCATCAAAAGTACCGCTTGTAAATACCCTGTAGGCCTATTCTCACTTTTTTAATACTGCGTTAATCTTTAGATAATGTAATGCTGTAGTATAGAATTCTCTGCCAATGAAGAAGCAAATAAGTCTATAACAAAGCCTAAAGAATTGTTGGTTAAAGTGCTATATTGATACTTATGCTACATTAAATACCTGCTTAGCCCTTACTTAAAAGCACTCCCACCATGGTTCGCTTAGGTTTCCATGGCATCCTAAACACTAAGATTTTGACAATCAAATATTTATGTTGATAAGAAATAAAGTATGCTTCTTTGATAAGAAAACCCCCTTTTGCTTTTATGCAAAAGGGGGTACTTCCTCTTATGGCCTTGCCTCAATTAGTGCTGTATAACTACTTTGGCAGACAGCGTGCTTTTGGTGTTGCGCACAGTTACAATGTACATACCTGCAGGAACCTTTCCTACCCGTATTGTGTGTTGAAGCAAAGCTGCCCCCTCTTGCTTATCATACACACTGTATACCTGTTTCCCTGATAGGTCCCTTACCTGTATGTGTACTTGCTCTTGGTTTGCCAATGCTGCTTTTAAAAAGAAGGTACCGGAATTGGGATTGGGGTAAATCCGGAATAGTGGAGATTCGAGTTCCGCGGCATCTATGTCTAATACCGCTTCATCCGCTGTCTTGGAGAGCGCAGCCGGACATGAACGCATATAGTGGCTTCCCATGTAACTATCTTCATCCTGCGCATATACCTCCCATTGTCCTGCACCAAGCGTCCAGTTTGTTTCGCCTCCTTGTACTGAGGAGTCTCTTACCAAGGTGTAATTCTCCGTACTTCCATTTACACCATTGGTACCCAATACAGTCCATGAATTGCCGGGATTTTGACCAATAACACCAATTACATCCAGGGTATCAAACCCCTTAAACAGGGCCACCGCATCATTGCCCGAAGCAAGGGATATGGCTAAGTTGGGAAAAGATTCCGATTGATCAGAGTTGTTGTTTATCCCCGCAAGCGAAGCAAAGCCATTGGAAAGAACAAAAACATCGTTTGGATAAATCACGCCATTCAGCCCTGTTTCGAAAAAGTTGGTGGAACCATCTGTATATACACGTATACTATAATTCCCATTTAACACTACAGGAGTTGAAGAAGGGTTGTAAATTTCTACGGCTCTGTTTTGGTTTGATCCTTCCAGGTACTCGGAAATAAACAACTCCGGGCATTGATTGGGCGGATTACAGGGGTACATCTCATGCGTACCTAAAGAATCGATAAAATCCTGACTGTATACCAACCATTGCCCCGCAGCTTGCGCCCAAACAAGCTCTCCCTGGTTTACATAGTCTTTACGTACCAGCGTATGGTTCACGGTAGATCCCGCACCGACATTCCAACCACCGGAGCCCGGGTTTTGGCCAATGCTTCCGAAAATATCCAATGTATCCTGTGTTTGTGTGTTGTAGAGAAGCACTGCGTCATTCCCTGTTAACAAACTATCCAATTGGTTTACTACCAGGTTTGTTATAGCCGAGATGCCGCTTGCTGCATTGGGGGCGCCCAGAATGAAAGTACTTTCGGCCAAAATGCTCCCGGAAAGCGCAACTCTTCGGTATGGAGGAAGCGTAGTGGTACCGTCGGGGTAGAAATGCAGTTCATAGTTATTCAGTTGTATAGTGGAAGAGGTTGGGTTATACAATTCAAGTGCCCGGTTAGCAGAAGCTCCTTCTATATATTCCGAGAAAAAGAGATCAGCACAAGGGCCTACTCCAGCTACCGGCCCGGCAGGCAGGTCTATAGAGAAATCAGCAATTACGGGAATGTGGTCAGACATCCGGTAAAGGTCATCGACCAGGTCAGCCGGGTATTGCGTATTTGCAGGGGCCGACTGCAGGGCCTTATTAAAGCGATTTCCGTCATTTCCAAGTGCTTTATACGTGTTGCTTACGTATTTAATCCGGTTAGATCCTTGTATTACATCATTTGTGCTGAGGATAAAGTCAAACCGGTCATCCATTCCTCCACCCGCCCCACCGGCTGCCGGGGTATTGGTAGATTGGGTATGAATGGGTGCAAAAGCAGCTGTTGCATGCCAGATACCGGGAGTACTGATGGGGTCGAAGAATTGACAATTCCCAGCACCTAAAAGCGTTTGATAAGCTGCTTCAGAACTGTTGTATACATTCAGATCCCCTACTATAAAATGATTGTCTGTATTTGCTTTGGCATCCAATACATTCCGGATCGCAATAGCGGCATTTTTCCGCTGATTGGCATTGCTGGAAGAAGAACCGGCTTTCAAGTGTACTACATAGGTATGCAAAAAGACCGTGTCTTGGTGAAAGGATAAATTGGGATCATTATAGTAAAAACGATAGCCATCTGCCGGCCTTGGCGAAGCGGCAATAGCGTCCTGGCTCACAAAAGTCAGCTTTTCAGAGTTATAAAACATGGCGTTATTCAGGCTGGAAGCATTGTTGAAATTTCCTTTGTCATAATGCGTTATGCCATCAACATTCAGGGCATTGGTAAGGATATAGTTTGCAGCAGTAGAATTAATCACTTCATTTACCAGTATAATGTCAGGTTGGGCATACTGGATGATTTGCTTGAGGTGGTTATCAACCCGGCTGTAAGAGCTGCTATTGCTCGTTAGCTGCAATACGTTGTATTGCATAATGCGCAGTGTATCTTCCTGCGCTTGTATAGAAAATGCGCTGAGAAACAAAACACTCAACGCGATCGGGCGTAGTTTTTTTAATAAATACATGTTGTTTGCTTTGAGAAATTGGTAAATAAGAAAAGCCGATGCCCGTAGGCACCGGCTTTAAAACTATAGGGTCAATGATTACTCTATGATCACTTTACCTGAAGCAGTTCCGCTGTCAGCATTTACCTGGTAAATGTAGATTCCCGCAGGAAGCTCGCTTACATCAAGGCTTATGCGCAAATCGTCTTGCGTAAGTGCACGGTTAAGGATCACCTTACCGTTGATATCAAGCAGCCTTAATTCTGCATTTCCTTCGAAATTCAAATCTACATTCAGCACGTCTGTAGTGGGGTTAGGATAAACACCTCTTACAATATCAGTACCCAAGGCAAAGCCTTTCGCCTGGGTAGAAGACTTGCTATCGCTGTTTCCTCCCTGGAAAACCGAAGCCTGGCTTCCTTCTGCACAACATGGCCAGAAATTGGCAAATGCACCGGCACCAACAAAAGGAATAAAGTTACCTGCTACCCTACCTGCAGTAGTAATCACACCTAAAGAATCAGCAGCAAGGCGGTCCCAATTGGTTACATTGCTTATGTCAAAAGGAGTAGTTGTAGAGCCATCAAAAACATACTTAATGCGCGTATTGCTGGAATTGGTGTTAAATACGGGGCCACCAAGGTCTGAAGTACCACTGGCAATGGTAAACCAGTTGGTAGCTCGGCCGTATCCAAAGCCGTGATAGAAAGCAGGCTCTCCAGTTTGTACGTCATTACAGCCAGGGCAACGTACCTGGAAAGCATCTCCGGAGTTGCTCAAGCCAACTCTTCCTGTCCAGGACGATGCCGGAGCAGTATAAGAAGCCGGGCAGTAATTTCCATTAGAAGAGCTGGGCCTTGAACCTGCGCTTTCTATGTTGTTGTTTACTACGCTACCTCCAACAGGTTCCCAGTATACAGGCGTACCATTAATGGTATCCGGAATGGTGCTTTTATCCGTAGGGAAGTTGTAGCAGTTTTGCCCGCTGGCATTGTTGAACAATACGATAATACTCCCTGTCCTTACACTATCCCAGGTATCATTGAATGCCAGCCTCAGGTGGCCCGAAGTGATGGCTTTACCACTTCCTGCGCCTCTGGGTACGCTAAAATCACCATTGTTGTCATCCAGGATCCAGCCACGGATGTCTACATACTGGCTGTTCGTTCCGCAGGGGGCTACCACTAACTCCACATACTCACAACTGCCACCAAACCCGTTGGATACTTCGGTTACTACCAACACACCTGTACCTACATTAGGGCTTGTAGGTTGGGGACAAGCAGAATACTGCACAGCAAACGTAGATACGTTTGAAATGAATGTAGCATTGGCTGCACTGTTAGGGGCACCAGGAGTAGATACAGTACCATAGAGACCAAATGACCAGTTGGTATCTACACCCGGAGCATCAGTAGTAGTACCTTGATTCAGGAAGAAAGTGCGCATTTGACCGCACAAAGTATCTGCACCACCTACCGTATCAAAGTCTAAATGAGCCGCGTTGATGAAGTTAGGGTTCGGGTTGGTTCTGCTATCGTTGTCAAAACCATAAGAGAACCCGTGGAACCAGCTAGGCTCACCTAAACCTTGCTCGGGAGAACAGCCGGGACACCTTACCTGAATGCCATCTCCTTCACATGAATTTCTCAGGGACATACCTGTGTAGTTGTTGGCAGGATCCTGGTTGTTGTTGCTGGTACAATAATTAGGGTCTCCTCCCAATCCGCTAGCCACAGGTGTAGCTGTAAACTTGATGATCAAAGGAGAAATACCAACCGCTACATAAATGGCAGAATCAGTATCCAGGAAGCCACCTGTCAGGATGTTTCCTGCAGCAATAGTGAAAGGAACCACCGTTGAATCAAAATCACTGAAGTTAAAAAGTACGATCAATTTACCCGTGGGAAAGTTTTGCCAGATAGGGTCATTGGCCAACCTGTAGTGCCCTTGAGAAATCCCAAGGCCATTAAAAGCTGCTCCACCGGAGAAAAGACCGTTGTTGTCGTCAATGATCCAACTTCTCACATCCACAGTGTCAAAGTCACCTCCACAAGCAGGCTCATCCGTAGAGGCCGCTATAAGCTCTACAAATTCCTTGGTACCATCAGGTCCGTTAGAGATCTCATTTACCACTAGAGTTCCGGGGCATTGGGCCATAAGACCCACCGACAAGCTCGTTAAAGCTGCCGTAAATAGAGTAGAAAAAATTTTCAAACGTTTCATGGCTTGTTTTTAAATTGTTAAATAGAATTTTCTGAAACCGGTTTCGGGTACGAATTTGCAGAAATTGACAGGCGAAGCAGTTACTGAAACGTAACTAGTTCATTAACAATTATTAATGTAACCCAACAGCCTTTTTGCGTTAGGAAAATTTAGGCACAGAGCCCTTGAAAATCACTCAAATAATGATTTAAACATGAGATCTAACAAAGCATTTACCAATAGGTAAATTACTGATTTGCAATATTAAACAAGCATGCCTCTTAATGTAAGGCTAAGAGAAAACTAAACATTTTGATTACCTGAAAACACAGCCTCTTACATGAAAAACAATTCATTTTCCCATATCGGAAAAATCACATGCGTTCCGGTACGGCAATACCTAATAATCCCATCCCTTTTTCTATTACATCTGCTGTAACTCTGGAAAGGACCAAACGAAAGGCGACTGCCTTGGTATTTTCGTCTGTCAAAATGGGAAGTTGTTGATAAAGGGCATTGTACAGTTTAACCAAATCATAAATATAGGCTGCAATAATGGAAGGGCTGTATTCACTAGCCGCACTTTCTACGGTTGCGGGGAACAGGGCAAGCTGCTTAACCACAGCCTGCTCACTTGTTTGTAAAGCTTCGTATTCGGTGACCTTTGAAACATCTTCGCTTGCTATGTGCATCCCCTTACGCAACAAACTCTTGATCCGCGCATGCGTATACTGTATAAAGGGTCCTGTATTCCCCTGAAAATCTACGGATTCCTCGGGATTGAACAGCATGCGCTTACGTGGATCTACTTTAAGCATGTAATACTTGAGCGCTCCCATGCCTACCATATGATGAAGCGCCCGTTTTTCTTCCGGGCTAAGTCCCTCTGTTTTTCCCAGTTCTTCCGATATCTTACGGGCAGTTTCATCCATTTCATCCATCAGGTCGTCCGCATCAACTACAGTGCCTTCGCGGGATTTCATCTTTCCCGTAGGAAGGTCGACCATACCATAGGACAGATGATAGAGGTTTTTTGCCCAGGAATACCCTAATTTGTCTAAGATGATAAAGAGTACTTTAAAGTGGTAATCCTGCTCGTTACCCACCGTATAGATCATCCCGTTGAGGTTTTGCGCCTCAAAATCCTCAAACCGCTGTATGGCGGTACCGATATCCTGGGTCATGTATACGCTGGTGCCGTCACTGCGCAATAAAAGTTTATGATCCAGCCCCTCCCCGGTAAGGTCCACCCATACTGAGCCATCTTCCTTTTTGTAAAAAACGCCTTTTTCCAGGCCTTCCTGCACTACTTTTTTCCCCAGGAGGTAGGTCTCACTCTCGTAGTAGTACTTATCAAAATCCACCCCGAGGCGTGTATACGTCTTTTCAAAGCCATCGTATACCCAGGCATTCATTTTTTCCCAAAGCTTTACGGTTTCGGCATCTCCCTGTTCCCATCTCTTCAGCATCTGCCGTGCTTCTACGAGCAAGGGGGCTTCTTCCTCGGCCTCTTTCTCCGGCTTACCCTGTGTCATGCGTTCTTTGACCTGCATTTTATATTGCTTGTCAAATTCCACATAATACTTGCCTACGAGCTTATCTCCCTTCATTCCGCTGGATTCAGGAGTCTCCCCGTTTCCAAACTTCTGCCAGGCCAGCATGCTCTTGCAGATGTGTATGCCCCTGTCGTTAATGATCTGTGCTTTGATCACTTTTTTGCCGTTGGCTTTCAACAGTTCTGCCACGGAATACCCCAAAAGGTTGTTGCGAATGTGCCCTAAATGCAGGGGTTTATTGGTATTGGGTGAAGAGTATTCCACCATAATGGTTTCTTTACCCTCAGGCGCAATACCGTAATGATCCGCTTTGGCGATATCTTGCAATTTATTTATCCAATAGCTATCTGAAAAAGAGATATTCAAGAAGCCTTTGATTACGTTATAGGACGATACTTCTTTCACTTCCTTTTGTAGATATGCACCTATCTCCCGGGCTGTGTCTTCCGGTTTCTTACGACTGGCTTTGAGATAGGGAAAAACCACCAGCGTCAGATCACCTTCAAATTCTTTACGGGTATCCTGCAGGTCTATTTCTTCCCCCTGTATGTTGTAAAGGTTTTTTAGGGCCGCTGCAATAAATTGGCGCAGAACAAGCCGTAAATCATTTTTCAAAATTCTGTTCTATTTTTTCAATAACGGGTTTGATCACCTCAAAAGCAGCTTCAGCCATGGCATTTCCTTTATCACAAAGCAAAGGGTTGATCTCGGTGGTTTCAAAACAGCAAACTTTATTGCTTTCTAAAAGTTTGAGAATGATATCCCGGGCTTCTTCTACGGTAAGACCTGCGGGAACTGGTGTACCTGTACCGCGGCTAATAGAAGGATCCAGACTATCCACATCAAAAGAAACATAAATCAGGTCGCAATCCTTCAAATGCTTTAATGCCCTGCCCGCCACTTCCGAAGCGCCTAGTCTGCGTACTCCGGCAGTTTTAACATTAGGGATATAGTATTTTTTCATCAGATGGTCCTCGGCTTCCTCTGTATCACGAACCGATATAAAAAATATATCCGATGGTCTAAGCCGGGGGGCTTTTCCTTTTACAGCGTTCCAGATACCGACCGTCTCCGGGTGGGGGTCATTGATTTGATATTCAAGGTTATCTTCTCCAATAGATATTGCCAAAGGCATACCGTGCACGTTTCCGGAAGGGGAAGTGTAGGGAGAATGTAAATCAGCGTGGGCATCTATCCAAACCACTCCTAACCTACTTTCGGGGTACGCATTTTTAATAGCCCAGATGGTTCCTGCCGCATTGCTGTGATCTCCTGAAAAAACTACTGGAAATGCTCCGTCCTTTAACTCTTGTCCAATTTCCTCATCGATATATTTATAGGTTAGTGATATACTATCAATGCGCTTGGCAGACTCATCTGTATAATCCATAAAAAGGAATTCGTTGAAATCCTTAATGCGCTTGATATCATAGCGATCGAAAAACTTCCGGTCGATATCATAGCTAGCCATCCGCAAAGCGTCAAAGCCTAAGCTTGCTCCCCTGGTGCCTGCTCCTAGTTCTGACATCATGCTTATGTAGCTGATATATTTAGCCATAAATTCAGATTTATGCTGCAAATGTAGCTGAACCCTCTCTAACTGAAAAGGGCACCATTACTTCTGCGTATTTGGCCCAAACAAAATACCTGCTTATGCTTTGTGATGGCCATGGTTATACCTTCAGTCTCCGCCATTTAACGAAAGGGCTGTGATTGCCGGAGCTCAAATAAGGCGAGCACAGATCGATATGGGCATCGATCCAGACCACGCCCATGCATTTTATCCGGGAAAGCCGCTTCAATGCCCGCTATGGCTCCCCTAGCTTGCTGAGGTCTGCACTTGCGATCAGCGGGAATTCATTTTCCGGCAAAATGTGTTTTACCTCCTTTCCTATATTGTATGCTTCGTTTTCACATGATCTTTTTTGAGAAAAGCCGCAAGGGTAGCAAAGCCGGGCGCATTAACGAGAAGAACATATCTTTGACACCACTAGCTGATACGCGTTGCAAGAACAAACACTTTTACAGGGCATAAAAGAGGGAGATGAAGAAGCCTTCAAAGCCCTCTTCTTTACCTACTTTGAACCTTTGAGTTTCTATGCCAATAAGTACCTGGGAGATATAGACAGCGCCCAGGATGTGGTACAGGAAGTATTCACTTACCTTTACGAGAACCGGGAAAATCTGCTTATCAGCGAGAGCCTGAAATCCTTTTTATACAAAAGTGTTGGAAACCGCAGCCTGAATATACTCAAGCATGAAGCCGTTAAGAGCCGTCATCACACCGCTATAAAGCAAGACAAGCCTGAAGCCGATGAAAGTGATTGGGTGGAATATGCTGAGCTGGAAGCACGTATACACCGTCTTGTAGATGAACTGCCTCCGGAATGTAGCCGCGTTTTTAAGATGAGCCGTGTAGAGCATTTAAGCAACCAGGAGATAGCCGATCGCCTGGGCATCAGCAAACGCACCGTAGAAACACACATATCTAAAGCGTTAAGGATACTTCGCAATGCTTTGAAAATCATGATTATAGAATTTTTTTTAGAAAATTTTCATTGATGCGTACGTGTGCCCAGGGGGTATAGTTGTCATAGGGATGTATTGAAAGTATAAACCCAAAACAAAAACGTAAAAATGAAAAAACTTAGTTCTTCAATCGCCCTGGCCCTGATGGTAATCTTATCTTCATGCAACAAGGAAAACGATCAAGACCCGGTTCCCTCCAAAACCTATGCTCAACTGCTTAAACAAAGCAGCTGGAATTTTGAGTCTACACGCTATACAGTAGAGGTGAATGATACGGTTGTGGCAGACAGTACGGAACAGATGGTCGGTGTGGCTACTTTTTACAACGACAATACGGTAGTAACAGACTTTCCCGGAGATGAGTCCGATACTTCTTCCTATATGCTTAATGGCAATCAAATAGTTATAGATGAGCTTTGCTTTACCATTCTAAGACTTGACGAAAGCAACTTTGACATAGAAAGCCTTGAATACGAGGAAATGGGTGGTGTTAACGGCATCTATGTAACCACTCGCATTTTCATGAACAGATAAAATGCACCTTCCGGACCACATACTAACGCTGATCATCAGGCACCTGAGCAAACAAAGCTCAGGTGCCGATGAAGCGGCTTTGCAGGATTGGCTTGCTGAGGATCCCGCTCATAAGCATGCCTTTGACAGAGTGCAACGTATTTGGCAAAACAGCGAAAATCCTCTACGCTATAAAATAGATGTAGAGGCACAATGGGAACGCTTTCAACAGCGTCATTTCTCAGATATCAACATGCAAAAACACCGTGAAGCACCCCGCTCCGGGAAAGTAATTTGGCGCTATGCTGCAGCTGTACTCCTCTTATTGAGCGTAGGCATTTCCTCCTTATGGTTTAGCGGCAGTACCCAATATAAAACGGCAGCCCATGAACGTTTGCTTGTACACCTGGGAGATGGTTCCGAATTGATGCTATCGGAAAATACCCGGCTTAGCGTTCCCCGCACTTTTAATTGGTTCGGCCGAACGCTTTCCCTGGAAGGAGAAGCCCTTTTTCAAGTAGCGAAGAACCCGGAAAAACCTTTTGAAGTATTTGGTCCCAAAACCACCACAAGGGTACTTGGAACGGCTTTCAGGTTACGGGCCAGCGAAACGGAAAACAGCATTGTGCTTAGCGAAGGAAAAGTGGCTTACTGGGCAAACAACGGGCAGGATACGCTATTGCTAAGCCCCGGACAAGCGGCTACGTTTGAGCACAACACATTGCGCAAGGCCTTTACGGAAACTAAAAACCCTGATGCCTGGTTAACCGGATCTTATACATTTGAGAACGAGTCATTATTCAATGTATTAGCCGCATTACAGGATTATTATGGGTTCAACCTGGATGTACATGAACTGGAGGCAGAGGTATACTGTCGCTTTAGCGGAAGCTTTTACCAGCAAACCCAAAAAGAGGCTATTGAGGAACTTGCCCTGGCTATGGGCATGAAGTATTATTGGCAGGCAAATACACTGCACCTGCAAAAGCTCAATTGTAAGTAAACATGCGTCACCTGTTTGCGGTATTCGGAATACTCACCTGTGTATTTTGTCAGGCACAGGTGAACAGGCAATACGTAATACGTATAAGTCCCGGGCGTTATAGCGCAACGGAGGTAATAGATAGCATAAGGGCCGGTGGCGTTCAATTGAGTTATGCAAATTCGGCTGTGTACCAACAGGAGATAGTGCTTGACAACGCCAATCCGGTACTCCATAAATTGTTGTCCATGCTATTTGATGAACAGGCCTACCGCTTCATTTACCGCAAAAATAAGGTGATCATAAGCCCTATCCTTAAGGAGCAGACACGCAATCTAAACGGTTATGTGGAAGAAAAGGAAAGCGGGGAACGCCTGGTGGGTGCCCATGTGTATATCCCATCTTTAAACATTGGCACTACCACTAATGCCTTTGGATATTTTTCGCTTACCGTTGACGTAAAGGATACTTTGTTGGTTATTGCCTCTTCCCTGGGGTACAAAAACGAAAAAAGGTGGGTGTATAGTACAGAGAACCCCGTAGACTTCTCGCTACAGGCAAGTCCTCTGCAACTGCCTACGGTGGAAATCAATGCCCGTGTGCTTACCACCGATTTTACGCAGATGAGCGAAGCCTCGTTTAGCCCTGAATTTGCCAAAGGTACGCCCGCCTTCCTCGGGGAAGTAGATATCCTGAAAACGGTACAAACCTTGCCCGGGGTACAGGTTGGAACGGAAGGAACAGCAGGTCTTATTGTACGGGGGGGCAGCCCGGATCAAAACCTCTTGCTTTTAGATGGCGTACCCGTGTACAACGCCTCCCACTTATTTGGTTTCTTTTCCGTATTCAATGCGGAGGCAATCAAAAGCATTTCCCTCATAAAAGGAGGGTTCCCGGCCCGTTTTGGCGGAAGGCTCAGCTCGGTGCTGAGCATTGACATGAAAGAGGGCAACCTGAACGAGTACCACGGGTCTGGCTCCATTGGCCTGGTTGCCAGCAGGCTTATGCTGGAAGGACCGATCATAAAAAACAAAATGAGCTTTATGCTTTCGGGACGCAGAACCTACTGGGACCTGATCGCCAGAGCTGTAAACCCCAATATACCGTTTAACTACTTCTTCAATGATGTAAACGCAAAGCTGAACTACCTCATAAATGAGAAAGACCGGCTTTACCTGAGCTTTTATTCCGGCCGGGATGCACTGGGAGTAAACGATGCCTCGGCATTCGGAGTTGCCGATCCCTTTGATGTAAAGTGGGGAAACCGCACGGTAGCCCTGCGCTGGAACCGTATTTTAAACGAAACCCTTTTTGGAAACCTTACCGCCACCTATAGCCGGTACAGGTTTCTTACCGGAAGCGGCATTTCCGGAAACGGTGCGCCGGATTTCAGTTATAAAAGCGCCATAGAAGACTACGGTTTAAAATATGATTTTGAGTGGCAACAGTTTGTGCAGCACAAAAGCAGATTTGGACTTAACTATACCTACCATCAAACAAGTCCCGGAATCTTTCAGACGGAAGAGCTTAACCAGCAGGCTTCTTCCAGTAATATCAATGCCCACGATCTCTACATCTACGCAGAAGATGACTGGGCCATCAACGCCAGATGGAAAGTAAACGCAGGACTGCACTACTCTGTCTATTACCCGGGAGGCAAGCTATACCATTACCTCCAGCCCCGCCTTGCCGCCCGCTATAGCGTAAAGCAAAACTGGTCGCTCAAAGCTTCTTATGCCAACATGGCCCAGCCCATACACCTCCTCACCAACCAGGGGGTTGGTTTACCTACCGACCTATGGGTGTCCTCTACTGCCAACGTGGCTCCCCAACGTTCTGAACAACTCGCTTTTGGCAGTTTCCATCATTTTGGCGGAGGAAAGTGGGAAGTCTCAGGCGAGGTGTATTACAAATGGCTCAGCAATCTTATTGCTTATAAAAACGGGGCCAGCTACCTTACCTCAGGTGATTGGGAAAACGCTATAGAAACCCATGGTTTAGGACGGGCGTATGGCATGGAGCTCTTTTTGAAGCGCCTGGAAGGGAAAACCACCGGTTGGATCTCCTATACCCTTTCAAAGTCTGAAAGGCAGTTTGAAAACATCAACAGGGGTGCTTTTTACCCTTTTAAATACGACAGGAGGCATAACATAAGCATCGTATTTAACCATCGCTTTTCCGAAAAATTTGAGCTGGGCGTAAACTGGGTATACGCTACCGGACAGGCCTTTAGCTTGCCCACCAGCACCTATTACCTGATCGATCCCAATACCGGTGGAGTAACTTTACATACGGACTACGCTTCGCGCAATAGCCTACGGTACCCGGCCTATCACAGGCTCGACCTGAGCGCGCATTTTAAAAAACGTACCCGGTGGGGGCAGCGCACCTGGAGTGTAGGCCTATACAATGCCTACAACAGGCAAAATCCCTTCTACCTGGAAGTGGTTACTGCAAACAACCAAAACAGGGTGGAACAACTGAGTCTCTTTCCCATCATACCTTCAATAACGTATGGCTTTGAGTTTTAACCGAGTAAGCATTTTCTGTGCCTTCCTGGTGCTTGGTGCCTGCACCAAAACCCTGGATTTTCCATTACCTGAGGAAAAACCTAAAATAGTCCTGGACGCCAAATTAATTGTCGGAGACAGCATAAAAGTACTGGCGGGTATTTCCGCACCCTTTTGGTCGAACGCCACCCCCGTATTGAGTGATAGTGCGCGCATTTACCTATTTGAAAACCAATTGCTCATAGATACGCTTCAACCTAAAGCAGTTGAGTCGGGAGGGTTATTTGATTCAACCTATTTTTTATACACCTCAGGAAAGCCCCTTAACGATAGGGCGCTTTATACGATTAAGGCCTCTGTCGAGGGTTTCCCGGATGTAGAGGGAAGCGACCGGGTTCCGGGAAAGCCGGAACCGCTTCATCTGGTAATCGATACCGTTGAAAAGCAAATCAGCTTTAGCTTAATAAACCAATCCGTACCTGCTTATTACTTGTTTGACTGTTACCTTGATAGGGAAAACGAGCGTCTTTTCTTAAACCTTTCCACATCAGACCCGGAAATGTTGGTCCAGGAATCTTCCGGATACATTTATACGGGGGCTTCCCTTCCGGAAGGGATTCGATACTACCTAAAAAATGAAAACAGCGGGCAAAGAGCGTTCAACTTCCGTTATTCGGCACAATTTGACCTGTCGGGAGAAATCGTTTTCAGGATCTTACAGGTGAGTTCAGATTATTACCGGCATGAAGTGAGTAAAGGCACCCAGGAAGCAGACGTTCCCCTGTTTTCAGACCAGGGAAACCTGCATAGCAACGTCAAAAATGGCTACGGCATTGTCGCCTGTGCCCACAAAACCGAAATACGCGTTAACCGATAAAATCGTATACCATCCCTTAAACCCACACTCAATATGAAGAAAGCAATTTGTTGGTTCTGCATGGTCTGTAGCTCCTCCCTAGCCGCTAAAACCATTACCATAAGTGGCTTTATTGAAGACGCGGCCAGTAAGGAACGCCTGATTGGTGTAAATGTATTTATACCCGGTACTACTTCGGGCACCGCTTCAAATACCTATGGCTTTTATTCGCTCAGCATAGAACCGGAAACCGATAGCCTAAACGTAACAGTAAGCTATTTAGGGTATGAAAGCAAACGCTTTCGCATAAGTGCCAACCGGGATTATATCCTTGACGTAGCACTTTCCCCTGCCAGTATCCAATTGGAAGAGGCTTTGGTGGTGGCGGAAGAGATACAGGCGCAAAAAACGCAAATGAGCACTTTCACACTTAGTTCCAAAGAAATAAAACAGATCCCTGCCTTTTTAGGCGAGGTAGACGTGATTCGTGCCATACAACTGCTTCCGGGGGTGCAAAGCGGTGGAGAAGGTACTACCGGTTTTTACGTTAGGGGCGGATCTCCCGATCAAAACCTGATCCTGCTCGATGGCGTACCTGTATACAATGCCTCTCACCTGTTCGGTTTCTTTTCCGTATTCAATGCAGATGCCATTAAAAATGTACAGCTCACCAAAGGAGGCTTTCCCGCTCGTTTTTCCGGGCGCTTAAGCTCCGTGCTCGAAATAGACCTTAAGGAAGGAAACATGCGGGAATTTCACGGAGAAGGCTCTATAGGCCTTATCGCCTCAAAGCTTACCCTGGAAGGCCCGCTGGTAAAGGATAAAACCTCTTTTATGCTCTCCGGGCGCAGAACGTATTACGATTTGTTGGTAAGGCCGTTTCTGCCTGACAATACGGACGGAGGATATTACTTTACGGATGTAAACGTAAAGCTGAATCACCATTTTTCACGCAAAGACCGGGTATATGTAAGCTTTTACACCGGCCTGGATAAATTTTTTACCCGCTATAAAGAAAGCGGTTTTTCGGGTGGCAGCCAGGAAGATGCATTTGAAACCTTCCTGAAGTGGGGCAACTATACGGGTTCCACTCGTTGGAACCACCTGTTTTCCGATAAGCTCTTTGGCAACCTCACCGCCAGCTATACGCAATACAGGCTTAGCCTTGGTGCCGAGGAAACCTTATCCGAACCGGGTGGGGAAACCAGGAATTTCGGCTTTGAATACTCCTCCCTGATCCGGGATTACGGCCTGCGCTACGACATGGATTATGTGCTCAACAATAAGCATACGCTTAAAATGGGGGCCGCTTATACCTACCACATCTTCAAACCCGGGGTAGCGCAGATAGCCGATGAATTTGACGGCAGGAAAATAGACAGCATCCTAAACCTCTCACAGCCCATTTATGCCAACGAAGGAGTGCTGTATGTGGAAGATGACTTCATAGTGAACGATAAGCTCCGCATCAATTACGGGCTCAATTACAACCTGTATTTCACCAGCGAAGCCTTCTACCACTCCCTGCAGCCCCGTTTTTCGGGACGGTACCTGTTGCGTGATGACTGGTCGGTAAAGGCCTCTTATGCGTACATGAACCAGTACATTCACCTGCTTAGCAATAACGGCATCGGGCTACCTACCGATCTATGGGTTTCTTCTACTGAGAAAGTAAGGCCTCAGATATCCCAGCAAATTGCCATAGGGAGCACACGAAATGTACGGGGCAATATGTTCGAGTTTTCTGTAGAGGCATATTATAAATGGATGGATAACCTAATCGATTATAAAGAGGGTGCTTCTTTTCTTTCTACCACAGACTGGCAAAATACCGTGGAGACCGATGGCAGGGGTCAGGCGTACGGAGTTGAGTTCCTGATCAGGAAAAACAAAGGGAAAACCACCGGTTGGATAGGCTATACACTCGCCTGGACCAATCGCCAGTTCGACAACATCAACCAGGGAAATACCTATCCCTACAAATATGACCGCAGACACGATATAAGCGTGGTGGTAAACCACAAATTTTCAGATCGCTTCGACATGGGCCTAACCTGGGTATACGGTACCGGAAACACCTTTACCGCCCCGGTAGCCAAATATTTCCTGGGCGGCTCTTTCAGTGGGAATGTGGATGCGGTAGACCGCTACAGCGAACGCAACGGCTTGCGCATGCCGGCTTACCACCGCCTGGATATAGGATTCAATTTCCGCAAAAAAACACGTTGGGGAGAAAGTGTCTGGAACATAAGCGCCTACAATGCCTACAGCCGGCAAAACCCCTATTTTCTTTACTTGAGGACCGATTACGATACCGGGGCAAGAAACGTGTACCAGGTGAGCCTCTTCCCTATTATTCCTTCAATCTCTTATAGTTTTAACTTTTAGCCTTATGAAAAAAGCAATGTATCTTCTTCCGCTCCTTGCGCTTTTAAGCTGCGAAAAGATCCTTACCGACTATAAAATTCCCGATCCCGGCAATAAGCTTACCATGGAGGCTTTACTCCTGAGCGGAAATACCATAACCGCTTTAGTGGGAGAGTCTGTGTACTCCCTGGATGCCGCTTCTCCTAAAGCATCTGACGACTATACAGTATACCTGTTTGAAAACAATATACTTACCGATACATTGGAACCTCAATTCTACCAAACTTATTACGATCCGAACGGGCGCGGAACAACCCAGGATATCTACCTGTATCATAGCCAGGCAATTGTGCAATCAGGCAAAAACTACCGCCTGGAAGCTTCCAAAAGCGGCTTTCAAACCATTAAAGGGGAAACCTCTGTGGTAGAGCCCGTCAACGTAAGCTACGTAACATATGACGCTAACCGGGAGAGGTACCGGGTCAGGATAGAAGATGCCCAAGGAGGTGACGACTGGTATCTGCTAAGGGCCTACTATAAGAGAGCGGGAGGTACTTTTGAACTGGCCACTATGATCCTCTCCGATCCTACCGTAGAAACATTCGATTATTATAACGACCCGTTCGATCCCGATCAGGATGTTTATACAGATGAGGCCTTTTTATCCGATGAGTACTTCAGGGATGGCACCAAACAGCTTGACTTTGGGATATCCCTTCCCGGTGAGGAACAGGACGAGCTATACTTCCAGGTAATACGCATTACGGAAGATTATTATCGCTTCAGGCTTACCTATTCTGCTTACCTTAATTCAGACGACTTTTTCAGCGAGCCAGCCCAGATCTACAGCAACATTTCCAATGGATACGGGGTGGTAGCCAGTGGAGCGGCTTCCCAGGTTGAACTGCCCAGGTAAACGCTTTTTGCCAGCATAGCCCACGGTTTGACCGTGGGCTTTTTTTTTGCAAAAACATCCTGATAAAGCTTTTTTGAAAATGCATTAAAAATATTGACCATTTGTTAAACTTAGCTTAGCATTAAACCCACTTCACCATTTCACTTTTGTTACCTTTTATCACGAAACTTTTGCGTGGCCGTTTCCCCTGGAAATTTATAAGCTAACCCCAGCTGCCCATTTGATTCATGAGAGCAATACTCTTTTGTTTTTCCTTCCTGTACGTTGCCGGACTTACAGGACAAAGCATAACCCTAAGCGGATTTGTAGAAGATGCCGCCAGTGGCGAACGCCTGATTGGCGTAAACCTATATTTGCCGGGCACCACCACCGGTACAACTACCAATACATACGGCTTTTATTCCCTTACGTTACCTAAACCTGCAGACAGCCTGCAGCTTATGGTCAGCTATGTGGGGTATGCGCCTATGCAATTCACACTCGCAGGCAATCAAAACCTCAAGCTTGACATCGCACTGGAGTCTTCCAGCGAAGCCCTGGCCGAAGTATCTGTAACGGCCAAAGAAATAAAAGCACAAAAAACGGAGATGAGCACGTTCAAGCTTTCGGCCAGGGAGGTAAAGCAAATACCCGCTTTTATGGGTGAAGTAGATGTGATACGTACCATTCAGCTATTGCCCGGTGTGCAAGGAGGAAATGAAGGCACTACCGGGTTTTATGTACGCGGTGGCTCCCCGGATCAAAACCTGATCCTACTAGATGGTGTTCCCGTGTACAATGCTTCACACCTTTTTGGTTTTTTCTCGGTATTCAATGCCGATGCGATCAAAAATGTGCAGCTTACTAAAGGTGGTTTTCCTGCACGCTTCTCAGGGCGCCTTAGTTCCGTACTCGAAATTGACCTTAAGGAAGGGAATATGAAAGCTTTTCACGGGGAGGGGTCCATCGGGCTTATTTCCAGTAAGCTTACCCTGGAAGGCCCATTGGTAAAGGATAAAACTTCTTTTATGCTTTCCGGCAGGAGGACCTATTACGATCTCTTCACCCGTCCCTTTTTACCGGACGATACCGAATTCGGCTACTATTTTGCAGATCTCAACTTTAAGCTCAACCACAATTTTTCCCGTAAAGACCGGCTATACCTAAGTTTCTATACCGGTTTGGATGATTTCAACATCAAATACGTTGAAAACCCGGTAAGCGGTAGGGAAAACAGTTTTGAAAACTACCTGCGCTGGGGCAATTATACCGGCTCCCTGCGCTGGAACCACCTTTTCTCCGATAAGCTTTTTGGCAACCTAAGCGCTACCTATACACAATACCGTTTTTTGGTGGGAGCCGAAGAGGTTATTGCCCTATCTGGTAACACAGCCGCTTTTTCTTTTGAATATTCTTCGCTTATACGTGATAACGGCCTGCGTTATGACCTCGATTATGTGCTCAACGCAAAGCATACCCTTAAAATGGGAGCCGGTTATACCTACCACATTTTTAAACCCAGTGTGGCACAAATACGAGACAGGTTGAACGGCAACAATATTGACAGCATTCTCAACCTTTCCAGACCTATTTATACCAACGACCTGGTCGTGTACCTGGAGGATGACTGGAAAGTAAACAAACGTTTGCGTGTTAACCTGGGCCTAAACTATGCCCGTTATTTTTTGCACGAAGCAGATTACCCTTCCTTACAGCCCAGGCTTTCCGCCCGCTACCTGCTTACTTCAAACTGGTCCCTGAAAGGATCCTACGCCTATATGAACCAATTTGTACACCTGTTGAGCAACAGCGGTATCGGGCTACCCACAGACCTGTGGGTTTCTTCTACCGAAAAAATAAAGCCCCAGCGTTCCGAACAAATAGCCTTGGGTAGTGTGCGCAATTTCTTTAACGATGAATGGGAGCTTTCCGTAGAAGGCTATTACAAGTGGATGTCTGACCTGATCGATTATAAAGAAGGCGCCTCCTTTTTATCTACTGCAGATTGGCAAGACAATGTAGAAACAGGCGGAAAGGGAGAAATGTACGGGATTGAGTTTTTGTTGAGGCGTAACCAGGGAAAGACCACCGGCTGGCTGGCGTACACCCTGGCCTATAGTACCCGGCAATTCCCCAATCTCAACGAAGGTTTTCGATTTCCCTATAAATATGATCGCAGGCACGACATCAGCTTGGTGGTAAACCATACATTCAGTAAAAAAATGGATGCCGGGCTTACCTGGGTATTCGGGAGCGGCAATGCCTTTACTGCGCCTACCGCCAGCTTTTTCGTAAACAACCGCTTTAATCCTTTGGGTGTTTTTGAAGTAGACCGGTTTAGCCGCAGAAACGCCGCACGCATGCCTGCCTACCACCGCTTAGACCTGGGGATCAATTTTCACAAAAAGACCCGATGGGGCCGGCGTACCTGGAACATTAGCATTTATAACGCTTATAGCCGGCAAAACCCCTATTACCTGAGCGTACAAGAGGACCTTATAGCCGAAGAGCGGCAAGTAGTGCAGGTAAGCCTCTTCCCTATTATTCCCTCAGTATCCTACATCTTTAAGTTTTAAGCATGAAAAGGCCTTTATCTTCTGTACTATTGCTTCTTATTCTCTTGTCTTTAAGCTCAGCATGTGAAAAGGTGCTGGACTACGACCTGTCCTATCCCGGGCCTACCCTCAGCATGGACACCCGTATTTTTGCTCGCGATAGCATCTCCGTATTGATAAGCACCACCTCACGTGCTATAGGCAGTCAGCGCCCCGGTATACCAGATGATTGTGTCGTACAGCTTTATGAAGACGATGTATTGCGGGCTGAACTGCAGCCTTATTTTGTAGCCACTTACGAGAATCCCCTAAACGGCAGAATTACACCCATATATAAATACGCTACAACCCTAACAGCTAGCGCAAATGCAAACCGTACCTACCGATTAGAAGTGAGTAAAGACGGCTACCCCCCTATATCCGGCGAAACCACCATGCCTCAACCACCTGAAGCACAACGGATCTTTTTTGACCACAGCAATAGCGTTTACCGGGTACAGATCACGGATATTCCCAATGAAGATAACTGGTACATGCTCCGTACACGCAGCATCAATATAGAAAACAGCTTAATTGTGCCCTTTACTACCAAAGATCCTACGTTAGAGGTTTTTGAGTTGGAAATAAATGAAGGGCAGCTGCCTACCCGGCTCAAAACGTTTGTGGGCTATTTAACCGATACCCGCTTTAAAAACGGACAAAAGATCCTGGAAATAGAAATACCTCCTATAGAGGACCGCGAAACGACCGCGCTGGTTTTAGAGGTGATCAACATTACCGAAGACTATTATCTCTTTGAAAAAAGCCTTTCAGGTTTTGAAACCTATGATGATTTCTTTAGCGAGCCCGTACAAGTACATTCTAATGTGGAAAACGGTTATGGCATCGTAGCCTCCGGGAATGAACGGACCGTTCAGCTTTTTCCTTAAGTCGAGCCCCTGTTTTTTATAAACTAGCAAGCGCATGGTTTCTCAGCAAGCGCTGGAAAGAGTTCTCACAACCGCTAATCCACTGATAAACAGCAATTATTCTGCGTGAAAGCACCGGCTGCTTGTTTTCACCCCCGGTGTTTTTTGTCGGCCATGCAGCATCTGGCCCTTCACCGCTCGTCTTTTATTTATGAAGAGAATTAATAACAAAGAATAAAATGCAAGCGATGAAGAACTTATACGTGAGGCCTATTATCTTGTTTCCCCATGGTACTAAAAAACCGCATACAACACTGGATGAAGGTGCTCTTTAAGTAGACTATCCTTCAAGATTACCTGTCTCAGCAAAAAAAAAGACGCTGCACTGGCTTTATCAATCCTTAACTGTACTTCAATGCTTTTCAAACCTGTTCATAGACGTCATCTGTTTTTCATACTAGGTATAGTGCTCACCTGCTTCTTATCCAGGCTTGTTTTCATACACACCAATGTATTTTTCCTGGACGGAGATGAAGCCATCGTAGGTTTAATGGCATTGGAGATACAGGATGGAGGGTTGCCCCTCTATTTCTACGGGCAGAACTACGGCTTTGCGTTCTTTGAAGCATTGCTTATCAGCTTAAGTATTTCCATATTCGGGCTAAGCTCGCTGGCTGTAAAAATGGCCATGCTATTTTTATGGACGACAAGTATATGCCTTATAGGCCTTTCCCTCTTAAAAATCCTGAAACAGAATTGGCGCCTTGCTTCTCTGCTGACAGCCATCCTTATATTCTCACCTACCTGGCTAGTTTGGTCCATGAAAGCAAGAGGAGGTTACCTGACAAGTTTTTTTCTATCATCTTTCATTTTGTTTCTATTGTTGCACTCAAGAGTCCGCTTGAAAATTTTTAAGTGGCTTATTATAGGCGTCTCATTTGGCCTTATTATCGAAACCCAACCATTATGGGCTCCGGCTACATTTGCTGTAATTGTATATTTCCAGATATATCAAAAAAGATCATGGACCAATCTCTTATCTTTTGCCTGCGGGACAACACTTGTATTAGGGTCGCTTTATTTTGTAAAGCAAAGCCTTGAAATAATGCATCCAGCTCCAGAATTGCAAGTGCTGGAAAGAGTGCGGCTTATCAATGATTTACCTTCGGCTTTGTTAAACAACCTGGGTGGAAACTATTTTCTAACAAGCACTTACTCTCCCGATAATAAGTGGTTTACCCTTTCCTTCCTTCTTTTCTCTATAGGCCTTCTTTTCTATTCCATTAAACTGGCTGTTAGTAGAAGAGCCGTACTTCTAAGTTCCATGTTTTTATTAGCAACTCTTCTCTCCTGCATGGGTTTCTTCGTCACATCAGAACCCAGGTATTTGCTTCCGTTTATAGGTTTTTCTATTTTCTTAGCTGCCGCTGTACTTTCGGAAACCTGTTCAAAAAGCTTAATCAGCTATACCTCGTTTGCCCTACTCCTTTTGGTTTTAACTGGGGCGGCTCAACTTCCTTCCTTCCATGGCTATTCCTCTTTAAATATGAGCATAACAAAGAAAGATAATGTGGTTGTGGATGACAGTAAGGCACTGCTTTTACTAATAGATATGCTAAAAAAGGCAGGCGTAAAATACGTGTTCACAACCAGTTCATTACTAGGTTATCAACTAAGTTTTCTCAGCGATAACGAGCTTTCTGTTATTTACAGAAAAGGAAGAACCAGGCTTCCTCAAAACAGGCAGAAAATACAAAAAAAATATAGTGCAAACGCGCGTAGTTTTGCCTTTATTGGTTTTAACTACCACTATAGATACTCCGGTAAACTTCCTTTAATTCAAAACAAAATTTACTACATCATAAGCCCCAGTAAGGAGCTGGTTGAGCAATCCGGTTTTTTTTAAAAAGCAGTTTGCCGTAAAAAACCAAATTTGCTTCAACTCAAAAACATTATTGGGATTTTCCTACTTTTCCCGGAAACAAGTTCATGGATCAACTAAAGTGGAAAGAAGGACTCTCTAAGGGTTCTGAAGAAGCATATTATCTATTATTCTACACCTATTTTAAACCGCTCACTGCCTTCGCCACAAAACTGCTGGGTGACCAGGAAGCCGCCAAAGATCTTGTGCAGGAAGTATTTGGCAGTTTGTACGAGAAGAGAAATGACCTCAACATAAAGGGTTCATTAAAATCGTATTTATTTACTGCCGTAAACAACAAAGCCCTTAATGAAATCAGGCAAATAAAACTGCATCGTGCCCACCATTTGGAAATTGCCTACCGGCAAAATGAAACGTTCCCACCTAACAAAGACCTAGAGCTTGCAGACCTGCAAGCACAAATAGATAAGTTGATCGAAAAACTTCCTGCAAGATGCCGTGAGATCTTTGAGCTCAGTCGCTTCCAAAAATTGAGCAATGAAGAAATAGCTGGCCGTCTCGGTTTATCAAAACGCACGGTAGAAACACAGATTTCCATTGCCCTGAAGCACATGCGCAAGGGGCTTAAGCTGGCTATTTTACATTTTCTTTTACATTTTTGAATTTCTTTTACGTGTGCCCCTTTACTTATGTGTCATACTTATACTAAAGCGAGTATGTGCATCCATTAAGTATTAAAATATTAGACGGTTCCGCTACTGAACAAGAGCGTGTTCGCTTTAATCAGTGGCTGTTGCAGGAAGGAAAAGAGAAAGAGTTTAAAGCTTTGCAGCGCATCTGGGAAGAAGCGGGTGAAAAACCAAAAGCCGACCCGGAAACTGATCTGGCCTGGCTAAAATTTCAAAAAACACACTTTTCTCGTCCTACACGATCTACAAAGACCCGGTTCCGTTGGGTAGCCATAGCTGCCAGTATGTTGCTGCTCCTTGGCCTGGGCGTTTTGTCTACTGCTCATTCTACGTATAGGCTGAAGAAGGGGCAAGCTGAACGCATTGCATTAAACGATGGCTCCACCGTGAGTATTATAGGCCCTGGCACCTTACGTGTACCTCTATATTTTAACTGGTTCCAACGAGAAATATCTTTTCAGGGCAAAGCTTACTTCACAGTTACAAAAAACCTTTCCAAGCCTTTTCTTATAGAAAGCGGTGATGTCGCGACACAAGTGGTGGGCACCGCTTTCTTGCTGAATACGGAGAAAAAACTCCTCGAAGTAAGTGAGGGCAAAGTGATTTTCTCCGCAAAGAAGGATAAAGTTACTTTAATCAAGGGAGAAAAGGGCTGGCTGAATGGAACCCAACTTATCAAAAGTAAAATTAAGAACCCCAATTACAATGCCTGGCAAAGTGGAATATTTGTGTTTGAAAATACCCCGGTAAATGATGTTCTACAAAGCCTGCAAGGACATTATCTTTTTAACCTGCAAGAAAATGCGGAGTTGGTCAATTGTTCTTTTACCGGCAGCTTTGACCAGGCTCCCCTTGAAACAGTACTGGAGGAACTAAGCCTGGTGAACGGCTTTGCATACACATTTAAGAACAATACCCTATCTATAATCCATACCTCATGTTCAAAAAAGTAACGCCACCCCTTATTGTATATGTACTATGCTTGTCTCTTTTTTCCTGTAAAAAAGAAGAAAACCCCCAACCTGCTGAAATAAACAAGGTGCATGAACGGTATTCGGAACTAGTGAGTTCTGTGCAGTGGAAGCAAGTCAAGAATTTCACTACCCTTACTTACCGGAACGGAGTAATAGATACCTTGGGAAAAAATGACGATCCTGGTATATATTGGAATTTTAACGCTGAAGGTCAAGACAATATCTTGAAAAAATACCTTTTCCGCACGAATGATGAAGTCATATTTTCGTACCACTTTACCGAAGATTCTTTATTAGACTTAAACGGAAGCCCTCATTATTTTTCTCCTAAAAAGCTTAAGCAACCCTTAACAAACTTAAGTATTTGGAAACACGATACGATCCAGGAAGGTATAGTTGTAACTGATGTTTATCGTCTCCAATCAAGATAAAGTTCATTGGTGTATTCCTCAGAGGCTGTTTTATTTATACCTCTTGGAAAAAAGAGCAGATCTTTTAGCCAAAAATTTTTAGAAGGTACAGGAAGAGAACGCTCAAAGATTTTTGTTTCGCAAACAGTATTGAATATCCTTTAAAAACTGCATTTATCCCCATATCTCATGTTTAGAAAAATAACTTCATACCTCATTGCATGTTTGCTGTTCCTGTTTCTTCTTTCCTGTAAAAAAGAACGCGCCTTCAGAGAAAAACCCGGATCTGCCGAAATAAACCGGGTGCATGAACATTATGTTGATAAGGTGGTAGGACGTTTATGGGTGCAACAAGAAATGGTCGTAACTCTTGTAGACAACAATAGAGATACCATCCGGAAAACCGATACCGCCCCTATGATATGGAGTTTTTCAGGAGACAGTACGCTACAGAGAACTTTTAATTTTTATGAAAAAACCTCGCCTTATTATTTTACCCTGGATACACTGCTGAGTTTGGAGGATACACTCTATACTTTTTTACCGGAGGACCTTGAGCCTCCTGTAAGAGACTGGGTTATTTGGAAAGAAGACACGCTGGAAGACGGTACGTTGCGTACCACAACCTACTATTTGTATCGCTAGGATGAAAGCTTTTTTTTCATTTCTGCTGGTATTCTCTTTCGTTTATCTCGCAGGGCAAAAAAATGTCCTGGAAGAAAAGCTTTCCATCCATCCGGCCTATGCCCTAAATGACTTTAAGCAAGACCTGAAGGAACTTGGGTACAGCCTCAGCTATCGGCAAACCAGTTTGATTGAGAAACCTGTACTGCCAAAAGAGAAACAGGCAGCTGTTGAGGAATTGCTTTCGGTTTTTTTTGATCTGAAAGCCTTTGAAGTCAGGCTCAGGCCAAACAAGCTCTTGATCATCAACAGGCAAACGGGTAAAACCAACGTAATAAGCGGATTTGTAGAAGATGTAAACAGTAAAGAGCGATTGATCGGGGCCAATGTTTTTTTTCCTCAATTCGGCATAGGTACCTCCAGTAATACCTATGGCTTTTTCAGTATCCCCCTTCCCGCTCAAAATACCGATCCGGTTGAAATAAAGGTAAGTTATCTGGGCTATGAAGACACTGTATTTTCTATACCTTCCATAAATAAGCTTCAGACCTTTTATCTTACGGAATCCAATACCCTTTTGGATGAAGCTGTGGTGTCGGGTGCCAAGAACAGGCACCTCTCCGGCAACCTGGGAAACCTTGAGCTAAGCCCGAACGAGATCAACAACATGCCGGTTTTTTTTGGGGAACAAGACCTGGTAAAATCTGTACAAATGCTTCCGGGGGTGCAGGGCACCAGCGAGGGAAACATTGGCCTGGTAGTAAGAGGGGGCAGTCCCGACCAAAATTTAATTCTTCTGGATGGCGTACCTGTATACAATATCTCCCACCTCTTCGGTTACTTTTCCGTATTCAATACCGATGCGATCAAAAACGTATCGCTTACAAAAGGAGGCTTTCCGGCACGCTATGGAGGCAGGCTAAGTTCCATTGTTGAAGTAAATATGAAAGAAGGGAATATGGAACAATTCCACGGAACAGGCAGCATTGGACTTTTATCGAGTAAGCTTACCCTGGAAGGTCCCCTCATCAAAAACAAAACCTCCTTTATGATAAGTGGGAGAAGAACTTATTTTGACCTGCTGGCACAACCTTTTTTAAATGATGAAAGCCGCGGAGGCGCCTACTTTTATGATGTAGCCCTGAAGGTAAACCACAAATTTTCCGCTAAAGAAAGAATATACCTCAGCATGTACTTAGGCAGGGATAACATTTACTATGATCGAACCTCCGGAGAAGAAAACGCAAAGGGGGCATTTGGCTATGGAAATGTAACCGGGGTAATCCGGTACAATTATATTTTTAATACACGACTTTTCAGTAATACCAGTCTGGCGTACACGAGGTACAAGCTGGACATTGCCCTCGAAGATCAGGACCCCTTTGAATATACTGCAACCAGGTATTTCAGTGACATTACAGATTATCGCTTCAGGCATGAACTGGAATATACCTATTCCTCCCGGCACCATATCAAAACAGGAGTATTGTATAGCTTTCATCAATTCAGGCCAGGCGCCTTCATTTACGAAGAAGAAGATGCCAACAACCGGTTAGATTCTCTTTTACAGCTAAGCCCCTATACCAATACACACGATGTTTCCCTCTATATAGAGGATGAGTGGAAATTAAACCAAAAATGGCGTTTGAACAGCGGCCTGCACTATGCTACCTACTTTGTAAACGGAGCATTTTACAACAGTTTACAACCCCGCCTGATCGCCCGTTATCTCTTTAAACCCGATTGGTCGTTCCAGGGGAGTTATAGCTATATGATGCAGGCCGTGCACTTACTCACCAGTTCCGGCTCCAACCTGCCCACAGACCTGTGGGTAAGCAGCAATGAAAATATTGCCCCTCAAAGAGCACATCAGTGGAACCTTGGCTCTACAAAAGACCTCTATAAGGGTGCGCTGGAGTTTACTGCCGAAGCCTATTACAAATACTTCTCAGACCTGATCACCTTTAGGGAAGGCACCTTGTTCAGAACCTCGTTGAATTGGGAAAATCAGGTAGCCACAGGCGGCACGGGCAACGCATGGGGGCTAGAGCTTTTTTTGAGAAAAAAAACAGGGAAAACTACCGGTTGGATAGGATACACCCTGGCCTGGTCGCAACGCAGGTTCCGGGAAGTAAACGATGGACTCACTTTTCCCTACAAATATGACCGGAGGCATGAACTTAAGTTATCGGCTATACACACTTTCAGCAAACGCTTTTTCATGTCGGTTAATTTTATACTAAACAGTGGCATCAGGGCTACCGTTCCCATCGCCTCCTACCGCGATGTAAACGGGAACCAGGAAGTATTGTGGAGCCGTAGAAATGCCTACACATACCCCACTTACAACCGGGCTGACATCGGCTTTAACTGGGTGAAGAAGACCCGCTGGGGATCACGTACCTGGAATATCAGCCTGTACAATGCTTATAACCGCTTAAACCCCTACTTCATCTTTTTTGCTACCGAAGACGGAAGACGCGTAGCGAATAAGATTTCGGTATTCCCGGTTTTACCCTCAGTCTCTTATCTTTTTAGGTTCTAGCACATGAAGAAGAAAATAGCTATACTTTGTTTGTTCGCGGCGAGCGCCTGTGTAAGAGAAATAGACATAAACCTCCCGGAAGAAGCGCAAAAACTTGTACTCAACTGTATCCTCGAAAAAGGCCAGCCGATCAGGGCAACAGCCAGCATAAGTGCTCCCTTTGAACAACTCGGCCCTATTCCTTACCTGGCGGATGCCGAGTTGTCCTTATCAGAAAACGGGGAAAACCCCGTGCTCATGAGCTTATGCGACACCACGGTTTTAAGGGATAGTACCTTGCAATTCCAGTACTGCTCTGGTAAGCCGTTGTTAGAAGGGCAATATTACAAAATCACTTTGCGCTACCCCGGCTTTGAGGCCGTAAGTGGCACCACCTCTATGCCCTACCCTGCTGAGGATGTTACGGTTGAAGCTAGCTTGAATGACTACAATCCTCTTTTTAGAGAGGGTTACGGCCTCCAGGTTGAATTGTCGTTCAAGGACCCCCGGGGGGTCTCTAATTACTATGCATTAGAAGTATTTGAGGAAGAGCTGTTTGGCTCAATGACGCGGGCAGAGATCATTACAAATGAGCCCCTACTTCAGCTATACGGAAACCGAGATCTTATCAGTATCCCCACAGACGCCAAAACAGGGCCTACAGCTTACTTTACAGATGAATATTTTGATGGAAATACCATTACCTTAAAATTTCAAGTAAACACGAATTCAAACATACGTCCGGATACGCCCTTTCTTTTTCGTCTGCGTTCACTTTCAAAACCGCTATTTGATTATTTGCAAACCAATGCCATAAATTCCCGGGTGGGCTACAATCCTTTCGCCGAACCGGTAAGAGTACTTTCCAACATAGAAGGAGGGTTCGGCATTGTGGGGGCACAGGCTACTACTGAAGTCTGGATACCTTAAGCGCCCGTTTCCACACAATCTTTTCAAAACCCTGCCGTTCATAAGCCCTGCCAAACATCGCGCGAGGCGCACAGATTAGTTGTTATTTTTGGCACGAACCAGCACAGCATCATGGCAGCTAAAAAAAAGGCTTCTACTAAGACTTCCAAGGCATCTGCTTCTTCTTTTGCAAAGCGGGTAAAACGCTTCTTCCGGAATAAAACGAACCACATCTTATTTGGCATTTTGCTCGTATTTATAGCTGTTTTTTTAGCAGGGGCTTTCACTTCTTACCTTTTTACCTGGGATAAAGATCAAAGTGACCTTTACCAGAATTTCTTTGCGCATTTAAGCGACCCGGAGTACCGTGTAAATAATGTATTAGGGAAATTGGGCGCCCGTGCCGGGCATCTTTTCATTTACCAATGGTTTGGCATTGCCGCCTATTTTATTTGTTATTATTTGCTGCTGGCAGGGCTTAAGATCAGCTTTCAATTCAGCACTAAAAACCTCGGCCGTCAATTAGGCGCACTTCTTTTTTTCCTCATCTGGCTGCCCTGTACCCTGGCTTTTACCTTTAGGGAATACCCCGTGCTGGCGGGCCAAAGCGGATTTTTTACCGAAAAATGGATGGTTTCCCTTGTCGGAAACGCGGGCACTGCCGTAGTGCTACTGGCCGCGATCTTGTCCTTTTTAGCCATCCGGTTTAGTTGGACCCCGGAAACCCTTCGCGCTTTTTTCAATAAGATTACCCATAACCTCCGGCGCGTGAAAAATGCTGTACCAACCGCTCCTGAAAAAACGCAAGAAGAGGAAGCGCCTGAAGTAGATTTTGAAGAAGCCGAAGAAGAAACCGAAGAAACTGCGCTTGAAACGAATATGGAGGTCGAGGTGGTAGAGCAACCCGAAATACAGGAGGACGATAGCCCGGAAGAGCAAAACAAAGATGCAGACATTGATAAAAAAGCGCTTGAAGAGGAAGCCGGACTTGAAATAGAGGAGCTGTCGGAAGAAGAAGAGTTATCTGAACGCGACATCAAACGCAAGCTCAAGGAATTCGGGGAATATGACCCCAAACTGGACCTGTCTCGCTTTAAGCTCCCCACTATAGACCTGCTTAAAGATTACGGGCAGCACAACATCACCATCAACCAGGAAGAGCTTTCGGCCAATAAAGACAAGATCGTAGATACCCTCAACAACTATAACATTGAGATCTCCAAGATCAAAGCTACCATCGGACCTACTGTAACACTTTACGAAATTGTGCCTGCGGCCGGGATACGCATTAGCAAGATCAAGAACCTGGAAGACGACATTGCCCTTTCTTTATCCGCCCTGGGTATACGGATCATTGCGCCCATACCTGGCAAGGGAACGATTGGCATTGAAGTGCCCAATACCAACCCGCAAATGGTGCCCATGCGCAATTTGCTAAAAGGCGAAAAGTTCCAGCACAGCGATATGGAGCTCCCGGTAGCCTTTGGGAAAACCATCAGCAACGAAACCTTTATGGCCGATCTGGCCAAAATGCCACACCTGCTCATGGCGGGGGCAACCGGGCAAGGAAAGTCTGTAGGGCTAAATGTGATCCTTACCTCCATCCTCTACAAAAAGCACCCCTCACAGGTAAAGTTTGTACTGGTAGACCCCAAAAAGGTAGAACTTACGCTCTTTAATAAAATTGAACGGCACTACCTGGCCAAGTTACCCGATAGCGAAGAGGCCATCATCACCGATACCAAAAAGGTGATCAATACACTCAATTCCCTTTGCATTGAAATGGATGAGCGCTATGACCTGCTCAAAAATGCCATGTGCCGGAACATTAAAGAGTATAACGCCAAGTTTATAAAGCGCAAGCTCAACCCGGAAGACGGCCACCGCTACCTTCCTTATATTGTATTGGTGATCGATGAATTTGCAGACCTCATCATGACGGCCGGCAAAGAAGTAGAAACCCCGATTGCAAGGCTCGCCCAACTGGCCAGGGCCATCGGCATTCACTTGATTGTAGCCACACAAAGGCCTTCGGTAAACGTAATTACCGGAATCATAAAAGCAAACTTCCCGGCCCGTGCAGCCTTTAGGGTAACCTCTAAAATCGACTCACGTACCATCTTAGATGCCGGAGGTGCCGATCAACTTATAGGCAAGGGAGATATGTTGATCAGTTTGGGAGGAGACCTTATCCGGGTGCAATGTGCTTTTGTGGATACCCCTGAAGTAGAAGAGATCACAGATTATATTGGCAATCAACAGGCGTATCCCGATGCATATATCCTGCCGGAATACAAAGGTGAAGATGAGGGGGGCGGCCTGGATGCCTTAGACCCCTCCGATAGAGATGCTCTTTTTGAAGATGCCGCCCGCATCCTGGTCATGCACCAGCAAGGTTCCGCTTCGCTCCTGCAACGCAAATTAAAATTGGGCTACAACCGGGCCGGTCGCATCATTGATCAGTTAGAAGCAGCGGGTATCATAGGGCCTTTTGAAGGGTCCAAAGCACGCCAGGTGCTCGTACCTGACGAGATGGCTTTGGAACAGTTATTGAAAAATGAGCATGACATCTAAATTTCACAGCATGAAAGTATTTTTTCTCTCGGGCATTATGGCCATAGGTTTATTGAGTGCCGTTCCTCAGAGCACTGATAAAGAAGCAAAAGCTTTACTGAATGAGGCCACTGCAAAACTCAAGGGGCATAGTCAGCTGTATCTTGAGTTCAGCTACCACTTTGTGAACAAGCGTGTAGAGCCACCGGTAATGCAGGAAGAAAACGGCACCATTGCGGTAAAAGGAGATAACTACCACCTTATGTTTATGGGCATAGAGCAGATCAGGCAAGGCAATAAACTGTATACCATCCTGCGCGAGGACGAAGAAGTTCAGATAACGGCTTATGACCCGGAAGAGGCACAACAGGGCCTGACCCCTACCTCGCTGCTCAGTGCGTATGAAAAGGGGTATAGCTACAAACTGGGAGCTAAGAAAAAGGTAGATGGAAAAAATGTGCAGTATGTGGTTTTAAAACCCAATGCCTCCGAAGAGATCAGCAAAATCATGATCGGCATTTTTACGGGAAGTAAGCAATTGCACAGCCTGAAACAATGGGGTACCAATGGCACCGAACTTACCCTTACCGTAACAAGTTTTGAACCCAATAAAGCACTTCCCGCCAATTACTTCACTTTCAATAAGGAAGACTATCCCGGCTACTACATCAGCGAGTAAATGAAAATAATTGACCGCTTTATGCTCGGGGCCTTTATCCGGCCTTTCCTGGTCACTTTTATCGTGATGGTGCTTTTCCTGCTCATGCAGTTCATATGGGTATACATCGACGATCTGGTGGGCCGTGGCGTAGAGTGGTACTACATCGCAGAAATGCTTTTTTACGCCTCAGCCGCGGTGGTCCCCAGGGCGCTTACCCTGGCCATTTTGCTCAGCGCCATTATGACCTTCGGGGGCATGGGCGAACACTATGAATTAGCTGCCATGAAATCTTCGGGACTTTCGCTGTTTCGCATTATGCGCCCCTTGATCGTGCTCATGTTGTTTATTTCAGCCGGGGCCTTCCTTTTCAGCAATTACGTTATCCCCGTAGCCAATTTAAAAAGCGGTACCCTATTGCGGAACATTACCAATGCCAAACCTGCCCTCAACATCCGGCAGGGCGTTTTCTACTCCGGCCTGGAGGGATACTCTTTGAAGATCGGGGAGAAATTTGGTGAGAACAAGAGCCAGTTGCGCGATGTGTACATTTATGACCATACCAAAGAGGCCGGCAACCTGAAAGTAATTACTGCAGAGGAAGGCTTTATGGAAGTAACGGGTAATGAGCAATTCCTCGACATTAACCTTTACAACGGCAGCACATACGAAGACCTGTTGCCCAAAGAAAGGAAAGACCGCGACAACTACCAGTTTACCACTACCGTATTCGATACAGCACTTATCCGGTTCAGTCTGTCGCAATTCCAAAACGGAGACCTGCGGGAAGGCGGGAACAAAGATTACGACATGCTCAACGTACGCCAGTTGGATAAGGCAGTAGATTCGCTCTACCTTTCTTATGCCGAGCGTAAAACAGATTTTACCCGGCAAATGGTAAGCAAATATACCTTTACCGGTGTAGGCACTCAGTTGAGTAAGGCTGACTCGCTCCGCAAACCGGTTACCAAAGAAGAAGTACTGAAAAAAGTACAGGATTTCAGCCAAATGGAAGATACCATCCTTTTGAATATAGAAACCCCTACCCGCCCACAGGTCGTTCAAAACGCGTTGCGCATTGCGCGTAGCAACAAAGCCTACTTCGAGAACACGCACCAGGAGTACGTTTGGCGCGAAAAAGTGATTGCCCGCCACCTGCTTGAGCAGCAAAAAAAGTTCTCTGTGTCCTTTACCTGCCTGGTGTTGTTTTTTATTGGTGCTCCGCTTGGGGCCATCATACGCAAAGGGGGAATGGGGATGCCCGTAGTAGTTTCCGTATTCATTTTTCTCATTTACCACGTCACTTCTTATTCTTTTGAAAAACTGGGCCGCGAACTGGTATGGACCCCTTTTTGGGCGATGTGGGTAGCCAATTTTTATTTATTGCCTTTCGGGATATTCCTCACCTATAAATCTGCAAACGACAGCGCTATTTTTAATAAGGAGCTTTACCTGAAGCCCTTTCAGAAAATTTCAAACACCTTTGCAAGGCTTAAGCGCAAATCTTGAAGATCCTTCTGCTCAGCAATAAAGTACCTTTTCCGCCTACGGACGGCAGCAGTATTGCCATGGCAAGTATGGCAAAAGCCCTTCAGCAAGCGGGGGCCCGCGTACATATGCTAAGCCTCAATACACACAAGCATCATAAAACGCCTTCAGAGATCGAAGCCAGTATCCCTGAGGGTTTGCATTTTGACCACGTTACCGCAAATACCAACATAACCCCCAAAAACACCTTCTCAAACCTCTTTAGCAAAGAGGCTTTTCACGTGAGTCGTTTTTACCAGAACACCTTTGCAAAAAGGCTCAGGAAAGAGCTGGAGGAGCACGCCTTTGACTGGATACAGATCGATGGGTTGCCCATGGCGGTGTACCTTCCCCTGCTACGGGAAACAGAAGCCAAGATCAGCCTCCGCGCACATAATGTAGAGCACCGCATCTGGGAGCAGCAACTCAAAAAGGAAAAAAACCCGCTGAAAAAGAAATATCTTCAGCTACAGGTGAAGCGGCTTAAAACCTTTGAACTGTATGTGCTTAAAAAAATAGATGCGCTGGTACCTATTACGAACAAAGACCTTACACACTTCCGGCATCTGGGTTTTTCAGGACCTGCATTGCATATTCCCTGCGGTATAGAAGCAAAAGATTATCCGCAAAACTCCACCACAAGCCCTGCTTATGATGTCGCGTACCTGGCCAGCATGGATTGGCTACCAAATCTAAGCGGACTGGAATGGTTTATTGAAGAAGTGTGGCCATTAATAGCAGAAAAACAACCGGACATGAAGATTCACCTGGCCGGTTATGGTATGCCGAAGCGGCTTAGGGAAAGGTCTACCGCTCAGCTAAAGATAGAAGGGGCCGTTAAGGACAAGGCGCATTTCCTGGCAGATGCAAGGCTTTGTATGGTGCCTTTGCTGGCGGGAAGCGGTATGCGTATTAAAGTACTGGAATATATGGTTATGGGAAAATGCATCATAAGCACTTCCATAGGTGCAGAAGGCATCCCGGTAACCCATGGCGAAAACATTTTGCTGGCCGATGATCCACAAGCTTTTGCTGAGCAAATCGATTGGGCATTAACCAACCCGGAAAAACGCAACGAGATTGCCCGGGCCGCCCGGTATTTTGCACATGAACAGTTCGATAACCAAACGCTGGGCAAGCGCCTGCTGGCCTTCTATAAAAGCGCATGATCACCTTTGCCTACATATGTTTTTGGTTATGCCTTACAGGGGTTCTTTGGACCTACCTTTTTTATCCGGCAGGCATGTTGCTTTTCTCATCAACCTCAAAACCATTGCCCGAAAAAAACGACCAAAACCTGCCTGAAGTTGACATTCTCTTTGCTGCCTACAACGAAGCCGCCGTCATTGAAAAAAAAATACGGAGTTGTTTTGAAAGCAATTATCCGGCAGAAAAGATCAGCCTGTATATAGGCTCCGACTGCAGCAATGACGGGACGGATGAGATCATACGCCAGCTGCAGTCAGAATACCCTCGCCTCAGGTTGCACCGCTTTGAGAAGCGCACGGGGAAAACGGGGATCATCAATTTTCTGACAAAACACAGTAGGGCCCCTTACCTGTTGCTAACCGATGCAAACGTGATGTTTGCCAGAGAAACGGTACCTGCATTGGTGCAGCGTTTACTGATTGAAAAAGCCACCATAGTTGGTGGAAACATGGTATACCCGGGTAAAGAGCTGAATAAGGGGATAAGCCTGCAGGAAAATGCGTATTTAAACCTTGAGAACCGGATAAAAGCCGCAGAAGCAAACCGCTGGCAGATGGTTATGGGGGTTGAAGGTGGCTGCTACCTCATCAAAAGAGAGGCTTTCCCGCCCATCCCTCCTACTTTCTTTATGGAAGACTTTTTTGTAAGCATGCACGTCCTTTCCGAAGGGGGTAAAGTGCTTTTTGAACCAAAGGCAGTGGTATATGAAGACGTAAGCACGATCATAAAAGAAGAATACAAACGCAAGGTGCGCATTTCTATCGGCAATTTTCAGAATCTGCATTATTTTAAAGCATTGCTATGGCAGCGTTTCCGGCCTTTGGGCTTTGCTTTCTTATCGCATAAGGTGCTGCGTTGGCTAACGCCTTTCTTTTTATTGGGTATTGCCGGTACGGGTATTTATCTCGCATTCATAGACAAAACCATACTGCTGTTCATGCTATTTTATGCCGCTTTTGTGCTACTGGCATTGATGGGGGTAGTATTTTCGCGGGGTAAAGGATTGGCCTTCCTGAAGTTTCCGGGCCACTTCCTGTATATGAACCTTGCGCTTCTGCATGGTTTTATTAAATATCTAAATGGAATTGACAGCAATGTTTGGCAACCCACAAAAAGAAATCAAGCATAAACTAAACAGCATAGAAGAGGCCCTGGAAGACATCAGGCAGGGAAAAGTAGTGATTGTGGTAGATGATGAAGACCGGGAAAATGAGGGAGACTTCATTGCTGCTGCAGAAGCGGTAACGCCTGAAATGATCAACTTTATGGCTACCAATGGCCGCGGGTTGATCTGTGCGCCACTTACCGAGGAACGCTGCGAGGAATTGCAACTCAACATGATGGTGGAGAACAACACGGTGCTTCATCATACGCAATTTACCGTTTCTGTGGACCTTATCGGGCACGGATGTACAACCGGCATTTCTGTACATGACCGGGCCAAAACCATTAAAGCCCTGGTAGACGAAAACACTACGCCACAGGAACTGGGACGTCCCGGGCATATTTTTCCACTAAGGGCCAAAAAAGGAGGTGTGTTGCGCCGGACCGGACATACCGAAGCGGCTATTGACCTTGCGCGCCTTGCGGGTTTTAAGCCTGCCGGTATTTTGGTAGAGATACTCAATGAAGACGGAACTATGGCCCGCCTTCCGCAGCTTTTTCCTGTGGCCGAGAAGTTTGACCTGAAGATCATCAGCATTGAAGACCTGGTGGCTTACCGCATGAGTAAGGAATCCTTGATAAAAAAGGTAGAGTCTTTTGAAATTGATACTGAATTCGGTCCTTTCCACTTCAGCGCCTATGAGCAAACCACCAACGGGCAGATCCACATGGCGCTTACCAAGGGGCAATGGCAAAAGGAGGAAGAAGTATTGGTACGCATGCATTCCGCTACCGTAGCAAACGACATTTTCGAGATCCTCACCTCCGATACCCAATCCCAACTCCGTAAAGCCATGAAGCGCGTTGCAGAAGAAGGCAAAGGAGCCATTGTGTACATGAATCAGAAAATGCAGCAAAACAACCTGCTGGAGCGTATCAGGGATTTTAAAGACAAAAAAGAAGGCAAAGAAACCACGCGTAAGGTAAGTTTTAAACCGGATGCCCGCGATTTCGGCATCGGGGCACAAATCCTGCACGACCTGAGCATTTCCAAGGTGAAGTTGCTCACGAATCACCCGATGAAGCGGGTGGGTATTACCGGCTATGGGCTTACCATTGTAGAGAACGTTATCTTTTAGGCGCTTATTTGCTTTTCATAAGCGGCCAGCAGCTTATTTGTTTTTGCCTGCAAGGCCTTCCTGAAAAAAGGCGTCCATCCAATCAGCGCCCCTTTTGCTCCCAGGGCCTGCCTTGACCAGCGATATAGGTTGAAACGGTCCCTATGGGCAATGATCTTGCCGTCACGGAAGTAGAACCGGGCCTGTATCACATTGTGCACCTTTCTTCCTGTCTGACCAAAGGTATAGAAGGCCTCCCAACGCACCAGGCCCCTATCGCCTTTCATAGCAACCTGCGATACATTGATCTTGAAGTCTTTACCTTGTTGACTGGCGCAGAGCATACGCCACATATTGCCGGCATGCGCTCCTTCTAAAACCCCGAAGGCGGGATCTTCAAAACGAACCGAAGGATGGTAACAAGCAGCCATTTTTTCGGCATCCAAAGCACTAAAAGCAATGTAAAAATCCTGCATTAAAGCACGCATGAAGGTAGCTTTAGTTTGTAAACTCTGCTAAAGATAACCTATTTCGGGTTTTGTCTACCTACCTGCTATACGTACAGCGTTATTCTGTAGTCAATTGCTTTACAGGCATTTCCAGATCAACGGGTAAATTGGGAAAGAGGGATAAAAGTGTGCTCATTTCAATTTGGGCCAGGCTCACAAAACGCCAGCTTTTTCCTTCGTCTTCGCTTATTCCCAATAAACCTGCCTGGCTATATACTTTCCCATAAGGGCCTTTTATAGTGATACGAATGGGGATGCACCGGTACCACGTTTTGTTTACCTGTTTGCCTTGAAGGGGAGCTGCAAGCTCCGCCTTTTCTATTTCAAAACCTTTACGCCTGGTCGCTTCTGCATCCCGTTTTGCTTCTGCCAGCATTTTACGCATTCCGCCAAACTGCTGTAAAACCTTTTCGTGCGTAAGGGCCAGTACCTTTTCAAAATCTCTTTTTTCTACTGCTCTGGCATATGTTCTGGCAGTTTTGACAAGTGCCTTCTCCCCTTGTGTTTGCGATACTCTTTCTTGCCCAAATGAGGCAAGCACGGTGAAAAGGAGCAGCAATATGCCGCCCGTTCGTTTCAGGTCCATACGATGCTGATATGCTGTTTTACATCAGGGTGTAAGCTTTTGGCCACAGGACAGGCGTAAGCCGTTTTTTCAAGTATATGGCGTTCTTCTTTTGTATAGATATCCTCCAATGTTATGGTCACATCCACTTGTACAATGCGCCTCGGGCCGTTGCCCATGTGTTTTAATACAGTGGCTTTGGCTTTCCGTAGATCTTTATTCCACGTACGCGCTTTGATGCCCATTACGGTGAGCATACAGTTGGCCAATGCCGTAGCCACCAGGTCGGTAGGCGAAAAAGCTTCTCCTTTTCCGTTATTATCAACAGGCGCATCACTCAGTATGCTTTGTCCGCTACGCACATGGGTAGCCCCTACCCTCAAGTCCCCTTCGTACCGTATTTCTGCTGTATTCATAATACTTTTTGTTCTTTTAAAAACGCGATGGCCCCTGCTTCGCTCCAGTAAAGGCCTCTTCCTTTGCCGCTAAAACCTACGTGCCCACCAAAACGCGGTTGCTGCAAATGTACAAAGTGGCTGGCCTTGGCCACCCCTGCGGGAAAACACCCTTCGCTTAAAAAGGGATCATCCTGCGCATTAACCAAAAGAACAGGGGTATTGATTAATGTCAATTTATCTGCACAAGAAGCCTTCTGATGGTAATCTGCAGCACTGGAAAAGCCATGCAAGGGTGCGGTATAATGTTCATCCAAGGCATACAGGGTTCTTATGCTTTCCAAAGGCCTTAGTCGCGTTTCCGGCATAGTTTGCTGTTTGGAGGCAATCTTCTGCTTTATGCTACGTAAAAAGCGATCGTGGTAAATGCGGTTTTTAGGCTTATGTATTTCTGTTACACAGCCTGTCAGGTCTACCGGAGCAGAGAAGCATACAGCCGCCTTTACTTTTTCACGAACAGCACCTGCCTGTACGGCTAAATGAGCCAGGTAATGTAAAACCATATTCGCCCCCAGCGAAAAGCCGATCAGCGTGAAGCTGTTATACCGGCTAACATAATGCTGTACTACCTCCTGTAAATCTTCAAACGCAAGGTGGTGATAGAAACGCGGCTTCCGGTTCATTTCACCGCTGCAACTGCGGTAGTTCAGGGCAAGTACATCAAAGCCAGCCTCTTGCATAGCCTGTGCCATACCGAGTATATAACGCGATTGACTGCTGCCTTCCAGTCCGTGGCAGAGCAACACCGCTTTTTGATGACCATTTAGAGAAGTGTCTACATCTACAAAATCTCCATCCGAAAGCGTAAACCTGTTGCGTGCGGTAAACGCAAAAGGTACTTTTCTAAAAAGGGCGGGCACTATGGTATGAACATGCGGGTGGCGCATGAAGAAACGAGGTTTGTACGTAGAGTCGCGTAGCGGCATATCGAATTGCTCTTTTTAGCCTTCAGTATTTTTGATAAAACACAGCCAGCAGAAACCTTACCTTCACTACCTGGTTTATTCTTTACTATGAAAGGCTTACGATTTTCGAAATATACGGGGAAAGGCAAAACGCCTTTCGAACGCCTGCTTGATATTTTCAAAGAGTTGTTGTTATATACTTCCGGTGATGTGGACGAAGCTATTGATTGGTTGCGTGAGTTGGATAAGGAACACCAATTGACCAACTCTGCCTATACCATTGATGATTTTTTGGAAGACCTGAAAAAACAAGGGTACCTGCGTGAAGAAATTGACGACCCCAACGGAGCCGGTGGACTGGCCATGACAGCTAAAACGGAACGCAGCCTGAGGCAAAGTGCCCTGGAACAGATCTTCGGCAAACTCAAAAAATCGCAGATGGGAAATCACCAAACCAAATACAGCGGAGCGGGTGATGAGCCTACCTCCGACCTGCGGAGTTATTCCTTCGGAGACAACCTGAGTAACATTGCTATGAACGAGAGCATAAAAAACGCTTTCATCAACCAGGGGATTGACGAATTTGGTATGACGGAGCAGGACCTGGTAGTACAGGAGCATTACTACAAAGCACAAATGAGTACGGTGCTTATGATCGACATCAGCCACAGCATGATCCTGTATGGTGAAGACCGTATTACGCCAGCTAAAAAAGTGGCACTAGCCCTGGCAGAATTGATCAAAACCCGCTACCCCAAAGATACGCTGGACATCATCGTATTTGGCAACGATGCCTGGCAAATAGAACTGGAAGAACTCCCCTATTTAAAAGTGGGCCCCTACCACACCAATACCGTTGCAGGTTTGGAGTTAGCCATGGACCTGCTGCGCAGAAAGAAAAACGCCAACAAGCAGATCTTTATGATCACGGACGGAAAGCCCAGTTGCCTGAAAGAACCGGATGGTACGTATTACAAGAACAGCTTTGGCCTGGACGATTACATTGTAAGCAAGTGCCTGAACAAGGCGGCCGCCTGCCGTAGGTTAAACATCCCAATTACCACCTTTATGATCGCACAAGACCCTTACCTGCAACAATTCATTCAAAAATTTGCTGAGGCCAATAAGGGAAAAGCTTTTTATACCGGCTTAAAAGGATTGGGTGATTTCATTTTCCAGGACTACGAAAAAAGCAGGAGTAAGCGTAGAAAATAAATGTCAAAAACCATCCGGGTGCAGGCAGTACACCTGGATGGTTTTTGAATCCAATTAGGTTAAAGTGCATTCAACAAAAGGTTTCAACGTGTTGCTTTAGTGCATCAATACATTTTGAGTGTGGCTCTTTTCGCTTGCCTCCGGCACACTATTCGTTTCCTATTGAACACCTTAATTCACAAGGAGACGGTTACCCTGTTCCCCACTCCGGGATAATCCGGGGTGTAGGTAATTTCTACCGGAATCGAAGGATCGTTAGCATCCACGGTAATTTCAAAACGTGCATAGGGTTCAGTAGGATACGGATCTATGTCTACAAAAACCTGGTCCAGCACATTTAAGCGGTCGGTAACCAAAGCATACGTATCCGGAGCATATGCGTCATTTGTATCGAAATCAATGCTGCCATCGGCCCCAATGGTTACACGCATACGGCTATGGATGCCCCTGCTTACCGCGCTCACGGTGTAGGTACCGGCCATAGCTTTGATCAAAGCGAGTTCAGGGCTCCCCTGCTGAACAGGCTCAAACTGATTGAGAAAGGCATTGCTTTGATCCAATACATTTACCTCATTGATGCTGTTGTCAGGGCTCAACGATAAAACATATTTGTACCCTCCGGCAACATCGCTCCAGATGTATTCGTTATTCACCTTCGTAAAGCTCTTTACCTGGATTTCATCGCCATTGCTGGCGGCCGGGTCAGTATCAATGAACAAAGCTCCTGAACTGGAAAAGGTAAACCGGGCTTCATCACCTACAACATAGGGAGCTCCGGTATTGGCAAAGGTGCACGCCATGTTTACAACCTGTCCGGCAATACCGGCTGGCAAGGTATCGTTATTGCCTGTAGGGTTGTTTGCATCTTTGTCGTCTTTGCTGCAGCCCAGAAGGGCAAACCCCACCAAAACAAACAGCAACCTTTTCTTTTTTGCCATGATTATCCTGTTTTGAAAGGAAGCTAAAGTGCCCATTTCAACAAAACCATTCAATACGATGGATGACGTATATATAAGAAAGTTTCTGTGTAAGCATATGCACTTATCACTGGTCTGGAAGAGTGAACGGGTATCAGAGCACTATAGGGTTATTCCCTTATTAATATGAGCGAACAGTAAGCTGACGGTTAGCGCGATACACCCGCCAAAAGGAGCGCCACAGCAAAAGGGCGCAGAGGGGAAAAAGTCCCGGATGTAAGGCCTGGGGCCAGAAGAACCAACCCACGAGCACTACGGCCTGCACGAGAAAGCTAAAGCGCATAAGAAAAAGACTAAATCCCCTACTCTTTTTTTGGAGAAAGAGTACCGTAGGAAAATAGAGCGGAATGGCCCATAACAGGTTCATATTGCGTGCCGCAGCCGTATGGTCGGTAAAGAACCAAAGCAACAGCAAAAGCCAGCCGATAAGACCCGCCAGCGAAAAAAGGCTCTTGTCAAACCAAAGAAATACACGGCCTGTTCGCTGTTCTATGAAGCTCAACAGTATACCCAGGCACAGTAAAAGGCTAAAGCAAACCGTAGGGGTAAACCAGGGACGCACAGGTTGTGCGGTGGCTTCGAACGCAAAGAAAGCACGGGATACCAGCTTTTTAGAAGCACTTCCGTCAATAAGCCATGCTTCATCAGCAGCCTTAGCGAGATAATCCGGTAAAAAGGTATATTCCAGGGGCGTGGCCTCCTTATCCATAGGCAATCCTAAACAAATATCTATTCCTAAATCGCCCCAGGGCTGGTATTGCAAGTATTCTTCGCAAAGGTCCCGGATGCTGACCCCACTTACGGCATAAGTAGTGTCCCAAACTACCTCCTGGCCCAGTGTTTGCAACGCCTGTACCATACCGTCACGTGGACGGGTAGCGCAGTTGTCATAAAAATAATCGTAATAGTACGGGCGGTTCTCAGGCCGGGCGTTCCATTCCAAAAAATCAAAATAAGCCTGCTTCTGAGATTGGTCAAAATTGAGTTCTTGTAAGTATACAAAGCGGCCTTCCCTGACATATGCCTGGTAAAACCGTTGGTAATCGTTTAGCGCCAGTTGGTACAGGAGGTTCCCTTTTGCGAAATTGAGGTAGAAATTAGGCTGATCAAAGTCAAAAACCCCGTAATTGAAAATAAGGTCTATGCCAAGCAGGGGATCCTGTACCCGAATAGCCGTATGGCCAAAGGCCGAATACAGTTCATTTTGACCCGGTCCGCAGGTAACCAGGTACATTTTTGCACGCTCACTCAAGGTGGTTGTACCTGCTTTCCCTGTAAAAGCAGAAAAAAGAAGCGTGAATAGAAGCAAGCGCATTAGGGAATGGCACATTAATTTCTGATTTTTGAGAAGGTGAAAATAATCTAAAGCAGCAAAACGCGGTATGGCTGAGCGGTTAAAAAAACAAGCATGCTTCTATAGCCATAGGTTACCACAGATAAACGCCGGACATGAATAAACCAACAAAAGAGCAAGACCAGGTAATGGAATTCCTGGAAAACATAGAACATCCACAGCGCAGGGCTGATGCAATTGAAATACTGGATATGCTGAAAAAGGTAACAGGAGAGTTTCCCGCCTTGTGGGGGAACGGAATCATAGGCTTCGGTCGCTATCATTATGTTTACGAGAGTGGCCGCGAAGGCGACTGGTTTCTCATCGGTTTTTCTCCGCGCAAGCAAAACCTGTCGCTATACATTATGCCAGGCTTTGCACGTTACGAAGCTTTACTGGGACAGCTAGGATCATATAAAACGGGCAAATCCTGCCTCTACATAAAGGCTCTGGCCGATGTAGATGAAGCAATCCTTTTAAAACTGATGGAAGAAGCCTATGCACATATGAAAAACCAACACGCATGAAAAATCACCTCTTACTTGTTTATTTCTGCAGCATGTTAATGGGATACGCCCAAACGCCTTTCTCGACAATACGGGAATTGGAAGAAGGTGGCCACTTTACGGAAGCTTATGCCTTACTTGTAGAGCATGCCAAAGAGGTCCCATGCGCTCCCTGTAACGCGGAGCTGGCCGAACTTGCTTATAAATCAGGCTATATGAAGGAGTGCATACAACATACAGAAGAAGCTTTGGTCATTGACTCCTCAAGCGTGCAACTTTGGTACAGGCTTACAAAAGCATACGAAAAGCGGGGCAATTTTAAAGCGGCTTATAATGCTGCCATGCAATTGGTAGCATTGGCCGGACACCTGTCTACTTATAGAAAAATAGCCGCCACATTGGCCGTACAAAACCGTCAGTATTCGGCGGCTATACAGGCCTATATGGAAGCGCTGAAGCTGAGCCCTACAGATGAAGAGGCCGGTTACTCCCTAAGCAAGTTGCTTTATGCACTCGAGTTATATCCGCAAGCTGAAAATATTGCCCTGCAGTTTATGGCCATAGACAGTACACACCCGGGTTTCCTGGCCCTGCTTCCCAAAGTATATTATCAATTAAAGGAGTATCAGAAGGCTAAAATCTGGGGATACCATTTTTTAGCACGGCACGACACGACACCTGATATAGCTAAAATTATGGCTACCAGCGCTGTACACACAGAATCTTACGATAGCGCCTTTGCCTTTTTCGAGTATTTAGGCCGTCAGAATGAAATGAGTGAAGGCACGTATTTTTACAAAGCCTATGCATTTGAGCAAAGCGGGAAACGGGATAGCGCTCAATTCAATTATGCCCGCGCTATAGAAATGGCTGAGTCCCCTAACATGGGGCAGTATCGTTTACGCTTGGCTATGGTATTGGACGCAAGTGAAAGCTATCCCGAGGCCATAGAACAATATAAAAAAGCTTATGCGCACACTAAAAATGAAGAAATACTCTACTATTTAGCCCGGGCTTATGATCGGTATTACCAGGATAAAACAGTAGCCATGGACTATTATGAACGTTACCTGAAGGAAAGCGATACGGTAACAAATCCTACGAAAGAATATGCTTCTGCCCGTATATCGCAGATCAAAGAAGTGATGCATTTAAAGTTAGACAGCCTTTAAGGCATTAAACCTGCCCGGTTTATCTATCTACCGCTGAGAAACCTGGCAGGTTTTCAGAAACGATCATTGCTATTTCTGAGCTTCTTTGGCCGCCTTCTTCCTGAAATAGCGTCTGAATAAAAAATGATGCTGTAAGGCTTCCATATTCTCATTGAAGCGTGCGGTACCTTCTTGAATATTTTGCATGCTTGCATCCAGTTGCCTCACTAAAACCGTATCGTTAAGCAGGTAAGGTATTGTCCCGTCTCCTTCGTTCATTTTTTCCAGTGTGCCGTTCAGGTTTTCCACAATCCCGTTTAGCTCCATACTGGCCTCCTCCATGTTTTGGATCATCTTTCTCACTTTTTCACCGGAAACCGTATCGCTTAGCAAAACCTCCGCTGCGCTGCCTTCAAAGTGCACCTGGGCCAATAAGGTCCTTACTTCCTGCATGGCCCTGTTTACTTCTATGCTTATGTCTTTTAAGTTGGCAACCGCTTCATACATATCCCGCGCCATAAGGGTATCATTCAGTAGCCTTCCCAATGTTCCCTTGCCATAGATCAGGGATTGGGTTATTTTCAGCAGGTCTGACGTAAGCAGGGCGGCGTTCTCATTGGTTACATTGAGGGTGCTCAACATATCTTCAGAGGCGATGCGGCTATAAGTTCTGATCTCATCCCCGGGCTCTACCAGGTTTGCTTTTCCCAGACCCGGGGTGATGTTAATGAGCATACTGCCTACCAGACCATCAGTACCCAAAGAGGCAATGGCGTCTTTACGAATGTGTGCTTTCATTTTCTCCTCGATCAGCAGCCGCACACGGATGGTAGTATCATTGCTCATTTCAATACCGGTTACCGTTCCTATGTTTATACCTGAGAAGCGCACATTATTGCCTCTTTGCAGCCCGTTTACATTTTTAAAAACCGCTGTAATCTCAAATGTACTTCCAAAAACATTTTGCCGGCTGCCCACAAAATAGATGGCCGCTACTAATAGAGCGGTGCCGATAATGACAAAAATTCCGAGCTTTAGTTTCTGTGCAGTTGTTTTTTCCATCCTATCACTTTTTAAAAAATGCTTCAATGTTTGGATCCGTGGCATTTGATAATTCCTCAAAAGTCCCGTGGGCATAATCTACCCCGTCAACCAAGAGCACCATGCGGTTGGCAATAACCCGGGCACAGTCTACATCGTGGGTAATAATGAGCGAAGAGGTGCCGTATTTCTCCTGAATGTCTCGCATGAGTTCTATAATTTCCTTAGCGGTGATGGGATCCAGGCCACTGGTCGGCTCATCATACAGAATAATCTTCGGCTTCAGGATCAAGGCACGCGCTAAGGCAATCCGCTTTTTCATGCCTCCGGAAAGCTCTGCGGGCATCAGGTCTATGGCTCTTTCAAGGCCAACGCTCCTTAAAGCCTCACGTACGAGACCAATAGTCTGCACGGCCCCGCCCATTTTCTTTTTATGGCGCCTCAAGGGAAATTCCAGGTTCTCACGTACCGTCATGGAATCGTACAGCGCCCCTCCCTGAAACAAAAAACCGATATCCGACCTCAAATGATCCAACGTCTGTTGGTCCAGGGAATCTATTTCCTTTCCCATTACCTCGATATAGCCGCTATCGGGCGCAATCAACCCCATCAGGCACTTGATCATGACAGATTTACCTGAACCGGATTTGCCCATTACCACCAGGCTTTCTCCTTCATACAACTGCAGGTTAAACCCCTTAAGCACGTGATTGTCGCCAAAACGTTTATGCAGATCCCGGATTGTAACCATTGCTTTTTGCGGGTTAGAGACCTCTTCTATTTGATACGGGTTCTTTTTCATTTCCTTAGAATTCAAAAAAGATATCCGAAACAAAAACGGTGAGAAAATCGATAACGAACAACAACATGGAGGCAAACACTACGGCAGTATTGGCTGCAACGCCCACACCTGCTGTGCCCTTTTTGCAGTAATAGCCTTTGTAGCAGCCTACGAGGCCTATGGCAAAGCCAAAGAAAAAAGACTTTATAGTAGCCGGGATCAGATCGGCATATTTTAAACTATCAAAAACCTTGTTGAAGTATAACTGGAAGGAAACATCTCCTCTTAGGTTTTCCACTAAGGCAGAGCCATATAGCCCGATTGCATCTGCAAATACCACCAACAAAGGGAGCATTAGCGTTGCTGCCAGTATACGTGTAACCACCAGGTACTTAAAAGGGTTGGTGCCCGACACTTCCATGGCGTCTATCTGCTCCGTAACCCGCATAGAACCAAGCTCGGCACCTATACCCGAGGCGATTCGCCCGGCGCAGATAAGCGCTGTAATCATAGGCCCGAGCTCCCTTACTATAGATACACTTACCATATTAGGCATCCAGGAAACCGCTCCAAATTCGATGAGTGTAGGGCGCGTTTGTAAGGTCAGAACCAGCCCAAGGATGAAACCGGTTAGAGCTACTAAAACAAGAGATTGATTGCCAATATAATAGCATTGCTTCAGCAACTCCTTCCCTTCAAAAGGAGGGTTAAACAGTTCCTTAAAAAAGCGCAAGGTGAAAAGGAAAAGAGCTCCTGTTTCTACCAAAAAGCCCTTGAACTCATCCACCATTCTTAAAAGTGCTGCCATCATAAGGTATACACGTTAGCCAAATATAAACGCGTTGCCTTTTTAATTTAATGACTTATGTTACCTTTTATTGGAGATTACTAAATAGTGAGAGGGGTTTTCACTTTCCGGTAATTGCATCATGCTTATTACACGGTGTTACAGCCTAACTGTTAAATGATCCCATAGCCTTGCATTAGCTTAGTGGCATTGGGGGTGGTACAAATCCCGGGGCGTAATTGATAATCAAAATGAAGTTCGTTCCCCTCTACCCTGCTTTCAAAGTAGGCGGTGGTATAATGCCCGGGGAAATCATTTGCTAACTGGGCCACATCCACATCATGTGTAGCCAGTATGCCCAAGGCCTGATAGGCCTTAAGCTTTTCCATAAAAAGACGGGTACCCTTTCGCTTATCTTCACTATTGGTGCCTCGCAGTATTTCGTCCAGGAGTACAAAACAGGGTATTCCTGAATCCAGGATCTCTTTTACCCGCTTCAGCTTGAGCACTTCGGCCTGGAAATATGATTCCGCCCTACTGATGCTGTCGACCAGCTTCATACTGCTTAAAATAGTGAAGGGGTAAAAGCGCATATGGCGGGCACAAACCGGTGCTCCACATTTAGCCAGGATAAGATTCAAGCCCAGGGTTTTTAAAAAAGTACTCTTGCCGCTCATATTGCTGCCGGTCAGGATCACGTAAGGCTGCTGGATAAAAGACAAGCTGTTGGCCACGCGTACCTCCGCACGGATCAAGGGGTGTGCTGCATCCTGTATTTCGTACTCCGGAGTTTTGCTTTTAATGGGATAGGCATAAGCCGGATTATTGAAAGCAAAGTTGGCAAGGCTGCAAAGGGCGTCCATTTCATGCACGGCAAAAAGCCATTGGTTCAAGCTGCTCTTATGTGTTGATTTCCAGCTTTCCAATGCACGAAGTGCATGCACATGGTTGTGATACAAACCATTCGTGACAATGAGAGCCACTACATTGTTGAGTTGATCAAAACGGTCAAGCAAGCGCTTAAGCTGCCTTAAGGAGTGGCTGGCTGTTTTTCCCTCTGTCTTAAGGGCCGTTTGTAAAGCTTCTATTTTTTTGCCCTTTGTGAGAAGCCGCTCCATCAGTGCGATCATTTCTGCATACATACCTAGTGTAGCGGCCATTTTTCCCAGCTGCTCATAGGCCCTTTTGATCTTACTAAAATGCATATAGCTGATCAACAGGTTTAAAGCAAAGGCATACCCGAACCATTCTGCATGTCGTATGCCAGGCTGTACAACAAACAAGCCCAACAGCCCGATTGCCAGAGCTGAAAGGAAATACAAGAGCAAAGGATGCCCTAGTATATTAAAGGTATACTTTTCACGTAGCCAACGTTCGAACCCGGCCAATAAGCCCTCTTCTTCGCGGATAAGTTTCCCCTCTACCGCAAAAGCGTGCCTGAAATCAGGTACTTGTGTCAGCTCTTTTATCCCTTCCTGCTGCTGTATCAGATCCTCAACTTCTACTTCTCCCTTGAGATAAGAGGCCAGACGTTGTCCTCCGCCACGTGTAACCGTACGGTTAAGGTGTTGAAAAAGGGAATCAGGCCCAAAAACATCCAGGTCGTGTGCATACATATGCCTAGGATCGTGAAAGCCCATTCCATTTTCAAAGTGGCTGATGTTTCCATCCAGGGCTTTGCATTCCTGTTTTAAAATATCTTCTAAGGTTTTGCCCCGTTTGATCCGGGCACGTAAATTCTGATGCTTTTTAAGTAACCACAGGAAAAGTGACAGTAATGTTATACCTAGCCAGTGCCAGCTTGGAATAGTTTGTTTTATGGCCAGGTAAAAAGCACTTAGCGCGGTGAGTATGCTCAACGCCCTGAAAAGGGAATACAAGCGATCCTGTTTTTTTTGTTGGGCAAGTGTCTTCGCTACCTGCGCTTGCTTTTCCTGATAGAATTTTTTTGACATGTAGGCATAAAAAAGAGCCGAAGATATCGGCTCTTGTAATTGGTTGTTGCGAATATAGTGCAGAATTATTGGGCTACATATCCAGGGTGTCAAGGTTTTGCGAAGCGCACTGACGTATACTTTAGATCAAATCACCACATCTTCCCTTTCTACGTCTGCCTGCTCTCCTTCAGCATCACTGCTTCCCCTGAAAAGAGCAAGGCCAAAGGTGGCAGCACCCAACCTACCTACGATCATGAGAAAAATGATGATCCACTTTCCCGCAGTACTCAAATCACCGGTAATGCCCATACTCAAGCCAACCGTTCCTATGGCCGATGCGGCTTCAAACATCAGCGCGTATATGTCGAGCTTATCGGTATAGCTTAAAAGCAAAATGGAAAGAAAAAGCATCATAATGTAAAAAAAGAAATTAGCCGCGGCCAGGCGCAAGCGGTCGTTGGGAATTTCCGAGCCTAAAAAAGTGATCCGTTTTTTCCCGATCAGGGTACACTTTACCACAGCATACATGGCGGTAATAGTTGTGGATTTGATGCCTCCCCCCGTACCTGCCGGGGAGGCCCCGATAAGCATTAAAATGATGATGATGTATAATACGGTAACAGACAATTCCCCAATGGGATACGTATTGAAACCTACCGTACTCAGGGCGGTCATAGCCTGGAAAAAACTAAGCAAAAACTGCTCTAAGGGATCGTTAAGTGCGAAAGAGCTTTGCAAAAGTAAGATCAAGACCACCGATAAAACCAGCAACACTCCGGTAAAGCGTAAAATGATCTTAGTGGTGAACGCCAGTTTTTTTGTTTTGCCAAACAGCCGCTGGTACACATCCACAAATACCAAAAAACCAATGCTTCCGCATAAGGCCAGCACGCTAATAACCACATTGAGCCATACGTTGCCGCTGAATGCTTCAAAGCTATTGCCAAATAACGCAAACCCGGCCGTACAAAAAGCAGAGATGCTGTGAAAAACAGCATTCCATACCGGCTGCTCTATCCCTTTTTCTAAGAAGATGAAATACAGACATAGCGCACCCAAAGCTTCTATGGCAATGGCAAAGTATACCACTCCCTTTACGAAGCCGATGAGTTCGGCTTTCTCGCCCAGGCTGAAATCGGTTCTCAACAAACGGGAAGTAAAACTGGAAATGCGCTTGCGGCTACCTAAAATAATAAAGGAAGCTACCGACATATAGCCCAAGCCTCCGATTTGAATGAGTAGGAGTACAATGAGCTCCCCTGCAAAATTGTAACTGTCGCTAACTGAAACCGTCACCAAGCCCGTAGTACTTACAGCCGAAATAGCAATGAAAAGGTGATCCAGTAAAGGTTGTGTCTTCTCTTGGAAAACAGGCAGGGCAAGCAGGCCAAAACCAAAAAACATAATGGTCAGGTAACCGAAAAGAAGAATGCGGGAAGGCTCAAACGCACCGAACCTGCGCCAGAAAGCATAGTTCATATATAAAGATAATGTTGCATTAAAACCAACTGCGGTTAAATTGGTTCTGTAACAAACGAAAAGTGTTTGATGCGAAGACTTCTTCTGTGCTCCTCTTTGTTGAGTTGTGTTTTTAGTCATATCGCCTTCGGGCAAGAAAGGGATACAAACACCCGGGTATCCTTAGACGTTTATATAGACGCGGGCTATGGCGCTTATCCCCTGGGCGGCCAAAATGGGTTACAGCCCTTCAGCACGGTTTTTCCCCGTCAAGATCAACTGGCCTTAAATGTGGCCCAAATTGGGCTTCACTACAAAAGCAAGCGGATAAGGGGAAACTTTACCCTGCATTATGGAGATATCATGAAGGCTACCTGGGACACAGACTACAATCAAATACAGGAAGCCAATGCAGGTATCAGGCTTGGCAAAGACATCTGGCTGGATGCCGGCTTTTTTGCTACCCATATAGGCACGGAAAGCTTTTTGCCAAAGAACAACTTTTTTGTTAGTACGGCAGTGGCCACCTACAACGAGCCCTTTTACCAGATGGGTGCCCGCCTGAGCTATGAAGGAAACCAAAAGCTAAACGCGGAGTTGTGGTTGCTCAATGGCTACAATTTGTTTGTCGACAACAACTCCGCTAAATCGGTTGGTGTACTTTTAAGTTACCACTTTACCGAGTTTTGGTCTCTTACCTATACCAACCTCCTGGGATACGAACAGCCACGTGAAGTGGGGTATAACGCCTTTCGCACCTACCACAATCTCTATTTCAATGCACAACTTGGCAAATTTGACCTGCAGCTTGGCTCGGATGTAGGTACGGAGAAGTATAGTTCGGATGCAGATAGTATTCCCGATGGTTTTCTGTTTAACGCCTTGTTAGCCGCACGCTATCACCTCACTTCTTCTTTTTCTGTGAGCACCCGCCTTGAATTCTTTGATGACCGTAGCGGGTTTATCAGCGGGAGTTTTACCGACACCCGGGGAAACGAGCGAGGTCTAAGATGGCAGGCCATTACGTTAAGCACGGCCTATACCCCAGACCCCAAGGTGTACATCCGCCTGGAAGGACGTTACGGGGAGACGCCAAACAACTTACCTCTCTTTGGCAATGCTCAAGCCGAAAACAGAAGGCTGGGCATTTTTATGAGCCTGGGGTTTATGCTGGATCACGACCTGCTATAAGCTTTAGTCACCACAGCAATAAAAAGGCTCTCGAATAACATACTAGTTAAACTCACTTCTTTTCAAAAGCACCTGCTTTATAGATGCGCTCTATGATCTCTACCACTTTAAGTCCTTCCAAGGCATTAGTGGTAATAGTATCTCTTCCTTTTAAGACATCTACTACATTTTGGATCAAGAAGCTATGGTTGGCCGCACTCCCTTTATAGGGGCCATAATCATTAGGTGGGTTGGCTGGTGGTAAAACGGGCATCTCATAATTTTCTACATGACAGTATTCTACCTCATTCATATACTGTCCTCCTATTTTTACCGTGCCCTTTTCTGCTAAAATGGTAATACTACTTTCAAAGTTCTTGTCCCAGCAAGAAGTACTATAATTAAGCACCCCCATGCCTCCATTCACAAAATCAAAACTTACTACACCGCTATCTTCGAAATCCGTTAACTCCTGGTGATTAAAATCACGTAAACGCGCTTGTATATTTTCGATGTCGCCAAAAAGCCAGTACATGATGTCTACAAAATGGGAGAACTGTGTAAACAAGGTTCCTCCGTCCAGGTCTTTTTGCCCATGCCAGGTATCAGATGTATAATAATGGGCATCGCGGTTCCAGTAGCAATTGATCTGCACCATGTAGATGTCACCTAGCTTTTTGCTTTCGATGAGTGCCTTTATCCAAACACTTGGTGGAGAATAGCGGTTTTGCATTACCCCGAATACATGCTTACTTTTATGCAGAGCTGTATAAATAACCTTTTCTGCTTCCGCTTTGCTCAGGGCAATGGGTTTTTCTATGACTACGTGTTTTCCGGCCTCCAAAGTTGCCAAAGCATGTGACATGTGTAAGCCATTAGGGGAAGCGACACATACTACATCGAGTTCTGGATGCGCCGTCAACATTTCCTCAGGGCTAGCATAAAGCGGAGTCTCATTTTGATGCTCTAATTCTTGCCTTGATTTTGTATCACACATAGCCACCAAAACTGATTCTTTTTGCTGAGTAATCATCTCTGCAAATCGTTTACCTATATGGCCTGCGCCAATTACACCAAAGTGTATTTCCCCCTCTATTTTAGTCATTAAACTTATTCACTTTTCCATTCTCTAGCTTATACACGATACCGCTTTCAGAACAACTAGCCATTCCCGCCTCATCAAATTTTAGTCGATGCCCGTGCTCACTCATCCAACCGATCTGCCGGGAGGGGTTGCCTACCACTAAAGCGTAAGCCGGCACTTCTTTAGTTACCACGGCTCCAGCCCCTATAAAAGCATATGCGCCAATATTGTGCCCGCAAACAATCGTGGCATTAGCTCCAATGGTAGCGCCTTTCCCCACATGGGTTTTAGCATATTGCCCTCTGCGGTTTACAGCACTCCTGGGATTAATTACATTAGTAAACACCATAGACGGCCCCAGGAAGACATCTTCTTCGCAAGTAACGCCTGTATAGATAGAAACATTGTTTTGCACCTTCACATTTTTGCCCAATACTACTTCGGGACTCACCACTACATTTTGGCCTATGTTACACTTTTCTCCGATGATGCAGTCAGACATAATATGGCTAAAATGCCAGATCTTTGTGCCGCTTCCTATTTGGGAACCTTCATCAACCACTGCCGTTTCATGGGCAAAATAACCTACCTCTTCTTTTTTTGTATCCATAGGGGCAAATGTAAAAGATGCAGTTGAGTGAGACTGTTGTACTCCGCTTTTTTAGAGTTAGGAAAAAACTTCATCTATGGTCTAGTCAATTGAGCATCAGTCAATAATAAAGAGCACTACGAATTCCCTTTAAAAGGCTCTATGGTTGCGCTTCCTTCCGCATTGATATTTGCCCTTTGAAAAACCTTTTTTACGGTCAGCAACAAAATAGTAACATCAAACCAAAAGCTTTGACGCTCCACATACTCTACATCTAAAGCAAACTTTTGCGGCCAGGAAATGGCATTTCTTCCGTTAACCTGTGCCCAACCGGTAATACCTGGTTTTACTTCATGCCTGCGTGCCTGCTCCTTGTTATAAAGAGACAGGTATTGCATCAAAAGCGGGCGGGGTCCTACAAAGCTCATATCGCCTTTGAGCACATTTGCCAATTGCAGCCATTCATCCAAACTCCATCCCCGTACTTTCTGCCCAAAAGGGGTAATGCGCTCGGCATCAGACAGTGGATTTCCTTGCGCATCAAAAGCATCGCGCATGGTTTTAAATTTAATGATGTAAAAAGGTCTGGCCCGATAGCCAGGACGTTTTTGTATAAAAAGAGGGGTACCGCGGTTGTAAAAAGTCAGTAAAATGGATGTACAAAAGATAATAGGACTTAATAGAATGAGAAGTATTAAGGCAAAAAGGGAATCGAAAAGTGGCTTAAACATACTTCTGTACATACTTAAGTGCTTTTGAAAACCTTGTCTAATACCCCAAAAATCCTTTCAAAGTCAATATCAGTGAGGTTAGAGCCACTAGGCAGGCACAGACCAATATTAAATAGTTGTTCCGCAGTACCATCTCCAAAGAAAACATAATCTTTAAACACGGGCTGCAGGTGCATCGGCTTCCATAAAGGGCGGCTTTCTATATTCTCCACTTCAAGTGCCAAGCGTAGCTTTTCATGGGTCAGGCCTTTGTTTTTCTCCGGGTCTATCAAAACACACGTAAGCCAGCGGTTGCTATAACTGCCTTCTGCTTCTTCCTGGAATTGAATGTGATACCCTTGTTGGTTCTTGTCTTCAAAATAATCGCGGTAGCGCTGATAATTGGCTCTGCGCTGGGCAATCCGCTCATCCAACACCTGCATTTGTCCACGCCCAATACCAGCTAATACATTACTAAGCCTGTAATTGTATCCTATTTCACTATGCTGGTAGTGTGGCGCTTTGTCGCGCGCCTGGGTGGCCAAAAAGCGCGCTTTTTCAATAAGCGCTTTATCATTCGAAACCAAGGCCCCACCCCCGCTGGTGGTGATGATCTTATTGCCGTTAAAGGAATATACCCCCATTTTCCCGAACGTGCCGGTATGCTTGTCTTTATAGGTACTGCCCAGGGACTCTGCCGCGTCTTCAATTACCGGGATGCCGTATTTTGCGGCTATTGCTAGAATTTCGTCCAATTTAGCCGGCATGCCGTATAAATGGACCGGCATAATCGCTTTGATTCTGTCCGCCTTTCCCTGATTCGTCAGGGAAAGAATAGCCTCTTCTAAAGCCTCAGGACTCATGTTCCAGGTATCCGGCTCGGAGTCGATGAAAACCGGGATTGACTTTTGATATACAATGGGATTTACGCTGCCGACGTGTGTATGTGTTTGAGTCAAAACATAATCCCCATCTTTTACACCCAACATAATTAACATTAAGTGGATAGCTGAGGTAGCACTGTTTAGCAAACAACAATTACTACTGCCAACGAGGTTAGAAATCTCTTCCTCTAAGACATTCAACTCTGGTCCAATAGGAGCAATCCAATTGGAACCCAGTACTTTCAACAGAAAGTCAGTCTCTTTGCCCGATAAGTGTGGAGGAGAAAGGTAAATGCGGGTATTTTTCATAGAGCAAGCAAAATTAGATTTTACCAGTTAAAACAATTATTAAGCAAGATTTAAGGCAACTTTAGCTCTTTGGCCGGAACACCTGCATACGTCTTTCCGTCTGGAACATCCGTGTTTACCACGCTGCCTGCACCAACTATAGAATCTTTTCCCAAAGTAGTAGCCTTAATCAGCTTTGCCCCGGTACCCACATATACGCCATTTTTTAATTGTGCCCCTCCGCTGATGTTGACCCCAGGCATTATGGAACAAAAGCTTCCCAATACCGCATCATGCCCAATTGTACAAGATAGATTGATAAGGTTAAAGTCGCCCATGCTTATATTGGTGGTCAGAATGCTGGCATCACAAATAACATTCCCCTGGCCCATTGAAACAAATGGTGGTGCATGGATACGTGCATGTGGATGGATGATATTCGGGTACGACAAATTGTTTTTATGTTTCAAGCGCTCATAAAGCTTTCTGCATACAGCTGGCTGTCCAATACCAAAAACAACGCACAGCGTTTGGGTTTGAGCCAACAACCAATCCATTCCTCCTAACACATATAAACCGTTTACCTTGTCGTTTGGTACTTTGCCATCATCTATATAGCCAAGCAGGGAATATTGGTCTTTAAAATAGCTGTTCAGCATGGCAGCCACTTCACGCCCTAAACCGCCGGCTCCCATGATTATTATGCTTTCCATAAGACTCTATCTAAAGCGTATTCTACGTAATCTCTATATTCTAAGATAGGCATTTACATTACCATCCTATTCTTTTTTCTTTGGAATAATGGCTACAAGCTTTCGTTGAATGGGCAACTTGACCATTAAGTAAAACAAACCAAGAACCACCAACAAAACACCGAAGTAGATTTCTTCTACTTCTCCAGACACCATAACCAATACCAAGGCACTGATAAAAAGCTGCACTAGAGTATAAATTACTGAAACTGATATATGGGACCAACCGACCTCATTAGCCAAGTATTGGTAAAGGTGTGTCCGGTGCGCCTGAAAAATGTTGTCCCCCCTCAACAAACGTTGTACAATCGTTAACACTGCATCTATACCATAAACAGCTACAAAAAGGATATATACCCATCTTTGGGTTTCAATCAATAAAGAAATCAGTAGGAAAGCCAAGATGAACCCCATACTGACACTCCCTATATCACCTGCAAAAGTCCGTGCTTTTTTTCGGGCGTTAAACCAGGCAAAAATCAAAAGTGATATACCTACTACATACATGAGAGGCATTTCTACGAAAGTCAACTCCTTATTTATATAAACTAAAGGGACTAATACTGCCAAAGCATAAAAAGCTGTAATACCGTTGATGCCATCCATAAAGTTGAAGGCATTTAACCAACCGATTACCAATACAAAGCCTAAGGCCCAGTAATACCATTCAAAATTTATGAACCCTAACCCGTAAAGCATAAGCCCCACTGATAGCAGGTGCACTGCCAAACGGGGCTTTGTAGATAAAGTAAGTCTATCATCAGCAAAACTAATGATGGCTATAAAAAATAAACCAAGGGTAAAATAGGGGTACCTAAAACCAAAAAAAGCAAACCAAAGCAAGGCAGCAATAGGGAAAATTATACCTCCTCCCCGAATAGTAATCAGGGTATGGGAACTTCGTTGGTTGGGTTTGTCAATGATATTAAAGCGGTCTGCAATTTTAAAGTAGCTCAAAATGGCAAGAAACAACAATACAACTATGCCTAAATAAATCATCTTTCAAAACTTTTGATAGTTTTCACAAGGCCTTTCTTTGCAGAAATTGGAAAACGCTCAACTCTAAGAGCTATCTTGATCTTTTCATTACTTACCAAATAACTTTCTGTCAGTTTTTGTAATCGATGTGAATTTAACGGCAACCTTAAAATATCACCTATTTTTGCCAAACCATTAACCAGGCTCTTTGGAAAATGCCAAAGTTTGGCTTTTTGACCTATGGTATTGGCAATAAGTTGTACAAGTTCATTTGTAGAAAACGAATCATCATCGGCTATATGGTAAACCCCAGAAGGGAACTGGGCATCTGAAATGATTTTCTGTATGGAAAATACTAAATTATCAATAGATAGAAAAGAGCGTTCATTATGAAAAGCTGCTAAAGGATAAGGTAACCCTTTTTGAACTACTTTATATAGTAAATTAAGATTGCCTTTATTGCCTGGACCATGTATCATGCAAGGGCGAAGAATGACAAGCTTCTTACCTTTTGGCAATTTTTGAGACAATAAGAATTGTTCTGCAGCTCTTTTTGAAGCTCCATATGGATTATCTACCTGAAAACTGTCCCCTTCCTTTAAAACACCTTCAACAGAAGAGGCTACTGCTTTTACAGAACTAAAATATATAAATGTGTGTGCTATGGAATCATCGAGAAAATAATTGAAGACTATTTTTGTCAGTTCTAAATTAACCTGTATATACTCATTTTGGTCTTGATTTCCAGTAACATCGTGAGCCTTACCAGCCAAATGAACCCAAGCATCAGCATTGATAGTCTGTTTGGCTAGTGCTTCCCAGGAAACTATCTCTGACTTTTCCTCATTCCTCCGGCTAACACCAACTACTTTAAAACCCTTTGACACTAAATAATGCATTAGGTTTTGGCCTACAAACCCTCTGATACCAGTGATTAAAACTCTCAACTTAGTAACCCATTAACCAATTGAACATATTTAGCAGTTACAACCTGCTTGCTAAAACCATTAAGTACAAAGCTCCTGCCTTTTTCACTTGCTTCATCGGGAAGAAACCCTTTTTTTAAGGATTTTATCCCCTCAGCTATTGCATGAGCACTATTTCTCTTGACCACAATACCATTCCCTGATGACTTGACAAGTTTGGATAAAGGTGAGTTTGAGTTTGTTGAGGCTAGAATTGGTCTTCCAGAGGATAAGATAGCATAAGCTTTAGATGGGAGGCCATCATAATCAGATGCTTCAGTCATAGCAATAATGTGAACATCAATTCGTGAATTAATCTCTGGAACACGTTCACGTGGCTGGTAATTCATTACAGTTACATTTGATAGTTGATCACTTTTTGATTTAAGAAAATTGAATTCACTACCCCCTCCAATTAACAAAAAATGATACTCGGGTTTTGTGGAAAGAATTTCAGCGCTCTCTAAAATAGCATTCCAGTCTTGAACCTTGCCTAGATTACCTACATATCCAATTAGATACTTTCCTTCAAATTTGATATCTTTAGCAATGGTGCCTGTATATGGGGCATACAGATCTGTATCAATAAAATTTGGAATACACATTAACTTCCCCGTCTTCATCCTGTCCTTAATTGTCTTAGAAAAATGACCATCAATGGTCACAACGTTATCAGAGAGTTTATAAGTCCATCTTTCCAATTGCTTTAATAAACTTAAAATAATAGGACTGGAAAGTTTACCCTGTTTTAGCAAAACATCTGGATAAACCTCCTGCACATTGTATATCACTCTTGACATTCTAAGTCTACCAACCAAACCACTTAAAAATCCTGAAGTTAAAGGAGGAGATGGTGTGATAATTAAATGAGGCTTCTTCACGCTCAGCGCCTTAATTAAAAATGCTAAATGAAACGCTAGTATATAACCCGCACGTTTAAGCGTTGATTTAGACTTTTGTTGAGGAAAATGAAAAACCTTCGCACCATGAAAATTTGTTTTTCGCCATATAAACCCCTTTTTTGATTCTAGGGAAAAATCACCGTCAAAATTATAATGTGGATAAGTTGTAAGTACTAAAACTTCATACCCAGCATCCAAAAAGCTTTTGACTAAATCTCCATATAAGTAACTTGTACTTACTTGATCAGGCGGAAATATTAAGGAATGAACGAGAATTCGTTTTTTTTTTACTTCTGCCAAACCACTCTATTTATATAAGATGTATAAGATAGGATAATACGCACAACCTTTCCTGCAACATTAGGCATGGAATAGTCGTAAACTTCCCGGAAATTTCGATTTCCTCCCCTTTCCTGATATTGCAATTGTGTGAGCCCCTGCATTATTCTTTGAGGATCCAGGCCTACCATCATCACAGAGGCTTCTTCCATAGCCTCTGGCCTTTCATGAGCTTGCCGGATGTTTAGTGCCGGAAAATTCAAAATGGATGACTCTTCTGAGATTGTACCACTATCAGACAAAACTGCATAAGCCTGTTTCTGTAGTGCATTGTAATCGCTAAAGCCAAGTGGTTTTAAAAATTGCACCTTGGGATGCATTTCCAATTTTTCTTTATCCAACCTATTCCGGGTACGGGGATGTGTACTTACAATTACAGGATATCCATATTTCTCTGCAATTAGATTTAAGGATTCTAGTAAGCCAGAAAAATTTCTTTCGTTAGTGACATTCTCTTCCCTGTGTGCCGAGATCACAAAATACTTGTGCTTTTGAAGATTTAGTGTGTCATGCACATTTGAAGCATCAATTTTATGCATGTAGTGATGCAACACCTCGTACATAGGACTCCCGGTTTTAATTACCCGGTCTGCAGGAATACCTTCTCGCAGTAAATATTCCCTTGCAATAGAACTGTAAGTAAGGTTAACATCAGAAACGTGATCAACAATTTTCCGATTAGTTTCTTCGGGCACTCTTTGGTCAAAACAACGGTTGCCCGCTTCCATATGAAAAATGGGGATCTTACGCTTTTTAGCCGGAATGGCACACAGGCAACTATTGGTATCGCCTAAAACCAAAAAAGCATCGGGATTCTCCTGCTCCAGAATCGGGTCTATTTTTATCAATATTTGACCAACTGTTTCTGTAGCATTTTTACCGGCAGCCTCAAGAAAATAATTTGGCTTACGAATCCCCAAATCTTCAAAGAAAACCTCATTTAACTCATAATCATAATTCTGGCCTGTATGGACTAATATATGCTTAATGGCTTCAGATTCATCTAATTTGGCCATTACCCTTGCTAAACGGATAATCTCCGGGCGGGTGCCCACCACGGTTATTACTTTCAGTTTTTTCATTTATTATGGTGTCTCGTTTATGATAATGAACTATACTTCTAAGAAATACGTATCTGTACGTTGCTGATCAAATATTTCATTGGCCCAAAAAAGTGTAATCATCTCCTTATCCCCCGTATTGGTTATATTATGGGCATAACCGATAGGAATATCTACCACCGTAGGTTTTTCACCACTCACAGGGTATTCAATTACTTTATCAGAATTTATTTTTCTAAAGCGAATCACGCCCTCTCCCCGGATGACCAAAAATTTCTCTGTTTTGGTATGGTGATAGTGATTTCCCCTTGTGATACCTGGCTTAGTTGTAGAAACGAATATTTGACCAAATTCCTCTGATTTTATCCACTCAAACAGGTCTCCACGGTTATCAGTCTTTAATTCCATAGGATAGCTAAACTTATTTTCAGGAAGAAAAGATAAATAAGTACTATAGAGATATTTCTCAAAGGTGTCTCCTACTTTAGGAGTTTTCAAGCTCTTACGGCTTTCAGGAAATGATTTTATAATACTGGCCAGTTCCCCCAAGGTTACTTTGAACAAAGTTTTTATGTTCTCTTTTTTGAGCTTACCTGGTTCAATGGTCTCATCTAAATGTTTTATAAATGCAGCCATTACATCATCTATATAAACCAAAGGCAATTCGTAGGAAGGATCGCGCACTTCTACAGGAAGGCCATGTGCTACATTATAGCAGAAAGTAGCTACTACAGTATTATAATTGGGCCGGCTCCATTTACCAAAAACACCTGGGAGGCGATATATTACACCCTCCAGGACACCTTCCTGAACGGCTTGTTCTATCGCTTCCTCAGCCGCCCTTTTACTTTTCCCATATTCATTATCCTTTTCTGCTTGTGTAGAAGAACTCAGTACAAACCTGGGCTTGTCTCCATTTTCCTGGATTGCTTTAATTAAGTGAAAGGTAAGTTCCGGGTTTCCTTTCGTGAATTCTTCCTCGTTTTGTGGCCTGTTTACCCCGGCCAGGTGGTACACAATATCAACTCCTTTTAGCTTTACCTTATAATCAGCAGGTTTATCCTCACGAGTAATGGTTTCTAATTGTAACCCTTCTAAGCGTTTCAAATGAACCAGTAAATTCTTACCAATAAAACCATTTGAACCGGTAACAACTATCTTCATAGGTGAGAATTTAATAATCAGAAATACACAATTTAGCTAATGTTATTCTATCCATTCTTTAACTCTTGCTGCACGTATTCCAGCTCTAAAAGCATTTTGCGAAGCTCATCATTACTTAAACGATAAGTATTATGGGAATGATAATCTTCTAGTTCTTTAACCTTTTCATCACCTTCAGAGAAGTACTTTGCATAGTTTAAGTCCCGATCATCCGCAAAAACACGGTAATAATCGTCTAAATCCTCACTTTTTACACACTCTTCAGCCGTTAGCAAGGTTTCGTAGAGCTTTTCTCCATGGCGAGTGCCGATAATTCTTATCTCGTTGTTGGCACTAAAAATATCCTTTATCACCTCCGCCAGTTGACCAATGGTTGCAGCGGGTGCTTTTTGTACAAATATATCGCCAGATCTACCATTTTCAAAAGCGAACATAACCAATTCCACTGCCTGGTCAAGAGACATCATAAAACGGGTCATATCTGGATTTGTAATGGTTAAAGGTTTGCCAGCCTTAATTTGCTGTATAAACAATGGGATTACAGACCCCCTACTAGCCATTACGTTACCATAACGGGTAGCGGTAATAGTTGTGGAGCGAGCTACCCTCGACTTAGCTACAGCAACTTTTTCCATCATAGCTTTAGAAATACCCATAGCATTAATCGGATATGCAGCTTTGTCTGTACTCAGGCAAATGACCCTCTCTACTTTATTACGAATAGCCGCATTTAAAACATTTTCAGTACCCAACACATTAGTTTTTACAGCTTCTATAGGATAAAACTCACAAGACGGCACTTGTTTTAAAGCTGCCGCATGGAAAATGTAATCTACGCCTTCCATAGCGTACTGCAAGCTATCCGGATCCCGCACATCACCGATATAAAATTTCACCTTATCGGATTGGAGGTTGTGCCGCATATCATCCTGTTTCTTTTCATCCCTAGAGAAGATACGGATTTCTTTGATATCGGTATGTAAGTAGCCCTTTAAAACTGCATTACCGAAAGAACCGGTTCCCCCCGTTATTAATAATGTACCGTTCTTATCCATTATTCTTACCTTAATGTGTTATTAGATTTGGAGTAAAGCATTGTGCAATTAGTTAAACAAAGTATGATATACCTCTTTTACCTGAGTATTAAAATGCTCTATATACGCTCTTAACTTTTCGTGACTTGATTGTTTCTGTCTCTTCTCCAAGGTATACTTTCGTGTTAAGGCTTCAATTAGTGAAGCCTTATTCAGTCTTTCAAAAGTATCATCAGCATCTATTAATGGGGATGATAAAAACATGGGAATATCTGAAACAATTACGTCTTTGCCTAATGAAAGTACCGTGGATATTACTCCACTGTTGGCACCTTGTAAGTACGGGAAAACCACATACCTAGACGACTCCACAAAGTGCATGTAATCGTAATCAGATATATAATCCAGCTTAAGAAAAATATTGAAGTGCTCTAAGTTTTCTACGTCCAAGAAAACGTTCTTCCCCAATTTTCCACACAACGCCAAGCTGGCCTTTGGATAATAGGTGTGAAACTCCTTCCAGGCTTCCACTAAGAATTCTACCCCTTTATCCTTTCGAAGATGACCAATGAACAAAAAGTCAAATCTCTCGGAGGTCTCCTCTACTTTGAATAAATTTTTAAGATCCATAATAGGAAAAGGATGTGAAACAATCTTGCTTTCATCCATTTGAAAATTTTCTATTAAATCTTGCCTGGACGACTTGTTGTGCACAAGAAAAGAGTCTGCGAGTTCAAATATTTTTTTTCGATAAAACAACTCACTCTTGCTAAACTCATGCGGACTAACATCATGACATGTAATCACAAAAGAACCCGAACAGATCTTGTTCAAAATAAACAACAAGGCAAAAATCAGTAAGTTACTCTGCCCTATATGAGAGTAATTTATAATTTTTGGTCTATGATAAATAACCTGTCCATAAATCCGCAAAAAAGATAATTGAATTTCAAAAATCTGAACTACTTTCCTTTTCCAGCCTTTAAAAGAACTATTTGCAATATCTCCGTATCTAAAGAAAAGCTTTTCTCCATAATCAAACGGGTAATAATAACTTACAAACACCTTTTGAGAAAAATTTGATTTAGCTAACACCTTGTATATCGCATCCAGGTAAAGCCCTGAATTTCCGCTGGTTCCCCAGTAAATGTGAAAAATCATACCCCTTCGAAGTTATTCCTAGCCCACCTTCTGACAAAGGTAGGGAATGGGATTTGAACTTCTGACAGATCAACAGGAACGGAGCTATCAATAATATTTAAATACTTTTCCATATTCCTGGTAAAGGAAAAGTTGTCTAGGTTTTCCTTACACCTCTCAGCAGCCCCGGAATAGTCCTTTTCAATATCATCAATGATTTCTTCCAGCAAAGGCTGGGTTGCCTGGTTCTGGCCTGCAAACAAATTGTCACCGACATTTCCTCTGTGTTTCCCCGTAAAGAGTCCTCCACAAATGCCCTGTTTAAATAATTTATGATCCGGGCTACCCAGAGCCATAACCGTTGGAAGGCCAAAGCGTGCAATTTCAATTAAAGACGTGCCCATTGCATATCCTATAGAGTGGTCCTGAATCACCCCGGGCAAATCGCTATAGGCTACCTCTCCGTAAAATTTAATCCGATCGTTATCTATCTTATTCTTCTTAATATAGGACTTGATGAAGTTCAGGTCACCATCGCCCACAATACTTAAGGAATAAGCAGGACTTCTTTTTATAAAGTCCAACATTGCCACTAAGGCCGGGATTTTAAAATCTACAATTCGTCCAATCCAGATGATGCGATTGTTGAAGTTCGAAACTGCATTTACGGTCTCAAAATCGTAGGTAGCCAACGGAACAACAACATCTCGTGTTAATTGGATGTTGTACTGATCTTTCCACAGGTCAACCATCAAATCACCCATAGGTACTACCGCATCTTTTTTTGCCAATATATTTAACAGTCGATTATTCAACCTGAGGTAGCGCTTTCTTGAAAAGCGTTCAATTTGAAAAAATTTCTTGAGCATTTTATCCCAAAGGGATTTACCCAGATAAAGATTGTCCTGGTAATGGAGCGCTAAGTGAACAATTGTAGCGTTAGGTAACACCTTAAGCAAATGACTTGCTAAATATAGGTCCCTTAGGCAAAACGAAACAAACCTGACACCTTGCTGACTAAAATGCTTACTTATTTGGTCTACTAACCAAGTTCTACGGTTAGGTGTCAAATAATAGTAATCGTAACAATCCTTATCAAACAATATCATGTTGTCTTCAAGATTCATCTTAACCATTTCTGATTCGATAAAACTGTCTTTTAAACAACATACGGAAAATGGTTGAATGGTAAGCTTTAAGTGCGCTACCATCCGTACTAGCAGAGTTTCGCCACCTCCCAAATAAGAATTGAAATTGATTAATACATACATGAAAAAGATCGTTTAAAATACAGTTAAAATTCCTTCAAACTCAATACATTCCTAAAGACTTCCAATTCTGATTCTATGCTCCAGTTACTCATAACCTCCTCTAAACAGTTTTTCTGAATCTCCGCCCTCAACTCTTTCCTTTCACTGAAAGTATCCAACCAAAGTTCTATTTGATTTGCTAAATCCATGCTATCTAATTGCTTGAAAAACAATCCTGTTTTCTCTGGTTTGATAGCCTCAAACTCCGGCCCCTGAAAATTGAAATCATCGTGGCTAATCACCGGGCAACCAAACGACATAGCGTGTATTGCTGTCAAGCCAACATTCCCAGGAGAAACGCACAGTTCAGCATTATAGAACAAATTTCCCAGTAGAGCTTTGTCATGAGAGGGGCCATAAAAAACAACCTGATCACTTAGGCCTAACTCCTCTGCATACTCTTCCAACCTCAGTCCATTCACATCTTTTCCCACGATGAGTAAATTGAGTAGCCTACCTCTCTTTTTTAATATTAGCAGAGCATCCAATAGAATGTCTATTCTTTTCTCTCTTGATACTCTCCCTACAAACACCAGTGGTACACGGTCATTTCCAAACAGCTTCCTATAGATTTCGGTAGAATTGGTTTTTTGATAGATTTCAAGATTTTCGGGAGTATCTAAGCAGTTACCCAACCGGAACACCTTATCCGCATTAACACCCGACTTAATCATTAAGTCACGGGATCGATTGTTGTAAACAAAGTTACCGTGACAAAACTTAAAGAATATTATTTTAATCCACTTCCTTACCCCTTGCTCCCTACCATACATCCCGTGCGACCAACTAAACACCTGCCTCCTTCCGGTTAATCTGGACCAAAGAATATAAAGCCAAAAATTAACACAATAAGCACCTCCAACAATTAAAGTGTCATACTTCTTTAGAAGACTGAAAATCCCCGACAAATAGTAAAAATTACCAATAAGTTTAACCTTTTGAGTAGTGTGTACGTGATTTTTCAAACTAGAATCGGCATAACCTTTTATACCGTCCTCTTTTGCTTCGTCACATATGATAAAATCAAAGCCAAGGCTTGATGCAAGACTATTGTACAATGCCAATCTATATTCCGAACGACCTCCAAATACAACAACTTTATTCATAATCAAATTCAGAAAAATTTAACTCTCTTATTAGGGCTGTACAAAAAGAGAAACAGCAGTACCAGGAAAACACCTTCAGATAACAAAAAGGTAAAAAAGCTTGTGTTGAGCAAAGACATTGTTGGGACAAGCATCATTAAAGAGACAAAAATTCTATTATGTCCTGAAGCCACGCTATTGAGCATGATTACAAAAAGGCCAAAGAAGATACTAACAATGGCAACTCCAATCACTCCATTTCCCGCAACTCCATCCATTGCCCAAAAAATCGCATTCGCATTCATTCCTCCATTCGTAACCACCTTTCCCAAAGCTACATCACCATATGGATATAAATTTGTAACCGCATTTACTATGTTAATATGAGAAAAATAGGTATGCATATTATTCTCAAAAAACGGTACGTAATATCCAGAAAACAGGCATCCGGAAATCGTATAGGTTCTCATAAATACTACCGAAGACAATAAGTAAACCGTATCATTCTCCAGGTTTGATAACATAAGGTAGGCTAGCAAAACCGAAAAGAGGGTTATTAAGGCTATCACATTTATCCTGGTTCTCTCCGACCATTTCAAGCCCAGGTAATACAACACCAATATAAGGGGGGTAAACAAGTTAAGTTTAGAACCAAAAATGCTGTACAAGAAGACGAAGAGAAGTGTACCAATAATAATTAAGGTTCTGTTTTTTTTGAGCAAGCCATAAGCAAATAAAAAAGGATAGAAAAACGTATCTGACCAAGAGCTCAAATACGCAAAAAGCCCACCTCCCACTTTAGAATTTTCCTCACGTAATGTGTAAATATCATCGAAACCAACAATCCGCATGTTCCTGCCATAAAGTACAAGTTGCATAACAACAAGTGCCCCTACTAAAAACCACATATAGTTCAATGATAAATTATGCTTGGATTTTTTTAATCTCAAGACAATCTTTTCGCTATAAAAAAAGAAAGACATAGCCACCGATAATATCACCCAATAAACTAAAACCGGAGTATCACTAGCTTCAGGAAAATTATAGAGCAAACTAAGCACAACCGGAATGTAACCAAAAAGATAAATTACCAATAACATAGGAGAACTGGCAGCCTTAAGCCCTCGGTAAAAAAATATGGGTACTAAAGCGATGCCATAACCCAGCAGATCGTAAGCTAAGGTATGTTCAACATTTTTATAATTAAATACATGCCAAATAGGAACACAATAAAACTTCCATACATAGTTAAAAAAAACTATATAAATTATTGCCCATATTACATTTGAAATTTTATTACTCTTAAGAAGAATCAAGTCAGAAATTAAAATTAATTATCAAAATACATAGTATAACCGCACCGCCAATAGCACATATGTCACTACCGAGATAGCAAACGCTTTAGGAAACATACTGCCATAATTCACATTGGTAAACTTCAAAATTTTAAAAAGCAAGTAGAACTGAGTCAAGGTATACACAATGGAGTAAACCAATATTACTGAGATAAACTCCTCAAAAAAGTTAAGGGTAATCACAATAGAACCCAGGGACAAAACCAGCGCCATGAAGTTTACCTTAAGACGAACTTCCTGCTTGTCTAAAACTTTTAGTGCGGGTAAAACCGGCTGACTTAAAATAACCGGCATAGAAAAAACAGATAAAATTAAAGCAATTTTACCAGATGGTCCCCAGTTTGGCCCAAGTAGCCAGACCAATAAAAAATCACCCCCGAAAATAAAAAACAAAGAAGGCAGTATTGAAAGAATAAAAGTAATCCGCAATACTCTACGTGTACTTGATTGTATGTTTGTCTGAGTAAGAGGGTTGCCCGATAGCTCCCTGAAATAAACTGAACCTATAGCCGATCCTATTAAGCCTACCGGAAGGAGCACTAATTGCAACACCATTGAATAATACCCAATTTCGCTTTCAGAGAAAAAGCTGGATAGAATAATCAAAACCAAATTCAATATTGAAAACTCCAAAAGTTTTGCAGGTGCATCGTAAATAGGAAACTTTTTATATTCAGCCGCCAGGGACATCATATGTTGAAACGATACCTTTTTAAAACGCAACTTGTGAATAGATTTAATCCTAAACAGGATTAAGAAAAGGCTTCCGGAAAGTTGCCCAAATAAATTACCAAAAATCAAACCGTCCCACAGTTTAACTACGCTACCAAAAAAGACCTTGGAGCCTGATTGTACTACACCAACGGTAATGTTAGTGTAAGATATCCTGCCATAATTGTTGTATCTATTTTCAATCAACCTCAAAACACCCAATATGGAGGAGGATGATAATACTAAGACAAGTAATATGACATTATTAAAATTGGAAAAAAAGTAAATATCGATAAAGTCCCCGACAATAAAAACAGCGGCCGTAAGCATTATTACTAAGCCAGATATAAGCAAGCATAAGGTCACTAAAGACAATAAATCTTTCTCTCTATTAGATTTAATAATTGTATTTTCATAAGAAAGAAAAAGAATGGAGTTTACAATAGATAAAACACTCACGAAAACTCCAAACTCACCGTACTGTTCAGGGGTATATAGCCTGGATAACATTGGTGTTACCAAGACAGGTATAAGGAATAAAATAAAGTTACTAAAAGACAACTTTAACGATCCCAAATACAGGGTTGAAGAACTTATTGTTTTAAATATACTTTTAAACAACTTTACAGCTTTAGAAGTTCCATTTTTTTGTAGAGGGTTTCTTATACAAACTCACTCCAATTCTTCCCAAATTCAACATCTTATCCAAACAGTGTTTTGAATAAAAGACCTTTATCTTTAAGTTAGAGATTTGACTATATTTCCAATCCTTCTCCGACAACCAGGCATAAATAGTAGGTTCATAGGGCCTTCTTTCAATTTCACAAGTTATATTCTCATAAGAAGATACGCTTCCATCCTCTTTAAGGTACTTCTGTACTATACTTTTAGTAAAGAACTGTGACCAATAAGGGTGGTCGTTCTGAAGTAAGCTTTCCACACAGTGTTCAAATGTACTTATGTAGTTGTGCGGCATTCCAAGGTTAAAAACCAAGGCGTCCTGCTCACATAATTTAAACCATGGAGAAAAGCGATCCCAGGGATCTTTTGATTTCACATGCTCATCACAGAGAAAGGAAGCCAGAGGACCGATTGCCGTGACCGAACTTTGAACGTTTACGCTACGAATAACATCAAACGAATTCCTAAAAACTTCTGCTAAATAGCCAGCTCCTGTTTTATCTGTCTTGGGGTTAAATACGTAGTCTTCCTTTAAGTAACCATAATCAGGAAATGCGGGCATTACCAGGGTACCGCTGGGACCAATTGTTTTTAAGATAAGACTAATCAACTCAACTGCTGTCCCTTTATAATTGTAGAATTCCTTCATGGACGAATGGACACACACTAAACTTCCTTCTTTCATCCCAAGGTCAGTCATTACCCTAACTACATCTTCGGCGCTATATTTACGTCGGTACCAAAGTTTTCCAAATCGTTTTTTTACATCCTTCTTAAACAAGGAAAAATCCTTTATCCCAAAGACAAGCTTTATAACACGTGCTATTTTAGAATAAGTGGAGGCCAAATCTTTTGTAGTTAATAATTAAAAGGGAGAATTGTTAGTGAAAATAAGTTGTACCTTGATTACACAGTGCCATTCTGTTTTTTAGCGCTTGAAATATGCTTCAATGTTGTCGATTACATAGTCCACCTGTTCGTTAGACATTCCCGGCCAAACCGGCAAACTCAAACTCTCTGAGGCCAAGCGCTCTGCAATTGGGTAATCGCCTTTTACGAAGCCCAAATGCTTATAGGCTTTCTGTAAATGTGGTGGCACCGGATAATGTATTTGTGTACCAATACCCCTTTCTGCAAGAAACTCCCTCAATTGATCTCTTTCCGCACATCGGACAACAAATAAATGATACACACTTTCAGCTCCATCTACAATGTCCATTAAAGTAACGCCATTGACTTTACTTAAGCCTTTCACATAACGGTGCGCAATTTTAATTCTACCTGTAGTCCATTTATCCATATGCTTTAGTGCTTCACACAGGTAGGCGGCTTCAAATTCATCTATCCGATTATTAAAACCAATAACATCGTTATAATACCTTTGATGGGAACCATAATTTCTCAGGCTCTTGATTTTATCGGCCAATTCCTCCTCATTGGTGGTAACAGCTCCTGCCTCCCCTAACGCACCCAGATTTTTAGTAGGATAAAAACTAGTGGCATTCACTATCCCAAAAGAACCGGTAATTTGTCCATGAAGTGTTGCGCCATGTGCTTGAGCATTATCCTCAACTACATGCAGGTCAAACTCTTTAGCAACCTTCATAATCTCTACCATTTCACAAGGTTGACCGTATAAGTGAACAGGCATAATACACTTTGTTCTTGGAGTAATGGCTTGCCTTATTTTAGTCGGGTCAATGTTTGCTGTTTCCATTCGGGGTTCAACAAAAACCGGCTTAGCTCCTGTATACGTGACAGAAAGCACAGTTGCAATATAAGTATTGGAAGGCACGATAACCTCATCACCCTCTCCAATACCTAAAGCCAATAGAGCCATATGGAGCGCATCAAGACCTGAGCTAAGCCCAACACAATAATTAGTATTGCTATACTTGGCATAGGCTTGTTCAAATTTTTCCGTGCTTTTACCTAACACATACCATTTTGAATCAAAAAAATCAATGAATGATTTTATTGCTTCTTCCCGTATAGTCTCATTGCGGTAGTCAAAAGAAAAGAAAGGTACTTCTAGTTTCAAGGGTGCTTGATATTATATGTTATACTCATTTTAAAAACCTAAGGAACAACTATTTTAGCCGGGTTCCCATAAGCTACTGCATTCTCAGGAATGTCCTTTGTTACCACCGAACCAGCCCCTATCATTGCATGAGCACCTATTCTCAACCCCGGTAAAATAGTTGCGTTAGCTCCTATAGATGCTCCTTTCTCAACCACTGTCCTAAGAAATTCTTCCGGATATACTTTGGATACTGGTCGCTTGTCATTTGTAAAGGTCACATTGGGACCGATAAAAACATTATCCTCAATGGTGATACCATCCCAAATCTGAACACCGGGCTTTATGGTTACATTATTGCCGATAATCACATCATTCTCAATAAAAACCTGACAATTGATGTTACAATTGGATCCTATTCGTGCTTGCGGAAGGATTACACAAAACTGCCAAACAGTAGTTCCTTGGCCGATAAGTGTTGACTGCACATCTGAAAGTGGGTGTATTTTCATATTTCCAGATACTTGGTATATTCTTCGTAGGAGCGAATGTAATCTGCCTCCTCATATTCATGAGATGCAAGTACAAGACATACAGCGCCTCCTGAAAAGTTAATCTCTGCAGCCCAAATTCCAGGTGGTATGTAAAGTCCCACATCAGCCCTATTCAATTGAACCTGTCTTTTTGTTGCCCCATCGTCTAGCAACACTTCAAATGCGCCAGTAGTAGCAACCAAAAATTGATGACATTCTTTGTGTGCATGAGCACCCCTGGATTCCCCCCCGGGTACATCATAGATATAGAACACACGCTTTACGGCAAAAGGTAATTCCTGATTATTATTGATGGGTGTAACGTGTCCATTTCTATTACCAAATTTTGGTAAGTGAAGTATGGAGCAATCAAAAACATTAATCTTCCTACTTTCCATACTGAGTAATTTGATTTTCGTCTCTTATATAATTGCTCTGATCAAACTTTTCACTAGACAAATGAAGCCCCAAAGCATTGGTTGAAAAATTCTCCATGTGCCTCCAGGTGAGTGCAGGTATATATAAACCGTAGTAGGAGCGATTTAATTGAAATTTTTCACTACCCTCTGCCGTCTTAACAACCACATCAAAAGAACCGGAAAGCGCTATAATAACCTCCTGCTGAGTTTTATACGCATGACCTCCCCGTGTTTCACCACCAGGTACATCATAAGTCCAAAATACCCGGGCAATGTCAAAAGGAAAATGTTGTTGATTCTGCAAAAACGTTAAGTTTCCCCTTGGGTCTTGAATTTTTGGAAATTCAATAAGGTGTGGTTTACTACTATTCACAACAATTTATTTTTTTATTAATTTCTTCAGGTAGCCAAAATACTCCCCCTTTTTACCTTTAATAAAACCTTCTATATCCTCTTTGCTTAACCAACCTTTACGCCACGCTATTTCCTCTAAACAGGAAATTTTTAAGCCCTGGCGTTTCTCAATGGCATGAACAAACTGTGTTGCTTCACTTAAAGCTTCATGAGTCCCTGTATCTAACCACGCAAATCCTCTACCCAGCAATTCAATTGAAAGGCGGTTTTCACTTAAATAATCTTGATTTAGCGTAGTTATTTCCAGTTCTCCACGAGGTGAGGGCTTCACCACTGCCGCCTTATTCACCACATCATTTGGATAGAAATAAAGTCCAACTACAGCATAGTTAGACTGGGGATTTTTTGGCTTCTCTTCAATAGACAGGACGTTTTGGTTTTGATCAAAACCGGCCACCCCATACCTTTCCGGATCATTAACATAATAACCAAAAACTGTGGCTTTATGCTCTAACTCAACTTTTTGTTTCGCTTTTCGCAGTATAGAAGGAAAACCTGTCCCATAGAAAAGATTATCACCCAGCACCAAACAAACATCCTCGTTACCTATAAACTCTTTACCAATAATAAAGGCTTGAGCCAACCCATCAGGACTTGGTTGTTCTGCGTATTGTAGTTTTACACCAAATTGCGAACCATCGCCTAACAACCTTTCAAACAAGGGTAGATCTTTTGGAGTTGAAATAATCAAAATATCCTGTATATCTGCCAACATAAGTGTTGAAAGAGGATAAAAAATCATGGGTTTATCATGTACCGGAAGAAGCTGTTTAGAAACCACCTGAGTTAGTGGATGAAGCCTTGTACCTGAACCTCCAGCTAAAATAATACCCTTCATAATTATGTGTATTGATGATTGTAGTATTCTTGATAAGCACCGCTAGTTACATGTTCCATCCAGGCTTCATTTTGTAAGTACCAGTTGATGGTAGCTGAAAGTCCTTCCTCAAAAGTTACAGAAGGCTTCCACCCCAGTTCTTTGTTGATTTTAGTAGCATCAATCGCATAACGACGATCATGTCCCGGACGATCGGTTACGTAAGTGATCAACTTTTCACTTTCGCCCGCGGGTCGACCCAGCTTTTCATCCATCAATTTAATTAAAACCCTTATAAGTTCAATATTTTGCCACTCGTTAAATCCGCCTATGTTGTAGGTTTCTCCCAGTTTTCCTTTGTGAAAAACCAAGTCAATAGCAATTGCATGATCAATAACGTACAACCAGTCGCGGGTATACTTTCCATCGCCATATACTGGTAGAGCCTTGTTGTTAATCACGTTATTAATAAAGAGTGGAATAAGCTTCTCAGGGAATTGATTGGGCCCGTAATTATTGGAGCAATTGGTAATTTTATACGGCATCCCATAGGTTTCCCCATAGGCCCGCACAAAGTGATCCGAACTGGCCTTGGAAGCCGAATAAGGTGAATTGGGATCATAAGATGTAGTTTCTTCAAACAATCCGGTTTCTCCCAGGGTACCATACACCTCATCGGTGCTGATGTGGTAAAACATCTTTCCTTCAAAATTTCCTTTCCAGGTATCGCGAAAAGCATTTAAGAGGTTTACCGTGCCTATTACATTAGTGCGCACAAAGGCAAGCGGATCGGTAATAGAGCGATCTACATGACTCTCGGCGGCCAGGTGAATAACGTCGGTGAATTGATGTGTATCAAAAAGAGCATGGATAGCCGAGGCGTCTACAATATCCGCCTTAATGAAGTGGTAATTGGTCGCTCCATCTACATCACTAAGGTTCTCTAAGTTGCCTGCGTAGGTGAGTAAGTCAAGATTGTAAATAGCATCGTTTGGGTACTTGTTTACAAACAATCGCACCACGTGTGATCCAATAAACCCTGCTCCTCCGGTTATCAACACTCTTTTCATTACATCGCTTTAATGGTAATCTCCAATCCTCTTTTTACATCAAATTGAGGATTGTACCCTAGTAAGCCTGCTGCTTTTGAAATATCCGCTAAGGAATGTTTTACATCCCCAAGTCTTTCCGGCCCGTATTCAGGATTTAGCGAAATACCTATTTCATCTGTAATTATTTTCCAAAGTTCATTCAGCGTGGTACGTTGACCTGCTGCTATATTAACCACCTCATGGTTAGCTAAATTTGGGGTATTCAACATACTCCTTATATTAGCCTGAACCGCATTTTCTACAAAGGTGAAGTCGCGAGAAGTTTCTCCATCCCCATTGATAACTGCAGCCCTAGAAGTTTTTGCTGCTTTTACAAACAGAGGAATAACTGCTGCATAAGGATTGTCTGGGCTTTGACGTGGGCCAAACACGTTAAAATAACGTAGGCCTAGTGTGTGTAATCCAAACACTTTGGAGTATACATCGCCGTAAAGCTCATTTACCCATTTGGTTACAGCATAAGGAGAAAGGGGCTTGCCTTCATTCCCTTCCACTTTGGGCAAGGCAGCACTTTCACCATAACTACTGGAACTGGCAGCATATACCATGCGCTTAATTTGGCCATTGTTCTTAACAGCTGTGAGCATGTTTACAAAGCCTCCAATATTTACGGTATTGGTGGTAATGGGATCCTTTATGGAGCGGGGAACTGAACCCAAAGCTGCCTGATGTGATACATAATCTATGCCTTCCAGGGCTTTATCACAGGTAGCTATGTCACATATATCTCCTTGTATAAATTCAAAGTCAGGGTTGGCTTCAAATTCCTTTATATTGTCGTAGTAGCCATTGGAGAGATTGTCCAGTACCCTAACTTTTTTAGCACCGTATTTCAACAGATACTCCACCAGATTGGAGCCAATAAAGCCCGCTCCTCCGGTAATCAAAAAACTACTTTCTGCTAAATCTGCTTCGTGGTATTTATTTTCAAACATGGTATTATAATCTAGAGGTTACTTGGCCTTTGGGCAAGATAGCTTTCACGTCATACAATACGTATTCTGCACTACCTAGTGCACTCAAATCCATTTCCAGAAAGCGATCATGGGCTACAGCCAACACGATTAAAGCATAAGCTTTCTGTTTCAAATCTGCTTTATCAGTGATCAGATTTAAACCATACTCTTCCTTCACTTCCGCTGCATCAGCCCATGGATCGTATACGTCTACCTGCATATCATAGGTGCGCAACTCGTTGTATATATCAATGGCTCGGGAGTTACGAATATCCGGACAGTTTTCTTTAAAGGTTATGCCCAACATCAGGGCTTTTGCACTGGTTACAGGAATGTTCTTCTTTAGCATGCACTTAACACTTTCGGTAGCTACGTAAGCCCCCATGCCATCATTCAAGCGTCTACCAGCCAAAATAATCTCCGGATGATAACCTACTTCCTGTGCCTTTTGTGCCAGGTAATAGGGATCAACTCCTATACAGTGCCCCCCCACTAAGCCAGGCTTAAAAGGCAAAAAGTTCCACTTAGTACCGGCGGCTTCTAATACCTCATGAGTATCAATCTCAAGCAGGTTAAAAATTTTGGCCAATTCGTTTACAAAAGCAATGTTGATGTCACGCTGACTATTTTCTATCACCTTGGCCGCTTCAGCTACTTTTATACTAGGTGCCAAGTGGGTTCCTGCTACAATAACACTTTTATAAAGCTCATCTACCACCTTTCCCACTTCAGGAGTGCTACCACTGGTAACCTTCAAGATTTTTGTTACAGTATGTAGTTTGTCCCCAGGGTTAATGCGCTCCGGAGAATAGCCTGCAAAGAAATCCTTGTTAAAAGTAAGACCTGATTCACGCTCCAACACAGGCACGCATTCATCCTCGGTTACACCCGGATATACGGTACTTTCATAAATTACGATATCACCTTTGCTAAGTACTTTAGCTACTGTTTCAGAAGCTTTTATCAAGGGTGTAAGCACCGGGCGATTGTACTTGTCAGTAGGTGTGGGTACCGTAACAATAAACACATTACAATCGGACATATCACCAATAGAAGCGGTAAAAAACATACCCTTCTCATCTATTTTAAGCTGTAGTGCGTTATCCTTATTGACTTCCTTTAAAATAGTAATATCCGCTTCAAGCGTATGATCCTCATTGCACCTCAATTCTTCCACGCGTTTACCATTAATATCAAAACCAATAGTTGGATATTTCCGGGCAAACTCCAAAGCAAGAGGCAAACCAACATAGCCTAAGCCCAAAACAGCGATTTTTTTGTTCTTCAAATTTGTGTCAGTCATGATTCCAAATCAATAAGGGTTTATTTTTTTTCTTGTTTATATACTGCACTTCCTCAGAATCGCTCAATAAAACATATCGTATATGCTTACCCAGGTGGCGTTCTACCTTATCTATCAATTGGGTAAGGTATTCCCGATTTATGCTTTCACCTTCACTCTCGCTTTCACTTACTAACACCAAATCAATCACATCAGTTTCCCTACCTTCTGCGAGAGCGCCTTCAACATACACGCGATGCACATGGCCCAAACGCTCAAGAATTTGCTCCACAATCTCGTCGATACCGGTAAACTTGCGCAACATATTGTGTACATCCACAAAAAGCGGATGACGTGTATTGGCTCTAAAAAACTTTCGATTCCCTTCTTCCTCACTGCTGAGCATTCCCGCCTCTTCAAAGCGGTTCAATTCTATACGAATACTATTGGTACTGTCACCAAATTCTTCACTCAAGGCCCGGAGATAAGCCCTGGTTCCCGGATTCAGAAAGAACTTCAGCAATAGCTTTAGGCGGGTTTTGGATGTAATCAAGGTGTCCAGCATACTTTTTGAGTAATTTTTTTACTCAATTATGACTGCAAATGTATCTATTCTATGGAAGCCCACAAGCCATTACTTGTTAATTTGTGTTTTCATGTTGTAACCCTCCCTTTTCTCAGACTGGGTTTAAATGTACTTTCTTTTGGTTAAAGGTTAATGGGTTTTCATCAAAGCAAGCTTGCTTTGATGAAAACCTGGCTTCGGCCTGATAGGGGGTCATACCTCCCAACGCCTCATGCGGTCTTGAGAAGTTGTAATCCTCCATCCATTTTTCGGCAATCACTCTGACTTGATCTATACCTGAGAACAAATACGCATCCAAAACATCTTGCCTAAAGGTTTGATTAAAACGCTCTATATAGCCATTCTGCATAGGCCTGCCAGGTTGTAAACTGTAGTTCCACTTGTTGTAACTGACACCACTCATTGAACTCTAATGAGGTAAACTCTGGCCCATTATCCACTCGTATCTTTTGAGGCTTACCGTATTGCTCAAAAGCTCTTCTTAGCACCTGTATAACGCCTATGGCTGGAAAAGTAAACTCAGCTTCTATACCTACTGCTTTAGGATTAAAGTCATCAATAACGTTGAGTACTCTAAATCTTCTGCCATTATTCAAGGCATCACTCATAAAGTCCATCGACCAGGTCTGGTTGGGCTGATCCATTTGCACGAGCGGTTGTTTCACTCTGGCAGGAATACGCTTCTTGGTCTTTCTGCGCAGGTTTAAACCTAATTTTAGATAGACCCTGCGAACACGTTTTTTATTCCATGAATAACCGTGTAGTCGCAAACGCCGATAAAGCTTATCCTGTCCTTCTCTTGGCTGTATAGAAGCCATCTCCAAAAGCTTAGCTATTACCTCAGAGTCATCCTTTACCGATTGATAATAGAACATGGACTTGGGAAAATGGATTACCCGACAGGCTCTGGTAATACTTACCTTATAACAATCCTTCAGGTAAGTAGCCACGTTTTGACCATTACCCGTGCCTACCACTTTTTTGATAGCACGTCCTTGAGCATCTTGTTATCTAAGCTCACATCTGCAAACATCTGCTTGAGCTTGCGATTTTCTTCTTCAAGCTCCTTAAGACGCTTTAGTTGCAAAGAATCCATCCCAGTATACTTCTTTCGCCATTGATAAAAGGTAGTGCTAGATATGCCATAATCACGGTAGATCTCCGCGGTCTTGCGACCAGACTCATGCTGTTTTATAGCACTCACAATCTGGCTCTCGGCAAATCTCGACTTTTTCATAATTACTGGTTAAATGTAATAGTTTTGACCAGTCCGAGTTTTTGGGAGGGGTGCATACTTAATTGATTTTACCCGTTCTCTCTATCTAATTTAGACCTATACAGTTTTAAGGGAGGAGGTCATTAAAGCTGTCCTAAGTAATAGGGCTTCTACACTAAGCTGTTCCTGACAATATTTTTAAGTAGCAATTATTCGTTAGTGATACATGATTTCTTAATGTAAGAAGTCGTTCATCTCCTTGTATAAATGCCTTCATCTGCAACATCAAGCCAGGTTTGTAAGATTTATCTAAATTGTCTGGCAGTTGATGTTCAAGTAACTCAACACTTCCTTTTCGTTGAATATAGAGTTTTTCTAAGGGCTTCAAGTAGATTCTTCGATTGTTTGTCAGAAGTTCAATACCCCACCTACCTGCACTCTCCCAGTTAGACAGATAGGAAAAAAGGATATCATTTTCAGTGACTCCCGCACCTACAAAATTCGTGAATTCATGCCATTCAATACTACCCTTTTTGCTATATGCACTTAGACTAGCAGGTTTACCAGCTAAGTAAAATGCAGTATCTATTACATGTGTAGAGTTAGCAAAAAACCAATTCTCCTTCACGCCAGTAGCCTTATTCAATGGAGCGACCTTATGTGCCCACTCTGTAAACTCAAAGTGAACGCTTTTCAGACCACCATCTTCTTCAATCATCTTTTGCGACTCTATTACAGATGAGTAAAACCTACGATTATATGCTAAAAATACTCTATCTTGAATTTTGGTAAGTTCTTCAGAGTTATCCAATAACTCAGCAATGCTTATAGCCCCAGGTTTTTCAATAAGAATTGCTTTAAACGGCCTATCTGCTAATTTCAAGAGTAAAGGCATCAACATTTCTGTACCTACAGCTATTACAATATTTGTATCAGACTGAAGGTCAACTTCATCAAGGTATCGTTCAAAACCACCTAGTATTGGTTTTATTCCCGTTCTCTGCTCAAAAATTAATGCTGACTCTTCACCTCTACCAACCACTGTTATCAAAGCACCTAATTTTTTGAGCACCAATGTGTGATCAACAGCCATAGGTCCCGTGCCTACAACAACAACTTTATATTTTAAGTTATTGGGCATAATTCTTTATTTTCATTTCTTAGATTGTTATAAAAGGTCAAGACCTTATTTATATATGCTTGATGATCCCTGAAGCACTCTTGATAGGTTGGCAGATCACAGGTGCCCTTCTCTATAACATCGTACATGATCAAATGTGTCAGTTCACTTTGGTACAACATCTTAGCTTGCTTAGCTATACTTTTGTACGCATTATCTTCATGAAGAGTGATAATCTCTGACAAAACTCCTTCTTGGACAAAACAACGCTTGCCCGGCGTTAAGAATACTAATGAAACAGGTTTCACTACTTTATCCGGAGAGGGTGTGCATACAATTTTAAACGAAGATCCATTTGTAGTCCTGCCCGATATGGCTCCACTTATTTCAATGAAACCCTGTCTTTTACTTTTAGAAATACTTGGATTAAGTTCTTCTAGGTTTAACTCAGCTAGCCTTGAGTCTGATAGAAAGCTGATTAGGTCTATGAAATGTAATGCATTTGATGCCAAGCCCCATTCCATACCATAAATTAGTACCTCAAGCTTCTCTTCTCCTTGTAGATTAATACGCAAATCTTTGTAGAATGGCATACATCTCCTAGAATGATTCACCCACGTATTGGTGTTCGTTTCTTTAAGCAATGCATCAATAGCTATATAATCTGAGTCTCTTTGAAACAAAACCTTCTCTAGCAGCAAGTTTTTCACCTTTTTTGACTCTAGTAAGTTATGAATTATTTTTGCCCTCACGTCGGAGTTGGTAGCTATGATAGCGAAGTCAATAAATTCTGGCAAGTCTTCAACGCTGTTTTTAAAAGATATGTTATGTTTATGATCAACCTCTGCTATCCGCTCTTTGCAAGTTTTTATAGAGACTTGACTCGAATCTATTACAAAAATATTTAAATCTTCAGGGTGCTTTAACACACCTTGCAAATGTCTTGAACCTAACTGCCCGGCTCCAATCAATACAATAATCTTATTTTTCATGTACTATCTATATTATCGTCCAACCTCCATCTACCACTAGGTTTTGCCCAGTTATATACCTAGCTCCATCATCGAGCAAAAAACATACTGAAGGGCTTATATCTTCCGGCTTACCCATTCTTCCTAAAGGCACTCTATTCTCATAGTTGGTGACAAATTGAGGGTCCTGATTATTCCATATACCACCCGGAGAAACACAATTGATGCGAATTCCCTTTGCCCCATATGCTGCTGCTAAGTATTTGGTGAAATTTATTATGCCTCCCTTAATTGCAGCATATGCAGCAGGTGTTGTAATTTCAGTTCCCAGATATAGACTTGGATCATTGCCTACTACACCGTAAATAGAAGCAATGTTTACTACCGCACCTCCCTTATCTTGCTCAACTATGTACGCCAATACTTGTTGTGTGATGTAAAAGGTACTATTTAGTTGAATGTCAATGTTTTTTCTCCAGGATTCGTGGGAAATTTGATCAAAGGGCACTCCCCAATCTGCTGTTCTGGGGTAGGCATTGTTCACCAAACCATCAATACTTCCATAAATGCGCATTACTCTTTCTAAGGCCCTTAAAACGGAATCGGGTTGGGTAATATCGCAGTGTATGTACACCGCCTTCTCAAATGGATGTTCCACAATATCCAGGTTAATTACTGTGGCCTTAAGAGTTTCGAGTTGAGAAATAATAGCCTTACCAATCAAACCACTACCGCCAGTTACAAGAATTACTTTGCCTTCAAAATTCATGTAAACATATTTTAAGAGTTTGGATAGAGCTTTCAAAATCGTTCATCGCCAAATCATTAGTTCTTAAAGCGTTAAGAAAAAATTCCATTTGCTCATTGTAGGTCCTTTGCATATCGGGGGCCTCTTGAAAGAGTACTTCGGCCTTTGCATTTATCGCAGTCCAGTTGATTAGGTCTATCTCAATAATATCATCTTTTAACAGTATTTCTAAAGTACGTTTAGGTGAGCGCCTGAAATAATTCAGGGATATAGTGGCTATAAACCCTGGGTAGTCAAGCCAGTAATAAGCACTGTCTATACTGTTTATTTCGAGATCCGATACTTTCCCAAATTTATGATTCACTTTAGCAGGTTGCCCAAAAAGATAAACCAAATAATCAAGTTCATGGATGAGGTCTAAATGAACGCCTCCGCCCAGCTCTTCCCGTGCACTATAAACCTTTCTATAATCCACCCCCATACGCCAATCTGGAAGATAGGAACCGCAATATGCATTTACCTCCAATACATGTTTGCCAATGATATACTGTTTAGCCCATACAATGAGCGGGTGAAATCGCATATTAAAAGCACTATACACCAATAACCCCACCTCTTTAATGCGACTGACCATTTGATCAGCTTCATCTAGGTTTAAAAGCGGTGGTTTCTCTAAGAATATTGGTGCATTAAACTCTAACAATTTATTTAAGGTGGTCAAGTGCAAACTTGTTGGATTGGAAACAATAAAAAAATCAACCTTGGCAGGAATCCCGCTTAAATGAAATATATTGATAATTCCCTCAACCTTATCTGAATGAGGATTACTGCGTAGAGAAAAAATGTTCACATCGGAATCCAAAAGCCTAAGCGCCTTAATATGCTTTTGCGCAATTGAGCCTAAACCAACGATGACAACATTCATAATGAAAAATCTAGTAGGTTTTCGCGCAATAGCAGTTCCATAATAGTAAAATCTATAGGTTCATCCAGGTCGAAACAAATATGCGGAACTACATATGCTAGAGACTTATCAGTGGTGCTTGTTTGATAACCTCTTTCGAAAAAAGCCCGTTTAAAAATATAAAATGAAGCATTCATGTCAAAGACTTTTGGGGCTGTTTGCCTTGATTTAATTGCTCCTGCATCTTTTACTACACGTACAAATCCGTCTCCAGTTTCCTCAACCATATTAAAATAAGGGTTCCGGCAAGCTTGATTTACTGAAAAAATATTAATTGCATTTTTATGTGCAATCAATTTTTCCAATGCAATTTTAACATCCCCTTGTGTCCGTAAAGGTGATGTAACATCTAAATCTAACACATAAGAATAGCTTAGCCCATTTTGCTTTTCAGCAAAATGCATAGCATCTTCAATTGCGGAAAGTTTTCCAGCCTTATCCGTTGATAATTTTGCTGGTCTGACGTATTGAGTTGAGTAACCTAAATCACTAGCGCAGTTCAAGATTTCTTGGCTATCAGTACTTAATTGAATGTCTGCTTCCCAATCTGCTCTAAGGCGTTGAGCCAACTCTAAGGAGTAGTGAAGTAAAGGCTTGCCATTCAACTCCTTAATGTTTTTTCCAGGTATACCTTTAGACCCTCCACGCGCACAAATGGTAATCAAGACTTTATCCATATAACTACAAGCTTAAATGTTTTATATCCTCTTGAGCCTTTTTATAATCATCATGTTTACCTATATCTAACCAGTATTGACGCATCGGATAAGAAATCAACTTTGCCCCATCCTTTAGCAATTGGCCCATCAAATCTGTGGCATTGTAAAAAGTGTCTTTGGGAATTTTTCTTAGAACTTCCCGCTTCATCAAATAAATTCCTCCATTTGAATAGTAGGTATAGGTTGGCTTTTCTTTGAAAGAGGTAACTAGGTTCTCAACTGTTTCCATGACAGCATAGGGCACATCTACTTGATAAGGAATGGTAACTACGGACATATCCGCATCCTTTTCTAGAAAATCCAGATAAAAGTCCTCATAGTTTAAAGTGGTTAAAATATCAGAGTTAGTAAGCAACACTGCATTGTGTCCAAAGTTTTCAATATTTCTAGCTGCTCCTACGGTGCCTAAAGGTTCGTTTTCCCATACATAATGCATGCTTATCCCCCTACTTTCCCCATTTCCATAATGAGCTTCTAATTGCTCTCCAAGATACCGGATCGACAGCCAAAAATCATCTACTCCAAATTTTCTTAATCGATCAATATTATGGTCTATAATTGCCTTGTCTCCCACTTTTAGCAGTGGTTTTGGTACGGCATCGGTTAAAGGCTGTAACCTAGTACCCCTTCCCCCGGCCATAATTACGGCATCAACCGGCAAGTAAGAGCTTAAAAATCTAAAATTAATTATGTTACATACCTTATTCTGTGAGTCTATTACCGGCAATAATTTAAAATTGGCTTCTCTATATCTTACTATGTCCTTTATGTCATATTTGTGTTTTCTGATAAACTTTGGGTTTACTTGAATAAAATCAAGGATACGATTCTCTAGGCCTAACCCCCTAATCAGGCCCCGTCTAATATCCCCATCTGTTAAGCTACCCAAAAGAATGTGATCCTTATCAACCACAAAGAGAATGGCATCCGCAGCTAACTTTTCTAGGGCAACCAGTGCATCACGCACTTTTGCCTCTTGGTTAATCAAATGATCTTGGAAATTCCTCATTTTTTTCTAACAGGTAATTTTTTAAGTGGTTAATTATTAGACCAGAACTGTTTGATATATGGTAAATATTGACACCCTTAAAGTCACTCTTTTTATATAATAGGTTAACGGTTTCAACAATAGCACTTGATTTAAAAGGTACATTGAATACGTTATCACTTTGCAATCTCCCCAATTGTCTATCTCCTACATTCACCACATATTTCCCAAAAGATGCTGCTTCAATAATACCGCTTGATGTATTACCTAAAAGCATTTCTGATGCTTTAATAGCAGCAAAATAATTTGCTTTACCTAAGCTCTCTATTAAACTTATCTGATCAGGATATTTGTTCTTTAGCTCTTTAAAACAATTGATAAATATACTCCCCGCAGTATCTGCATTTGTACCTGTAATAACCAGATGAAACTGACCCACCAAGTGTACCAGAGCCTGCTTTAGCTCATATGAAAACTCAATATTTCGATTATAATCTAACGTTTCAGGATGAACGGTAATTAAAATAAACTTCTTATTGGGGATTTTAAACTGCCTTCTTACCTCACTCCAAGCAGGAAGCGCTATATCCAGAATGCCGTCTAAACTAAGTGCTCCAACAGTTAAAACATTTTTTGGCTCTTGTACAAAACACTTTAACTTTTGACTAAACTGCTCAGTGGCTGTAAAATGTAATGTAGAAGCAAGACTAATTTGATGTCTATAAGTGTTGTCGATGGCTCCCAAAGTAGTTTCTCCGCCGTGTAAATGTGCTATTGGTACTTGAAAAGGAATAATACTCTGAACTGCTGCTGACATTTCAAATCTGTCTCCAAGCGCTATAATTATATCGTAAGAGTGGGTACTCCAATAATCTGCAAAACTCAAAATCAACCTCCCATAGTTTTGAACTATCATTTGTGCGGAATCACCATCTTTCATTCCTTCTATAGTGTCTATTGGAGCCAGGTCATCCTTTATAATTTGACTCTTTGTCATTCCAAAAGAATCCAGGTTGTGCATCCCAAAAACAACCAAGCGAACACTAAATTCATCATGTTTCACCAACTTTTTTAGAAGGGGCAGGTATATTCCGTAATCAGCTCTAGAGCTGGTTAATATGGCTATGCTTTGCTTTTTCATGAAGAACTAAGCATTTCCCATTTAACCTTAGAAAATCCCTCTACATCTTGAGTCAATGTCTTACCAATTACTTTACTCCAATCAAATGGCGAAATTCCATCTCCAGGCCTAAGTACAATTAAATCCGACTCAGTAATCACCATACCTGACTTTAAAGCTTTACTAAAGTGGACACTTTTTCTAGTTATTACTTTATTTTCACTTTCACTTCTACTAACTTCCTTTCTTCCGCTTCCAGAAATAGCTTGTTCCACATTTCTTATGGCACTAACCATCGATTTCAACTCCTCGGGCTCTAAAGACGCTTTATGATCCGGCCCAGCCATGGACCTGTCTAGCGTAAAATGCTTCTCTATGACTTCGGCCCCTAAGGCAACGGCTGCAATTGGAACTTCGATGCCTAAAGTATGATCGGAATATCCCGTTGCCACCTTTAACTCTTTAGCAATATGATGCATGGCCAAAAGGTTTACATCTTCCATAGGAGTTGGATATTGTGTATTACAATGTAAGATTGTAATACTTTCCCTGGATAATCCTTCTGAAGAAAGTACATCTAGAGCGGCCTTAACTTCTTCAAGAGTCGCCATTCCTGTAGATAAAATAACTGGCTTTTTAAGAAACGCCAACTTTTTCAAGTACGGATAATTGGTGATTTCTCCACTTGGTACTTTAAACCGTCTAAAGCCCAATTCATTCAGATAACCCAGCCCTTCTATATCAAATGCTGTTGAAAAAAACTCAACCCCTTTTTTTTTGCAATAAGCGACTAATGTATGGTGCTGTTCATCACTAAGTTCTAATTTCTTTAACATTCCGTATTGGGACTCATCCTTATCTTGAATGTTTCTGCTTTGATAGGCAGCTTTTTTTGCGGCAGGGCTTACGATGGTGTCTGCTTTAAAGGTTTGAAACTTTACTAAATCTACTTTAGCCTCTACAGCAGCATCAACTAGCTTTTTGGCAATTTCCATGTCGCCATTATGGTTTACTCCTGCTTCTGCTATGATCAAAGTGCGTTTCACAATTTGTTCTTTTTTAGTGTCCGCGCGGGATTTCCGACAACCGTTTCATTGGATACAATATCGTGTAACACAACGGCTCCCGCTCCCACCACCACATCATTTCCTATAATTACACCCTGTTTGATTACGCTGTTTGCTCCAATAAAACTACGTTCTCCCACTTTTACATTGCCTGCCAACACTGCTCCAGGTGCAACATGTACTCCATTCCCAATATTGCATTGATGATCAATGCTACAGGAAGTATTCAAAATGACATCCGTGCCTATTGTGCAAAATGGATTTACCGCCACATTTCTGGCAATAAAAGTTCCAGCACTTACCTTCGTGGTTGAAGAAACCCTTGCCGAAGGGTGCGTTACAACAGCGCAATCAAAGCCTTTATGACGTACTAAGGCAGCTACTTTTGTTCGCACTGCATTGTTACCTATGCCTAAAATAAAGCTAGTCTCTTTTTTCCAAAAGGGAAAGTTCTCATCCTGTTCACTACCTGCGTAGATTAACTCAAACGGGTTGAAAGTACGCTCGAGCAAATCGGCATATCGATCTAATCTTCCTCCAGACAACAGATGTGCTTCAGCCACTACAAAAGCATGACCGGAATAGCCTAAAAGAATGCAAGCATTATCTTTTCCTGACACTACTGGGAATGTTTACAATTCGTGCTTCCAAAAACTCCGCATTGTTCTGAGCATCACGTTGGCAGTGCGCATACATCGGTAAACGATGCATCAATTGCCAAATAGGGCGCGTCATCACACCATTTCCGTTAGTTTCATTAAGAAACATATCGCGCTGCTCCTTATCTTCTGCCATAACACTCATAAGCCAGTAATTCCATTCTGTGTGCTCTGGAACAGCAACTAATTTTAGGCTACTGTTGTCAAAAACATCTTGATATTCATTGTACAGTGTGCGTTTGGCGTCCTTATAAACATCAAATTCCTCCAGTTGAGCAGATAGTAAAGCAGCATTTAGATTGGGCATCCTAAAATTGTAGCCCATTTCATCGTGCACATACTCCCATTTATGGGAAACTTTTGCTGTAGTGGTAAGATATTTTGCTTTTGCAGCATATTGCGGTTCTGAAGAAACAATTACCCCTCCACCTCCCGATGTTATTATCTTATTGCCGTTGAAAGAAAACACTCCCGATTGCCCAAAAGTACCGGCAGAGCGTCCTTTATATTTGCTACCCAGAGCTTCTGCAGCATCTTCTACTACCGGAATTTTCCATTGTGTACAGACAGAAACAATTTCATCTATTCGGCACATAAAGCCAAACGTATGCATAGGTATACACGCTGCTATTTTCCTATTTGTTTTCTTATTATAGCAACCGTCTTCCCTGAGATCTGCAAATTCTTCTAAAAAGGCCCTTAAAGCCTTTGGCGAAAGCCCCATCGTATCTTGATCTACATCTATAAATATAGGTATTGCATGGTTATAAGCAATTGCATTGGCAGTGGCAACAAAAGTCAAAGCTTGCGTAATCACTTCATCACCTGTACGTACTCCCGCAATACGCAAGCATACCTGCAGACCAGATGTCCCGTTTACCACTGCTGTAGCCTTAGCTGCTGTGGTAAGCCGGGCCATTTGACCCTCTACAAGGTCTACATAAGCACCAACCGACGATACATAAGTGCTATCAATAGTTTCTGCTAGGTACTCTTTTTCTTTTCCCCAAAACTGAGGCACATGTAAGGGAATAAACTTAGTGGTATTAAATCTCTCCCGGATGGCATCCGTTATACTTTGTAACTCATTTGCCATAAGTTTTCCTTTACATTTTACTGTCTAAGTATTTTCCTTTTTCCTGATGGCCAAAATTTGGTATCATTTCATGAAAAAGGGACACTACTTCTTCTTTTAAAAAGGACGTTTGGCCTTTGATTGAGGCAATTACCGACTCAAAGTGTTTTAACTTCCCCTCATTGTTGACAAAACTATTTTTTATTACTCCGAGGCTCTCAAATCTGTCCATGTCAAGAGTTTCCTTATCGGTAAAAAACTCTTCAAAGTCTTTTTCTCCCGTGGTATCACTAGCGGCTAACAAGTAAGGCCACTTACCCTGTTTGGGCAAAGAATCAACTAGTCTTCTAGCTTCTGTTTCATCGTTGCAAAAGTATGCGTCATACCCCCGACTTTTCAAAAATCGAATAGCGATCTCAGAAAAAGTAATAAGATGTAGCTCTTCACTTATTTTTGGGAAAAAAATGTCTCGATTCCCACCAAATACGCATGACAATAAGCACAATTCTCCCGACTCTTGGGGGGTTATGAAATATCTTTTTATATCATTGGGTGCCACTATAGGTTGCCGCTTTTGTATGCGTTGATTAAAGCCATGCAAAAGCGAGCCATCAGAAAAAGCGACATTCGCAAAACGGGCCATTGAGATATCAATTTGCGTACTATAACGCATCGCGAACATTTCCATTATCTTCTTTGACCCCCCCATCATATTTACGGGATTTGCGGCCTTATCCGTAGAAACACAAAAATACTTTTTAGCACCTTGAGCTATACTCTGCTTGATGGTTTTTTCAGTGTTAAAGATATTTACTTCTATCATACGCATTAAGGTAAAAACATCCTTTTCACTTCTCACGTGTTTAAGGGCTGATAGATTAAGCACATAATCAAATGTTCCACTTTGCTCTACAAAAGCATCATATTGCCAAGAGCCTATATCCAAAGCAAACGTTTTAAAATCCCCATCAATATAACCTAAGGAACTGCGAATATCTCGCACCAACTCCACTAGATTATTCTCTGATATATCAACTACATAAAGCTTTTTAGGGTTACGTTTAAATATCTCTTTTACAACCGCATGACCTATAGATCCCGCCCCACCCAAAACAAGAAATGAGGAGCTCGATACTGTCTGTTGAAGAATGGTATCTAATCGGGATAAATCTTTTGTAAATAAGGCTTTTCGCCTACATATTAAATCCAAATAATCCATAAATTACAGTATTTCGTCAACCAATTCTTTACTTATACCCTCTCTATACTGCCAGGCTATCGATAACACGTTTTACAATTTGATCCATACCAGTAAATTTCAACAATCTATTAATATGTTAAGAATGCCTTTAAAAGGGGATGTTGCTTATTGGCATAGAAGAACTTCCGGTTACCCTTTTATCCACTCGCCAGCACATCGCCCCCTCAAAACGATTGAGCTCGACACGAACAGGGTTTGTGCTATTACCAAACTCTTCACTCAACGCAATTAAGTAAGCAGTCGTGCCGGGATTCAAAAAACTTAGGCAACAACTTCAAACTACTTTTAGCCTTAATAAGTGTATTTAGTATATTATTGAGTACTTTTTTTACTCAATCACATCCACAAATGTATCTATTCTATTGAAGCAAGCAAGCCGTTACTCATTAATTTATGCTTTCGTATATATGTATTTGGTGTATTGTTATAGCCTTCACAGGAGGAGAACCAGACTTCGCAAAAACCTCGCTTTTTGTATGGCATTGAATTTGGCTAACTTAACTAATGCCGTTATTATGTGGTAATCAAATCAGTAGCCCCAGTAAGGTGACCTGGTGCTATTACACAGCTAATTGAGAGGGTTGCTAGACACTCATATAAAACTGCTGTACAATTAACCCCCAATTAAATCTTCGCTTGCGCCATGAATTTTTTATCGGGATTACCTTCTAAATAGACGCTTCCAGAAAGGCTTTATCTCTTCATCATCAGTATAGCCATAGCCATAGCCGTAGCCGTAGCCGTAGCCGTAGCCGTAACCCGTCCCTTTCAAGCTATAATCATTGATGATGATCCCCATTTGCCGTTGTTGCTCTCCGCTAAAGCGCTCTTGTAAAGCTTTAAAGATGTTTTTGTCCGTGTAGTCCTGACGCACTACGTAAAAGCTAAAATCTACCAGCTTCATAATTTCAAAACTGTCGGCCACCAGACCTACCGGGGGTGTATCCAGGATCACATAGTCGTAGAACCCCTTCAACTCGGCAATAAGCCCCTGGAACTTTTCCGAGAGAATAAGCTCGGAGGGATTAGGGGGTATAGGCCCGGCAGAAATCAAGTCAAGGTACTCCAGTTTTGTATGCTGGATCACCTCTTCTTTGCTGTGCTGACCAACTAAATAAGAACTCAAGCCCGCTTTGTTTTCTAAACCAAAGTCATTGTAGATCTTGGGCTTGCGCAGATCTACGCCCACCAAAATAGTTTTCTTTTTACCCAGCGCCAGGGCACAAGCCAGGTTAATGGAGTTAAAGGTTTTACCTTCTCCGCCCACAGAAGAAGTGATCATAAACACTTTTTTATTTCTCCCTTCCCCATCCAGAAAACGCAGGTTTGCCCGAATTGCTCTAAAAGACTCGGCCAGGCTACTTTTGGGATGTTCCAAAACGATAAGGTTAGTGGGCTTGCTGCTGTGGCCTATCAGCCCCAGGATAGGAAGTCTCGTGATCTTTTCTACGTTCTCTTTAAGCCGGATCTTTGTATCGAAATAATCGCGTCCCAATAAAAAACCGGCAGGCAGAATAAGACCTAGTACCAACGCAATCGCGTAATTAAGTACTGATTTCGGTTTAATAGGCTCATCATCTATTAAGGCCCTGTCAATGATCTTGTTATCCGGCAGATTGGAGGCCATCGCAATACCCGTTTCTGCTTTTCTCTGCATTAAGAATACGTACAGATTTTCGTTGAGCTCAAACTTACGTTGAATGTTGAGCAGGTCCCGTTCTGTTTTAGGCAAGGAACTTACCTGCCGTTCCAGGGTACGGATGCGGGCCTGCAGGTCTTTTAAAAGGATGGCCGAGCTTTGTAAAATGTTTTTCAAGTTTTCTTCCAACACCTTACGGCCGGAACGGATCTGTGCATCCACCTGGATCACGCGCGGGTTTTCCGAAGTAATGCCCACCCCCAGGGCATTCCGCTGCACATACAGCTCGCTTAGATTACCAATAAGCTCAACCAATAAAGGGTCTTCCACGCCCATAGAAGAAGGCGCTACAACCGTGCTTAAGTCCCTTTCTTCCTGTAAATACTCATACAAATACTCATAATACTTCTGACGCGTTTGCTGCTGGGAATACTCTGCTTCGAGTTCATACAAACGGTTAAATATCTCTTTTCCTTCTTCACTCAGATCTACCACTTTGTTTTCTGAACGAAAACGTTGCAGGATATCTTCTACCCGGGCCAGGGAATCCTCAATGCCTACCAATTCGGAACTGATAAAAGAAAGGGTGTTTTTTGCAATTTCATTTTTACTTTCCAGGCCTAATTGCAAGTATTCTGCCGTAAGTACATTGATATATGCCCTGGCCTTTTCGGGAGTTGGGCTCGTTAATTTGATATCTACCACCGAGGAGCCTTCAGCTGTAGGATCTACCTTAATGTGTTCGTGATAATACTTGATTAGGTTTTTATTGTCATTGAAGCGAAAGCGGAAGCGTTTGTCTTCGTCCGTAACGGACTTACTTCCTGCCACTATCCTGAAGCGATAACCCGGTCCTTCTATCCACTCTCCTATCGTTGCCTCTATTACCTGGTTATAAGGTAAGTTTATTTTATTAAACTCCCCGTTTGAATCCATGTCTTCTACGTAGGCAGAGCTATCATACCTGTATAATTTTCCCTCCTCAGGGAAACGTAACTCAACCTTGTTTTTTCCGGTAAACGCTATACCGAGGGGTTCTTCACTTATCCATTGCACATGAGCCGGGTCAAGTTCTACCTTGAAATATGGGTTTGGATACAGCTCCGAAGATTTTAAACGCCCTTCCGTGAAGTAAGACACTTCAAAATCGAGTTTTCTTAGCGTGCGCTCTGTCAAAGAATGAGATTTCAGGATAACCACCTCATTTTCAAACGTAAGGCGTGGGTTGTAAAAGCCCAGGGCCTCCATAAGCGCTTCCTGCCCCATGGCGCTTTTTCCTTCGCTTTCAATAAGCACTACACTTTTTACATTGTAGATGCGGGTAGTGTAGCGGTTTACCAAAAAAGCCAACACCAGGGCAATAAAAACGGCCCCTAAAAAATACGGCCACGCAGCTATGAATTTGAATAAAATCGCCTTTAAATCAATGCTTTCCTCCTCTTGTAGCTGGGGATTAGTATAAGGCTGGTTAGGGTTTGCCTGCATATATAAAAGATTCTTTAAGCGTTGTTCTTATGGGCCGAAGCCGTTAAGGACTTATTAAATGATTATGTAAACACTACTCAATTCTCGATAAAGTAAAGATCAGGGTAGCTGCACTGGCCACTATACCTAAGATGGAAGCAAAGGTTTGAAAGCCGGTAGTACCAATACCCAATGACTTTTGACTCAGAGGCTTTACATTAATGATATCATTAGGTTGGATGAAATACTGTGGAGAATTGATCACGTTAGCATCGGTAAGGTCAAGTTCAAAAATGTTGACTCCTTCCGGTTGCTGGCGTACGATCTGCACCTGTTTTCGATCCCCAACTAAAGTGATATCCCCTGCTCGAGCCAAAGCTTCGAAAATGTTTACCTGGTTTTGGTAGATCAGGTATTTGCCAGGGAGGGCCACATCTCCAACCACACTAAAACGTATTCCTGCTAGCTGAACCGTTACAAAAGCGGCATCTTGTTTAAAATAGGTGGATAACTTATTTTGTACAACTTCCTGTACCTCTTCTATGTTTTTACCCAATACCTGTATTTTACCCACGACCGGCATTTCGATAAAGCCTCCCGCATCTACCGAATATCCATTGAGGTAAAACAGGATATCCCCGGCCACAAGGTTATTTGCCGAATTCGATGCCGAATTAAACAGCTCTGCTGTTTGCTGGTCAAAAGTTCGAATGGTTATACTTAATATATCATTGGGCTGCACCTGGTATTTGGAACGTTGTAAGGTATAAGTGGTAGAGGAAGGAGTATCTTCAGCTTGCTGCAGGTAGGTAAGTCGTTTTTTGGGCACACAGCTACTCAAAAGCCCAATGGTTAAAACCAAGAGAAGTAACCTCTTCATGAAATACGTTTAAGGTGCGGTTTCAAAATGCGGCAAATATAGGTGAATTTGCGAAGCAAAATGCGTTAAAAGTTAGCTTTTGTTTCTAAGGCAACAACCGTAAAGCGTTGCCTATACAAACGCATCACATCGCATTTCCGACATAAGCGATATCAAGCAAATCTCATAAAACTAAACCTTTTCTAGCCTTTCGGTGTTCACTACTTTTGCCCCTTCAAATTGCTGAAATCCATGAGTGAAGCTGCGCTTCCACACGAAGACCACATAGAAGTACTCGGGGCCCGTGTACATAACCTCAAAAACATAGATGTAAACATACCACGCAATCAACTCGTAGTTATTACCGGTTTGAGTGGCAGTGGCAAATCATCCCTGGCTTTTGATACCATTTATGCCGAAGGACAAAGAAGGTATATAGAAACCTTTTCGGCTTATGCCCGGCAGTTTTTGGGAAACCTGGAGCGGCCTGATGTAGATAAAATAAATGGCCTAAGCCCGGTTATCTCTATAGAGCAAAAAACTACCAGCAAAAACCCGCGCTCTACAGTAGGCACCGTGACCGAGATCTACGATTTCCTACGCCTGCTTTATGCCCGTGCAAGCATCGCCTATTCCTACAATACGGGCGAAGAAATGGTAAGCTATACCGATGAGCAGATCCGCGATCTCATTATAGAAAAGTTTGCTGAAAAGCGCATTAATATCCTGGCTCCTTTAGTACGTTCCCGAAAGGGGCATTACAGAGAGCTTTTTGAATACATTTCCAAACAGGGCTTCGTAAAAGTTCGCGTAGATGGAGAAATACGGGATGTGGAGAAAGGCATGAAACTCGACCGCTATAAAACGCACGATATTGAAGTAGTGATAGACCGGCTTAAGGTAGACGTTACTGATGATAAACGACTGCGGGATTCCATAGCCGTGGCTTTACAGCAGGGACAGGGAGTAATGATGATACTGGAGCAGGAAGCTAAAAAGCCTCAGTTCTTCAGCCGCAACTTAATGTGCCCTACTACGGGTATCGCTTATCCAGAACCAGAACCCAACACCTTCTCTTTTAACTCCCCAAAGGGGGCATGCCCTCGTTGCAATGGCCTGGGCCAGGTTTCAGAAATCAGCATGGATAAGGTTATTCCGGATGCCAAACTGAGTATAAAAAAAGGAGGACTGGCTCCATTGGGTGAATACAAGCGCACCTGGATATTCAACCAGTTGGAAATTATTGGAGACAAATACGGGTTCGATATAAATACGCCTATCAAAGACATCTCAAAAGAAGGGCTTGATGTAGTCCTATACGGGAGTGACGAAGCCTTTGAAGTAGAAAACAAAAATCTCGGCATCACCCGCAAATACAGCATAAACTTTGAGGGGGTCATTCCTTTTTTGGAAAGTCAATCCGAAACCGCTAAAAGCAAAAGCATCCAACGCTGGGCCGGGGGGTTCATGAACCAGGTGGTATGCCCGGAATGCAAAGGCCAACGCCTAAAACTGGAATCACGCCATTTTAAAATTGACGGCTATAATATATCTGAACTCGCGGCCTTGGATATCGGAAAGCTACACGCCTGGTTTAACGAGGTGGAACCTCGCTTAAACGAGCATCAAAAACTCATTGCCCGGGAAATACTTAAAGAATTGCGCACGAGGAGTAAATTCCTCCTCAATGTAGGCCTCGACTATTTAAGCCTCACGCGACCGGCCAAAAGCCTGAGCGGAGGTGAAGCGCAACGCATCCGGCTGGCTACCCAAATCGGTTCGCAGCTGGTTAATGTGTTGTATATCTTAGATGAGCCTAGTATAGGGCTACACCAGCGTGACAACCACAAACTGATCGAAAGCTTAAAAGAGCTCCGGGATGTAGGCAATTCGGTTATTGTAGTAGAACACGACCGCGATATGATAGAGACAGCAGATCATATTCTGGACATTGGTCCTTTTGCCGGGAGACGAGGTGGTGAGATCGTAGCGCACGGTCAATTGCCTACTATATTGGAATCGGGAAGCCTTACTGCGCAATACCTCACCGGAGAAAAGGAAATTGCCGTACCGGAAGAGCGCAGATCGGACAATGGAAACAAGCTCGTATTAAAAGGAGCCAAAGGCAATAACCTTAAAAACGTCTCTGTAGATATCCCCCTTGGAAACCTGGTAGTAGTTACCGGTGTTTCAGGAAGCGGTAAATCTACTTTGATCAACGAAACGCTTTATCCCGCATTAAGCGCACATTTTTATAAGAGTGTGAAAAAGCCCCTTGCATACAAAAGCTTAAAGGGTTTAGAACATATCGATAAAGTAATTGATATTGACCAATCCCCCATAGGGCGTACCCCACGTTCCAACCCCGCAACCTATACAGGAGTACTCTCCAACATACGCGATTTGTTTGCCAACCTCCCGGAGTCTAAGGTACGTGGGTACAAACCCGGGCGTTTTTCCTTTAATGTAAAAGGAGGCAGGTGTGAAACGTGTGAAGGTGCCGGCATAAGGGTTATTGAAATGAACTTCTTGCCGGATGTATATGTACCATGTGAAACCTGCCAGGGCAAACGGTTTAACCGGGAAACGCTGGAGGTACGCTACAAGGGAAAATCCATTGCCGATGTGTTGGATATGAGTGTAAACACGGCCAGTGAGTTTTTTGAGCACATCCCGAAGATCTACAATAAGATAAAGACGCTTAAAGACGTTGGTCTTGGGTACATTACCCTCGGACAACAAAGTACAACCCTGAGTGGCGGAGAAGCGCAACGCGTGAAGTTAGCCACGGAACTCAGCAAGCGCGATACCGGAAAAACACTATACATATTAGATGAACCTACTACGGGCTTGCACTTTGAAGATGTGCGGGTACTTATGGACGTAATTGATCGTTTGGTAAACCGGGGAAATAGTGTGTTGATCATTGAACACAACATGGATGTGATTAAAAAAGCGGATCACATTATTGACATAGGCCCGGAAGGAGGCGAAAGAGGCGGTACAGTTGTTTTCAGTGGTACTCCCGAAGAGCTGATCCGGCACAAAACAAGTTATACCGGAAAATACCTGAAACCGGAACTGAACCGCCAAGCCCTGGTAAAAGAAAGCATAGAGTAACAACGGACGAAAACACCTTATATGTCAGCAGAAAAGAGTTCTGAAGAAAAAATAAAAAAGGTGTTCCAGCCCAAAAGCTGGAACGAGATCAGGAGCAATGACAGTTGGGCCATCTTTAAGATCATGTCGGAATTTGTCAATGGCTACGAATCTCTTTCCCGCATAGGACCCTGCGTAAGTATCTTCGGTTCAGCCCGTACCAAACCGGATAACCCATACTACAGGCAGGCGCAAGAAATTGCTTTTAAACTCACCGCAAAAGGCTATGGGGTAATTACCGGTGGGGGTCCGGGCATAATGGAAGCGGGAAACAGGGGCGCACAACGGGGAGGTGGTATATCTGTAGGGTTAAACATTGATCTTCCCTTTGAGCAAAAACCCAACCCGCATATCGATCATGATAAAAGCCTGGATTTTGACTATTTCTTCGTACGTAAAGTAATGTTTGTGAAGTACAGCCAGGGATTTGTAGTAATGCCCGGCGGCCTTGGCACCTTAGATGAGCTGTTTGAAGCGATCACGCTTATACAAACATTCAAAATTGGCCGTTTCCCTATTGTACTTGTAGGCACCAAGTTTTGGACAGGGCTCATCGAATGGATTAAAGCCACTTTGCTTGAAGCGGAAAACAACATTAGTGAGGAAGACCTAAATTTGTTTAAACTCGTAGATACACCAGATGATGCCGTTAAAGTTATTGATGATTTTTACAAGAAGTATATGCTCAAGCCAAACTTTTAACCAAGGCTTTTTTGTTAAACGTTTAAGACTTTTATTTCTTTTGACCCTGGTTGGAATCACCACAGGCTGCCAAAAAGATGTAGGCCCGGTAGGCGTGGATAGCGCTTTGTTTCCTGTACAATCGGAAAATGATATACAAGCTTTCACCGGCCCTTTTAATAACGAGCCTATTTTGCTGCGGCTGGATAGTAAGCAACGCTTAAATGATGAAGTAGTATCCACTGTATTGGAAAAAATTGTAGGAGATCCTATTTTGCTATGCGATAAGCCTCTCTATTTTGAAGAGGACAGCATCCCGGCAGGGATTAATTTATTTGATACGTTCTTACCCCGCTTAACCACTATAACAGCAAATGGGTCCAACGGCACGTATCCAAGCCATTACATTATCCACATTAACCAGAGTGAAGACACCACTTTTTACCAGAAAAACAAGGGGATATACGGCTTTAGAATCAACACACAAACAGAAAATGGCTTTAGTATTGACGAAACTGCTTTCGTAAACCTTCAGTAAATCCATACTTTTATGAAAAACGCTTTTTTGATCTTTTTATCTTTTTCCCTATGGGCTTGCAAGCAGTTTAATGGTAGTGGAGAAAATAAAATGAGCGCTACAGATACTCAAAATGTACAGCAAGTAGGCGAATTTGAGCACGCAGCTTACTTCGCCAGTGGTTGTTTCTGGTGTGTTGAAGCTATTTTTGAAAGTGTGGAGGGCGTGCATGAGGCCATTAGTGGTTATTCAGGTGGGGAAGAAAAAAAACCTACATACAGCGAGGTAAGTGCTGGAAGAACAGGACATGCCGAAGCCGTAAAGGTATTGTATGATCCCGAAAAAGTGGACTACAAAACGCTTGTAAAGGTCTATTACGGCTCTCACAACCCCACCACGGCAAACGGTCAGGCGCCAGACTTTGGCAGGCAGTATCGCTCCGTCATTTTTTATCAAAACACAAAGGAAAAAGAAGTAGCCACAGCGTATCGAGATAGCCTGGCGAACAGTACGCTCTATGAAAAACCCCTCGCTACAGAGATAGTGTCTTTTGAAAGGTTTTGGCCTGCAGAAGATTACCACCAGGATTACGAGAAAAAAAACCCGGATAATCCCTACGTTCGAAAAGTTTCCGTTCCACGTTTAAATCGCTTTAAAGCAAAGTATCCGGAATTACTTAAAGAAGATGCTAAGCTTTAAAGCCTATTCCCCCTTATATACCGGCAAAACTCAAATATCTTCGTGCTTCAATACCAAGGCTAAAGTTCCGTCTTCCAACTCAATGTATCCCTGGTCATAACAAAAGAAATAGGTGCCTCCCTTCTTATTCACGTATACAGTAGTAAACAGGTTAAACTCAAACCCTTTCCCAACAAGAATATCCCGCGTTGTCCGGCTCTTACCCTTTGGATTGAGTTCTGCAAGTATTCTTCGGTTTTTCCCTAATCGGCGGTTGATTTTTCGCACCAGGTTATTGGTAACTGCATTTTCGCGATTGTTGTAACCGTTTCGGCAGCTATCGTTGCAGAATTTCTTATCTACCCTTCCAAATAATTGGCTACCACATTCCAGACATAATTTCATAGCAGGAAATTTTATCCAAAAGTGTCAAAAAGATCTTAGCTAAAAAAATCAATCCTGCTTCACCCTATCGGGATAATCGCGCTTGATCAGTTCTTTAATCCCCTTTTCATAAGGGGTAGGTTCCATATCAAAATGTTCCTGGAACTTGAAGCTCTCAAATACGTAATCGCGCTCGTATTGGTACATCATCTCTATCATTTCGCGCATTACAGGCACAAAGAGAGAGAGTATACGAACCATCCATTTTGGTACGTTCTGCGCTTTTGGTTTTACCTCTAGCAAACCTGCTATCATGTCTACCCATTGTCTCCCTGTAGGGGGATTATCTGCTGTGGGCAGATGCCATACCTGCCCGTAAGCACTTGCTGTATTGCCCAGTAAAGCGGTCGCTTTTGCCGCATCCGGGGTATAGGTAAAAGAATGCCGGTATCGCATGTCCCCCAGCCAGGTGGCGGCTTTTCCACTAGCCAGGTTTTTTACAACCGTTTCGTTTAGCATACAATTTTGGGCAATACCGGGGCCATAAAAATCTGCACTACGTGCGATGAGTACTTCCAGGTCTCCCCTCTTCCCCGCCAGTAAAAGCTTTTTAGCAATTGCGGCTCTCACTTTTCCTTTTTCGCTAGGCGGGTTAATGGTGGACTCTTCCGTAGCCGGATTTAAATCCCGCGGATCATACATGTAGAGGTTGTCAAAAAACACAAGCTTAGCTTTATGTGCTTTACAAGCTTTCATGACGTTTTCCACTAACACGGGCCATTGTGCTTTCCATACTTTGGCCTTATAAGGTAGCCCAACGGTAAGGTAAGCCACTTCAGATCCTGCCACAGCAGCCATTGTTTCGTCTGCGTTAAGCAGATCTGCTTTAAACAAAGTATCGGTTTCATTAACCTTAGCCGGGTTACGGGCTACCAAGCGAATGTGTTTTGTATAGGCGTTAAGCGCTTCAGCCAGTGCTGTACCTATAGCTCCACCGGCACCCAAGATGGTTTGCATAGAGACGTTTTTATTGTAAAGCTACAGAATTTACTTTCCCGCTACGGTTTACTCTGGTTTAATATTTCGTTGGCTAAACAGTACAAACAAGATTAAAAAAATACAACCCTAAAGAGTACTTACCCGTGCATGAAGTCCTTGTACGTAAGGCTTTTCAGCTTTGTTCCTCACTGTTTTTCTTCTTCTTATACAGACCTTCTTCTCCGGTTACCAAATGGCTATACTTATTATACAAAAAAGATATGATGAGCAACAGCATACCTAAAGAAACAAAAGCAATGGTTTTGGAAAACGCACTATAAGAAGAAAGATCATATAAGAATACTTTTACTAAGGTAGCCCCGAAAAGCAATATGGCACTAACGCGTAAATGCTTCTTTCCCCTCCATATGCCCAGAGAGATAAGTAAAAGAGCGTACCCTCCCCATAAAATACTTATTCCTAGCTTAAACACATGTTGATTACCGGCTAACTCCAACCATTGTACCAGCTCGCTACTTAGCAAAAGAAGAAGTATAAAATGTAGTATAAGGTCAAGAGGACGTTGATAGACCATAGGCAAAAACTGCTGCCTTACGTAGCGGTAACAAGTGAATAACACTCCTCCTATGAAAACCACACTTACATAACGCATCCCAATATTAAATAGCCCGAAGAAGGCATCTCCCTTTTCGTAGCTTTCCAATAATGCATGTAATGCTTTCTGTCCGTAGTGCAAATAGATCAAAAGCACCAGTAAGTTTATTCCCAGGTTCAAAATACCAAAGCGTGTATTTTGAATGAATTTTATGTTCACCCATGAAATAACGGTGAAGAAAAACAAACTGTAGTTGATTAGCCAGAGTTGTTTTGCATGCGCTATATCAGTGTGCAAGGATCTGTTTACAGGCTTTTCATGAGCTGAAGAAAGGAGTATATGATACGTATCCCACCAATTATATACCTCAATAAACAATCCGAAATAAAGTACCCCCAGTAACAATAGTGGAACCAGCGTCTGCATCAAATCGTTTACAAAACGACCATGAGTATGGGATACAGGAAGATTATGTTGCCAACGCACAATTGCTGCGAGCATAAGGGAAACCACACAAGTGGTAAAAAAGTAAATGTTCATTAAAGAGGTGGGGGCATCATCATCTTTACCCGTAAAGTCAAGCAATGCATACCCTACAATCCAATCATGAAGCAGACTTAAGACGGTTAGAAGAAGTAAAGGATAAGCCAAGCGCTCGTATGCGAATATTTTTCGGCTACGACCGATGTAAAACAACAAGCCGGCTTCCGCCGCCCAAAGCAGGGTGACCCAATTGGCTTCAAAATAAACAGGAATGGCTATGGTAAAAAACACCAATGCCAAACCGGAAAGAAAATAGAGCAGTTTTTTATCAAACTGTTTAACCCGGTAAAGCAGCATGCTTACAAAGCCATGGACCAAACCCGTAATAACCGTAAACAGACCGATATCCAGGTTAGAGGCCTGTTGCCGATGCAATATATAGCTGCCATACCCGAAAAACAGGAAAGTGTTACTGATAAGAAGAAACAAGTCTCCTCCATTAAAATCCTCCTTATGCCGAGCTTTATACCCCAGGAAGCTTGAATAAAACAATACAAAGAACATACTTAAAAAAGCAAGCGCCCATACAAAGTGCTCTTCGGCCTGGTATTCCCCAAACAACCATGCCGACAAAATCAACCAACTGCAGAAAAAACTTACATAGAAAAGTGCTTTCCAGTACTTTTTGAGGGCTATAAAAAATATACCCAGGTTAACGACTACTACATAAATCAGTAACGTTTGTATACTCCCTGAACCATTACTAAGTAAAAACGGAACGGCATAAGCCCCCACTAGACCAATGTGAGCTATTACCTGGCGGTTATACCAAAGGGCCATCAATACGGTAAACACGGTAAGCGCTGCCATCAAGGCAAAAGTGAGCACCTGGGAATAAAGCCCATAGAAGGTATAGCTTGCGTATGTAATGAAATAAACGATAGCCATTGCTCCGCTCACTAATACCGCGCTGTATTGTTCGTATTTTGCCTTAAGCTTAAACCCAATACCTAACAAAACCCCTCCAACAGTATAAACGAGTACGGCACGTGCTGTAGTACCCATGAGGTCCTGGTCTATGGAGTACTTTACCCCAATAGCCACACCAATGATGGTAATCACAATACCGATTTTATTGATCAGGTTCTCACCAATAAAGCGTTCCAGGTCTGTGCGGGGCCTTCTCAAACCCGATCTCTTAGAGGCCGAAGGTGGAACTGCACCCCCATCCGGGGACCCTCTTCTCTTTTCCTGGTTTGAGGTAAGCGGTATTTCTTCTGTGGTAAGCGCGTGAAGTGCTTTGCGCAATTCATTTACTTCAGAAGTATTCTGAGCCTGCTGGCGCTCGAGCTTTTTCAGCCTTTGCCATAATTCTTCAATCGCTTTTTTCTCGTCCTCCACTGTTAAGGTTTAAAGCATGCACTTTATGCGGCGCAACGCTTCGAAAATAGAAGAAAACAATTTAATAACCTTCCAGAAGAGGATTTAGACACGTATAGCCTTGAAAATCTGAAAGCGCCTGGCGATACATCAAGGCAGCTTCTCTACTTTTTTGCTTTTCGTATGAGCTTGTACGCCCAGTCATAATGGCTTGATGTAGCAGAGATAAGGTAAGCTCCAAGAGAGGTTGTACCCGTCCATTTATACCTCTTCTTTTCAAACAACTCCTCGTCTGTATGGCCTTTGGCCAATTCTTGCATGGCTGCATGTGAGCCTGCCAATTGCTGTTGTATTTTTTCCAGTGCCACGGTATTATACTGTTCCCATATTTTGCGTTTCAGGACAGGGGTGGTTTTCCAGGTATACCCTTTTGCCGGTATATCCGGTTTTTTTCCGGCCATGCCTACTTCATACCATTCCATTACCATTAAATGCCAGTGGTGCAGGTGTGCGAGTACATCCCGGATATTCCGGTTCATCGTACCTTCCGGAAATTCCGCATCTTTTTCCTCTCCTGAAAAGGAACTTATATAACCCATTAGTTTTTCAAAGTTCTTCTGGCTTTGTGTAAGGAGTTCTTTTTTTGTTTTAGGTCTTGGCATAGTTCTCTATATTATGTTCTTATTAAGCGTTTAGAAAACTCATCTGCTTTACAAATACCAATCGTTTTTTTCTCATAACAAAGTAAACGTTTCCCAATTTACCTGCATGCTTTCTTCATTCATTCTTACATGTTAAGCTTACATTAAATCACCCTGCCAGAGATGAGGTTTTACGGGGAATTCCCTTTTTCGATGACCTAGGTCATCGTTTTGCCCTGATCTCCGTCCTACTTTTCTGCTCAAAACATCACAAATGGCAAATGTGCGTTACCGGCTACAAGGCAGTCTCATCTGGTTCGTTATTCCTCTCTCTATTCTCATTGCATGGCTCCTGTATACCTACATATTAGGCGATCCTGCAAACTTTGTCGGAAACAATCCGGCTAACGAACCCCTCAAGAACAATTACCTGGGTACTATTTACAAAGGGGGCCCGATAGTGATCATTCTCATCACTTTTCAACTCATCCTGCTTACCTACGTTATCGAACGTTTTTTTTCTATTAGCAAAGCAGCGGGTAAGGGCAGCAATGTAAGCTTTGTGCAACGGGTAAAATCAAAGCTGGCTGAAGAAGCACCTGAAAGAATTATAGAGGAATGCGACAGGCAATGTGGTTCCGTAGCCAATGTAGTGAAAAATGGTATGGCCACTCTAAAAATGCTTATCGCCAATAAAACCATGCCTCATGAACAAAAAGTGCTGCGCATGAAAAAAGAACTGGAAGAAGCGATTCAATTGGAATTGCCTCAGCTCAATGAAAATATGGTGATCATCTCTACTCTGGCTTCCATCTCTACCTTAATGGGGTTATTGGGAACCGTTACCGGAATGATCAAAGCTTTTGCCGCCCTGGCTCGTGTGGGCGCTCCGGATGCCGTGGGCCTGGCCAATGGTATTTCACAGGCCCTGGTTACCACTGCCCTGGGCATCTCTACCGCAGTAGTAGCCATCGTTTTTTATAACTTCTTCGCCAACCGCATTGATAAGATCATCTACGCCATTGATGAATCTGTATTTAGCATTCTCAACGCTTTTAAGCTAAAAGCCTGAATATGCCGAATGTGATCAAAAGCCAAAAAACACCGCGCCTGGACATGAATCCGATGACCGATCTAGCCTTTTTATTGGTTACCTTTTTTATGCTGACCACCACTTTTAAAACAGAGGAGCCTCTACAGGTAAAACTCCCCTACTCGCAAAGCCAGGTGAAGTTACCCGAAACAGATATCATGACTATTTCTTTTGGTGAAGAGGGAAGGATCTTCTTTGGGGTAGATGGGAAATTTACCCGTGAAAGAATGCTGGACCTCATGGGTAAACACCATGGGATCAGCTTTTCCCCGGCACAGGTGCAAAGCTTTGGACTTCTCAATAGCATGGGTGTTCCGGTCTCAAACTTACCGCAATTACTCGATATGCCCCCTGCACAACGCAAAGAGGTTGCACAGCCGGGCATCCCCATAGACTCGCTCAACAATGAGTTGGACGACTGGATCGTGTTTGCCCGTATCGCCAATCCTAAAATACGGGTTGTACTCAACGGGGATCAGGAAACCCCCTACCCATTGGTAAAAAGGATCATGAATATGTTAGTAGAAAATAACATCACCCGCTTTAACCTTATTACTGAACTGGAAGACCGTGCATCATGATCGACAAAAGAATAACGAATCTTGATGAAGAAAACAGTTCCCGCGATGCCCGGGCACGCAGGGAAAGTGTAGATATTGACATGAACCCCATGGTAGACCTGGCTTTTTTATTGCTTACTTTTTTTATGCTGACCACCACTTTCGCAAGGCCGCAAGCTATGGAACTGCTGATGCCGGTTAAACCCAAAGCAGACGCTATACAGCAAGAACAGCCCGTAAAGGAATCCAAAACCATTAGTATCGTACTCTCCGGCAACAACCGCCTGTATCATTACCAGGGGATCACAGATCCTGAAGTAAAAGCAGTCTCTTACGGCAAGGAGGGCATTCATCGGGTATTGGAAGAATACAAAGCCAGTATACCGGGTTTGGTAGTACTTGTTAAACCCCAGGAAACCTCAACTTACAAGAACCTGGTAGACGTGCTGGACGAGATGAAAGCTTCGGATATCCAACGTTATGCTATTACAGAAATAAGCCTCCGGGAAAAAGACCTGATCAAAAACCACCAGCCGTGAAAAAGTATGCCGATTTAACCGAGCAGCTTTTTGAAAACAAGAACAAAGCGTATGGGGCTTACCAGTTGCGCAAACGGAGCGGACGCTTTACGCTTTCGGGCTTTTTACTTGCCACACTATTGGTTTCCGGCGGTTTTACCGCACCCTGGCTGTGGCACCACATAGACCTGAAAAGGCAAAGCACAGCGCAAAAACCAGTGCTTCAAAAAAAAGTAGTGAGCTATAGCGAATTATCCGCCCCGCCTCCGATTGAGTTGGATCAGCCTCCACCCCGCCAGGTGGTATTAAAGAAAAAACCTACACTTAAGTTTTTGACCCCGGTGGCCAAGCCGGATGAAGAAGTGCCTGACGAATTGGAGGAAATACCTACTATGGAAGAGATGGCCCGCGTAGATCCGGGAGCTTCTACCGTAGAGGGAGATTCGCTGGCTTACGAAACACAAGATGTGGAGGAAGTGTTTTTAGACGAAGGCCCCACGGAACCGGAAAAGGTGTACCAGTTTGTAGAAAGAATGCCCCGCTTCCCGGGTGGAGAAAAGGCCTTGCTCAGGTTCATCAACCAAAATCTGGTATATCCCAAGATAGCATTAGAACATCAGATTGAGGGCATGGTAGCCGTGCAGTTCATCATTGGTTCTGATGGAGTTGTAAGAGACATCATGATAATGCGCGGCCTAAATGAAGCTTGTGATGAAGAGGTAGTGCGTGTGGTGAGCTTATTGCCCGATTGGGAACCAGGCTACCAATCGAACCGCCCCGTTCCGGTAAAATTTGTATTACCGGTTAAGTTTAAGATCCAATGAAAAGAAAACCATTGCATCATAGAATGCGCTACTTCAGGAGTACTGTTTTACTCGTTTTAGGCATTTTTATCCTTCTTTTCTCCGGGCATTCGTTCAATATGACCGGAGTACAGCGTTATGGTTTGGGCAGCGCCCTGCTGCTTTATAGCTTGTATCGCCTGTGGAAACAGAACATTACCGGAAGAAAAAATACCCCTGCAACATTCAGGAAACAGTGAATAAAACAAGCGTGTAATGAGGCTCCTATTATTGATCTTCAATTACTAAATTAGTACACGCTAACTCTACTTATACATGATGCGCTTGCCAAAGTTGCTGGGAAAGCCAGTGATCACAGGTTTTTGCTTTTTTACTACACTTATTTGTCAAGGTTTTCACTTCAAACACTACTCCATTGACCAGGGCTTGCCCAGTTCGGAGGTATATCACGTGATGCAGGATGAACTGGGATATTTGTGGTTTGCTACCGATAGAGGGGTTTGCCGTTACGATGGCCATGAGTTCAAGGTTTTTACCCGTAAAGATGGCCTGCCCGATGATGTGGTGTTTAGCTTTTATGTAGATGACCTTCAGCGGATGTGGTTTTACACCTATACCGGGGGTATCGGTTATTTTGAAAATGGGCAAATCGTGGTACCCGACTTCAATGCTGCATTCATAAAAGCACTGCATGCTGATCTGTATCCGGTTATCTCTTCCATGCACATCGATTCCGCTGGAAACATCTGGGTGGGCACCTTTGAAAACATCCTGTATGTGATTGAGCCTAGCGGAGTAATCAAAACCTATGATAACAGCCGTTCGGCCTGTAAACTTTGTACCAGAATAATAGACTTTCATAATGAAAATCCGCGCGGTTTTGTGTACAGCGATCATGATGATAAATATACATTTGATCATGAGGCCATTTCGGTATCTTTTATTGATGTTTCAGGAAAGGAAAGTATTATCGATTTTCCTGAATTGGATGTTCAGTATTATGTGGATTCCCGCTTTTTGCGGAATGATAGTTCCAGTTTTTATTATGCCTACGACAATTGGGTTTTTTTGATTGATAAGCAGGGCGTTCTGCAATCGCATGAACTGCAAGGGGTGGTATTGGACTGCCTTAGAAAAGATAGTAAGGGTAATTTGTGGGTAGGTACCCGAAAGGGTATTTACTGCTTCGCGGATGCCGATTTAAACACTGAACCTACTCGCTATTTAAGTGAACACCAGGTGTCTTCTTTTTGTCAGGACCTAGAAGGCGCCTACTGGTTTACTACAGCGGATGACGGAATTTTTTACCTGCCCAATCTCGAGCTGCAGTCATTGCGGGCTTCCGCATTTGGAGCGTTAAAAATTGTAAGCCTGGGTAAGAATGAACATGGTCTGTACGCCAGTAGCTCTAATGGCGCTATGGCTTTTTTGCCTGACGGAAAACCGGAGCAGCTGACGGCCTTGCCCCATGGTTCAGCGGCAGGAATAAAAGTGCATTACCTGGGCAGGGAAGTGGCCTATATCAAAAACTCTGCTCAACTCCTCACCCATAACGGCCATACCTCAACAGAACTTGGCTTTAAACCTGATTTTTATAACCGAAACGACTATAACCAGCCTTATACCTGGAGTTGGCAACGCAAGAAATTGGTGATTCATGATCTGGAAAAGGATAGTACCTTTTCCTTTGATAATATTGCTCAACCCCCTATATGCCTAACCGTATTGCCGGGCAGTAAAGAGCTGTGGTACGGTACCTTTTACGGTGTTTATTACATCAAAGACCAAAAGCCGGTTTGGTTGGGCCAGGCATTTTCAGAACTCGGCTTTAGGGTATCGGATATTGATGTGCTGGATGATCAGCACCTGGCGGTATCTACACGCGGCAATGGTTTATGGATCATCAACACCCATACACATAGCATAAAAAAAATAGAAGCGGTGACCAACAATCACTGTAATGCTACTAAAGTAGACCGAGAGGGAAACCTGTGGGTAGCCACTTTTTCGGGGCTTTATAAAATTCAAGCTCCCTTAAGTCAGGATCCTCAGGTGTACTGCTACACTACTTTCGATGGCCTGTTGTCTAATCAGGTAAACGATGTGCTGGAGTATGACGGGAAAATATGGGTGGCCACAAGCAAGGGCTTGTCGTATTTCAATTGGGACTGGAGTCCTCCAAAAATCAATTTGTCTTCTACGCGTATTGTAGGTATTTCGATAAACGACCACGACACCACTGTGTTGGATGCCTACACGCTGCCGTATTATCAAAACAACATAACCGTTACCAATCGGGCCCTTACCTATAGAGCTCCTTATGCATACCGCTATAAGATGTCCGGTTTGAGTGAAAACTGGATCAACAGTACGGATGGCAAAATAAGGTTTACCCAATTAAAGCCGGGACGCTATGTGCTGCACATCGGTGCAGCAGAAAACACCTTAAAGCCGGTGCCTATACAAAAGGTTGTTTTTGATATTGAGCCTCCTTTTTGGAAAAGCCTTTGGTTTTACCTCGTTCTCGGGGTCATTCTAATCATCCTAACGGTAGTCGTTTTAAGGATACGCTTTAGGGTGGTGAGCAGGCAGGATTTTTTATACAATTTGTTTCTAAAGTCAGAGCGCAAGGCACTACGTGCGCAGATTAGCCCGCATTTTTTGTTTAACGCCTTGAATGCGATACTCAATCTCACAATATCGGATAAAAAGGAAAGCTCCACAAAGTATACCATGAATCTGGCTGCTTTAATGCGAAGTGTTTTGGAAAATTCCAGGAAAGATGAAATCAGTGTAGCAGAAGAGGTAAAATTTTTAAGTAATTACCTGGATATTGAGCGTGAACGCTATGACAATCGGTTTACCTATACAATAGAACTATCGCCCGCTATTAAGGTCGAAAAGACTAACATCCCCTCTATGTTTATTCAACCCTATGTGGAGAATGCCGTTAAACACGGTATAGGCTCAAGAGATGATAAACAAGGGCGTATACGCATCGGTTTTTTCCAGCATAAGGGACGCCTGAGTGTTGAGATTAGCGATAATGGAGTTGGATTTAAGCAGACCAAAAGGCATTTGGAAAGAGAACATACCTCCCTGGGGATGAAAATCAATGCAGAAAGGTTAAATCTCTTTGATGATTCCGATCATTACCATGTTAAAATAACTGACGCAAACCGCTCGATAAATAGCCGATACAAAGGAGCCAAAGTAATTATAACTTTTCCCTTAAAACTAGCCGATGATCAATAAAACACCTTATAAGGTATTGGTGGTTGACGATGAAAAACACTGTGTCGAATACCTGGAGAAAATAATTGCGCAGCACGTTCCGGCTATCACCCAGGTAGAAACTGAAACCTCCGTTGTCAAGGCATTAAAAAGAATCGTGCAGAATCCTCCGGATTTACTTTTTCTGGACATTCAGATGCCCAAGCTCTCGGGACTGGAGTTTATAGATCAGCTGGAAGACATTGATGTGCGTGTTATTTTTACTACTGCTCATGCCCATTATGCCATGTCGGCCGTGCGCACCAAGGCGATAGACTATTTGTTGAAACCCGTGCAACCTGACGAGTTAAAGCGGTGCATAGAACGCATCATGCAAAAGAGCGCTAAGCCTGAACGAGGCGCTGGAGGTCAATTTGATAAAATACAGTTGCCTACCATACATGGCTTTCAATTGGTTTATCCCGATGAGATTATTCATTGTATGGCGGATGGGTCTTATACCAAAGTATTTACACAACAGGGAAACTTTATGATCTCCAAAAACATAAGTGCCGTAGAGGCATTGCTGAAGCATAAGGGATTTCTTAGAATTCACAAATCCTCCATCATTAGCCTGAAGCATTTGATGGGCTACAAAAAAGGAAATGGAGGCCTTGCGGTTATGTCCAACGGCAATCATATAGACATTTCCAGGCGAAGAAAGGATGCTTTTCTTAGGGCCATTGCCAGTTGACCTTTCGTCAATGAAACCCTACCGTTTATGTTCCCTACTTAACCATATCTGAAGTGTAGGTAGCTTCTTGCTTTTATTACGCATAGTTTGGATGGTGTTGAATTCGTAACTCTAAAACCATTTAAACTATGAAATGCGCTATTTGTATTCTTTTTGTGATCAGTAGTTTGGGCGCTTCCGCCCAATTTGTATCCGGGCAATCGGTAGAATACGCTTACGATGCTGCCGGTAACCGCGTTCTAAGGCAAGTATGGACTTCTTCAAGCGGTGGAGGTTCAGGTGGAGGAGGAAGCTCCAACAAAACCGATTTTACAGACAGGGGGGACACCACTTCAGAGAATGCTTTACAGGAAACAACATCCCCGGCAATTTATCTCTACCCCAACCCTACTACCAGCATGCTTTTGATCACGCTTGATCATGTACCCGATGAGCAGAAAAATACCATTGAGATATTCTCTTCACAGGGGAAATCAATGCTCAAGGAAGTGACCACCGCTAAGGAGCATCATTTTGATTTATCCGGTTTTGCTCCGGGCATTTACCTCGTACACATCCGCAACAGTAAGATGAGCCACCGCAAAATGGTGGTAAAGCAATAATTCTACTCACTCAAAAAGCCTTTTAAAATGAAAAAGTATACCATAATAAGCCTGTTTTTGGGCTTAAATATGATCATGAACTACGGCATTGCTGCCGATAATCCAGTTAAAAAACACCTCGGCAAAGAGAAGGAAACAGAGACGTTTTATTCAGAAATTAATCTAGCCAGACCTAATATTTCCTCTATGGGCTCTGCCAGTCCAGTACCTTCGCCATTTCCTAAAAGATCATTAATATATAGAAATGCTGTCACCGATAGCGAAATAACCAATAGGGTATTAGGTGCAGACTTGGCTTTTGGTCGTGTAGAAGCACTTTCGGAAGGGAACTCAGGTGGTGCATCCGTTGGTTCCAGCGGAGCGGCTAATTATTCCGTTCCTATTATGCTTCCGCCCGGTACTAACGGCATGATGCCTTCCCTGGCCATTACCTACAACAGTATGGGAGGCAATGGATACCTCGGCACGGGTTGGGCGCTTTCCGGCCTTTCAGCCATTAGAAGGGGGCACAAAAACCTTCATTACGATGAACAGGTGAATTTTTTGAAAGCTGAATTTCAAGATGCGTATTACTTGGATGGAGCCCGTTTAGTATTGACAGGAGGAAATTCCATATTTAAACTAGAAAACGAGGGTTTTTCAAACATTGAAGGTTTTAACTTTCAAGCTTCTTACGGAGGGCCGGAATACTTCAAAGTAGAGATGAAAAATGGCCTGACCTATGAATATGGTAATACTTCGGACTCTAGAAATGCTACTGATCAGGGTGATGTTTTGGCCTGGCACCTCAATAAAATTGAAGATTGCAACGGCAACTATGTGGAGTTTGTTTATGAAAAAATGCTCAACACCAATGAGTTTCGAATAAAAGAGATAAGGTATACCGGAAACATAGCAGCAGGGCTGATACCTTATAATCATATTAAATTCCATTATGCGGCCAGAAATGACGTTGGTGCGCATTATGAATGGGGGCACTCCATGGGTATGAGTAGTTTGTTGGAAACCATTGAAGTAACCGGAGAGAACGGTTTGGAATTTATGAAGTACCATTTAAAGTATGCTTATGAAGAAGGGCATTCTTTATTGAGTGAGCTGTCAGCCGAAGGGGCTGGGAATGCCATTCTGAATCCCACTTTGTTTAAATATGGAACGGAATGGCAAAAGGTTAATAGGCATCAATCTTATGTTAATAGCACGTTCAATCGAGCGTTTATTTCGGGTGATTTCAATGGAGATGGGATATATGATCTTTTTCATGCCAAGTATAACCTTAGTCAACAAGGCACCAGAACCTATACCGATTATGAAATTTACAGCCGGAGTACGTACTCGGGAAGCTTAAATCTAAGCGATTCAGGACCGATTTTAGTGGATGAGTATTTACCTGCCTATCAACAAGAAAGCAACCTTATTTTTTCTGATTATGATGGTAATGGTCAGGATGACTTATTATCAGCAGAGTTTGCACCCTTCAGCAATGCAATCCTTAGCAGAGAACTGGAGGAAGTGACTTTTTCGTTTTTTCAAAATAGCTCTTTCTCTAAGACTAACCAGACGTTTAGTTTTAGTAATTACAATGAGAATATTGCCCCTATGAATTCAAATTTTTTCTACCACGGAGATTTTGATGGTAATGGTGTTTCCGATATTCTTACGGTGCTTACCGATGAGCCGACTCTTTTTAATAATTCAGGGCAAGGCCCCGGCCCTTTTGATGCGGATAAGACTTTTGTGGTGCGCATGCTCACGCATGATGGAACCGGTATCGTTTACCGGGATGTAACCTTGAACGGAAATGATTTTGTACAGCCCGGCCGGAAGATTTTCATTTTGGACTATAATGGTGATGGTAAAAGTGACATCATGGCTTTAGATGGCAACGCTTGTCAGATAAGGACTCTCTTTATGGACTGGACAGGTACTTTATACCAGGATGAGCAACTTTACAATGGTGTTTTTTCCAGTCTCCAGGGGGCACCTGATTATTTTGAGTTAGGCGATTTTAATGGAGATGGTAAGGTGGATTTTTTGTTTGAAGACTCCAACGGTAACTGGGCGGTAAACTTTGCCAAAGGAAATCATGGTTTTGAAACAGTGCTTTTTACACCCAGCAGCCCTTTGTCAGCCACTTTTCCTGATCAGGCCATGAAAGTATTAGACGCTAATGGAGATGGTAAGTCAGACATTGTGGTAATGACCAACGATCAGTATTATACAAATACTGACCTAGAAGTCTATCTAAGTAATGGAAAAGGCTTTGAGCACCAGTTGCTCGATAACTTCCAACCTGCTTTTGTGCCGAGTAATAGTGAATTGGTGACGGGTGATTTTAACGGTGATGGGCGGGTTGATCTCTTGCTTACCCACGAGAATAATGCCGGTGATCCGCACTACATTCTTTACATGAAACCAAACGGCAAAGAAAGATTGCTCCAAAAGGTTTCGGACGGTTACGGACGCATCACTGAATTTGATTATAAGTTGCTTACCGCTGACTTCGCTTTTTATCAAAAAGGGACTGATACTCAATACCCAATGCTTAAGGTTAGGCCAGCCATCAATGCCGTACAGTCTATGACCGTGCCGGATGGAATTGGGGGAACCCGTAGTACACACTATACCTATCATGGGGCACAATATCATCTTTTGGGAAAAGGCTTTCTGGGCTATGAACGAACATTTATCATAGATTATTTGCGTAATATGGAAACGGTCAGAGACTATGCCTTTGATAATACCTTTTATTTCAGATATCAGACCATGGAAACCGTGCGGTATATTCCGGGTAATCTTATTTCTCAAACCGATTATAACTATGGGGTTATCCCGCTCTATCACAAGGGTGGGCCAGACCCTGATGGCTATTGGCTAAGACTGAATGCTACGGAAAGCAGAGATCATGTGAATAATCATCGCAATACGGAAGATTTCAGCTATGATGCAGATGGGAATCTGACATTCAAAGAAACCTTTATCGGACTACCCCTATTGAATTCGAGTACTTATACACTACAGACCATAGAGCAATACAGCAATTTTGCCTCCAGTTGCAACGGTATTAAAGCTTTTCCACAAGATATCACCATTACTAAAAAGCGCAAGGGAAGTGGTCCAAACACCAAATTGATCAAAAAACTGTACAGCAGCATCAATGGCCTTTACAAGCATATTGATTTTCCGGGAACAGCAGAAGAAGTGATCACAGAACATACGGCCTTTGATGTTTATGGCAATGTGGAAGTTACTCAAATATCTTCCCCAGGCTTGCTTACCAAAACTATCCAGTATGACTATGAATCGAAAGGCCGTTTTCCGAAGAAGGCATATAATCCACTAGGACAGGATGAATCATTTTCTTATAATCCACTTTGGGGAAGGCCCGATTTGGAAACTTCTATAGACGGTTTAACCACCACCTATACCTATGATGCCTTTGGGCGTACCACTTCCATCACCAACGGCTTGGGTGTAACCGAGGAATACAAATGGGTTTGGGACCTACAAACAGGCAATGGTACCGGTACAACCAGCGTTAGTAATGCACTTTATCATTTGGAAGTCACCGTGCCAGATCTTCCTGACCGGGAAGTATACTATGATATTTATGATCGGGAGCGGATGTCTAAAGAAGTAGGGTTCAATAACAAGTGGATTACAACGATAACTTCTTACGATGCGTTTGGAAGGACAAAGACAACCACCACACCTTTCTTTAGCAATCTATCGCCCCTTAGTGTTGTTGTTACGGAGTATGCTTATGATGATTTTGACCGGATTATATCGACTTCGGATCCTTCAGGCACTGTAACAACCACCTATCCGGGACCACTTATTGATCCTACTAATACGGCTAAACATACCGTTTATCCCAACGGTAACTATTCCATCATAGAAACAGATCCCAGCGGTTTGGTGTTAAGGGCTGAAGATAAGGGTGGTGTATTGATTTACGAATACAATAGCCTGGGCAAGCAAATTAAGGTAGAGAAAGACAATAACCTATTGCTGAGTATGGATTATGATAACCGTGGGAGGCAAACTGCCCTGGTTGATGTGAATGCCGGAACCTATGCCTATCAGTACAACGCTTATGGGGAATTGGTGTCCGAAACAGATGCCAACAGCAACACCCATACTACGGTATACGATGTATTGGGTCGCATAAGTTCTAAAACTGGTCCGGAAGGAACGGTTACTTATGATTATGTGACTTCCGGTAATGGTTTAAATCAACTTGAAAAAATGACCGGTTTTAATGGGATTACGAAAGAGTATACCTATACCAATGGCAACCTTCTTAGACAAATATCTGTTCCTTTTTTGAACATTTCCGTTAGCTATCAATACCATTCAAACGGAAAAGAACGCCACCGAAATTATTCCAGTGGGGTGGGTGTATCCACGCTGTACGATGACAATGGTTACGTCAAAAAAATGTATGCCCAGGGAATGGATTTTGTTAATCAAATGACCCCAAACCCCACTTTGATTTTTGAGGGAATAAGAGCTAATCCTTATAAACGTTATACCGAATACAATGCAGGGAATGGAGTTACCTCCTATGTGTCGTATAACGATTATGGTTATCCTATTTTTTACGATGGGGGTTCAGGTCTAACCCAGTATCTGCAATTGGATTGGGATATGGCTACCGGCAATCTGAGCAGTAGAACGGATCACATACACAATCTTACAGAAGATTTCACCTATGATGATATGAACCGCCTCACAGAAGTGAATATTCAGGGTGGTGCCACGACCAACCTTAACTTTATGAACAGTGGTAATGTGCTGTCTAAAGATGAGCTCGGTTTTTATGCATACGCGAATATGAGTGACGATTTCAGTGTAGAACGAATTGCCAATAACAATACACCTATCAGTCTGCAAACCCAGCAATTGACCTACACTTCCTTCAATGAACCGGATCAGATTACCGAAGGAAACTTCAATATGGATTTTATTTATGGCCCGGATTACCAACGCATACGAAGCATTATAAAAGAAAACGGACAGGTGGAACAAGTGCGTTCTTATTTACCTGAGGTGGGTTACGAATCGTTAATCGTGGATAACATAAAAAAACATATTCACTATGTGCCCTTTGGCGATAAGCTAGGTTTAATCATTGTGCGCTGTGAACCGGTTAACGGTGGTGATTCGGGAGGAAATGGTTCTGGCGGGGAAATTCCCGAGAATGAGCATGGAGATAGGCCTGATGACCCGCAAGATCCCACCTTTGTGATCACAGGCTGTAATCAAGATTATACTTATTTTTATGTATACAGCGATCATTTGGGGTCTATCCTAAGCCTTACAAACGATGCCGGTCATGTAATTCTGGAACAAAGCTTTGATGCCTGGGGACGTTACCGTAACCCCTCTACCTGGAACTATGCAGCCGGGCCCACTATAGCCGATTGGTTGCTCCGTGGCTATACCGGGCACGAAAAGCTGGACGAGTTTGATCTGATCCACATGAACGGCCGACTTTATGACCCTAAAACTTCGCAGATGCTTAGTCCGGATAATTATGTGCAAAGTCCATATAATACACAAAGTTATAACCGCTATGCCTATGCTTTTGACAATCCATTGAGGTATACCGATCCAAGCGGTGAACTCTTTAACATACCCGGAGCAATTGGAGGAGCCTATGCCGGTGGTTCCATAGCGAACAACTCGTTTGACATTTCCAAATGGGATTTGAAGAATCCAGGTACGTACGCTGGTATAGTAGCAGGTGCACTGGCAGGTGGATTTGGTGGAGAGTATATAGTTTCAAAAATGGGAACTAAAGCGTATAATGCAGCTCTTTATTCCGGTACCACAAATGCCTTTAGTAATTACGAAAGTGGACAGCGTGCCTCAGCCACCTTAGGTTATTTTGGGGCTGGGTTTTTGGCCCAACTATCGGGTGCACAAGGTCTCAGTGGAGGAACGGCTGCCAAAGGAGATCATTACCTGGCTGCCATGGGCGCAGGAGCCATGTTTAACCTAGTGGCTGCATCGGCAGCTGGCGATGTTGAATTTGATGATCCCTATACCATGTTACAGGCCATGGTCGGAGGAGCACTTAATGCCTATGGAGGAATGGATTACTACAATCATTCAATTGGAGAGAAAGGCTTGGTAAAGAGCCAAGGCGGAAAGTTCTGGAGCAGTGGTATAAAAGCGCTTGCTTCTGATTTCGCGCACACACCCAAAGACAAGTTTCTGAAGAAAAACTTAGGTCAACATGGTGGTACCTTTGTTAATAGTGGAATAGGTGGATTAATGCAAGCAAACACCTCACAAATGATAGCCGGTGGTACTTCATGGGATCGCTTCACGCTGAGTTCTATTTTTTATGGAATGGAGTATGGCAACAGCTTGTTCATCAAGAACAACTATCAACACGGTAAGGCTGATACCAAAGGTTGGGGTGCCAAAGTAGGTGCTAATACCTTTAAGGCTATTATGTATACCTGGTAATAGTAGCAGCACCTCTGCTAAAAGAGAGACAAACGGCCGTTTGTCTCTCTTTTTCTCTTTAAAGCAAGCCAATCAAACCAAGGCGGGTGCATCGTCAGCTGCGGCCTTGCCATCGTTTTTGTTTGTAGTAGGCCTTGTTGTGGTGTAGAGAACCTTTTTCACTTTGTAATACAGCTTGTTGCCGGCTTTATTGGTGAGTTGGGTGGTTTTGACCAGTTCAATTTCCTACTGATGCCCCCGCTGCTCCTCCTAAAAAAACTAACCCGGCATACACTTTTACTATAGCAAAGCAAAAACAGATACCCTTTAATATCGTAGTTTTGACTCAAGTAAGTGCAAAGCCATTACTTACTTTGAAAACCCTCAAATTGTCATGACTCAGCTCAAAACGCTGTGTTGATGCCCATTTTGATCTAAAATGAAAGCCGGCACAGTCATCTTTTGCTTATTGCTGCTTGTACTCCATTTACCTATCAGCGCGCAATCATATAATTTTCGTAATTATACTGTAGATGATGGGCTCATCTCTAATGAGACCTATTATGCCCTGCAGGCGCAGGATGGCTACCTGTATGTATCCTCCGACAGGGGGTTGCAACGTTTTGACGGCCAAAAATTTACTACGGTTCCTTTCAGTAAGGCATCATTAAACGGCAGCACTATATTTAACTTATACGAGGATGCAAAGGGTATGCTCTGGGTTTCTACATACCGGCAAGGGCTTTTTTACCTGGCTTCCGATACTTTAAGGCCTCATCCCTGTAACCCCCAGATCCTGGAGATTGCCGGAAACTCTTTTGTGGATCAATTCTTCATTGACACCTCAGGTCACCTGTATTTTACAATAATAAACAAGGTGGAAAAAATGATCAGGATCAATATCAACAACCAGGTGGATACCCTGATTATTAAAAACCACTTTGGGTTTAAACAGGATCGCAACACCAAGCAGGTGTATCTAAAAAACGAGCATCTGCTCGTTAAAAGAAGCTTTCTCAATAGTGAAGTCCCCAGTTCATTGAACAATTTCAAAAGTTTTTCCGTACAAACTGCAGATGCTACAAAAGAGGGTGAGTTTTACCCTAGATGTGGGCCAGGAATCCTGTACAAAGACTCTGTACTGGTAGGGATCCGGAATGTTTTGGTGGTTTACACAAAAAGCGGAAAACACCTGGGAGAGTATGTTTTTAAAGACCAGATACTTTCCATTTTAATAGACACCAGGCACAACATTCTGCTGGGTACAGCTAGTGGTTTTTATAGAATACCCCCTTCTGGAAAGGTAGAGCACATGTTGACCGGATACGTAATCAATGGAATTACCCAAGACAAAGAAAACGGGTATTGGTTTACTTCTACTACGCATGGTGTTTTTTACCTGCCCTCTTTTGATATTCCGGTACTTTCCGAGGGAAGCCGCATTTCCTGTATGAAATCATACGAAAACCGGGTGGTGCAAATCGATTTTACTTCGACTTTAAATATCTATCATGTAGAGGGAAGCAGTGTTGAAAAAGATACCGGCTTCCAGGTCGGAAATGCATACGAAGATGTTTACCTGGACAAAGAGCTGCTAGGCCTCCACCATCAATCTTACATTATGACAGGTACATCACTTAGGGCTAGAAATGATTCATTTCCGAAGGCCCGGAGGTATGAACGCCTGGATGATACCGCCATGCTGATAGCCGCTTATGACGGGGCATACCTCTGTTCCCTGGAGGATATAACGAATAGAAGGCCGTTGATTGACGATTTCTACTTCTGCACAGCCCTCTGTGCCAATAATGACTTCATTTATATAGGAACAGATAACGGTTTGATACGCTACTCGAGAAGGTCAGGGAAACATCAAACAGTGCTCCCTAACCTCCTAAACCAAAGGGTAAGCGACCTGGCTGTACTCAATGAAAAAACAGTGGTCATAGCCACCAAAACAAACGGGTTAGTACTTCTGGATGGTACTTCTTATACACACCTTACTCCGGACAATAGCCTGCTATTGAGTACCGGTTGCAACAGTGTGGCAGTAGAAAACGACAGTACCTTTTGGCTTGGAACGGATATGGGCATCAGCAAAATAAAAAAAGCACCATCGGGCTACCATTGCCAGAATATCGGTCAAAAAGATGGTTTGGTCTCACAAAAAGTAAACGACCTGGCCATAGCAGGCCAATTGCTTTTTATAGGGACAGACGCAGGCAGTTGTTACCTGAATACTCAATCTATTGAGTTAAGCCATATGCCCATACAGTTAAAAACCGAGATCCCGGTTAAAGATGTAGAAAGGAGAAGCAACGATACCCTTTGGTTAAAAACCGGTGTACGCAACGTAATGCTTCAACTCTCCCCTATTAGTTTCAGGAGAACAGAGCATCTGAATTATAGCTATACCTTAAACAAAGAAGAAGCCGTATATACCGAAAGTCCCGTTTTTTATCTCAATAAGCTCGATCCCGGAACAAACGCTATCCACATTAATGTGGCCAATTCGAACGGGGTTTGGAATGCCAAACCCGTTTCTTTAACCATAATCGCTCCTTTCCGTTTCTATGAGAAGACCATGTTCCGGCTTACGGCCTTTGGCTTGCTTTTCACTCTTCTTTTTGGCCTTATGAATTTTTACATGCGTTATTCATACAACAAGCGGCTCCGGAAATGGAAATTCTCCACCTTACAGTTAAGGGAGCTAAACCTACAATTGAATCCACACTTTATTTTCAATGCCCTGAATACCATCCACCACCTGGCCCTAAACGGCAATAGGCCGGCCATCAATGCGTTTATCTCTAACTTTTCCAAACTTACCCGAAAGGTGTTGGACAACTCAAAATTCAAAGTCATACCGCTGGCCGAGGAGTTAAAAAACATCGAGGACTATGTGGCTTTGGAAAAACTCCGTTTTGAAGGGCAAGCGTTTGATTTTGAAATGGAGGTACCTGAAAAAATAGACCTCAATAAAACGCTTATCCCACCTATGATCCTTCAGCCTTGTGTGGAAAACGCTATATGGCACGGACTGCTACCCAAGGAAGGCTACCGTCTTTTATCTTTAAAAATACACCTTATTAAGGAAGGGTTTAAGGTTTTTGTGAAAGACAACGGTATAGGCCTTACTTCGGCAAAAGCCAGGAAAGCCCACGTGCATCATAAAAGTTCCGTGGGTGTTTCCAATACCCGGTTACGGCTGCAACTGTATGAAGAAATGGAGATGGGAAGAGCTGATTTCGATCTGAAGGAGATTTTTGACATACAGGGCAAATCCACAGGAGTAACTGCTACCTTCACATTTAAGCCCAATCAAGAAAAATGGAATGTTCCGTGATAAAAGCTGTTATAATTGACGATGAACCTCATTGCATTGAGCTGCTCAAAGAGCAGCTCTTCCCGTACGCCCATGACATTGAGATAGTGGGGACCGCCAACTCCGCCATGCGTGGATTGGCGCTGATAAAGTCGACAACTCCCGACCTTGTTTTCCTGGATGTTTCCATGCCGGGAGGTACAGGCTTTGAAATGCTGGACCTTCTTCAACAAGGAATGTTTGAAATAGTATTTACATCGGCTTATGAAGAGCATGCCATCAAAGCATTTGACTACCAGGCAGTGAACTACTTGTTGAAACCCATAGAGCCAGCACAACTGCAAAAAGTTGTTGCCCAGGTATTGGACAAGATCAAAAAGCCGGAAAAAACCGCGCAAAGCAACCCCGATAAGATCTCGGTCAATACACAAAAAGGGCACCAGGTGATCTCTATTGAACAGATCATACGGTTTGAGGCAGAGGGGGCCTATACTTTTTTATACCTGGAGGGAAATATAAAGCTGCTTAGTTCTCAAAATATAAAAGTGTTCGAAAACCAGTTGCGGACGTACCCCTTTTGCAGGATCCATAAAAAACACCTTATAAACCTTAAAAAAGTTAAGTACTTTACCAAAGGGAAGGGAGGCCATGTCACCCTAAGTGATGGTAGTGAGATCAGCATTTCCTTTCGTCAAAAGGCAAAATTTTTACAACAGTTGCAAGATCATTTCATCTCCACTAACTAAAGGTTTACTATACGGATGAATGGTAATTTTTCGGGGAAACGTACTTGGGCATTCCGCTTTAACCCCAACAATAGGTCATGATCAGAAGGTGAACTTTACAAGACTTTGCTTTTGATCACCATTAATTTCTCCCTGGTCATTTCGTGCATGGAATATTGTATACCACCCATGCCAAGACCTGAGGTATCCCGCCCTCCGAAGGGCATCCAGTCTACCCTAAATGCCGTGTGATCGTTTACCATTACCGCAGTAGCGTTAAGCTTTTTAACGCAGTCCAGCGCCACGTCTACATTTTTAGTAAAAACCGCCGCCTGAAAATGAACATCTAAATCATTTGCTATCTCTATGGCCCGGTCCCTGTCGGAATAGGAATACACACAGACCACCGGCCCGAAGATTTCCAGCGTAGATACCTTAGCTGTTAGGGGCGGGTTTAGCAATACCGTAGGTGCATAGCACGTGTCAGAAATACGCCTGCCGCCTGTCAAAAGCTCCGCTCCTCCGTCTATCGCTTCCTTTACCCACTGCTCTACCCGGTCCACTTCTTTAGGCAAGATCAACGGGCCTACCTCTGTACGTTCATCCATCTGATCGCCCACCACCAGCTTGCCGGCCCCATCGGCCAAAGCATGAGCGATCTCTTTGCAAATGCTCTCGTGCATAAAAATACGCTGTACGGAAACACAAACCTGACCGGCATGATAAAAGCCGCCTTTGAGCAAAGCAGGTAGCATTTCATCAAAATCCGCATCCGGTTCCACGATCACCGGGGCCGCTCCACCGTGCTCGAGGGCGCACCTGGTGCCGGGAGCTAGTTTTGACTTTAAATACCAGCCCACCTTTGCTGAGCCTATAAAAGAAACATAATGCACGCGTTTATCGGTCACCAAGAGCTCTGAAGCCTCGTTTTCACAAATAAGCGCCTGGCACCAGCCATCGGGTAAACCCGCTTCTTTTAAAATAGCTACCAGGGCAAGGCAAGATAAAGGTGTGGTTAAAGCAGGTTTTACAATTACGGGGCAACCCGCTGCTACGGCCGTGACTACCTGATGTACAATCAAATTCAGGGGATGGTTAAAGGCACTTACTGAAGCCACCACACCTATAGGTTCGCGCATGGTAAAGGCCAGCCTGTTTTCAGAAGCTTTGGTAAGTCCCATAGGTATTTGCCCGCCCTTTAACTGCCCGATGTGCTCAACTGCCAGGTGTACCCCGTTTATGGCTCTGAGCACTTCGGCCTTCGAATCCATCCAGGGCTTTCCTCCTTCCCGGGCCGCTGTTGCAGTAAGTTCATCTACCTTTGCCTCCATTATGGCTGTTACTTTTCTCAAAATGTCGATCCGTTCATGGGGTTGCAGCCACGTATCCTGGTCCTGGAATAAAGCATAAGCGGTACACAGTACCTTCTCAACTGCTTCTTTGCCTACCAAGGGGATTTCTTTGATCAGGCTCAAGTCGTAAGGTGAAGTAACTTTTAACATGGTTTCCATTTCTTATAGAATAGCGGTTTTTTCTTTTAAAAGTACGTTTAAGATAGAGTGGTTCAATGAATAATCTATGGCCAGGTCAATAAGGTGTACGCCATCCGTATTCAGGCATTCCGATAGTATTTCTTTAAAGGCTTCATCGGAAGCAGGCCGGTGTCCAATGCAGCCGTAACTTTCCGCATACTGCACAAAATCGGGGTTTTTGTAGTCGAGGCCAAAATTGGTAAAGCCCATCTCTTCCTGCTTCCACTTGATCATGCCATAGGCATTGTCATTGAGAATAATAACGGTCATGTTTAAACCTAGCCTGGTGGCAGTTTCCAGCTCTTGTGAATTCATCATAAAACCACCATCCCCGCAAATGGCTATTACTTTTTTGCGGGGATTAATGAGTTTGGCGAGTATAGCTGAAGGTAAACCTGCCCCCATGCTTGCCAAAGCATTATCCAGCAATAAAGTATTGGGTTCATAGCATTTGTAATTCCGGGCAAACCAGATCTTATAAATGCCATTGTCCAGGGTTATAATGCCATCATCCGGCAATTCCTTTCTAAGCAGGTGTACCAAACGTTGTGGGAGGGTAGGAAAGCGTTCATCTTCAGAGTATTTGCTTAAATGGCTTTCTACTTCTGTCTTAATTCTTTTGTAATAGCTAAAGTCCCAATTGCTTTTGTCCTTGATTTGTGCAGCCAACTGCCTTACAGAAGTGGCGATGTCGCCAATTACATTGAGTTGAGGAAAATATACTTCATCTATTTGAGCGGGAAAAAAATTGACGTGAATCACTTGGGTCCCTCCCTCTTCCATAAAGAAGGGAGGTTTTTCTACTACATCGTGTCCGATGTTTATGATCAGGTCCGCCCGATCTATGGCGTAATGGAGAAAGTCGTCTTTAGACAATGCTGCAGTACCCAAAAACAGGGGATCGCGTTCATCTAAAACGCCTTTGCCCATCTGGGTATTAAAAAAGGGAATGCCCGTCATCTCAACAAACTGCGCTAAAGCCTCCCGGGTTCTTTTGCGGTTGGCCCCGGCCCCGAGTAACAACAGGGGCATTTTGGCCGCCTCTATCATTTGTACTGCCTTTTGGACAGCCAGCGCATCTGCATCCGGCCTTCTGAAACCCACTACTTGAAATACCCGGTCATCCACCTCTTCCGCGGCAATATCTTCCGGCAACTCCAAATGCACTGCCCCGGGGCGCTCTTCAATAGCCAGGCGAAAAGCTTCCCTGACCATGGAGGGGATGTTGTTCCCATTTACGATTTGCTGGGTATATTTTGTAATGGGCCTGAACAAGTCAATGGTATCCACAATTTGAAAACGGCCTTGCTTTGATTTTTTTATAGGCTTTTGCCCGGTAATCATCACCATGGGCATAGCGCCAAGTTGAGCATATGCTGCAGGGGTTGTGAAGTTAGTGGCACCTGGCCCCAAAGTAGACAGGCAAACTCCGGGTTTCCCGGTAAGGCGGCCATAAGTAGCGGCCATAAAGCCCGCTCCTTGCTCGTGGCGGGTAAGCACCAGTTTGATTTTAGAGTTTCTCAGCGATTCCAGGAGATCTAAATTCTCTTCCCCCGGGATGCCAAAAATGTATTCTACACCCTCGTTCTCGAGTGCCTTTACAAACAAGTCCGATGCTTTCATTCTTTTTCTGATTTTTACTCTTTTCAACGGTGTACAGCCACTAAAATACCTGCACACGCCCTACTCTTTTCTCTTAAGTGACATACCGAGAACACAGAAGAGGCAGCTATGTTCCGCCCGAAACAATTAATTACATCCCCTTGGGTGAGATGCCGCGTAAATTTTCTCTTACAACAGCATCAGTGTGAACTTTTTATGCGTTTCAAAAAAGCCTTGTTCCCGGTAAAACCTATGTGCGCTAACCCTCGTATGGTTTGCCGTTACTTCCAGTTGAATGATCCCCTTTGCAAGGGCCATTTCCTTCAGGGCATGGAACAAGTGCTTACCTACTCCCCTTTTTCTTGCGGAAGGGTGAACATATAGTTCCTGGATCTCACCAATTTCCCGCCCGCCATGATGAAGCAGGAGTTGAGTATGGCAACTCACATAGCCTACAGGCCCGCCTTTGGATTCGGCAATTAAATAGATGTGCTTGGGATTAGTAGTATTCTTATGGAAAGCCTTTTTAAGTGTTGCTTTGTTGAACACTTTCTCTTCCAAAGCATTGACAAACGCGTATATCGATGGAAAATCTTCCGCCTCTACTACTCTGATCTTTATTTCCTCGTCCATGATTTCACTTTAGCGGGTACACCTGGTTCTCTTGCGCACAAAACCGGGAGGTGACGAGCTAAAATTAACCAAAAGGAAAAAGAAGACACTGTACAACGAGGCTATTGCACGATCATTTTTTTCAAAAAGACATTTCCTTTGAAATCCTGAATCTGCAATACATAGACCCCTGGGACGAGCTCGGGTAAGTTAATTTCGAACGTGTATGTGTTTTCTACAGGCATAAGCCGGGTTTGAAACACTTGCATCCCCAATCCATTCCACATATTGAACTGCAGCGTTTCGCCTTTAAAGCTCTGACATTCAATTTCAAACCTGCCATCATTTGGATTAGGAAACAGCTTGATGGCTCCGGGAACCTTGGCATCTTCCAATCCTATATCATTAATAATGAGATTGATGGAATCGGTTACAGCGCCACACGCATTGGTTACGGTAAGGTATATCCAATAACTGCCATTCTGAGAAAAAGGCCATACAGCCGTATCGCTCTGCACGATATTGCCATTGCCGAAATCCCAGCTAAAACTATTTCCCCCTAATGTATTTCGTGCATCAAACAAATAAGCGGAAAAAGGCCCAAAAGCCGAGTGAAAGCTTACGTTATGGTTAACTATAGGCAAAAGTGTGCTGTCTGTAGTAAAGCTGATGTGTTGGATGCCCAGTCCTTCCGTGCAGCTATCGACTACGTACACATCATAGCCCGTGCCCACCTGAAGGTTGTTCAGCGTATAAGGACTTGATGCATTATTAACCCATGTACCGGACGACAGAAAGTCAAAACCGGCCGGGCCATATTTGATACGGCTTTCTACAATGCTCGTATCCGAATTCCAGCTTAGCGTGGCCGAATCGCAATGTATCTGTGTGATGGCCATATTCTCAGGCAAGGAGCAGCGAGTGCCATAAGCGTCCGTTACAGAAAAATCATCAATGACAATGTCGTTGTAGAAGGCTGCATTCATGGAGTCTTTGTCAACAACCAACCTGCATCTTATGGGACCGGAAGGTTGGAATTGATCTAAAGCTAAGGTTAACTCCACCCAGTCGGCGCTGTCTTGGGCATGTATGAGAGTAGAATAATGCCATTGTGCGCCATCAAATACGTCCAAATAAAAGGTATTGTTTTCGCCCGGATAATCGGTGTTGTTGCTAAAGATCCACATACTGAGTAAGGGCTTCCTTAATGAAGATACATCAATAAAGGGTGAGTAAATAGCAATGCTGTCCAATGGAAAAGGGAAACTTCCGTCTACACCAATGGCAAAACCGTTGTTACCCGTATGGTCGGTTTGTCCTGTCGCTCCGTAAGCGGGGAAAACAAGTGGATTGGATTGCAAACCGGTAGGTTTCCAGGCAGCATTTGGAACATCAGGCCCAAGTTGATTATGGCTGGCCCAACATTCGGGAATAAGGGTATCGTTAAATGTTTCTATGTAAGGAGCTGGTAAGGCTAAACAGGCAGTAGTAAAAGAATACGGTCCCATTAAAATACTGGTGTCCGAACTCCCGCATATAAAACGGACGTAAAAATCATAGGTGGTTTGTGCCTGCAGATTGGTCAGTGTTACACTATTAGTAGGTATAGTATCGATTATTCCTGTTCCGGGTATAAAGCCAGCCGTATCATACTCAATAATATACTGGTTGGCTATCGGTCCCGCACTCCAGTCTGCTTCAGCTGTATTTATAGCAACATCGGGGAAAAGCAACTCAAAGTTGTTTGGAATAGGACAACTTACCGGGGTTAGTGAAAACTCATCTATAGCCGCATCTTGTGTGATAGATCTAAGAGAAGTTGTACTCGCTTTCTTTTTCATGCGGAAACGGAATTGAGTCCGACTGGTAGAATCCAATAATAGCGTTAACTTTTTCCACGGATCAGTAGCAGCCCCTTGTTGTTGCCCGGAAATGGAATCCAGCAACTGCCAATGCGCGTTTATGAGTTGCTCCACCATTAAAGTACCCATATCTGCACCGCGCATATGATACCAAAAGCTTAACGTTGCGAAAGGCTGGCTGGAGAGATCAAAGTATGGCGTGTAAATAATGGCGTCATTCTCCCCGGGTTGACTCGCTTCCGCGTATATGTAATTTCCTGTTCCCGAACGGTCGGAGACAGGCCCCGTTCCAACGGAAGTCGTAGAATCATCCTGCACTACCCAGCGGTAACCGCCAACTTCAGAGCGATCCCAGGGTACGGCACGCCAATCCGGGTCTATTTTGTATTCCTGGTTGGTAAAACCACCCGCAGAATCAGGCCGCCAACTGCTGCCGTCAAAGTTTTGCCGATAAGGAAGCGTAAACAGGCTATCCGGTAAACCGGGAGCGAGCCTAAGATCATCCAGGCTAAGCCAAGTGCCGCTAAGTGAATCACTTGTAAATTCGAATTTTAGCTGGATCGTGTCGTTTATGTATTGGTTATCAAGCAGTATGTCTTCCACTTCAACATCAGAACTAGAGTAAGAAGAGCTATAAAAGGGGGCCGGGTAGTTCTTAAGCACGGTCCACGTAAGCTCATTTATCCGTTTAACAGACACTTTAAAAGAATCTTGGAAGCCCAGGTTTGTATTTGCATAAATTCTGTGTGCCCATGCATAGTTCAGGTATACCGGAGAGGCGATGTGGATCTGGGGAGTAATGAGCACAGAGGTGCCACCCACTTCTTGCCAGTCGAAAGCCGCATAGCCAGCATTGTTAAAACTACTCACAAAGTGCTGGACATTGAGTGTGCCTGACGTATGGTTGTAACACGCAAGCGCATTGGAACCGGGGTCAAAAGTATTGACATATGGCGTGCTGAAAACGCTGCACTGTGCCCATGACTGAAGAGGCAACAAGAGCAGGAAAATCCTTAAGCAAATGTATTTGGGTTTTAAAAAATCGAAAAGGTTCTTCATAGGGTTTAAGGTTCTCGTTTTACACTACACAAAACATTTATTTGAAGACAAAAAAACTTGATGCCAAAACTACTTAAAATCAAATAGATCCACTTACAGCCTTTACAGCCTTACCCCACAACGCTCTCCTCCTTTTTTGCGGCCATTGCCCGCTCGCAAGTACATCCGTCATTTTCTCTATCTTGCCTGAGTAAGCAAACCAAACGCTATGGCCAAGATATTCCGCAAAGCCCGGCAGGATTACTTAGGAGAAAACCGCGCCCTGAAATACCTGAAGTACGCCCTGGGCGAAGTGGTTTTGGTGGTGATCGGCATTCTCATCGCCCTCAGCATCAACAATTGGAACACCAACCGCAAACAAGAGCAAAACCTCACCAACATTTTCTCCCTTATTATAGAAGACATTGAAAACGATACGCTTAAGATCAACGCCATCGTGGAAAGCTATGCCCCTTATGCAGATACAATTGGCGCATACCTGGGCGGCAGCATAGATGTAAACCAGTTTTTAAGGTGCCGGAACTGCTTCACGATAAGCATGAACATCAACCCCTTTGAACAGGGAAAAACAGGGTTTAACCTGTTGAAGAACATCAGTTCTGACTTTAGCGAGGACACCTTGGTGATAGCGGTTATCCAGAGAATGGGAACCCTTTCGCTGTTGGAAGACATTTCGGCTTACATTGAAATAGCCGTATCCCAAAACCTGGAGCACTGGCGCGATACCTATGCCTGGTATCCCGGGTTTATTACCCGTACCAACTTTAGTGGTTTTTTAGGCTATGTAGATGGTCCTGAGTTTAAGAGCCGGCTAGCCCACAACTACTTGTTGATCTATACCAACTACGTTCCGGGGCTGCAACAAGCCAAAACGGGCTTAAAAGAGTTGGCGGAAGACATTATGCAGTGGAAGGTAGACCATGGTTACCGGCCTAAAACCGCTGAGGCACCGGGTTCTTAAATTCATCAATTCAGTAAAACAAACGTGTTACCTACTTCCTATCTGCTATGCCTTCAACCGTAAGTTACACCGTTTTTCTGTTGCTTCAGGCGCTGCGCAGTATCTTTTCCATTTTTCGCCCTTTAGCCAGTTCATCCACCAGCTTGTCCAGGTACCTGACTTGTTTCGTTACCGGGGTTTCGATCTCTTCAATCCGGTAGCCGCATATCACACCCTTAATAAGGTGTGCATTCGGGTGCAGTTTTGCTTTTTGAAAAAAGGTTTCAAAGGTTACTTTCTCGTCAATAAGGGTTTGTATTCGGGCTTCGTCAAAACCCGTCAGCCACTCAATCACCTCATGCAACTCCTTTTTTGTTCTGCCCTTTTTCTCAACCTTGGTTACATAATGCGGGTATACGGAAGCAAAGGTCATGGTAGCCATTCGTTGGTCGTGTTCAGGTGTCGTTTTCATTTTTTGCTGATTAATGTATTTTGAAAAATATGTCAAATTCTATTACGGATTCCCCGGCTTCTCATTTAGCCGGGGAAATACCCGGCCAGTCAACACAAACAAAAGCTGCGGTATTATTTTACCCAACGCCCGAGTGCCTCCACAAACGTTTCCTGTTGATCGATGAATACATTATGGGAACAATCGTCCAAATAGAGTAAATTGCCTTCACCCAGCAGTAGCTTCAGCCTGTTTATCTGAGCGCGGGAATACAGGCCATCCTCTTTGCCATACATACCAAAAACAGGCGTTCCCTTCTCAATCAAAGCAGACAGCTTATCCGAAAGGTCCATCGTAGTATACGACTCGTTTTTCCAAAACCCCTGGGGTTGCTTGTATCCTATTTTAGAGGCATGCTCAATGAGTGTTAAGTCGGTTTTGAACAGGGCATACAACGCTTGGGCACTTTCTGTGGGTGTCTTGGTGGTATAAAAACCGTTCTGCATGGCGTGCATAAAACAGAAGGAACTGTACTGGACCGATGCAGTGTCCATTTTTTTAAGCATTTTTATATAGGCTAAATTTTGTTCGTCCCCCTTATCGGTATAGAGCTTTTCGCAGCTTTTAATAATGGTTTTGAAAGATTCCTGAAGCGAAACAGGTGCCCCGACCAGCACGATCGAGCGAACGCGTGCCATGTGCTTTTCTGCAAAAGTAAGGGCCACCATTCCACCGAAACTATGGCCGATCAAATGCGCTGAAGCCAGCTTTAAGGAGTCCATCATCCCGAGCAGGTCGGCATGTGTCTGTTCAAATGTGAAGGCCGCTTCTTCCCCCGACCGGCCTTCTCCCCTGCGGTCATACACAATCACATAATATCCCTGGCCGGCTAATTTTTGGGCGGTTGTGACCTCAAATGCAGAACTGTTGTAGCCCGGCCCCCCATGCAGGTAGATAAGGGGCACGGAGGAAGTATCGCCAAACGTCTGCACATACAAACCCTGTGCATAGACAGCAGGTGTATGGTAAAACAAGAGAGACAAAAAAACAAAGCGAAGTGGTCTCACATAGCGATCAACACTTGCTTTCAACTTTCCGGATGCGCTCATTACCTCGTTCTATTTGTTCCCGAATGTACACCTTTTCTGTTAGTGACCCTGCGGTCTTTTGCTTCAAGATAGGCCTTATGCGTTCACAGCAATAACGATTCCCTCTTTCCATTGCGTGGCCGCTTTTTAAAAATGCTTTTATCCTTCTTATCCACGCTTAGTTACGTTTGTTTACTTTTTTACTGTCGGGCCTTAAATACCAGGATAGACCGGTTAATACAAGAAGCAGCGATGGACCAAACAGAGTGGATAGATCGTCTTCATGCGCCAAATGCGAAAAAAGGGCACCCGACATCAAAAAAAAGAAACCCGCATAAGCCCACTCCTTGAGCAGTGGCTGTTTTGGGATAAGAATGGCGGTTACGCCAAGTATTTTCCAGGCGCCAAGCAGCGACATCAGGTACTTTGGGTAACCCAGTGCCATGAAGTTTACAACAGCTTCATCTACTTCCAACAGTTGGGCAATCCCGGTAGAGAGCATCCCCAATGCCAGCCATACCGTGGCTATCCAGTAGAGTATTTTATTTCGTTTCATTACTTAATATCTTTTGAATCCGGTTGTGCGCTCCATTAAGACCTTGTTTAAAAGGCCACTTGAGGTTCTCGTCCCGGTGTGCGACTGATTGGTATATGACGTGTTGCTCCAATTTGCTTTTTCCGCCACCTACTTCCTCAAAGGCGTATAACTCAAGTTGAACACCAAAAGGCATCTTTTCCATCTCAAAGGTGCGAACGATCCTTTTATTGGGTATGAATTCATGAATTACCCCCCTGAATGTCAACGCATTTCCCTTTGGGTCGGTGGTTTCAAAACGGTAGCTCCCCTGTGTTTTGCTTTCTAATTGCAAGACTTTGGTGCCCATCCATTGTTCCACCAGATCGGCATCCTCGTAAGCTTTGAAAAGCAAGGGCAAGGGCAAGTCAAATTCCCTGGTAATAAACAGGTCCTGTTTGCCTTCTTCGGCATATACTTTGGTTTTTTGCTCCATTGCTCTAAGGTTTGGATTGGTGTTTTTTCATAAGCGATTCAAGTTTGTTGAACCTGTCGTCCCAAAATACCCTGAAGGGCTCAATGAAGTCTGCAACTTCTTTCATTCCCTCAGGGTTAAGGCGGTAGTGGATCTCTCTTCCTTTTTGCTCCGGGCTTAAAAGTGCACATTCGGCAAGTATCTGAAGGTGCTTTGAGATGGTTTGCCTGGACGAGTCGAAGTTTTCAGCGATTGCCGTAGGCGTCATGCTACTGGCTGCCAGCAGGGCAATGATGGCCCTGCGGGTAGGATCGGCAAGTGCCTGAAAAACGTCTCTTCTTGTTTTCATTTGCGCAGCTATTTGACTGCAAATATAAATGCAGTTATTTGGTTGCGCAAATAGAAGCTTAGTTTTGTTGTAAAGGGCTTCTGATTGTATAATTGACCGGCACTTTTAGGCCATTATAAGCAGGATTGCTCATTCGGGGAGGCAATGCCTTGGCGTGCTTGCGTCTTTTTTTAATCCGGCAATTGCCCGTTAGCCAAGTATTCTCCTTATTTCAAAACTAGCCCATTCGGCTTTTTCTTTTGGCTGGTCAAAATCAATCCAGTGTTTTGGTCTGTAAGCGCTATTTACCCGCCAAAAGCCATCTTTCTTCTGTTTTTCGGATACCAGTTCCTTCGCTTCTTTCAATCTTCTGTCGTTTACCAGCTTGTTATCGTCTGCCAGTCTCAAGATCTCAATAACGTTCGTCTTGTAATCAAAAGGATATGTCAGCTTGGTGATGTCTTTAGTAATGGGCTCACCTGTGCTTTTTCGTTTATACGCCTTGTGTTCCAGGATGTATTCCATTCCGCTTTCCAGCTTATCGCTTAGGGGTTTGCGTGTATGTGCTTCTTTTTCTTTGAATGCGGTTAATGCCACCATGGATTTGACTACGCCTATAAAACAAGGCGTAGCTTTCATACAGCCGCCATATTTTTGAATGCCCTTCCCTTTCCAGGTAGTGGGTTGGTTCCTCCGGGTGTTTTGATGCTTTAAAATCCAGTCTATTCCTTTAGAGACCTGGTCCAGGTTTGGATAGTTCAGCTTTATCAAAACGGTTGTGATCATTGCGTTGTAGCAGGCGAGCAGATCATTTTTTTTACCGCTTAGGGAAAAGCCTTCTTCACAAAAAGTCAGCTCGGCCAGCTTGTCTCGCCATTCCCGGACCTGCCCGAATTCTTGCGCATAGGGTATTTCAGCGAGTTCAATGAGCCGGTGCAAAAGGGTAAGGCTTGTTTCCTCAAATCCGGTCAACAGCTTTTGAAACAATTCGGACTTGTCCAAATAGGGCTTGGCTTCTTCAAAGGAATTGACGCGCTTTTCGGATAGTTTGATCTTCAATGCTAAAGCCGTATCCATTTTCAGGGTTTTTGTTGTATACAAAGGCATAGGGTAAACGCAAGGCACTTCCAAATCGTATCCTTATCCTCCCTCTTGGTAGACTTACTTATAGGCCTCCCCCCCAACGTTTTATACACTCTGTTATGCCAGGTTTTATTTTTTCAGTCGATATACCAAGTCATCATGTCTGCAAATGGCTTGAAACTCCAAAACAAAAATAAGGTTAATGAGGGCTAGGCTGTATCCGAGATGCTGTATATTACTTTGCTTTACTAGCCAAATGTATTGCACAAAGCAAAGCGGTTTGAAGTTTTTAGTTCATGGGCCAGGCCAAAACAATCATTTGAATGCACACATTCGATGCACCTAGCGGGTGCCATATCTGTTAAGAGAGTTCGCCCGGCAAATGCCGCCCGGCGATGTAGAGATGCACTGCGGCCCAGACGTAGCCCATGCTGATCAGCAACAACGA
>JANQPD010000006.1 GCA_028285465.1 Owenweeksia sp. | reverse complement strand
GTAAAAAGCTGGGCCGGAGCCACAGGCCTTATGCAGGTAATGCCGCGGACTGCCAGGGAAATCAACAATGGGCATCCTATAAAAAGCCCGGAAGAAAACCTCGAGGTCGGTACCCTTTACCTAAAGCAGCTTTTTGACAAATGGGCGCATATCCGGGATACCGTGCAACGCATAAAATTTACAATGGCCTCGTACAACTGCGGATATGCACATTTGCTTGATGCGCAGCGCCTGGCGGCTCTGAACGGTAAGGACTCTCTTCAATATGACGACAATGTGGAGCTTTGGTTAAAACGACTCTCCAAAAGAGAGGTATACACACACCCTAAGGTAAGATATGGTTATGTGCGGGGCATTGAGCCTTTCCGCTACGTACGCGATATCTTTTTGCGCTACGCGCATTACCAGCAGCTCATTCCTCTTCAACCAGGCGATACGGAAACTCAAAGCTGAAGGTTGACCCTTTGTTGAGTGCGCTTTGTACGTTTATATGCCCGTTAATACGGTTCACCTGGTTCTTTGCAATGTGCAAACCCAACCCTCTGCCCGGGTGAGTTGGATGAAAACGTTTGTACAGCCCAAACAGGTTTTTCTGATGCCGCTTGAGATCTATACCCAGGCCATTGTCTTTCACACTGATTCTCAGCTTGTCTTCAACATCTTCCACCAGGATCTTGAGCTCAAGCTTCCGCTCAGTAGCCCGGTACACAATGGCATTTGATATGAGGGTTTTCAGAATGTTTTCTATGTACGACTTATAGCTGTATACCTGTCGCCTCCTGCAGTTTTTGTCTATTTCATAATCCAGCCAGGTATCCAATTCTTTCAATTCCTCCTTGTACTGGTTCTCCAGGCCTTCTACCAATTCCTTTATGTAAAACTCCTCAGGTTTAATGTTGCTCTCCGACTTTAACGTAAGCACATAACTTAGATCGCGTAAAACACTGTCCAGTTGCTCAGCAGATTCCCTGACATAGCTTAGCATTTCTAATTGTTCTTCCGGGCTTGAGGCCAAATGTGTAATGCCGGTTAAGCCCAGTAGGCTGGCTACAGGTGCTCTTAAGTGATGGGAAACAATGTAGTTGTATTCCGTTTGCTCCGCAATGCGTATGCTCAGGTCTTGAATCAAGGCTTCTCTCTCCGCCTCTATTTTTTTCAGGGAAGTGATGTCTACCCCGTATCCCAGCATACGGTATAATTTGCCACCGCGATACAGGGGAGTATATTTACGCCATACCGTACGAAGCTGCCCTTTTTTCTCCACCTTATCTTCCCAGCTAACCGGCTTTTGGGTTTCCAGCGCTTGTGTAAAGCGTTTCTCACGCTTATGCAAATCATCCACCGACCTATTCTGGTGCAGGTAATATTCACGATCTGTCATGCCAATAACCGTTTTTCTTACTTCAGCATCTTTATTGGCGTATTCATTTATGAACTCATACCTGCCCTGCTCGTCCATGATCACGATCTCTACAGGAGTAGCGTGCAGGAGCTTTTCATAAAAATCCCGTTCTCTTTCAAGATCTTCCTGTACTTTTTGTTTGGAAAGCGCAAAACTTACGTAGGTAGTAAAGCGCTTAATACTTGCGATTTGCGCCTCCCCTAAAACCTTGGGAGTTGTAAATTCTACCAAACCAAAGGCAGTTTCGTTAACCATCAGCGGAATAATACCATACGTTTTTATATTCAAAAAGCTGCGTGCCCAGGGGGCCGCTCTCCTTAGTGTTTTGTTATCCGTGTGTTCCTTGATCAGTTTTTCAATTTCTTTCTTATCCGTAGTAATGATGGACCTGCCGGTTTCAAGCGCTTTGAGGCAAAGGCTACCCTTTTTTAAAATAGGCATAAAGTCTTTGAGCCTTATACCGAAGTGGCTTTCGATAAAGAACATAGGCAGGTGCTTAGCAGATTCGGATTCCAGGGTCAGTTTCTTTCTTGCCTCGTCATACAAGTAAAACCGGTTGCCTTGCACCCCCGTGATTTCCGATAAGGAATCCAACAAAAGCTTACTGAGCTCCTTGAAGCCCACTCCCCTAAGCGCAGCCTCGCTGATGTTGCTGATCAACTCGGCTTCCTTACTCGCCATCTGCTCCCAGTAACGCTCTTCGGCAGTGAAAATGGGTTCAGCATCCCCGCAGAGCAGGTGTTTTCCTTCATCGGTTGTAATAAGGCTTACTTTATCGCGCAACCATTGATAGCCTTTCTCTTTCTGGTTGACGATCCGGTAATGAATGACCTGGCTTTCCCCCACGACCATGTTTTCCAGCAGGTTTATGTACTTGGTCCTGTCTGCATTAGCAATTAAAGCATACCAGGGTGCTTCTTTCCGCTTTATTTCTTCAGCCGAAAGTCCTGCAAAAAGTTCCACTTTATCCGATAAAAACGCTAAGGGATTATCCAGTATGTTCTTCGTTTCTCCTTGCCTAATGTAGAAAGCATAGCGAACATTGTTCAACGTATTTAATAGGTAATTTTCTACCAAGACGAACTTTATATTACTGATATACAGTACTCGAAGTTACTACGATATCTATTTGACGCGGCTATTTTATGAAAAAAGTAGCCACATAAAAAACCCACCTCGACTAAGGTGGGTTTTCTTTCGTTAAGAAGTAATCCGGTTGGTTAGCCAACCAATTCTTTTACTTTATCTGCTGCTTCTTTCAGCAGAATGGCAGAGTGTACTTTAAGCCCGCTTTCATCGATCATCTTTTTAGCTTCTTCGGCATTGGTACCTTGCAGGCGCACAATAATGGGCACCTGGATATTGCCGATGTTCTTATAGGCATCGATTATACCTTGCGCTACGCGGTCGCAACGTACAATCCCACCAAAGATATTCACGAGAATAGCCTTCACCTTCTCATCACGTAAAATGATGCGGAAAGCGGTTTCCACGCGTTTGGCGTCAGCCGTTCCACCCACATCCAGGAAGTTTGCCGGATTACCGCCCGCCATTTTAATGATATCCATTGTGGCCATGGCAAGTCCTGCACCATTTACCATACAACCCACGTTTCCATCCAGGTTTACAAAGTTCAGGCCTGCATCGCCCGCTTCTACATCAATCGGGTCTTCCTCGCGCTTATCGCGCAAAGCGGCATAATCAGGATGGCGGAAAAGCCCGTTGTCATCAAGTGTAACCTTGGCGTCTACCGCAATCACTTTATTGTCGGAAGTCTTCAGTACCGGGTTAATCTCAAACAAGGAAGCGTCAATGCGCTCATACGCTTTATACAAGTTCATGGTAAACTTTACCATCTGCTTAAAGGCTGCGCCTTCCATGCCCAGGTTAAACGCTATCTTTCTCGCCTGGAAAGCCTGTAAGCCTACCTTGGGATCTACCTCTTCCGTAAAGATCAGGTGCGGGGTTTCTTCGGCTACCTTTTCTATATCCATACCCCCTTCGGTTGAATACATGATCATGTTGCGGCCCTTCGCCCTATCGAGCAATACCGACATATAGATCTCCTCCGTTTCCGACTCACCGGGATAGTATACGTCTTCTGCGATCATCACCTGGTGTACTTTTTTACCCTCTGCCGAAGTCTGGGGAGTAACGAGGTTCATACCGATGATGTTGCTGGAAAGGGTCTTCACCTCATCAAGGGACTTCGCCAGCTTTACACCTCCGCCCTTACCGCGTCCACCCGCATGTACCTGAGCCTTTACCACGTACCATTCCGTACCGGTTTCTGTATTCAGGGCTTTCGCTGCTGCTACGGCTTCATCCGGGGTTTCTGCAATTATTCCCCTCTGTATGCCTACCCCGAAGGAGGCTAATATTTCTTTTCCTTGATATTCGTGAAGATTCATAGTACAAGTATTCGTTTCTTGAGTTTGAAGAGCCGCAAAAATAGAGCAATACATACCAAGGCAGCAAAACATACCTTATCTTTTTTACGCCCCGGAACTTTTGCCTGTCTCCTGAAGTCACGCCTTGCAAAACACGCTCTTTCGGGTATCTAAACAGGAGCAATACCATAGAAAAAGCTTTTATACCTTTGCCCCCTGTTTTGCTTCCTCTGTAACCCCTATCCCATCTCATACACCTATGAAGCTAAGGTTATGCCTTATCTTACTTTTTCCCTTTGCGCTCTTTGCGCAACCTGCACCCAAGCGCCTTACTGCCGAGAAAGTATTCAATACCATTAAAGTAGACGGCAGGCTGGACGATGTATTGTGGGAAGAGGCTCCGGTAGCCACCGACTTCGTTATGTTTGACCCCGGTATCGGCTTACCTATTCCGCAAAGATTTCGTACACAGGTAAAAGTGCTCTATAGCGATGAAGCAATACTGGTGGGTGCTTTTATGCATGACCAGGCGCCTGACAGCATCCTGACCCAAATGACGGCCCGCGACAATTTTAATGAGAATTGCGACTGGTTCGGCATTTTCATAAACCCGTTCAACGATGGGCTAAGCGATTTTAACTTTTGGGTGACCGCTGCCGGGGTGCAGGCAGATAGCCGCACCACCGCCAATGGCGATGACTTTAGCTGGAATACCGTGTGGGAAAGTGCCGTGCGCATCACAGACAGCGGCTGGGTATGTGAGATCCGTATCCCCTATATCTCTTTGCGCTTTCCCAAAACCCAGAAGAAGGATTGGGGTTTGAACATGATCCGGAACATCAGGCGAAACCGCCAGCAATATTCCTGGAACCTCCTGGACCGCAATTCTGGTTTTTCACTGGAATACCAAACCGGCTTACTGGCCGGTATGGAGGAGATCAATCCCCCGGTACGCCTTTCGCTCATGCCTTACCTCTCTACATACGCCAATGCATTTGACGGAGAAACAAACTATGATTTCAATGCAGGCCTGGATCTTAAATACGGGATCAATGAGAGCTTTACCCTGGATATGACGCTTATCCCGGATTTTGGCCAGGTGCCTTTTGACCGGCAGGTACTTAACCTTTCCCCTTTTGAAAACCAATTTGATGAGAATCGCCAGTTTTTTACCGAAGGTGCGGAGCTCTTTACCATAGGAGATCTTTTTTATTCCCGCAGGATCGGGGGAGCACCAAAGAACATAACCGGGCAGGCCCTAAATAACGGCGAAAGCGTTGACATCCGGCAGGAGTTTACCCGCCTGCTAAACGCTACCAAGATCTCTGGCAGAAGCAACGGCAACCTCGGCATTGGCTTTCTCAATGCGGTAACGGCTGATAATTATACGGTGTTTACCGACAGCAGCGGAAACGAAACCCGCGTGCTTACGGAGCCCCTTACCAATTACAATGTACTGGTGCTCGACCAACGCTTTAACCGAAACTCGAGCGTGAGCTTCATCAACACCAACGTATTGCGGAACGGCACAGCCCCGGATGCTAACGTAATGGGACTGGTTAGTTCCCTATACAGCAAAAGCGGCAATTACCTTATAGAGGCACAGGGCAAACGCAGCGACCAAATAACAGAGCAGGAAAACATTGAAGGCTATGAAAGTATGCTGAGCCTGAGTGATGTGGGCGGCAACTGGCGATGGTCCGCTTCGCAAACCCTGCGGACAGACCAATACGAAATAAACGATCTGGGCTTTTTACAGCGCAACAACCAGATTGCTTATAATGCTGCTTTTAGCCGGGAGACCTTCCAGCCCATCGGAGCTTTTAACCGCACCCGCCTGCAATTGGTAAGCAACCACCGCTCCCTTTACCGCCCGAATCGCTTTGAAAGCTTTGACCTGGGTTTCGAATCCTTTTTCCTCCTGCGCAGCTTTTTTGCCTTTGGCGTTAATACTTATGTGCGCCCCGTTGAGGCATACGATTACTTTGAGCCCCGCAATGAAGATTACTTTTTCAAGCTACCGGGCGCATATTCCATGGATGGTTTTATCTCTTCCGATTACCGGAAACCCGTAGCTTTAGACCTAAGGGTGGCAATGGATCACTGGTTTGGCATGGGCCGTGCGGAGTACTCCGTCAATATAGAGCCACGCCTGCGTTTTAGCGACCGCCTGTTCAGCATCCTTACCTTTGATGTGTTGAACGTGCAAAACGACTATGGGTGGGTAGCCGAAAATGAAGGACAGCCTTATTTTGGCAAACGGGATATCTACCAGCTTACCAGTTCCGTAAACGCCACGTATACATTTACCCCTCAAATGTCGTTAGGCCTTAACCTGAGGCACTTGTGGACCGGGGTGGACTATTTAAGCTTCTTTGCCCTTTCCAGGGACGGGGAACTGGAGCCAACTCCTTCTCTTGCCGGTGTCAACGACATCAATTTCAACACCTTTAACCTGGACCTGAGGTTTTCCTGGTGGTTTGCCCCTGGCAGTGAAATGATCCTGCTTTACCGCAATGCCATTGCCGGGAGCGGCTCTACGGTAAATACAGATTATTTTACCAACCTGAGAAACACCTGGAGTGCCCCCCAGCAAAACAATCTCTCCCTAAGGCTCACCTATTTTCTCGATTAC
>JANQPD010000090.1 GCA_028285465.1 Owenweeksia sp. | reverse complement strand
CATATACAGTTCTGGCGAAACCCTCATACACAAAAACCCAAAAAACCCCTGGTCTGCAGTACTGGATGGCAACATCAGCTCCAAGCCAAAAGCCATGATCTTTAAGGGTGATTTTTACACAGCGGCCTACAGTGAAAAAGCAGAAGGCATTTACCTCTACGATAAGGAGGGCGAACTGGTGGAAGGGTTTCCGGCATTTGCCCAGGGCCCTTTTGATATGGGCTCTTTAAGTCAAGATGGCGTGATCAACATGGTTACCTTGATGGAGGACGGCACCCTGGTGTGCTATGCAGTCAATTAACGCAATTCAAGCACTTCGCCCGCTTCAGGTTCCCTTCCTGTGGCTATCTCTTTGTTTCGTTTGTATAAGTATTTCAGTTTAATGGCAAACTTTTGGGCAATGGCGTACATGCTGTCGCCCTCCTGTACCGTATAGGTTTTAAAATCGCGGTGCGCCTTTCTGCGTTTGGGTTGTATATAGAGTCTCTCCCCGCCCTTTAATTCCGGTACTCTTTCCAGCTCGTTGTATTTAAGCAAACGCTTCTCAGACACCTCTATCTGTTTGGCAATACTGCTGAAGGTGTCTCCTTTTTTAGCCACCACAAACTTCACATAATTCTTGGATACGTTGATCTGGTAGCTTTCCAATATTTCTGCAGGAGGAATATCCGGCTCCTTTTCAGTATACGCTTTTATTTCCACCTCATAACCTTCCAGGTCATACCGGTGCAATTCATAGCGTTCTATAAGCTCGATGAGGCGCTTGGGGTACCTGCGGTCTGTGGCGTACCCCGCTTTTTTTAATCCATTGGCCCAGGCCTTGTAATCTGTAGGCGACTCCTCAAACAAGAAGGCATAGCGCGAACGGTACTTCAGGAATTCAGAATGGTCGCGAAAGCTTTCACTCGCGCTATTATACCCCCTGAAACATTCGTTCTTTTCATCGTCATCGCGGTAAAGGCGCTTGCCGTTCCAATCCCGGTGGCACTTTATGCCAAAATGATTATTGCCCTCCTGGGCGAGGTAACTCAGGCCTGCAGCCGATTCCAACAGCCCCTGTGCCAGGGTAATACTGGCAGGAATACCAAACTTCTTCATTTCCTCTATGGCTATTCTGTGGTACTTTTCAATGTACGCAAGCTGTGCTTTATTCTTTCCAGCCTGCCCGAATGCAAATTGCATTACCAACAGCAGGATCATTGTGCCTCTATACCTCATAGTTAATTTTTAAGCCTTGTTTATGCAAACGGGCGTTCATGCCCTTTATTCCTTGTAGACCTCCGGTATGTATAGCCAATACCTTACTCCCTTTAGCTATCTCGCCTGTTTTAATCATATCAAAAAGACCGTACAACAGTTTTCCCGTATATACCGGGTCCAGGGGTATGCGGTACTGCTCATAGAAACCATTCATAAAATCAATTAACGCAGAGCTTACTTTTCCATAGCCCCCAAAATGATACTTTTCTACGAGCCGCAGGCGGGTATTCAAAAGTTTTTGTTCATCAAATACTGTGGGAAAATGCTGTTGAAAATCCAGCAATTGGCGGTGTATGGCCTGGTGTAAAAAACGGCCTCCTTTAAGTGCCGGAAAGCAGAGCACCTGGGCTTTGTGCACACTAAGCAACAAACCACTGCTAGTGGTGCCCGTGCCAGCTGCTACGGCTATGTAGTCAAAATCTTCAGGCACGGCCTCTAAGATTTCGGTACATCCTTTTACACCAAGTGGTCCTTTACCCCCTTCTGGGATCGCGTATACACCCGGCAACGTTTCTTCCAGTAAGCGCATAAACGCAGGGTCGTCTTTAGTAGCGTAGCGTTTGCGCGAAATAGCTTCCAATTCCATCCCCTGTGCCCGGCAAAAATCCAGGGTGGGGTTGTGTTGTACTTCTTCTCCCCGCACGAGTGCCTTAGTAGGAATGCCGGCTATTTTTCCCAAAGCAGCCGTTGCCGCCAGGTGGTTCGAAAAAGCTCCGCCAAAAGTGAGTATCACAGATTTCCCGCTTTTTCTAAAGTCTTCCAGATAGTACTTCAGCTTGCGCCACTTATTGCCACTTAGCTCGGGGTGGATCAGGTCCTCTCTTTTTAACCACAACTCTACCCCGCTTATCGTATCCAGGTAGCTATAAGGTGCATTCAGCTTTTGGAAGATTTGCATGGAGGCAAATGTAGTGTGCCTTTTAGCTAAGGCATGCGTAACCTAAACTTGTTTATGCCCTTTTAAAGATTACCATCATCTTCATCCACACCCATGGAAGCAAAACCCGCAATCCGTAAGTTTGCCCCATGCCAAAACTTGAAGAGGGAGATTACTACTATTCTGAGGAAGGGTACATTGTGTTTACCCGACAGTACCATCTCAAGCGGGGTTATTGTTGCCAAAGTGGCTGCAAACATTGCCCATACGGTTACGACAAAAAGACGAATACGTTTAGAAAATAGAGATTTTATGGAAACCGCTATACCCACATTTAAAACACAAATCAACGCAGGCATTCCCACGGAGCTTCCCTCCCCCAAACCTTATGATCCGTCTGTAAACCATGCGCCTAAACGAAAAGATATCCTGAATAAAGAGGAAAAAGTGCTGGCCTTGCAAAACGCATTGCGCTACTTCCCCAAAAAATGGCACAAAGAACTGGCAGCGGAGTTCGCGCGCGAACTAAAAGACTACGGGCGCATTTATATGCACCGTTTTAGGCCCGATTATGAGATGAAAGCGCGTGCACTTTCGGAATATCCGGGAAAATCCGATCAGGCAAAAGCCATTATGTTGATGATCCAGAACAACCTGGACCCCGCTGTGGCCCAGCACCCACATGAGCTGATCACCTATGGTGGAAATGGTGCCGTGTTTCAAAACTGGGCACAGTACCTCCTTACCATGCAGTACCTGGCGGAAATGACAGAGGAGCAAACCCTGCACATGTATTCCGGTCACCCCATGGGCCTTTTTCCTTCTCACAAAGAGGCCCCGCGTGTGGTGGTTACCAATGGCATGATGATCCCCAACTATTCCAAACCGGACGACTGGGAAAAGTACAACGCCCTGGGGGTAACCCAGTACGGGCAAATGACAGCAGGTAGCTATATGTACATAGGCCCACAGGGCATTGTACACGGCACTACCATTACGGTACTCAATGCCCTGCGTAAGATCGGGAAGCCTTCCGGAAGCGGGGCATTGTTTGTAACCGCCGGGCTGGGAGGCATGAGCGGTGCCCAACCCAAGGCCGCGAATATTGCAGGTTGCATTTCGGTAACAGCAGAGGTTAACGCAAAGGCCTCCCGTAAACGCCATGCACAAGGCTGGGTAGATGAACTTATCTCTGACCTGGATGCCCTGGTTGCCCGGGTAAGGGAAGCCCGTTCGGGAAAAGAAACCGTGTCTATTGCATATGAAGGTAATGTGGTAGAGGTATGGGAGCGCTTTGCTGCCGAAGACCTCTACATCGACTTAGGTTCTGATCAAACTTCTTTGCACAACCCCTGGGCAGGTGGGTATTACCCCGTAGGGCTGACGTATGAGGAGGCCAATACCATGATGGCGCAGGAACCCGCGCTTTTTAAAGAAAAAGTACAGGAGTCTTTGCGCAGGCACGCTGCTGCCATAAATAAGCACACAGCACGCGGCACCTACTTTTTTGATTACGGCAATGCATTTCTTTTGGAGGCCAGCCGTGCCGGAGCGGAGGTAATGCATCCTACACCTACTTTGGGCAGGGAGTTCAGGTATCCGAGTTATGTACAGGACATACTGGGCCCTATGTGTTTTGATTACGGATTTGGCCCTTTTCGTTGGGTATGCGCCTCGGATAAAGCAGAAGACCTCGCCTTTACGGATAAGCTTGCCACTGAAGTGCTTGAAAAAATGGCACAAAATGCCCCGTCCGAAATACGGCAGCAGATGGAAGACAACATCCGCTGGATTAGGGCTGCGGGGGAAAATAAAATGGTGGTTGGTTCACAAGCACGCATTCTCTATGCCGATAGCGAAGGGCGCATACAAATTGCCCGGGCCTTCAACCAGGCCATTGGGAAAGGTAAGATCGGTCCGGTGGTATTAGGCAGGGATCACCATGACGTAAGCGGTACAGACTCCCCTTACCGGGAAACCTCCAATATTTATGACGGCTCGCGCTTTACAGCCGATATGGCCATACAAAATGTAATAGGTGATAGCTTTAGGGGTGCTACCTGGGTAAGCATCCACAACGGAGGAGGTGTAGGTTGGGGTGAAGTGATCAATGGAGGCTTCGGCATGCTGCTCGATGGCTCTCCAGAGGCCGATCGAAAGTTGGAAAGCATGCTGCTCTACGATGTAAACAACGGGATTGCCCGCAGAAGCTGGGCGCAAAACGAACCGGCCCTTTTTGCCATTAAGCGCGAAATGGCGCGTACACCCGGCTTAAGAATTACATTGGCAGAACGGGTGGATGAGGATTTAACAGGCCTCTTCGCTTAACGAGCAGCCCTGACCAAGGCAGGATAATGAGTTCGGGATAAAAAAGGAGAGGTTCAAAAAACCTGGAAAATTCAGAGTATTCAGCGCATGGTTTTTAGCGCTCTTTGGCCGCAAGCATTACAGGTTTAATTGTAGTGAAATCTGCATTTAGCAATTAAGATTTCTTCTTCATTTTATTTATAGATCAACCTATGCGCGCTGTCCATTCTTCCGGACCAAAATCCTGAATACTTGTGTTTTAAAGGCTCAGGTTCTCCAATTCCTTCAAAAGGGGGTCTGATAATGTCTTTGAGTAGCGCGTTGATTTTTTTGAGCTTTTCTTATCCATTTTCTGCCAGTACAGATAATCTTCCCAAGATTCGTCTACAAAAACGTACTTCATGTTAGCCTTCGACCAAATCTTTGTCAAAAGACTTTCCTGCCTTCAGTTTTTCGATAGCCGAATCCAACCTCATTTCATTTGCCCGGAAAGAAGGCTCATGATTTGTGGTCATAAGGGAATTGTATTCTTCCAAAGACATTACAACGATCCCAGTGTCTTTTCCCCTGTTTATGATCAGTGTTTCAAAGTTCTTTACGACCTTGTCTAAATAGGACTTTATGTCCTTTCTGAAATCAGAAACATTGGTAGTTGACATGGCAATCACAATTTAATATGTACAACATTTGATCTTTCTTAACCTCATTTCTGTTGAGGTGTAGATAAGCCGGACTTTGCTCAGGCTTACCTGAAAAGTTTTAGCCTACGGTTATTGTACGAAAGCACTGGGCGTTAACAAACAAAACCTGCTTTCACAGCTTATGTAGGCAAGTAAAAAGCAATGGCTAAACACCTGTATGTTCTCCTTTTCCTCATAAGTACTTCTGTTTTTGCTCAAAACCGGTGGAGCGTGAGCACCCAGGCCGAATATGGCTTTTTATTCCTGCACAGCCAGGATGTGGCACCCATCGGCCAGTCTTATCCATATGGAGCAGGAATAGAGGCTGCCTACTGGTTGCTTAAAGAAGGGCACTGGAACAACTGCCACTGTTACCCCAATATCGGGTTCAGCCTTAATTATCACCATTACGACAACCCCGAAGTACTGGGCTTTGGCCTGCCTGTTTACGGCTATATAGAGCCCTGGTACCGCGTGTACAAAAGTGTGTTTTTCACTCTGCGCGGAGGAGCTGGCTATGGGTGGTTTTCCCAGCCGTATGATGCACAGAGCAACCCCCTTAACCTCTCTTACAGCATGCCGTTCACTCCTTTTGTAGTGGTAGGGACCGGACTGGGCCTTCGCCTGAATGAGCATTGGCGGGCAGGCCTGCAATTGCGCTACAGCCACGCCAGCAACGGAGGTCAGCGCGAACCGAATAAAGGCCTGAACTATCCTACGGTAGCGCTTTCGGTTAACTATTCGCCAACTGAAGTACCCCTCGCTCAAAAGCCTAAAAAACCCCTTTCGGAAATGGATAAGCAGCGGAGCATATCCCTTTCGCCTTTTGTAGCGGGAAAAGCCATTGATGCCAGCGGGGTTACCTATACCGTGCCCGGATTAGAGGTAAAATATTCACAACAGCTTGGCCGGGTTTCCGCCCTGGCAGGTGGTTTTGAATGGATCAGCAACCTGGCTTACCGGGAAGAGATCAGGCAACTCCAATCCGAAGAAGATCATAACCAGTTGGCGGTTTTGATAGGGCATGAGTTTTTGCTGGGCAATTTCACCTTTACCCAGTTGGCCGGGGTTTATCTTTACAAGGACTATGATGTTAAGCCCGACTGGTACCAGCGTTACGGCCTGGTCTGGTACCCCTTCGGCAATTTTTTCCTGGGTACACAAATAAAAGTACACGGCCACATAGCCGAATTCCTGGATGCCCGTATGGGCTACCGCCTCACTTTGTAGCAGCCAACGCTCCTGCCTTTTTTGACGTGTAATGGGATACGTGCATTTTGCCTAATTTTAGCGCCCTTAATTACTTTACATGAAAACGTTCAATACCGTACTTTCCCTCTTGCTTTTGATTGCAGTGGTTGTTTTATCCATAAAAGTGTATTCAGGCGAAAATGAGCACGGGAAAAAAGAGGTGCAGCCGGTAGCCCAAACCAGTGATGACTTTGCTTCAGCCAAAATAGCCTATGTACGCACCGACACCATGGTTTCCAAATACAAACTGTACGAAGAACTTGCTAAAACTTTTGAGCAAAGAGCGATGAAAGTAGACGCCCAGATAAAGGGCATGGAAAATGCTTTCCAGGAAAACTACCAGATTTTCCTGGAACAGCGCAATAAACTCAGCCCCGAGCAGTTACAAGCTGCGCAGATGGACCTACAGGCCAATCAACAGCAAGCCATGCAGCAAAGTGAAGCACTTGCCTTGCAGTTGAAAGAAGAAGAAGCAGAGATGATGGGTGGAATAATGGAAGATGTAAAAGAGGTGATGGAAGAATTGCGCAAAGAGCTTGGTGTAGACTTCATCCTGAGCAAAACAGCCGGGGGCAACATCATATCGGCAAACGAAACTTTAGACATTACGCAAATGGCCATCGACCGTTTGAATGCACAATACGAGAAGGAGCAAAAGGAAGCTGACCAAGAAAACGCACCATGATGTTACTTAAGAAACATGTTCCTTTATTTGCCTTAGTCGCCCTGTTGGTTGTTTCCGGCTGTACCGCAGACAACGACGGTGATCAACCCGTTAATTACCAGGACCGTTACATAGGAGAGTGGGATTGTGAGGAAGTGACCGGCATCAATGCCCCTCAATTCTATACGGTACTGATAGAAGAGGGCAGCACCGAGGAAGAGATTATCATCAAAAACCTGTATAGCAGCGATTCTCGCCTGCAAGCTTCCATTTCCGGCCTCTCCCTGAGCATCCCCACACAGGTAAGCCAGAACATCACCTTTGACGGAAGCGGAAGTGCCAACGCAGACTTTGGACACATAGAACTCAATTTTTCTGCAGATGATGGGGGCACTACCGATCAGGTAAGGGCTATTCTGCGCCCTGCGGATTAAAAGCGGTAGCGCAAACCGGTATTTATACCAAAAGAGTAAAGCGTTTCCCTCGGAAAGTTGCTCTCTTCTATAAGCGAGTTGAGCATGTATTTAATATTGCCCCGGAAAATGAGCCCCCAGTTTTCCGTCAGGTTAAACGTACCGCCCAGGCTGATCCCTACCAGGTAATTGATGTTGTTGGTCCGCTCATCGTATACCACAGTAAAAGATTCTCCTCCGTTCTGCGGATCGTAAGTAGTCTGGTAAGCATTTATAAAAGCAAGCTCTACGCTGGGTACCACTTCCAGGTCAAAAGCATCGGAAATACTGGTGTTGAAATTGAGCTTAAAGGGCACGGTATACAAACCTACATCCGTACTGGCGTTTACCGTTAGGGTATCGTTGCGGTTGAAATAATACGCTGCATTTTCAAAGCTATAAGTCGTGCTCATATAGCCAAAGCCAATACTCAGGTCCAAAGCACTGCCCACAGAGTAGATCAGGTCCAGGTGATAATTCAGCGCAAAAGACCCCATTGCATCTTCATTTACAAGGTCTAAACCTCCTCCACTCGGCACTTCATCATTGATCAGGCGCCTGTCGGTATAATTGGGCAATAAAAGAGCGGCTATACTAAAGCGGCTTTCTTTTACTTCGGAGTCCGAGTAATAATCAATGTCTCTTTTGTCCTTTTGCCCGTACCCCAATGTACAGCAACCCAATAGCACCAGGGCGATCATTTGTTTTTTCATCATGTCTTTATGCGTTTTCTAAAAATTCTTTGCCTTTGGCCAATGCCTCATCCAGCCCGGCAGGGTCTTTTCCTCCGGCCGTGGCGAAAAAGGCATGTCCTCCACCACCGCCCTGTATGTGCCGCGCCAATTCTTTTACCAGTTTACCGGCATGCAGCTCCTTGCTTTTGGCCAGTGTTTCGTCAAAGGCAACGGCAAGTTGCACTTTTCCATCGCTTTCTGCACCAACCAGGCCTGCAAAATTTTCAACTTCAGCTTTAAGCTGAAACAATATGTCCTTTACCCGGCCCGCCTGCATACCTGTTTTAGCCATCAACAACTGCATCCCATTTATTTCCTGCAGGCTGTTTTTCCAGTTTTCTTTTTCCTGCCTGGCCTGCCGCTGCTCAAAAGCTTCCAGTTGCTTCTTCAAAGCGGCATTTTCCTCTTTCAGGTTGTTGATCCCACTTAAGAGGTCCTTGGGATTTTTCAATGCCTGGCCGACCTGCTGTAAAAGTGCAAGTTTTTGGTTGTAATAGCCCCTGGCTTTCTCCCCGGTCAGGGCCTCTATCCTGCGCACACCTGCGGCTACAGCCCCCTCGGAGATGATCTTAAACAAACCTATTTCACCCGTGGCCTGCACGTGTATCCCCCCGCAAAGCTCTATGGAATTCCCAAATTTTATGGCACGCACCGTATCGCCGTATTTTTCTCCGAACAGCGCCAGGGCACCCATTTCGCGGGCTTCCTGTATCGGGATATTCCGAAACTCTTCCAAAGCGTAATTGGTGTGTATACGGGTGTTTACCAGGTCCTCCACCCGCTTTATTTCTTCTTCGCCCAGCTTGCTGAAATGGCTGAAATCAAAGCGCAGGTATTCAGGGTGCACCAAAGAGCCTTTTTGCTCCACATGGGTGCCCACCACTTCGCGCAACGCCTCATGCAAAAGATGTGTAGCGCTGTGGTTGTAGCTGGTACTCACCCGTTTTGAAGCGTTCACTTCTGCGCTAAAGCTTGCTTCCATATCTACGGGCAACTGCTCCGTTATGTGCAAAATAAGCCCGTGCTCTTTTTTAGTATCCAGTATCTCGATACGCTCTTCTTCCTGTTCTATGAAACCCGTATCTCCTACCTGTCCCCCCCCCTCAGGGTAAAAAGGCGTCAGGTTAAAAACCAGGTGGTAAAGCGTTTTGCTTTTGGTTTTCACCTGGCGGTAGCGCATAATGTTCACTTCCGCTTTCAGGTGGTCATACCCGATAAACTCCTCCTGGTCGTCTTCGCGCAACACGCTCCAGTCTCCCGACTCCAGTTTGGTAGCTGCCCGTGCCCGCTCCTTCTGTGCTGCCATTTCGGCTGCGTAGCCCGCTTCATCATAGCGGTATCCTCGTTCACGTAGGATCAGGGCGGTCAGATCGGGGGGAAAGCCGAAGGTATCGTATAGTTCAAAAACCTTTTGTCCCTCTATTAGATCGCTTTTACTAGCTGAAATGATCTGATCCAAACGCAGTAAACCTTGCTCAAGGGTGCGGAGAAAAGACTGTTCTTCTTCCCGGATCACACGGCTGATCAATTCTTTCTGTTGTTTAAGCTCGGGAAAAAAGGCACCCATTTGTGCTTCCAGGACAGGCACCAGCTTGTATATAAAGGCTTCTTTAATGTTCAGGCTTGAAAAGCCGTAGCGGATCGCCCTGCGCAATATCCTCCGGATCACATAACCGGCCCCTCCGTTTGAAGGCAATTGCCCGTCAGCAATGGCAAAAGCCACTGCCCGCACGTGATCGGCCACTACGCGCATGGCTATATCGTGCTTTTCTTCTTCTCCGTAGCGCAGGTTTGCCAGCAATGCAATTTTGTTGAGCAGAGGCGTAAATACATCCGTATCGTAATTGCTTTTTTTGCCCTGCAAGGCCATACAAAGGCGTTCAAATCCCATGCCCGTATCCACGTGCTTTGCCGGCAGTTTTTGTAAGCTGCCGTCTGCCATGCGGTTGTACTCCATAAATACTAGGTTCCAGATCTCCACCACCTGCGGATGATCCTGGTTTACCAATGCTGCCCCGCTGGTTTGCGCACGCGCTTCGTCACTGCGCAAGTCAATGTGTATCTCGGAAGAAGGTCCGCAAGGTCCGGTAGCGCCCATCTCCCAAAAGTTGTCCTTTTTATTCCCGTTGAGGATACGTGCTTCGGGCAGCAAAGCCCGCCAGGTTTCATAGGCTTCCGTATCGCGTGCAAGCTGTTCCCCTTTGTCTCCTTCAAAAATGGTTACGTACAAACGGGCTTTATCCAGCTTATACACTTCCGTGAGCAACTCCCAGGCCCAGGAGATGGCTTCTTTCTTAAAATAGTCGCCAAAACTCCAGTTGCCCAGCATTTCGAACATCGTATGGTGGTACGTATCATGGCCTACTTCTTCCAGGTCGTTGTGCTTACCGCTTACCCGCAAACATTTTTGGGTGTCGGCCACCCGGGTGTAGGCCGGCATGGCATTGCCCAGGAACATGTCTTTAAACTGGTTCATGCCTGCATTGGTAAACATCAGGGTGGGGTCATCTTTAAGCACAATAGGGGCAGAGGCCACCACCTGGTGCTGCTTAGCGGTAAAAAACTGTAAAAAGGTGCGTCTTACCTGTGCGGCATTCCATTGGAGTTGCTGATCCATAAAGTATTAAACAAACTGTGTTTATTATGTATTTTCGCATTGCGTAGGCAGAGGCTTCCAAATCCCTATTTTTAGGCGTTTTTACAAAGCTTCAGGCCTTTTGCAACGGGCTGTCAAAAGTAGAAAATATGGCGAAGGTCAAATACTATTACGATCCTAAAACCTTATCCTACCGCAAGATTGAGAAAAAAAAGCGGCAAAGGGTGGGCAATACCGTACTCTACCTGGGTACGGCCGCCTTGTTTGGCTTGATCTTTTACCTCATTGCAGACAATTTTATTGACTCTCCCAAGGAAAAAAGACTGAAAAGGGAGCGAGACAACCTGCTTATCCAGTACGAGATCATGAACCAGCGCTTTAAACAGGTAGAAGAAGTGGTGGCAGATATGCAGGTACGGGACGACAACATTTACCGGACCATTTTCGAAGCCGACCCCATACCAAACAGTGTGCGGAAGGCGGGTTTTGGCGGGGCCAACCGCTACCAAAAGCTGGAGGGTTATGAAAACAGTGAGATCATTAAAGAAACGGCAAAGCGCCTGGACCGCCTTACCAAGCAGGTATACGTGCAGTCGCGGTCTTTCGATGATATTGTGAAACTTGCCGAAAACAAATCCAAGCTCTTGGAAGCTATCCCTGCCATACAACCGGTGGCCAACAAAGACCTGAAGCGCTTGGCCAGCGGCTTCGGCATGCGCCTTGACCCCTTTACTAAGGCGCCCAAAATGCACTACGGGATGGATTTCACTGCAGAGATCGGCACCCCGGTATACGCTACGGGAAACGGGGTAGTATCCCGGGCCGACAATAAGTCAAGCGGTTATGGCAATCACATTCGTATAAAACACGGCTTTGGCTACACCACCATTTATGCGCATTTAAATGGATACAACGTACGTGTTGGACAAAGAGTTAAACGTGGAGAAGTGATTGGCTATGTAGGCAATACCGGGCGCAGCCGAGGGCCACACCTGCATTACGAAGTACACCTGGACAAAGAACGGCTCAATCCCGTGAATTTCTACTACGGAGAGTTATCCCCCGAAGAATTCAGCCAGATCATTACCCAGGCCAGCCAGGCCAACCAATCTTTTGACTAATGGAAGAGCGGGAGGCCCATACGGAAAAACGCTATTATACCATTGGGGAGGTGGCAGCCATGTTCGAGGTAAACACCAGCCTCATCCGGTTTTGGGAAAACGAATTTGACCTGCTCAAGCCCAAAAAAAACAAGAAGGGCAACCGCTTGTTTACCCCCAAAGATGTGGAGCACCTGAAGGTAATTTACCACCTGGTAAAAGAGCGTGGTTTTACCTTGAAAGGGGCTAAGGCAAAACTCAGGCAAAACAGGGAAGACACGATCCGGAACGCAGAAATCGTAAACCGCTTAAAAATGATAAGGCAGGCCCTTACCGAAATAAAACAAGGGCTGGGCCGTGAAAACGAAGAATAAAACCAAATTTTGAATATGAAAAAAGGAGTTATTGCATTAATCGTACTGGGCTTACTAGCTGTAATTCTATACATGCTGTTTAGGGGAAGCTACAACGGAATGGTAGAAAAACAAGAGACTACAGCAGCACAATGGGCCAACGTGGAAACCAGCTACCAGCGCAGGGCCGACCTCATTCCCAACCTGGTAAATACGGTAAAGGGAGCAGCCGATTTTGAACGCAGCACGCTTACCGAAGTGATCGAAGCGCGTAGCCAGGCCACTTCCATAAACGTAAATGCCAATGAACTGAACCCTGAGCAGCTGCAGAAATTCCAGGCGGCACAGGACAAGCTGAGCGGGGCGCTCAGTAGGCTTTTGGTTACCGTGGAACGCTACCCCGAACTAAAGGCAAACCAGAATTTCCTGGCGCTGCAAAGCCAGTTGGAAGGCACTGAAAACCGCATCAGCGTGGAGCGCAGGCGGTTTAATGAAGTAGTAAGGGACTACAATACTTTTATTAAGCAATTCCCCCGTTTTATTATCGCCAACCTGGCAGGTTTTGATGAAAAGGGATATTTCACCTCTGCACCCGGCACGGAAAATGCCCCGGAAGTAAGTTTTTAGTCATGGCGAAGGAAGAGGCAAAGACTTTTTTTACCAAGGCGGAGGAAGCCCGCATCGTGGCCGCGATAAAGGAAGCGGAATTACAAACCAGCGGGGAGATCCGGGTACATATAGAAAACCACACGGAAGAAGACAACCTCAACCGCGCACGGGCCGTTTTTGAAGAGGCCGGCATGACAAAGACCAGACTGCGCAACGGGGTACTTTTTTACCTGGCGGTGCAGGACCATAGGTTTTCTATCCTGGGAGATACGGGCATCCATGAAAAAGTGGGTCCCGGTTTTTGGGAAGAGATCAAAGCGCTGGTGCAGGAACATTTTAAGCAAGGCCGCTTTACGCAGGGACTCTGCGAAGGCATACAAAGGACCGGTACAGTCTTAAAAGAGCATTTCCCTTACCAAAAGGACGACAAAAATGAATTACCAGACGAAATCTCTAAATCATAAGTTTTGCGGCTAACACGTTCTTCTCTCCTCCTGTTCCTTTTCCTGTCTGCCTTGCTGGGAAGCATACCCGCAAGCTTGCCGGCACAACGGTTTCCCGAAAAAATGAACCCGCCCCGCCTGGTCAACGACTACATCAGCCTGCTTTCCGGCCAGGAAAATGCCTTGCTGGAGCAAAAGTTGCTGCGTTATACCGACACTACCTCTACTGAAATTGCGGTGGTGATCGTCTCTACTCTCAACGGGGAAGACCCCAATCTATACGCAGCCGAACTGGGCGCGGCCTGGGGCGTGGGCCGCAAAGGCAAAGACAACGGCCTGGTGTTCCTGGTCGCCAAAGAAGACCGCAAAATGGCCATCCAGAACGGCTATGGCCTGGAAGAGAAACTGACTGACCTGGAAACCAAGCAGATCATTGAAGACTATGTGATCCCTGCCTTCAAGAAAGACGCCTACTACACCGGGATCGACAGGGGGACAGACCAGATCTTTAAGCTGCTCAACGGCACCTTTGAGGGAAAGCCGAACCGCAAGCGCACTAAAAAGCCCGCACAATTTCTTCCTTTTCTCCTTATTGTCATTCTTCTGGTAGTGTTTATGTCGCGCAGGGGTGGCCGCGGACGGGGCGGCTACCGCGGGGGCGGAGGCTATTGGATCGGGGGGTTCGGAGGCAGCGGCTCTTCCGGTGGTTTTGGTGGAGGCGGCGGCTTTGGCGGCTTCGGGGGTGGCTCCTTTGGCGGAGGCGGGGCCAGCGGAAGCTGGTAAGCTCAGCATGTATCTCAAGTAAGCCGTTTTCTCCCTTTAAATTGCCTTAGTCAAGGATACTTACAGCATGACACCTCCATAGAGCCGCCATACGCTATCTTTGCGCCAAGTTTTAGCCCCTATGATCTATATCGAACGTAAAGAGCGCTTTAGTGCGGCCCATCAGCTCTACAATCCGCATTGGAGCGAAGAAAAGAACCAGGCTGTTTTTGGCAAATGCGCCAATAAAAATTTTCATGGGCACAACTATACCCTTACCGTAACGGTAAAAGGTAAGATCAACCCCGATACCGGCTTTGTAATGAACCTGGTAGACCTGAAGCAGCTTATTACGGAGCACATAACGGAAAAACTGGATCACGCCAACCTGAACCACGATGTAGATTTTATGCGCGGCAAATTCAGCAGCACCGAAGTACTGGCAGAAGAGATCTGGAAGATATTGGAGCCGCTTATTGCTGCACACGGCTGCCAGTTGCACAAAATACGGCTCGATGAAACCCTGAACAACGCAGTGGAGTACTTTGGAGAGGATTAATAGAGTATTGAGTAGGGAGTAATTAGTAGCGAGTAGTTAGTATATGCACAACTATAAAGAACTTACGCTTTGGAAAAAGTCCAGAGAGCTAGTAAAGGAAGTTTATGCGCTTACTGAATCATTTCCCAATCAAGAAACTTACGGTTTGACTAGCCAAATCAGACGAAGTGTTATTTCCATTCCTTCAAATATAGCTGAAGGAGCAGGGAGAAACAGCCAAAGAGAATTTGCGCACTTCTTGAGCATATCCCAAGGCAGTTGCTATGAATTAGAAACACAGCTTATTTTAGCCCAGGATATTTCTTTAATTTCAGAACAAAAACTTGATGACCTATTGACCCTAATTAGTGAAATTCAGCGCATGAACCGGGCCTTGCAAAAAAACTATAGGAAATCAATTAAGTACTAAATACTCGCTACTAAAACTTCACCAAATGAAAGCATACATCTTCCCCGGGCAAGGGGCACAGTTTACCGGAATGGGCAAAGACCTCTACGAAGGCAATGCCCTCGCGAAAAACCGCTTCGAGCAGGCCAATGACCTACTGGGCTTTCGGATTACCGATATCATGTTTGAAGGCACCGCAGAAGATCTTAAGCAAACCAAGGTTACCCAACCGGCGGTTTTTTTGCATTCCGTGATCCTGGCACAAACCCTGGAAAACTTCACCCCCGCTATGGTAGCCGGGCATTCATTGGGCGAATTCTCTGCCCTGGTCGCCAACGGCACCCTTAGTTTCGAAGACGGCCTGCAACTGGTAAGTCAGCGGGCACGGGCCATGCAAAAAGCCTGTGAGTTAGAGCCTTCTACCATGGCGGCCGTGCTGGGTTTGGAGGACAAGGTGGTGGAGCAGGTGTGCCGCGAGATAGACGGCATTGTAGTAGCGGCCAATTACAACTGCCCCGGGCAGCTGGTTATTTCGGGAAGCACAGGGGCTGTTACCCTGGCCTGTGAAAAACTGAAAGAAGCCGGTGCGCGCAGGGCGCTTATGTTGCCGGTTGGAGGGGCCTTCCACTCCCCGCTCATGAAACCGGCAGAAGAAGAACTGGCTGCAGCCATTGCCCGGGTACCTTTTCATACCCCCATCTGCCCGGTGTATCAAAACGTGAGCACCACTGCGGTAACCGACCCCGAAAAGATCAAGGAAAACCTGGTGAAACAGCTCACCGCCCCGGTAAAGTGGACGCAAAGCGTACAACATATGATAGCCGATGGCGCGACGGAATTCATCGAGGTAGGGCCTGGCAAGGTGTTGCAAGGCCTCGTAATGAAGATAAACAAAGGAGTAAACGTAGCCAGTGCGTAGCTTCTTATTCACCCTATGCACCCTGGCTTTGTTTTCACTGGTAAGCTGTACCACATGTGAAGGGGAACAGCGGTATAAGGCCGCCACGCAATATGGCGGGTGGAAAGCCCGCTTTGACCAAACGGAGGCCCGCGTACAGGCTATTGAAAAGCAGGCAACACCCTCACTTTTTTTAAACAAAGAAGAGCTGGCGGAACTCTCCACAGAATATCCTTATTGGACAAAGGGAAGTCTGTATACCCGGGAGCAAAAGCTGATAAAAGCCATGCTGGAGGGAGGCCCGGACAAGGTAGAGCGCCACGAGTGGTTTTATTTCGAGGACGAACAACTTATACAAGCCCGTTTTTTTGACCGTCAAACGGCTGATACCCTTCGCTATTTCTATGAAGCAGGTGTATTGGTATTTGCACTAAATCAAAAAAACAAAACCCTCGACATTGAAGACCGCAACATCCGGTTGCGCGCTACGGACCTGAAAAAAGAAGCGGCTGCTTTACAAGCACTGCATAAAACCCTACAAAAACGAAACACGTGATCGCAAGCAGTAAGTGGCGCAGTCCCTCGAACATTGCATTGATCAAATACTGGGGCAAATATCCCCACCAGATCCCGGCCAACCCGAGCATTAGCTTTACGCTGGATGCCTGTTACACCGAAACGGAACTCATCCTTTCCGAGAAAAAAAGCGAGGCTCAATTTGACTTTGACCTATGGCTGGAGGGAGAAGCCAAAGAGGGCTTCAAACCCAAAGTTGAACAGTTTTTCCGCGCCATCGTACACGAAGCACCTTTCCTGAACCAATACCGCCTGGAAATACATACCGCCAACAGCTTTCCGCACAGCAGCGGCATTGCCAGCAGCGCTTCGGGCCTCAGTGCACTCGCGTTGTGCGTCCTGAGCATCAGCAACCTAAACCGGTCACTCACCAAAGCCGATTTTTACCGCAAGGCCAGCGAGTGGGCACGCCTCGGCTCAGGAAGCGCCAGCCGCTCCGTATACGGAGGGCTCGTAAACTGGGGGAGATACGAAGACCTGGAAGGCAGCGCAGATGCATATGCCCTTCCGGTAAAAGCACACATCCATAAAGACTTTTTAACCTACCGCGACTTCATACTCTTAGTGGAGATAGGCGCAAAGGGGGTATCCAGTACCGTGGGTCACGGCCTGATGAAAGGACACCCTTACGCAGAAGCCCGCTTTGCACAGGCCAACCGGCATATGGGACACCTCCTGCGCCTGATGCAGGGACCTAACTTTGAAGAGGTAGGCTATCTTATCGAGCAGGAAGCACTGGCCCTGCACGCCATGATGATGACTTCCGACCCCTACTTCATCCTGATGCGGGCCAATACTGTAAAGGTGATCGACCTGATCTGGCAATTCAGGAAAAACACGGATATCCCTGCTTACTTTACCCTGGATGCCGGAGCCAATGTACATTTGCTCTGCCCGGAAGCGCATGAACAAGCTGTACAAAAGTTTGTTGAACAAGAACTTACCCCTTATTTAAACCAGGGGAAGTATATTTGCGACCGCGTGGGCCAGGGCCCAGTAAAACTGAAGTAATGAACAAAAGCCCTCTTTATTACGCCAAGATCCTCCTTTTTGGAGAGTACGGCATCATCAATGACGCACAGGGGCTTTCCATACCCTACAATTACTACCGTGGCGCTTTTAAGCAAAGCAAAGCTTTACGGGGAAAAGCAAAGAAGTCAAACGAAAGCCTACACAAATATGTTTTGCATTTGCAGCAAATGCAGGCCAAGGGCGAGTTACTCACCAAATTGGACCTGGAACGCCTTAAGCAAGACATTGCCGGAGGCTTTTATTTTGACAGCAGCATTCCTGAAGGCTATGGTGTAGGGAGCAGCGGTGCTTTGGTAGCTGCTATCTACGACAAATACGCCCTGCAGCGCATAGATCCCGAAACAGGCATCGATAAAGCAGCAATCCTGCGGCTCAAACAGGTATTCGGGCAAATGGAATCCTATTTTCATGGCAAAAGCAGTGGGCTCGATCCCCTCATCTGCTACCTGAAACTTCCCGTACTGATCAGCGGAAAGGACGAATTGGGTACCGTGGATATTCCAAAACCCGGTATGAGCAAAGGCGCTATTTTTCTGCTAAACAGCGGCCAGCCCGGTGAAACACAACCAATGGTGAACCTCTTCATGGAAAAGATGAAGAACGAAGGTTTCCGCACCGTAATGAAAGATCAGTTTACCAAGTATAACGATGCCTGCATACAGGCTTTTTTGAAAGGCGACAGCAAACCCCTCTTCAGCAATCTAAAAAAACTGAGTCACCTGGTGCTGGAATATTTCACGCCCATGATCCCCTTAAGTGTGCAGGAATTATGGAAGCAGGGTATTGAAACCAATGCCTATTACCTGAAGCTATGCGGCTCCGGTGGAGGTGGTTTTGTGCTGGGTTTTACACGCGATTATGACAAAGCGCGCCACCTTTTAAAAGACCACAGCCCCGAACTAATACACCGGTTTTAATCTTGGCGCTTAAAAGGAGGCAAAAGCTCTTGATCTTCAAGCTTTCGGCCTTGCTTTCCCTGCTGCGTTGGTACAACATTTTTTTCCTGGCTCTGGCCCAGTACCTGGCAGCCGTTTTCATTCTTAACGATCCTTACCCCTGGTGGCATACACTTAAAAACCCCAACCTGCATCTTATTATTGGCGCCTCCCTCTTTTGTGTGGCAGGCGGCTATATCATCAACAATTTTTACGACCTGGAAAAAGACCTCATCAACCGGCCCAACAAAACCTTGTACGAGAAGATCCTGAAGCAAAGCACAACCCTGCGGCTTTACTTTCTCTTCAACCTGGTAGGTGCAGGTTTCGGGCTGCTTGTCTCCTTTAATGTGTTCCTCTTTATGAGCGCTTTCATTTTTATGCTGTGGCTGTATTCACATAAGCTTAAGAAAATTACCCTTGTGGGCAATATCATGGCTGCACTGCTCAGCATCATGCCCTTTTTTGCCATTTTTGTGTACTACCACCTGGAAGACCTGCTGATCCTTACCTACACCAGTTTTGTATTGCTCATCATATTTATCCGCGAGATCATCAAAGACCTGGAGGCGCTTAAGGGAGATGTTATTGTAGGCTACCACACCCTGCCCGTTACGCTAGGCGTATACCGCACCAAATGGCTTATTGCAGGTTTTGCCTTATTGGGGGCCTTGCCCGCTGCCGCCATTTTTTACAAAACCTCTTTTACCGGCATCAGCTACTACCTTTTTATAGGAGGGCTTGGCGTAGCCTTTTCTTTACTGCTGCTCGTACGTGCCCAACGCCAGCTTGACTACAAAAGACTCAATCACTTGTACCGGTTGCTCATCATTGGCGGTATTTTCGGCCTGGTGCTTTTTGGCAGGTAAACACTTCCCTCCCCGTCTTTTGCAAAAGGGCTGTTGTTATCTATATCTTTAGCTGCGTTTTTACATTGCCTGCCAGTGCCTTATGCTGAAAAAACTCCAGGTACACCGCGAGGAGGTCTTCAAAGCCGCTACGGCAGAAGCTTGTAAAAAGTTTGGTAATTTACCCGATCCCAATGCATTCATATGTTAAATGCAGTGCCCCATTGTAAGACTAATATTAAGCTGATGTCCATGTTTTTCACAAAGCGCTTCTCCCTGCTTTTTCTGCTCATCTCAGTAAGTAGTTCGCTGGCATCTGCGCAGCAAAAACTTAATTTGGACTTCGAGAAATTGAGTGTAGAAGGGCCCTCCAGGCCCTGGGGCTGGTCTGTTTACCGCTATGCGCAAAACGTCCGGTTTGTGTGTGACACCTCTGCCACCGTTTCCGGGAAGTACAGCTTGAAAATTCAAAACGACCGGAAACACGACAGTGAGCGGTTTGAACTTTCCTTCTTCATAGAGCCCAGCCAAATCCTGAACAGCCGCCTCAGCATTAGCGGCTGGGCAAAAACCCGTCATTTTACCGGAACATCGGGTATGCGCATAACATCCATAGGAACTGTAGAAAATGACTTTGGCGTTTTAAAACAAAACGAAATTGTCCTCGAACACACTGAGAATTGGGAAAAGTACACCACACATATCGATATTGGTTCGAAGCCTCACACTGTACTCGTGACCCTCTATTTCTCCGGGAGCGGAACCGTCTGGTTCGACAAACTTCAATTAAGCGTGAATGATGAGGAAGTGCTGGAAGTTCCGGTTGCCCCGGAATTTACCGGTGAGCAGCTAAGTGCTTTAGCAAAAGAAACCATCCCTTTCGATACACCCGAACCCTTTCCGGGTACCGAAGCAGGAAAAGAAGCTTTCCGAGATTTAGAGGATATACGTGCACTGGTAGGTGATGCAAAGATCATTGCCTTAGGCGAATCTACCCACGGCACCCGGGAGTTTTTCAAAGTAAAGCATCGGCTGTTTCAATTCGCCATATTTGAGCTTGGTGTACGCGTTTTTGTACTGGAAGACAATCAGTTGCTAATGGAGCGCATCAATGAATATGTACTCCATGGAAAAGGAGAAGCCGAAACCCTTATCAAAGGCTTGTTTGCCGTTTGGAACACCCGGGAAATGCTTCAGCTGATAAAGTGGCTGAGAGACTACAACGAGAAACACCCGGATGACAAAGTAGAATTTGTGGGGATGGATGTACAAAACCCTCAATTGGCCCTGGAGCATTTACACGATTTTTTAGCCCGGCACGACCTCAGAAAGCAGGAAGCATCAAACCGCCTGCTGCATGACATTAAAGCTGCTTGGCGAAACAGCTACTTTCAGGCAGATAGTATGTTGTTAGAATGGGACCGGGCAGCACAAGCCAATTTCACCCTCGTACAAAGCGGAAGAGACAAGTGGCTTAAGGAAGCAAGGAATAAGCAAGATAGCGTGCGTGTGGAGTGGGCCATTCAAAACGCAAGGACCATAAAACAATTCACCGAAACTGCTCTTGGTGGCATCTACGAAGGCAGGGATAAGGCTATGGCAGAAAACATCGAGTGGATTATAAACCAGCGAAAGCCGGGCACAAAAATACTTGTTTGGGCCCACGACTCTCATGTGAGCCGGGGAGAGGCGCCTGAAGAAAGTGCAAATTTCTTCTTCGGACAGTCAATGGGCGCTTACTTATCAAAAAAATACGGGAACGACTACTACGCTTTTGGCCTCTTCACTTACCAGGGTAGTTGTCTGGGAACCATTAGTTACAGCGACTTTACCCAAAAACCATTTCAGATCTACACCAGCCCGATAGGAAGTCTCGATGCCGGATTGCACCGGATTGCACTGAAACTCGGCAAACCCCATCTCATCCTGGATTTAAACCCCTTTAAAAACGACTTACCGGAGTACCAATGGATAAATACAAAAAGACCCGTACGCTACGTGGGCTACGTAGCAGAAGACTATGGCTTTGGCGGAAGGTACAGGATCCCTTTTCAGTTTGACAGTATCCTCTTCATTGACCGGTCAACCGCTGCATCCAAACTGAACTAAGGTGGCATAACGCTATACAAAGCACCTTTAAGCTGGATACCTTAAAACGAAAAATCCACGGGCACCTTTCTCTGGTATAACAGCTTGGTAAATCACTATCAAAGGCAATTGTGGCGGACTATTCAAAAATGAAGATATTGCACCTGATAAACTTTGCCATTGGCAGACAAGATGGCGGTTCCGAAAACCCATACTTGCCATAGCTACATGCCATTAGGCTACAATGCTGAAATCATCGAAACCGGGACATTAGTAAAGAAAATATTTGACCCCTATTTTGAGGCTCCCCTTGAGGCCTGGGAATCTTTTGCTTCTTTTTTGAAGCACTGTTCTTATAGGAAAAATGAGATCATTAAGGAAGCTAACCGAACAGAAAACAGCCTGAGCATCATAACAAAAGGGTCCGCAGGCGTTTTCCTGTGGAAGGAAAATGTTCCGGTGTGTCTTGATCTATGCTACGAACATGAGTTTTTCGGAGATTATATGTCGTTCATAACCCAAAGATCTACTGAACTATTTACCCAGGCCATCGAGTCGACCGAACTGCTGTCTATCTCATTTGCGGATCTGAATGACTTGTATCAGCATTCTAAAATCGGAGTGAATATAGGAAGGATAGCAGCAGAATCTCTTTTCATCCACAAGCAGTTGCAACAGATAGATCTATTGATGCTAACGGCTGAAGAGAGGTATTTAAAGCTTTTAAAACGTCAACCCGCAATTGTGCGGCGCACTCCCCAAAAGCATATCGCCTCCTATTTAGGCATCACCCCCGAAAGCTTCAGCCGCATCAGGAAGAAAATCACCCTTTAGGATTTTCTTATCTTACATCAAGTTTTTTGGCGTCTCCTTGTGTCACTTTTGCACCGTATAATGCAAAATCATTACACATGAGAATCGTTCTTCCCATTGCTTTTGCGGCAGTATTCACCTTAAGTATCCTATTTCTGGCGGGGTATGCCCACAAAACAGGTATTGCAATCAGCACTAATGCATATATAAATTTTCAGTTTAGCTACCAATTACTGTTGTTGGGAGTTGCAGTACTCTCAATGATCAGCTCCTATTGCTTCAACCCGGAAAGTTTTAAGAGCCTGATGTCCTTCGGGAATATTTCGGCAGTTGGAGAAGAACTAAAAATATTCGGGATCAAAAAAGGAGACAGCTGGTTGAAAACGGGCATCTCACTATCTGTCTTTATAAGTATCATCACCGGAGTTTTTATGTATTTTCAACTAAAAGGACAGCTCATTAATTTTAGTTTGCTAAAAACCGGGCTACTTTGGGTTGTCTTATTCTCATTAACCAATTCTTTTTCAGAAGAAATGATCTATAGAGTAGGAATAAATGGTCCATTATACGGGCTTCTTTCGCCAAACAAAATATTCCTGATTTCCGCTATTGTGTTTGGCCTGGCACATTATAGAGGAATGCCAAACGGTATTATTGGTATAGCACTGGCAGGCATTTTGGGTTATGTTTTGAGCAAGTCCGTGCACGAAACCAACGGGATATTCTGGGCCTGGTTCATTCATTTTTTGCAGGATGTGATCATAATCAGCTCCTTATTGCTCATAAAAAGTTCGTAGCAAGATGAAAACGCCCAAAAACCAGATGAAAAGAAATTATTTTGGACTGAGATTTATAGCCACAGGAGAGGAAACCGGTGGCCGGTACTTCTTAAGTGAAACTAGAATTCCGGCTGGAGACCCTGGCCCTCCAATGCATACTCACGCAAGGGAGGATGAGAGTTTTTACCTGAAAAGCGGGCAACTGCGGTTCCATGTGAATGGAAAAGAAATCGAACTGAGGGAAGGGGAATTTCTAACCATTGAAAAAGGAGAAAGGCACAGCTGGAAGAACGACTCGAATACCGATGCAGAATTGATCGTAATATTTGCGCCTGCTGGAATTGAAAAAATGTTTGTGGAACTCGATGAAGATATGGCTGGAATTAAAGAAATCGGGTTGAAGTATGGAACAGATTTTGAAATTTGACGGAGCAGGCCTGTACATGAAGAGGTATACAAATCACAGTATCTTTCAGGGTGGTATCCCTTGCTTGCCAGACGTTAGAGCATATGAATAAGATAAGCCATAACATACTTAATAGAGGGGAGTATTTAGGAACAGCCTTTCAATCTTACGAAAGCGATCACCTGTTAGTTAAAAGCACTATTCATCACAGATCAGAATCTGAATTCCATTCGCATCGCAACGCCTATTTGAGCATTTTACTCAGTGGAACTTACTCAGAAATATCGGAAAATGACAAAAACAGGATTTATCCCGGTAACGTCATCTTCCGCTCTGCCGAATACATTCACAAAAACACTTTCGATACCAACGAAACGAAGTGTTTTAACGCAGAATTTCATGCCGAGTGGTTTACCAAGTATGATCTGAATCATAGAAAAGGCAAACCGCGCATCCGGTATATCAGTAACTATCCCTTTCTATTCCAGTTATTGATCGATTTTTTGAAGTATAACATGATTGACTTCACAGAGGATCTGCTATTGGACTTCATCAATCAATATCAAAAAGATACTATTCCCTTAAGGACTCCCTGGCTACAAAAATTAATGCATATTCTCAACAATGAGATAGACGATGTACACTCTCTAAAATCTCTTTCGGAACGCGTATTTGTACACCAAAATTATATGTGCCGTGTTTTTAAAGAAAAAGTAGGTGTTTCGATCGGGCAATACCAAATAGAGAAAAAGCTTCATTGTGCAATAAAAAAACTCTTTTGCGAAAGGAGGAACATTGCAGCAGTTGGCCTTGAATGCGGATTTTTTGATGAATCGCATTTTATAAGGACGTTTAAAGCGCATTACGGCATTACACCCTATCAATTCAGGCTTTTGCTAAATAGTTAATCTGATACAATTTTGCTTAGAGAGGAATTTTTTCTTTTGCGTAAAATGAAAAAATACACCTATGCAGAAAACAGCAAACCGCTCGCAATCGGCATATCGTTTTTCAACACCCATTAGGGTACTAATCGTTTTAGTGGTTATAGTGCTGGCTGTTTTAACGGCTCTAGGCGTATTGCCACTCGCACGTCTAATAGGAGTGGATCCGGTTCACCTGCAAGGAACAGGCTTCCAGCCCTCTCTAAAAACAATGGCAATCGTTATGGTTTACTCGGCATCACAATTCCTGCTGGTCTGGCTTGCCATGTACTTTCTACATCGTAGAAAATTTTCGTCACTCGGGTTTAAGCTTTCTTTCTGGAAGCCATTTTTAACGGGTTCCGCTATCGGAATAGGGATGGTGATCACTGAAGTTTTCATTAACAGTATGATTGGCGGCGATATCAGCCTCACCTGGGCCGTTCCCCCGGAAGTACCCACCGTATCTGTAATTGGTCATTTCCTACTATGGATGCTCTTTTTCCTTACTCTAAATTCTTTAAAAGAAGAACTGGTTTTTCGGGCCTACCCAATAGAACTCTTTAATGATCATCCACGTGCAAATGTATGGGTCATTTTATCCATTTCCCTGATCTTTGCAGCTGTACACCATATTATTGAGCCATTCAGTCTTTCGGCATTCCTTTCCCGCTTTTCTTTGGCACTTGTTTTTGCCTATGCCTATTACCGCAGGCGATCTATCTGGCTGATCGTTGGCATGCACAACGGAACGAATTTTATCGGTTTTTTGCTGGGAGGTCAGTGGAAAACAGGTGGGTTGTTCAATCTTCATTACACTTCACCGCCACCTGAGGTCAGTGTTATTGTCAATCTGGTAGTAAACCTACTTGCCTTAACACTGATGTATTTTGTTTGGAAAAAAAGTACTGTAAAAAAGCAAGCAAGCAGTACTTAGCCATGCATATAATAATTGAGCCAGTAAATCCTATGTTATGGGCTGAAATTCATATTCTGCAAAACACAAAAACGACGAAGTATGTCAAATGAAAGGCCATATATTACGATGCAACAACTATTTCCGCCTTGCCCGGCAACATCTGATTTTCACCTACAAGATTCCCTGGACTTATGCCTCATCGAGCGAAGTCGAGATGAGCTAGGGAGTACCAAGCATTGTCCAAGCATTTGAACTCTCCTCGACTACGCTCGGACAGACTTACTACATTCAAATTGAGATTGTTTCACTAAGCCCAAGGCCTCATCGAGCGAAGTCGAGATGAGATGGATATTGAAGAATAACTCCTGTACCAAAACTCTCCTCGACTACGCTCGGACAGGCTTACTACATTCAAATTGAGATTGTTTCACTAAGCCCAAGGCTTCATCGAGCGAAGTCGAGATGAGATGGATATTGAAGAATAACTCCTATACAAAAACTGTCCTCGACTACGCTCGGACAGATTCTTCCAAAGGGATATTCTGATGATGAAAGCCTCAACAAGCAATAGGAATACTTATGTACCCCCTTGATCCAAAGAAAGTCCAATACAAAGTATCTTTGATCCCTGGTCTACCTGCCAAGCTGAATAAGTGGAATTATGGAATTTAATCTTGCGGAAAGCCTGCAGCTCTTATCCAAAACACCGGGGGTTTTAAGCCTTTTGTTAAGCGGCTTGCCCGAAAACTGGATTAAGAACAACGAAGGCCCCGATACCTGGAGCCCCTATGATGTTGTGGGACACCTGATACACGGGGAAAAAACAGACTGGATACCCAGGGCACAACGCATCCTGAGCGAAAACCCCACAGTGCCCTTTACACCCTTTGACCGCTTTGCCCAATTTGAGGAGAGCAAAGGCAAAACTCTACCCCACTTGCTACAAGAGTTTAGCACTTTGCGCAAAAAGAACCTCGAGGTGCTGGAAAGCATGGGTATAGACAATGCCATGCTGGAAAGAAAAGGCATACACCCGGAATTTGGCGAGGTAAAGCTAAAGGAGCTTTTAGCTACCTGGGCAGTACACGACCTCAGTCACATAAACCAGCTTACCCGGGTGATGTTAAAAAACTACCGGAAAGCCGTAGGCCCCTGGGCAAAATATATTTCCCTCTTGCGCAAAGAGGAAAAGTAAACCTGTTGCTTTTGCACTGTATTTAAATGTTTAAAGAAATAACGCGCATGCTACCCTGCGCTTATTTCGTCCACGCTAAAGAAAGAACATGACACTTGAGGATATTGGATACACCCCGGCTTTAGAACAATACCGGAAAACGCAAAAACTGGATTCCTTTGCTCCGGCCCGTGTAGTATCCGAACACAAAGAAAGGTACCGGGTAAAAACTTCGGAAGGCGAGTTAGAAGCCGAACTCATCGGCAACCTTAGGTATACCGCAACCGACCGTTATGATTTCCCCGCTGTAGGCGATTGGGTAGCCATCTCGGAATACGATCAACACAAAGCCTTGATCCATGCGATTTTTCCCAGGACTTCCATTATTGAAAGACAAGCCGTGGGCCAATCCGGGCAAGTACAGATCATCGCAACCAATATTGATTATGGACTTATCGTGCAAGCCGTAGACCGGGACTTCAACATAAACCGCCTGGAGCGGTATTTAACGATCTGCCACGCATCAAAAGTAAACCCCATTGTAGTATTGAGTAAAGTTGACCTGATTGATGCACCCGCATTGGAAAGCGCTTTAGCTGAAGTTAGGCTGCGTCTTAAAGACATACCTCTCGTTTCTGTGAGCAGCCATCCTGATTACGGGTACCATTCCCTTGCTCCCTTCATCGAGAAGGGAAAAACGTACTGCCTGCTCGGTTCTTCAGGAGTGGGAAAATCTACCCTGTTGAACCATCTCTCCGGCAAAACTTTAATGAAAACAGGAGAAATCAGCGATAAAGTACGCAAAGGCAAACACCTTACCACACACCGGGAACTGGTGGTAATGCAAAACGGAGGAATACTCATAGACAACCCGGGAATGAGAGAAGTAGGGATCTCCGATGTGCGCTACGGTGTGGAAACTACTTTTGAAGCCGTATTGGCATACGCAGAACGTTGCCGCTTTAAAGACTGTACACACCTGCACGAAGCCGGATGTGCGGTTAGAGAGGCCGTTGAACAGGGAGAAATAGACCGGGGTGCCTTTGATAATTTCCTTAAACTACAGAAGGAAAAAATGCATTTTGAAAGCAGTTCCGCAGAAAGAAAAAGAAAGGACAAGGAACTAGGTAAAATGGTGAAACAGGTAAAAAAGCAACGCAAGCGCAATAAGTATTAACCATAAAGCGAATAACATTGTATACCGTGTTCCTATCCGAATAATGGGCCTTTTGGTTTTTTTCAAAAAAGAAAATTAACCTGCACCCAGATCAATTGTGTTGCTCAGGTGTTGATCTTTTATGGTCACCGAAAACAAGCTTCTATGAAACACTCCGGATCGGCAGATTTAGCTTTAATGGGCGGAAGTATTCCTGGCTGGTTATTTGAACGCATGACCAAGCTAAGCCTGGCCGTAGTCGAAGCCATCCTGGTGGACCAGGGAAAAGAAGCCTTTCTCAAAAAGATGTCTGACCCTTTTTGGTTTCAAAGCTTTGGTGCGGTGATTGGAATGGATTGGAACTCGTCAGGGGTTACTACTGCTGTAATGCGCGCATTAAAAACATCGCTGAATCCCTACGCAAAGCAGTTGGGGCTATACATATGTGGAGGCAAGGGCAAACAATCCCTGCAAACCCCTGCTGAGTTGATCCGGGTTGGGGAGCAAACAGGCCTGGATGGTCTCGCACTCAGCCGTTCGAGTAAACTGAGTGCTAAGGTGGATAATACAGCCCTTCAGGATGGTTATCCCCTGTACCTGCACAGCTTTATCGTAAGTGACAAAGGAGATTGGGCGGTAATCCAACAAGGTATGAATGTGCGGGATGGAAGCGCCAGGCGCTATCATTGGCACTCCAAAAGTATTACCTCTTTTGTAGAAGAGCCTCATACCGCCATTTGTGGAGAAAACCAGGGTTCCATTCTAAACCTGGTAGACAAGAAAGCAGCCCGTACACGAAAGGGTATCCTAACCTTGCTACAAGAAGACCCCAATGAGATCCTGAAGGAGGTACCGAAAATGGTTTTACCCGGGTATCACGGCATAAAAGCAAAAGATGTTGACCCAAAACGCCTGGGGAGCATTTTGTGGCTTGCGCAAGAAAATCAGACCGCACAGTTTGAGGATCTGTTACTGTTAAAAGGCCTGGGGCCAAGAACGCTGCAGTCCTTGACTCTGGTAAGCGAAATAATACATGGTACGCCGAGTCGCTTTTCTGACCCCGCCCGCTTTTCCTTTGCTCATGGAAGCAAAGGCGGAAATCCCTTTCCCGTGCCGACAAAAGTATATGATGAAACCATCTCTACCTTGAAAGAAGCTGTGCACCACGCTAAGATCGGGCATACCGACAAGCAAAAAGCCATTGCCAAACTGAACGTGATCGCACAAAGGACAGAAAATGATTTTACCCCTAATGCTCCTTTTGAACAAGTTGTAGAAAAAGAAAAAAGAGACGCCTGGAAGTACGGAGGCAGGACTATAAAAGGTTTTTCCAAGCCACCGGACGACACACAATTAAGGCTGTTTGACAAATAGCTGTTTTCCTGAAACCACTTGGCAAAGCACAGAAATCTATTTACTTTCACCACGTCAAAAGCGTTTGAGTACCATTAATAAGACTTTCGTTGCCTCATGCTTTGAAAGCTCCCGGCAGAGCATGCTGAAAAGTCGGAGAGTAGCAAACGGGCGGTTCTGCTTGTGCCTGTAACACTGAAAACCCTTACGTATGATAGACCCTACTCAACTGCATCTTCGCAAACTAGACCCGGATGGCGTAAAAACCCTGGTAAAATGGGCGGAAGAAGAAGGCTGGAACCCTGGCCCCCACGATGCTGAAGTGTATTGGGCTACAGACCCAGATGGCTTTTACGGCTATTATCTCAAGGATACCTTAATAGCCGGGGGGGCCATTGTGGCCTATGGGAAAGCATTCGGGTTTATGGGCTTGTTTATTGTAAAACCGGAATTCAGAGGGCAAAAGATCGGGCAGCAGTTGTGGTACCAGAGACGGGATACTTTGTTAAAAAGATTGAACACGGGGGCCTCTATCGGGATGGACGGAGTAGTAGCCATGCAACCCTTTTATGAAAAGGGAGGATTCAAGATCGCGTTCAGAGATGAGCGTTATGAACGAATAGGCGATTCCTTCGAGGTTGATGGACGTATTTCTCCGATTACGGAAGCGGATTTTGCATCCATTGCCGCTTATGACACCCTTTGTTTTGGTTATCCCAGGTCCCGATTCCTCAAACCATGGCTTAGCCTGCACGGCAGCAAAACGTTTAAGTATGTGGAACAGGGCCAGCTTAAAGGCTTTGCCGTAATAAGGAAAGCACATAGAGGTTATAAGGTTTGCCCACTTTTTGCCAATAACGCAGAAATCGCGGAAGCCCTTTACAAAGCCTGCCTGAATGCCGTTATCGGAGAACCATTGTACCTGGACATTCCCGTAGTGAACCCGGCAGCCATGCGCCTGGTAGAAAAATTCAAAGCCACCTACGTTTTTGAGTGTGCCCGCATGTATTATGGCGAAATCCCCGATCTTCCCATCCATAAAGTTTTTGGCATTACTACCTTTGAATTGGGTTAAACACGCATGTCTTCCCCCTTTTTTAGGAGAAGTCACTTTATGTATACTGATTACAACGCAATAGGAAAGGGCTACAACCAAACACGCTATGCCGACCCCTATCTCACTGGGAGGTTTCTGTACTACCTTGAGCCACAGCCCGAAGGCTGGTACCTCGATATAGGTTGCGGAACCGGCAATTACACACGCGCAATGGCCCAAAAAGGTTATGCCTTTACAGGTATTGACCCCTCTTCGGAAATGTTGAGCAAAGCCAGGGATCAGTATCCCGGTATGGATTGGCGTTACGGCAGGGTGGAAGAATTGCCCCTGGAAAATGAAAGCGTAGATGGCGCCACCGCCATCCTTACTACACATCATTGGGAAGACCCCCAAAAAGGATATGCAGAACTTTACCGGGTATTGAAACCGGGAGCACGTCTCGTGCTCTTTACTTCCAGCCCCGAGCAAATGAAAAGCTATTGGCTTACCCACTATTTCCCGGAAATGATGGATGCCTCCTGCCAGGTTATGCACAGCAGGCTACACACCGAAAATGCCTTGAGAAACACAGGCTTCGACAAAGTTGAGGGAGAGCCCTATTTTGTAACCCCTGACCTCCAAGACCTTTTTTTACAGAGTGGTAAACAGCGTCCCGAGCTTTATTTGCAACCCGAAGTCCGCAGCGGAATATCCTCTTTTGCGGCTCTCTCCCATAAGGATGAACTTGAGCATGGGCTGCATAAGTTGGCAGCCGACATAAGCAGCGGAAGCATTGTGCAAGTGCAGACGCGCTACGAAAGTGAGCTGGGTGACTACCTCATTATTTGCGCGAAGAAATCCCTTTAAATTCAAAAAATACAAGTAAGCTACACTGCCCTTCCTGGTTTAAGGTGATTCCAACAAAACCATTCATGTGGAGTTCTGGTGTTGTTTACTTTTCTGCGCTTAGCACTACTCTTAAACAACACACGTATTTTAAATCAAGTTATGGTGGGCCTTTAACCAAGCTGCCTTTCATCTTAGATAACCTGTTTTCAGATGACCACTCACGAAAGCGGAAAAACAACGACCCTACTTGGGCTGGCATCATTCTCAATGGGCGCTACTTGTAGATTTAGCAGGTACAATCCCTCTTTAACCCGGGGTGGAACATAGAGCAATTCCGTAATGGTGGCGCCCTCCCGCTGCATATCCGCAAAGTCCCAAAAGGCTTTATGGGCGGCCAGGGCACCTCCATCCTCTTCCCGGTCTACGCTGGGGAGGTTGGTCAAGAAATGCTTTACCCCCTTATCGGCGAGGTAAGTAAGCAGGGCCGGTTCAAAATAGGGGGCGTTGCTCCCCGTAAAATCGTGGTCAGGCGAAAAATGATCCACGTCCAGGATCAGGGCGGGCACATCCAAAGGGACCTGTTTTTGTAAAAAGGCAGCCTTGGTGATTACCCTATTGCTACGCAGCTCTTCAGACTCCATCCTCACCAGGCGTGCCAGGAAATGATGCACTTTAAGCGCTGCATTGATGCTTAAGCGGTCCGCCCGTATGTGACCGATGCTTTCGGTATGTGTTCCGTTCCCATGGGGATTAAGCTGCACATTGAAAAAGTTCACAGGTGCTCCTTGCGCTACTTCACCTACCCAGCCTTCCCCTTCAAAAGGAAGAATAGAAACATCCGGCACGCCCCAGGCTTTAGGTTCCCGCGCTTTTTGCCCATAACGCGAGCTGAGGTCTATCCCTTGAGAGAGGTCGGCCGAATACGTATGACCCTGGTGGTTAAGTTGAATTCGCATGCCTCAAAGATAGAAAAGGGAAGCCGCTACGCCATCCGTATAAAAACGCCTATCCTGAGGAATATGTACCAACCCTTCTTCGAGGAGCACATTCCCTTTTCCTATTTCAGAAGCGGCTTCCTTCAAAAAATAGGCTTTCATGCTTTTTCCAAAACGTGTTTCCAGTTCTTCAAGAAACACGCCCTTTTTCTTCCGCATTTGTGTCATCACCCACTCGTTGTACTGGTCTTTTAGGCTAAGGTCTTCCTTTTCCCAGCAGGGAATACCTTGTCTCAGCGCCTTGATGTAAAAGGCATTTTTGGCTACGTTCCACTGGCGGCTATTTCCATTAAACGAATGTGCGGAAGGGCCAATTCCCAGGTAGGTCTTTCCCGACCAATAATTGCTATTGTGTACCGCCTCCCTGCCTTTCCGGGCCAGGTTGGAAACTTCATAATGCTCAAAGCCTGCCTCATGTAAGCGTTCCAGCATCAAAAAATGGCGCTGTGCCGTTTCATCTGCCACAGCCTGTACTTCCCCCTTCCTTATCTTATGTGCCAAAACCGTTTTTTCCTCAACGGTAAGGCTATAGGCAGATATGTGCGGCACCTCAAGAGCAATAGCCTGCTCCATATTTGCCAGCCAATCCATATCCGTTAAACCCGGGCTGGCATAGATCAGGTCTATGCTGATGTTGTCCAGGCCCGTATCCTGCGCTTGCTTTATTGCAGTAATGGCCTCGCCGGCTTTATGGGTGCGGTTCATAAACGCAAGGTCTGCCTCTCTAAACGATTGCACCCCAATGGACAGGCGGTTAACCCCTGCTTTTTTAAGGGTATCCAGCTTATCCCGGTTCAGGTCGTCCGGGTTTGCTTCCAGGGTAATTTCAGCTCCTTCTGCAAAGCGGAAATTTTTGTGTACCGCTTCCATGATCTGTTCCAACTCGACCTGATCGAGCAAAGAAGGGGTGCCTCCGCCAAAGTATAGGCTGTTTAAAACCTCATCGTCCAGATAGGTGCGGCGCAAGGCTATTTCTTTTACGATCGCTGCCACCATATCACTTTTAGCGGCAAGCGCTGTCGAGAAGTGAAAGTCGCAATATATACAGGCTTTACGACAAAAAGGAACGTGTACGTAAATACCCGCCATTACTTTTTCAATTGTATGCGAAAGGTAGTACCCTTTCCAGCTTCAGACCTGGCCACGAATATGCGTCCGCCATGGTAATCTTCGATAATGCGCTTTGCCAAACTGAGGCCTAGTCCCCAACCCCGGCTTTTGGTCGTGTAACCAGGCCTGAAAATGGTACGCTGGAGGTTAACCGGGATGCCCTTTCCGGTGTCCACTACATCTAACCGTACGTATTTGGGGTGCGCGCTGAGGTATACGTCAATTTTGCCTTTTCCCTCTATGGCATCAATGGCGTTGCGGATAAGGTTTTCCACCACCCACTCAAAGAGCGGTTTGTTGAGTGCCAGTTTAAGTGGGGGTAACTCTTCTGGTTCGTGGTAGTTGATCTCAATTTTGCGGGGACTACGGCTTTTCAGGTACATCACTGCCGCACTGCATACCTCCTGTAAAATGTATTCGTCCAGTTTGGGTTGTGAACCGATCTTTGAAAAGCGCTCGGTAATGGTCTTGAGGCGGGCAATGTCTTTTTCCATTTCCTCTACCATCACCGGTTCAGTTTGCTTTTCACGCAACAGTTCCATCCACCCTACCAGGGAGGTAAGCGGGGTGCCTATCTGGTGGGCCGTCTCCTTGGCAAGGCCATTCCACACCCGGTTTTGCTCCGCCTTGCGGGAGTTGCTGAAAGCAATGTAAGCAATTACCACAAACAGGGAGATCACGATGAGTAACACAATGGGGTAATAGCGCAGCTTGGTAAGCAATAAAGAGTTTTCGTAATAAATAATGCTGTATTGCCCCTTGCCAATATCTATGACAATAGGCTCCGCTTCCTGCTCCATTTTGCGCATCCTTTCGCGCAACCATGCTTCATCCCTGGCTTTTTCAGGATCGAGGTTCTTGTGCTGTACAATATTACCATCCTTGTCTGTAGTGATTATGGGAATGGTATTATTGGAGGTAATAAAAGACAACTCAAAAGTGATGTTCTCATGCTGTCCGGCATTGTCTATTGCTTTTATGGCCTCGCCAAAACGCTCTACCCGTTTTACCTCTTCGGCCCTCAGTTCTGAAAGAAAAGTTTCCGTGTACCAAAGCGTGGCTGCTCCGATCAGGGCGGCCATTAAAAACAAAAGAAGTTTCCAAAGATTTTTCCTGCTGTAGAAATCCATCTATTCGATTGCTGTTAGGCTTAACAAAGATACATGCATAATATTGCAGGGCCACTTTTGCAGAAAAGGCGGTTTTGGCATGAATTGTGCCTCGCCAAGTTTACCTATTTTTGTGCCCTTTGGAAATTAAACACACTGTACTTGTCAGAAGCCTTAGTCGTAATCCCCACCTATAACGAGATCGATAACATCGCCAGGATATTGGAGCGGGTGTTTTCGCTTCCCCGTGCATTTGACGTTTTGGTGGTTGATGATGGCTCCCCGGATGGCACAGCCGGTGTGGTAAAGGAGATGATGGGCAAAAAGCCCGACCTGCATATTTTGGAACGCAAGGGCAAGCAAGGCTTAGGTACGGCTTACCTACAGGGTTTCAAGTGGGGCTTGGAAAGGGATTACGAGTACTTCTTTGAAATGGACGCTGACTTTAGCCACAACCCAAGCGATCTCGTACGCCTTTATGAGGAGGCTGAAAAAGGAGCCGATGTAGTGATCGGGAGCCGATACATAAAAGGAGTGAACGTAGTAAACTGGCCTATGAGCCGGGTACTGCTCAGTTATTTTGCCTCTCGCTACGTACGCGTAATATTGGGCATCCCGGTAGAAGACACTACGGCAGGTTTTATGTGTTACAGGCGAAAGGTGCTTGAGCGCATTGCCTTTAAACGCATTAAATTTGTAGGGTATGCTTTCCAGATAGAAATGAAGTACGTGGCCTATAAACTGGGCTTTAAGATCAAAGAGATTCCCGTGATTTTTACCGACCGTACGGCAGGTACGTCAAAGATGAGTGGAGGGATCATAAAAGAAGCCATTTTTGGCGTTTTACAACTTAAAATGCGCAATATCCTTAGGCGCTATAAATAACCATCGAGTATAACAGCTATGCAAAATAAAATCCTGATAAAGAACGCCAGGATAGTGAATGAAGGCGCTACCATGGAGGGCGACCTGATGATTGAGAAAGGAAGGATCATTAAAATTGATACCCACCTGAGCCAGCCCGACAGCAACACCACGGTAATAGACGCGGCGGGCAAATACCTCATTCCGGGAATTATTGATGACCAGGTACACTTTCGCGAACCCGGCCTAACCCATAAAGGGGATATTTACAGCGAGTCGAGAGCGGCTGCAGCCGGAGGCATTACCTCTTATATAGAACAACCCAACACGGTGCCGCAGGCCACAACCCTGGAGAAACTAGAAGAAAAATATGCC
>JANQPD010000085.1 GCA_028285465.1 Owenweeksia sp. | reverse complement strand
AAAATATGCCATTGCCGCAAAGCAGTCCATGGTCAATTATGCCTTTAACCTGGGTGCTACGAACGCCAATATAGAGGAGCTAAAAAAGGCTGACCCTAGCCGGATCCCCGGTACTAAAGTATTTATGGGAAGCAGTACGGGCAACATGCTGGTAGATGAGCTGGAAGCGCTCGAGGCAATTTTTGCGCATAGCCCCCTACCGGTGATAACCCATTGCGAGGATGAGAAAACCATTGTGTACAACCTCGAACAACACCGGGAAAAGTATGGAGATGACATCCCTATGCAGTTTCACCCGGCCATCCGCAGCAGGGAAGCCTGTTACAAATCCAGCAGCATGGCGGTGGAACTGGCAAAGAAACACGGTACGCGTTTGCATGTATACCACATAAGCACCAAAGAGGAGCTCGACCTATTTACCAATAAGATCCCTTTAGCGGAAAAAAAGATCACCGCTGAAGCCTGTATCCACCACCTTTGGTTTGACGAAAGTGATTACGAAGAAAAGGGAGCTTTTATAAAATGGAATCCTGCGGTAAAGCAGGCGGACGACAGGGAAGCCATTTTAGAAGCCGTGCTGGATGGACGCATTGACGTGATCGCTACGGATCATGCCCCTCACAGCCTCGAAGAAAAGCAGCAGGTATATACAAAAGCTCCCAGCGGAGGCCCGTTGGTACAACACGCACTGCCGGCCATGATGGAATATGTCCGGGATGAACGCATGGACATTACCCAGCTCGTGGAGAAAATGTGCCATAACCCGGCTGTTCTTTTTGATATACAAGAACGTGGCTTCCTGCGCGAAGGATATTTTGCCGATTTGGTGTTGATCGATGCTTTTCAACCCTGGACTGTAAGTAAGGAAAACCTCCTGTACAAATGCGGTTGGTCCCCTTTTGAAGGGTATACGTTTAAATCCAGAGTAGCCAGCACCTTTGTGAACGGGGAAATAGTATACGAAAACGGCAAACTGACCAAGGCCAAACCCGCGATGCGTCTTGCGTTTGATCGCTAACATATTCTGTATAGGCCTGCTCTTCCTTGGATGCGATGAATCTACTTCTCCACCCGAAGGGATTCTGGAAGAGGGAGCCATGATCGAAGTGCTTACGGACGTACACCTGGTGGAAGGGGCAAAAACGGGTCGAAAGATTATGGGAGATACGCTTCGCCTGGAAACGTACTACGCCAAGGTCTTTTCAAAACACGGCACAGACATGGATGCGTTTAATGCGAGTTTTAAGTACTATGCCAACCATCCTGAAACGATGGACCGGATATATGAAAGGGTGATTGAAAACCTCAATCGCATGGAAGTCAATGTGCCTAAGTGGGAAGAGCTTGAGGAACAAAAACAAGACAGCAGTCTTGCGGAAGCCAGCGGCTCATTGGATAGCAATGCGCTGGATAGCATTACCAGGGTTCAAAAGGAGTTTGTTCAACAACTGGTTCCTTTCAAAAAAGACTCTACTGCCAAAAAGTAGGTCAGGCGCTCTTTTTTTTGCGATACATCCTGGCTATTTCAGGAATGGAGTCGGCTAGCTTTCTAAATTCAAAACCAAGCTTTTCACGCACTTTCGCATTTTCGTAATAATAGGTGGAGTTTGCCGAACGTGCTGTTTCCTGTGTAATCAAAGGCTTGCCTCCGAAAAGAGTAGTTCTGACTTTTTCCAGGCGCCACAATATATCGCTTTGCCAGGTGCGTGCTTCTTTACTGGGAGGTGCGAGCTGCAAACCCTTCGCGATAAACTCGAAAACTTTTTTATAAGACAGGTTTTCGCCTACCAATAAAAACCGCTCTTTTTCTATATCGCTTGACATCAGGGTTACCATAACATCTACTACATCGCGAACATCTACAAAGCCATTGGTCCCTAAAGTATAATATTTAAAGCCCTCTGCAATTCTTTTAAACAAGGTCGGGCTGCCTTCTTCCCAATTTCCAGGGCCCATGATAATGCCCGGGTTCACGATTGCCGTGCTCAGGCCTTCCTGGCTTCCGCGCCACACCTCCAGTTCTGCTTTATACTTGCTGCGGGCATACGCACTGTTGTGCTTGCTTTCCGTCCAATCCGTTTCTTCTGAGATCATGCCGTGAGCACCTGACCTGCCCAAAGCAGCCACACTGCTTACATACACCAGCTTTCTTACCTCCATTGCCAGGCAGGCGTTCACCACATTGGCGGTAGTTAAGGGGTTTATATGCAGCATTTTTTTTGCATCCCTCGGGTTAAAAGACACCATTGCCGCACAGTGGTATACTTCCCGTATGCCTTCCATGGCCAGTTCCAGAGCAGGCAGGTCCATAAGATCTGCTTTACGCCAGATGATTTTTTCGTACAACTCTTCTGAAGCAGGGGTGTAATGGGCGAATACTTCCTTTACAAAGGCACGGTTGGAATTTTCGCGATACAATGCCACCACAGGCGTTGCAGACTGCAAAAGTTTATACAGTAGATGACTTCCCACCAACCCGGTAGCTCCGGTTACCAAAACCATATCTGTAGTGCCGTTTATTTTACATTGTGAAGCAGATTGCGAAATTATACTTTTGCCTTGCATCCTGAAGGCTAACTTTAGTTAAATGGATAATAATTTTCGATAACGCTATTTTGATGAACAATTTTGTAGAAGAGGTACGTTGGCGGGGCATGTTACACGACATTATGCCCGGTACGGAAGAAATGCTGCAAAAAGAAATGGGCATTGCTTATGTGGGCATAGACCCAACGGCAGATTCGCTGCACATAGGCCACCTGGTATCCATCATGCTGCTCAAGCACTTTCAGCTGACCGGGCACAAGCCTTATGCCCTGGTAGGGGGTGCTACCGGAATGATCGGTGATCCCTCGGGAAAATCAAAAGAGCGGAACCTGCTGGACGAAGAAACACTCCGTCACAACCAAAAGGCAATCCAGGCACAGCTTGCCCGCTTTCTCGATTTTGATTCGGACGTTCCCAATAAAGCTGAACTTGTAAACAACTACGATTGGATGAAGACGTTCAGCTTCCTGGATTTTATCCGTGACGTAGGCAAACACATCACGGTAAACTACATGATGGCCAAAGACTCTGTGAAAAAACGCATTGTAGGAGAAGGTGCCGAGGGCATGTCTTTTACGGAGTTTACCTATCAATTGGTACAGGGGTATGATTTCTTACACCTATACCGGGAAAAAGGCTGTAGGCTTCAGATGGGAGGAAGCGACCAATGGGGCAACATTACCACGGGTACCGAAATGATAAGACGAATTGCAGGTGGGGAAGCATATGCGCTTACCTGCCCGCTCATTACCAAGGCAGACGGCTCCAAATTTGGCAAAACCGAATCGGGAAATGTGTGGCTGGACGCCAGGCTTACCAGCCCTTACAAGTTTTATCAGTTTTGGCTAAACACTTCGGATGAAGACGCTGCGAAGTACATTAAGATCTTTACGCTTTTAGAGCAAACCGTTGTTAAAGAATTGCTTGAGGTCCACGTGGAAGCCCCACACCAAAGAAAGCTACAACATCGCCTGGCAGAAGAAGTAACCCGCATGGTACATGGCGCTGAAGCTTTAGAAAAAGCCATACAGGCATCAGGTATACTGTTCGGCAAAGCCACGGAAGATACCCTGAGGGCGTTAGATGAAGAAACCTTACTGGACATTTTTGAGGGCGTACCTCAGCATGAAATTGCCTGTAGGGAGCTGGAAAACGGGATTGATATTGTAGAACTGGTGAGTACCCATGCCCCTATTTTCAAATCTAAGGGAGAGGCTAGAAAACTCATACAGGGAAATGGTCTGAGTGTAAATAAGGCTAAGGTAAACCTTGAGCGCACCGTTGACACGCGAGGCCTGATAGCCGGAAAGTTCATTTTGATACAAAAGGGAAAGAAAAACTATTTCCTGCTTCGCGCCTTATAGAAAACAGAAAGCTCAGGGCCATTAGTAAAAAAATCACATCAGAAAATCATGTAGAGGAATTTGCCCGGGGCAATGCCAAAGCCGTTGAGTACATCTATGATGCCTATTCCGGGGCACTATATGGCGTAATTTTAAAAATGATGCGCAGCGAAGCCCTGGCACATGACCTGTTGCAGGAGGCTTTCATAAAGATCTGGCGCTACCGCGGTAATTTTGACCTTGAAAAAGGCGCACTTTATACCTGGATGCTTAACGTAACCCGCAATCACTGCATAGATTACTTAAGGTCCAAAAAGCACAAAAACAGCCAGCAAAACCGTGAAATGGATAATCACGTACATGCTCTGAAAAGCCACCGCACTTTTGACCCTCAGCACATCGGGTTAAATGAGTTGATTGAGAAATTGCCGGAAGAACAACGCCTGGTGATTGAATATGCTTATTTTCAGGGGTATACTCAAAAGGAAATCGCAGAGGAATTTGATATTCCCTTAGGGACAGTAAAAAGTAGGGCCAAGGCAGCTTTACGTAAACTAAAAAAAGTATTTAACTAGTGGATATTCAGGAGTACATAGATTCCGGGCTTTTGGAAGCGTATGCACTAGGAATGCTTACCGAAGCTGAGCGAAAAAAGGTAGAAAATGACATGCGCGCTTACCCGGCTATTGCAGAAGCTGTAAAAGAACATGAGGCGCTGCTGACCAGCTTCAGTAAAGGGTTTGCGGTAACGCCAAAACCCGAGTGGCGTGCCGGCATTCTTGCGGCAACCTTGCACGCGAACCATGCAGCTGCTGTTTCAAACGAACCTGCGAAACACACCGTAGCTCCTCAAAAGCATGGCAATGGAAAAAAATGGCTGGCTATAGCTGCTGGGGTAGCGCTTTTGTGCAGCCTTGCCATCAATGCATATCAGTCCTACCGGCTCTCAGCGTTTGACCAGGCTTTATTCCTGGCGAATTTGCGTATTGCCGGTCTTGAGGCGCAAAACAACAATATGTTGGCTTCTTATAAGGACATGCAAAACGATATGGCCATATACCGTGACCCTGCAACGGCCATGTTTGTGATGAAGTCGGTAAAAGGGCGTAAAGAAGGCTTACGGGCCGATGTGTTATGGCACGCAGAAACGGAAATGGTTTATGTGGATGTAAAAGAACTACCGATCCCCCCGCGTGGCAAGCAGTACCAGCTTTGGGCATTGGTAAAAGACGCTCCTGTGGACATGGGTGTTTTTGACATACATAAGCTGGATGGTGGCCTGCAAAAGATGCGAGCCATACCCGGAGCGGATGCTTTTGCTGTGACCCTGGAGAAAACAGGGGGTTCTTCTTCGCCCAACTTAGAGGAGATGTATGTGTATGGCACTCCGCTTAAACCAGCCTAAAGTGCCATAAAGGTGTACAAAATATCCTGTAGTTGTTCCTGTTGAGCGCTGGTAGGTTTATAGAAGTACGTAATGGCAAAAGGACTTTCTTCCCAATAGAATTTTGATTTCGGCACCTTAATGGTATGCCCGTTGGTTACCAATGCATAGGGAGTAGTCCCGCCCCTGTACACCACAATGAGCCTGAAATCCAGTTCTTCATCCAGGTGGCGGTTTTCTTCCCGGTACACATAAGCCACCAGGTCGTCAAACTTGCGTTCTTCAAAATCGTACAATGCCCGGAGTGCCTTAAACTTTTGCTGTTGTTCGTTGCGGTTTCTCGTGGCCAGCATCTCCTCAATGGCCTCTTCGGGCACTGAGCCATCCTCTAATTTGGTTTTGAAAACATACCCCTCCAATATTGCCTCGTACAGGTTATCACCCCTGTATTTTTTCAGTTCTTTCACTTCCCTGGCTTTTATTTCTGTAAGGGTATGCCCGATGGAATCTCCTTCTTTATTGCGCAAAGTCACCCCGGGATTCATGAGTTTCCCCTCCATATCCTGCAAACGTACCACTACCTTCTTGCGTACTTTATACCAACCGTTTTCGGGTTGAAAGCTATAAAGGTGCTCCCCGGCCCGCAGCACAAAAGCAGCTGTTCCCCGTTGTTTGTCCAAAATTTCGGTACGTTCTTCCGTAAGCTGAGCTTGCATGCTTACACTCAGGAACAGGCAGGTGATAAAGGGTATGTAACGCATATGTTTTAATTAAGTATTACTGTACAAGCAGGTTGCAACCGCGTACCTCGGCATGATCAAAGCGACCAAGCACTTCAAAAGTAGCATCTTTATGCCACCGGCCAAGGTCCATGGTCTCAATAAAAGCACAACTGTCAATATTGGCCAGGTCAACAACATTTATACCACCCGTTTTGCCGGGAGGCGCCTGGGCAAAAGGATCATCCGTATGGCGGATGTGTACCTGCATCCAGGGAGGGCAGGTGAAAAGCCCGCTCCCCTTGCTGTAAGCCTGGGAGAGCAGTTCCGTCATCCCATACTCGCTATGGATATGAGGAACTTTAAAAGCATTGGTCAGTATGTGATGTAGTTCATCCCGCACCAGCTCTTTTCTCCGGCCTTTCATGCCCCCTGTCTCCATTATAGTGGTGTGCGCAAGGGGCATCGGGAAATTCTCAGCAAAATCGAGCAAGGCAAAACTTACCCCGATCAGCAAGGTTTTCTTCCCTTCCTTTTCCTTTTGCCGGATGCGGGCCGCCAGCTCATCCAGGTTATGCAGGTAAAAGCCACTATCGGGATCTCCCGATAAAGAGATAAGCCCGGCACACATGTCGATGAGCGAAGAGCCCTGCCGTTCCAGGTAAGAAGGCAGCAAGGCAAGGATGCACCAATCCTGAGGACTGCCATACGCCCGTGCAAAGGCCTTTAGGTAGGTTTGCCCGTACCAATCCTTATCTGCTAAAAAGTGACGGCTTTGCGCGCCACCTGTGGTAGCGCTGCTGCTGTACACCACTGAAGGTTCAAAATCTCCGGTCTTAACCGCAAAGCTTTTAAAGAAACGAATGGGTAAAAAAGGAATTTCTTCAAAAGCCTTAACCCGGACCGGGTTAAGCCCCAGGTGTTTTAAATACGTGTGGTATACCTGGTTGTGCCCGGCCTGGTATTGGAAAAGCGATAAGGCCGTTTGTTCAAAGGTACTTGCCGAGGAACAGGTAAAAACTTTACTTTTGAAATATTGCTTGTGGCCCAACGTTATTTCTATTTGACGCGTTTATTAATGAAATGAAAGTAAGTTCAAAATTACTCTTTGTGGTCTTATTGACAGTTTCGATGGCTTGCAGGAAAAGCGGATCCTTTAGCGATACCCCTTTCCTGGAATACCGCAGCCATGCTTTTGAAAATGAAAGCGGCACAAACCGCAAGACCTACACGCTCACGGTTTATTTCACGGATGGAGACGGGGATATTGGACTCTTGGACAATACTCCCCTGGATTCCTGCAACGAAAACGCGTATAACTTCCTCATCCGCTATTTTGAACAGGTAGGAGGAGTATACGAAGAGGTGCTGCCGGTAGACAGTTGCCTGCCTTTTCACAACATCATTCCCAACATTACGCCTGAAGGGCAAAACAAAACCCTGGAGGGAGACATTATAGCTGCCTTCCCCTACTCCGGTTTACCGCAAAACTCAACGGACAGCATAAAATTTGAATTTGTGCTCATAGACAGGGCCGGAAACCGCAGCCCGGCTATAAGCAGCGGGGCCATTGCCCTGGAAGAATAAAAGATTTGCTATTCTTCTTCCACCGGTATTATGCCGGGTTTGCTGAGCAAGCTTTCCGTAATGCTGGCTACATGGTCTCCTACCCGCTCCATTTCAGAAAGCATATCTATGTAATACACCCCGCTTTGCACCCGCACTTTTCCTTTCTCAACCTTTTTGATGTACTCCTCACGCAGCCTTTTATACGTTTGGTTGATGTCATGCTCTGCTTGCTCGGCACCCGCTTTGTCCAGTTTAGAATCGGTAAGCGATTCCAGGTTTTTTACCATCAGATCCAAGGCCTTGCCTATTTGTAAGGCCATTTCATTGATGTTGTCCCGCATATCCTGGGTGAAATACGCCTTTTTCTCTTTACGGCTCTGCAGGTTACGGCTTATCTCCAAATAAATATCCCCGATGCGTTCCAGGTAATTGGCCACCTCCAGCATATCGCGAACACGCTTACTCGCATCGCTGCTCAATTCTCCCTGTGAAGCTTTACTGAGGTACGTGGCAATTTCAATCTCCATGCGGTCGCTGATGTCCTCATATTTCGCCAGTTGCTCATGGATCTTAACCAGCTTTTTTTCGTCCATTTCCACCACCAACTGCGGTACATATTTAAAAGCCTTGCGCATGAGATCCCCAAATTTGGTCAACTCCTTCTTGGCTTCTACTATAGACAGTTCGGGTGTGGCCATAAGCCCGCTTCCTATATAGTCTAAGTTGAATACTTCATCTTCCATGCCCCTGGAAGGCACCATACGTACTACGATTTTAGCAATAAGCCCTACAAAGCCGATCATCAACAATACATTTAGGATGTTGAAGCTGGTATGGAATAAAGCCAGTGCCTTGGGAATGGCTGTAGCCGTAACAAAGGGGTCCATATCCCAAATGGCAACACTGGCCTGGCGTATTCCCTGCAAAAAGAAAGGAAAGCTCAGCAACATCCAGCTCACCCCCACTACGTTAAAAATAAAATGCGCCCTTGCCGCGCGCTTGGCATGTACATTGGCAATAAAGGCGGCCAGGTTAGCCGTAACCGTAGTACCGATGTTTTCGCCCAGAATAATTGCCGCAGCCAGCGGAAAGGGGATCCAGCCCTCGTTACACATAACAAGGGTAAGCGCCATAGCCGCGCTGGAAGACTGCACCACAATGGTCAGTATGGTCCCGATCACCACAAACAGCACACTCAGGCCAAACTTACCCAGGAAGTTTTGCCCTCCGTAGTCAAACCTTTGGATAAACTGTAAGGCATCTGTATTCTCCGAAAGGCCTGACACGGCATCCTTCATAAAGGCCAGCCCCAGAAAAAGTATGGCAAAGCCAATGAGTACTTCTCCCCATAGCTTTATTTTTTCTCCCCTTGCAAACATCATGGGGAAACCTATGGCAATGATGGGCAGGCACAAAGCGCTCATGCTGAATTTACCCAGGCCCAGCTCAGAGATAAGCCAACCGGTAACCGTGGTTCCGATGTTGGCGCCCATTATAACACCTATGGATTCTACCAGGGTAATCAGGCCGGCATTTACAAAGGAAACCACCATAACAGTTGTGGCGGAAGAAGACTGTACCAACACCGTGATCAACAGCCCCGTAAAAATTCCGAAATAGCGATTTGAGGTCATGGCCCCAAGGATCTCCCTCAGCTTGCTACCTGCTACTTTCTGGATGGAGTCGCTCATGACCTTCATACCGTAAATGAAGAGACCAAGAGCTCCAATAAGGGATAAAAACTCAAAAATACCGAACTTCATTGCTTGCTATTGTTTATAATGAACGGGTATGGAAAAGAAAAGGGATGCCTCACAAAGCTAGGGCATCCCTTTTAAAATCATGAACGCATTGAAAAAGAATTCAACGCTTACTGAACGATCAACTTGCGGGTGGCTGAAACACCCTCCAGGCTTACCTCAATAAGGTACACCCCTTTTGGCAGGGTGCTTACGTTAAGTTCTATTACCGTATCCGTATCGTTTAACTGCATTACCTCTCTTCCGCTCAGATCCCTTACGGTAATCTGCTTAGAGGCATTCGTGGCACTTGTTAATTTAACCACTGCCTGGGCGGGGTTTGGGTACAAGCTCATATCACGCAACAAAAACTCTGCTATCGAAATAGGGGTCATGTTACCCGGACTACCGACATCCCCTCCAGCAGAAGCATACGCACCATCTACATTTACCTGCGAAGAACCGACCAACGTGCCTGTAGTATCGAAAACGATCGACACCCCGGCCGTTACATCTGCACCGGTATAGGTAGCCCTGGAAACCAATTGTCCCAGGTTATCGTAGAAGTTCACTTCATCGCCAGAAGAGCTAAGGCCTGAGAAGCCAATCCCTCCGAAATCATCTTCGGCAACGACCACAATATTATTGGCCCATTGCGACCACTCGTAGGCCCAGGCAGAATCATCGGGGGTAACTCCTTCGTAGAAAATGATGGATTGACCAGCATCGATCACAAAGCTTGCTACAGTAGCAATGGTATGTGTTCCAGACGTTCTGGACTCATCATCCCAGCTAAATCCATTCAAACTGATCGGGTCAGGACCAAAGTTGGTAAGCTCAAACCAGTCTCCACCAATGGCTCCCGTAAGGTTGCTGCTCGGCATTACTTCGGTAATGGCCAATGTGGGTAAGTTCACGATAATCTCTTCTGCGGCACGGGGAAGGATCTGGTACCCATCGTCAAAAGGAGCTGAAGAAGAAGAACTAAACTGCCCGGCTACCCCAATCACATCAAAAGTCCCTACCGGGGGAGGTCCCCATAAAGTGGGAATGTCTGAATCCAGGCGTAAGGTAACCGTATCCCCGGTGGTAAGCACAATGTCAAAGTTGCCAAAGTTTACGCTTGGCCATCCGGTAGTGTCTACCAGTTCTACTCCATTTAAGCGCAACACACGCCCTTCGGTATTTTCTCCCAGGTTTTGGTTAAACACCACGGGTTGTATAGGGTTTCCGCTGTTCAGCACCACAAGTGTGTCGGCGCTGATCTGAATGCCTCCACGGAATTGACTCAAGGTGCCTACTACCCTGATCTCATCGCCCACTACGGCATTGTATGCAATTAAACCGGATTGATTGACTTTTATCCCTGCCGTATTTACGGCATTGGTAATGAAGAAATCCGTACGGGTGGCTGAAAGCTGCGGAGAAGTTACCGTAGCGACAATTTTACAATATACGCCGGCAGAATCCATTTCGCCCTGGGCGTTTACCCCTACGATCTGAGAAATGTCGTAAGTAGGGATAGGCGTATCGTTATCCTGAATGGTAAATACGTGTGTATTTATTGAGCCAATGGTTAAACCAGCACTCACATTAGCTAAGGTCAACGTGATGTCTTCATCTGCTTCCTGCATCGCGTCATCCGTAATAATTACATCGAAGCTCACGCTGGAAGCGCTGGCCGGAACGTTTAGGGTAATCGTATCGTTAGCCGGGGCAGGAGCGGTTGTATAATCCGCAGCCGTAATGCCTGCTCCGTTGCTTACGTAGATCTTTATGGTTTCTGCATTTGGGCTGGCAGGAACAATCGGCAGGTTTACTGTAACCGTGCCTGCATCTTCCAACTGGCTTTGTGCGGCCAAAGGAAAGTTTACGGTAGGCGTAGCGGGCACTACCGGGATAATGTCGAGAAGATCTCTTGGAAAGATCTGATAGCCTGCATCAAAGGGAGAAGAGTTATCGAACTGCCCTCCTGCTCCTATTACATCAAATGCTCCTGTAGGCGCAGGGGTACCGTTTATGTCCGTGTCGCTGTCGATGCGCATGATAAGGGTTACACTTCCATCGGTAATGTCTACATTAACCCCACTGCTGGTGGAAGGTGTTGTAGGCCATTGTGAGGCATTCACTACGGTAAAGCCGTTTAAACGAATGTATTCGCTCTCCGTGGTTTCATCCAGGTCTGTAACCACCGTGGGCATTTTTAAGCTTACTCCCTGGGCCAGTACTACAATGCTATCTGGCTCAAATTGGGTAAGCCCATTAAACTGGTCAATAGTCCCAATCAAACGAAGGCTGTCTCCACGGGTTACACTGTACGTACCTACATCGTTAAAGCTAAACACATTTATACCGCCTGTAGCGTCATACACATAAAAACTGTACCCGTTATTGCCATCAAAATCATCGGTATAAACTACTGCGTGTATCCTGGCCTCTACGCCTATTGAGTCAGCTACACCTAAAGCATCTACGCCCGTTAGTTGTGTAATGTTGTAGTTAGGAATACCTCCGGCACCAATTACAGCCGCAGGAATAATGTCGGAAGCCATACGTGGGAAGATCTGGTAGCCATTGTCAAAAGGAGCGGATGAGGAGCTGTTGAATTGCCCGCCTACACCAATCACGTCAAATGCACCGGTGGGGGCTGTACCCCAATTCACTGAAAAATCCGTATCAAAGCGGAGGGTAACGGTATCTCCTCCACCTGGGAAATACACGTCATTGTTGCCATTTCCCCAATTGCTGTTGTTCACCAACATCATTCCGTTTAAGCGGATGATGCGGTTTTCGGTACCTTCACCCAAAGAAGTTTCAACACTTGGAGCGGGTAGCGTGTTTCCGCTGGAGAGCACTACAATTGAATCTACATTTAACTGAGCAAGTCCGCGGAACTGGCTGAGGGTACCTATTACCCGTAATTCATCTCCCATAGTAGGTGTATATCCTGCGAAAGAGGTATTGCGCACTACGATACCAGAAGTATTACCGGCATCCGTTAAGGTAAACTGTACTCCGGAAGCAATATAGTTTGGTGAGCTAACCAGGCCTACCAGCTTGCAGGCCACACCTATAGAATCGAGCACGCCCTGGGCATCAACCGTAGTTACGCTTGAAATGGAATAAGAAGGGATAGGCGCAGGCGTTAAGGAGCAAGCCAGATCTGCCGCTCCGGGAGAACCATAAAGCTGGATGCCTGAAATGATCACCCCGCTTACGGCATCGGCAGAAACCAACCAGGAACTTCCCAGGTTGGGGTCGAGGGTCAGGTCGCACAGCACCAAAGAGGGACCATTGCCATCGGCCTGGCTGTTCCAGGCACCGCCATCGTCATAATCTACCGAATCTACGGTAGCGCCATTATTGTCTTTTAGTACGATGTCTTCACCGGAATTACTAAGTGCCCCGGAGGTCCATTGGTAAGCAGATATGCCGTACGTATTAAAAAAGGCGCCAGAGTCATTACATACCAATAAATAAGCGCCGGCCGCAAGGTTTATACTGGGAAAGGTATACGTTACACCCTCGGAAAAAGTGTAGCCGTTCAGGTTTACCGTACTTCCTTCGTTGTTAAATATTTCAATGTATTCCAGGCTATCTGTCGAGGGCACATTATACATGATCTCGGTAAAGCGAAGATCGGAAGCCGAAGCTGGAGCCGCATTAACGGTAACGGTACCTGCCATACCCGGAGCATGCGGATCACATTGGTAAGAATACGTCCCCGGCATGGTAAACTGGAACTGGTAGGACCAGGCAGCCGAAGAGGCAGCGCCATTTCCAAAAGAAGCGGGATTTGAAGGGAAAGTAGCGGTAGAACCGTTTACATTGTGGTTCCCACCTGTGTTGGTCCAAAGCACAGTATCACCTGCTGTAATGGTGAGGGCATTGGGATTGAAAAAATTGCTTCCCACGGATACGGAATGTACTGTGGCTTGCACCAGGCCAAAAGCCAGGGCAAAAACAGAAGCGAAGAATACGCGTAATTTCATAAAAAGGTAATTTAATCGGTGCAAAAGTACCCAATATGTCTACAGCTGCTTCTAGCCGTGTGTTAAGGGTATATTAACAAAAAAAGCCCGTAGCGCTTGCTGACGGGCTTTTTTTAAGGTGAAACCTTGTTTAAAAACTATAGCTGTATGACAACGCGATTTCCGTACCGGGCGCCAGCCTTGTAAAGATCTGGTCTTGCGCCTCGTAGGAGGTATAGAAACTCTCACGTACATCATTTAACACATTAGACACTTTAAGGCTTAAAGTAGACTTGTCGTCCTTGCCAAAAGACTTTCCGGCAGTCACATTCAGGCTGTGGAAAAGCTCGGTGTATACATCGGGGAACAAACCGCCACCCACAACTTCCAGTGTTCTGCCTTTCACGTTGTAGAAAGCGCCGATGTTTAACTTGGTTTCCAAGTTGTTGTAGGAAAAACCCGCGTTTATGATATAAGGAGCTTGCCCCGCCATAGCCCGGGTACGCTCTATAGTCTGGCCTTCTTTTTCAAAGGCCTTGCGGATCTCAAATTCGGTATCCGACATCTCTATACGCGAGTATACGTAGGTAATGTTTCCGCTAAAGCTAAGGGGCTTTAAGGCAGGCATGATGAAGCCAAGACTTTTTATGAATTCAAACTCTGCGCCAAAAACCTGTCCGTTCCCCACGTTTCGGGGTTGAAAATCAGAAGTAGTTTGCGCTTCGGGGATACGCACCAGTTCAATAGCATTGTCAAACAACTTCACGAAACCGCTGAACGAGACCAATCCTCCGTTCTCCTCGTACATCTCCCAGCGTACATCAAAGTTGTTGATCCGGGTTTCGGTAAGGTTTCCATCCCAAACCACATTCCCATTCACGTCAGTATAAGGCAGAAGGCCCCCGTTAAAGGTACGGTTGGAGATAGGGTCAAGGATCTGCGCAAAAGAAAGCTCTTTAAAAGAAGGCCGGGCGATCGAGCGGAAATAAGAAAAACGCAGGTTCTGGTCTTCCGTAAGGGCATAGATGAAGTTCGCAGATGGGAAGAGATCGAGCGAGTTTAGCACGAGCTCATTATCCAAAACCCTTGTTTGTTGTTGGTTACGACCGGTATGGCGTTGCAGGAAGTATTCGGCGCGCAAGCCCAGAATTACCTTTAAGCGATACAAAGGAGAGGCCTCCAACGAGCCGTATAATGCTATATTGTTTACATTAGAAGAATACTCATTGGGATTGGGGTTTCCATTGCCGTTTTCCGAGATGTAATACAATCCCGGATCATTGGGATAGAGGTTACTGCCGTTTAGTATGTCGTTAAACTCTATCCCGTTCAAAGTTGGGGTTTGTTGCTGCGATTGCATGCTATACGTAAGGATGTTGTAATTGCGGTACTTAAACAAATAGCTGTGCCCAAACCCGATTTTTGCATCCCGCGTAAACATTTTCGCTTTTTTGGTAACGTCTATTTTCTCTACCACGTTTACCTCATCCAGGTATCGCCAGATCCTTTTGGGGTAACCTCCTGCGCCTGCGTTAAAAATAGAATCCCCTTGCAAGGTGATCGTAAAAGCTGCACTGCGCAGGTCGGGCTCCGTAATGTTCGAATAGGTCGGAGAAACACGCCAGTTCACTTCCCAGACATCTTCCTGGTCGTGATGCTCTCCCTGGAAGAGTAAGTTGCTAAGGCCCCTTTGGCTGTAAGTTAAAGAGTTGGCGTATGCGATAAAGCCCGACTGTCCCAGGTTCTCGCTATTGTCTACAAAAAAGTCACCTGCCGCACTTTCTCCGTTTTGCAGGTGCATGAGCGTCAGGCGATATTTAGACAGGTTTGTTTTATAGGCTAAACCCGCCAGCCCGCCAACCAGTACGTTGTTTTCTCCAATGCGACCCTGGCGCAAGGTAGTGTACTCCATTTCGGTAGAATCCGGAGCAGTGGGCACGATGTATTCCCCGAAGGTTACATCATCATAATAGCGGGATTCGTTTTTATACGTAGCGGCAAACACGTACCCCAGCTTGTTGCCATTTTTAAGTAAGTACTGGTTCCCCATAGAAAGACCGAGGCTGCCGTTTAGCAAGCTGGTGTTTTGATCTGCTCCCAGAATGGATGAAAACTGGTTTACAAAGTCATTTACCTGGTTGTCCGGAAAGCCTGTAGGAGGACTCGGAATGGGATCATTTTCGGCCCGGGCAGGAAGGGCACGGGCACCATCGTCAAAACCCAGGAAATCTACATTGCCTCCCTCGTAGGTAAGGTAGTTGTTGTTGAGGTGCATGGAAGGGTTATACCCGATCCCTACCGAAACGTTTAATATTTTATTCTCGGGAAAATCTTTGGTCTCAATGTTTACCACCCCCCCGGCAAAATCGGCAGGCAATGAAGCAACAGCTGATTTTACCACCGTCATATTGCTGATCAATGTGGTAGGGAAAATGTCGATCTGAACGGCATTCCGATCAGGGTCAAGACCTGGAATATCTACGTTGTTCAGCATGGTTTTCGTATAGCGGTCTCCCAGCCCCCTTACGTATACGTACTTTCCTCCTTCTACCGAAACTCCGGTTACACGTTTGGCTGCGTCGCCTACATCAGAGTCGCCTGTTAGCTTGAGTTTAGAGGCGGAGATGCCATCCATCACCGCTACGGATTTCTTTTTCAAGGTAAGGAGTGCTGTCTCTGTGTTGCGCACAGCTTCTACGGTAATGGTTACCGCTTCGAGCTCGTTGGTGGAGGGTTCCAGCTTAATGGTGCCCATAGAAGTAACCTCTCCTTGTTTTACCACTACATCCGTGGTGAGTACTGACTGGTAACCGATAAAAGACAACTCTACCGAATAGGTACCCGGTGCAATGGAGATGTCAAACTTCCCGTCAAAATCGGTAGTAGCACCAATGGTGGTGCCTTTTACCACAGCATTTGCGCTGAAGAGCGGTTCGCCAATCTCGTCAATGATCGTACCTCTTATTGTACCGTTTTGGGCGTGTAATGCCGTACTGGATAGCCACATGATACCCAGGCAAAAAAAGAGGGTTTGGAAAAGTGTTTTCATGTAAAATAGAATATTAAGAAAAGGGGAAAGTTTGGTTGGGGGTTGGAAAGTGTGCAGCTTTTGAAAAGAAAAACGAAAAAAGCTTGCTTTAGCCAAATGCTAAAGCAAGCTTCTACACATATCTTTATTAAGGCTTACAGACCAATTCCGGCTAAAGCACCTGACTGGCTGGCCCAGGTCCAGGTGTAATCATCGTCATTGGTTGGTCCTACCGTGTTGGCATTAGCAGCTACGGAAGTGATGATCGAAACATCAAAACCGGCAAATACGTCTAACACGTCAACCCCTGTAGGGAAGGTAGCTTCAAGATTAGCTACGGTACCTGACATGGCAGCCAGGTAACCGGCGTAACCAGAAACCACTTGTGGATCCTCATCGTCAATACCGTAGAAGTATACATTGTTGATGTCTACATTGGTGTTGTCGTCAAAGTCGATCAACTCGGAACTACCGCCTAAGAAAACGGTACCGTTGGTAAAAGTGTGGTTAAGACCGGTAGAAGAAGAGCCTTCCGGACCATCCAATTCCATTGCACGGTCGCCTGCGTTTACTACGATAAAGCCATCTAAGGTACCTGTCCAGTCCTGGTCCGTATCAAGCCCGTCATCACCGGTGTTCCATACCAAAGCGTTTTCTACGCTTACGGAACCGCCAAACCACTCGATGCCGTCATCCTGGTTCCCTACAATCTCTACATGGTCGATTGTAGTACCGGAGCCTACACCACCCAGGGTAAGCCCGTTGATCTCGTTACCTGCACCGATGTTTGTACCTCCGTGACGGATAGAAACATAGGAGAAAGTACCTGAACTGTGGCCAGATTCAGAACCGCCGTACAAACCATTTTGATCAGAAGTAGGAATACCTTCAATCTGCACAGAGGCTTGAGAAGCAGAGATAGGTGCCTGACCCAAGATGATCACGCCTCCCCAGAAGCCGTTGCTTTCAGGATCAAGGTTCGGGCTGTTGATCTGCCCGGGCTGAATCTCATCCGCTGTGCTGGTGAAGATAATGGGAGAAGTAGCCGTACCTTGTGCGTTGATCATACCGTCACGGGCAATCAACAAAGCAGAAGCGGACGCCCCTCCACCGGGCTTAGCCTTCACAATAACACCGGGCTCAATGGTAAGCGTAGCCCCGCTGGTTACGGTAACCCTACCGTTGAGCGTGTATACATTACCGGTAGTCCAGGTCTCGTCAGAAGAAATAAGACCTGATCTTACATTTTCATTTGAGGGCTCCTCTACGGGGTCATCCTCATCACAAGAGGTAAGAGCAAAAGCTGCAGCAGCAGCGAATACGATTGCATTAATTTTTTTCATCAGAACTTTTGTGTTAAAATATTGCCGCAAAGAAAGGGGGGTGCTGTTATGCGTATGTTAAGCCAAAATAATTTTTACCCTAACTCCTTTAGTGCTGTGGACTGTACGAAATTTACCGCACAAAAATGTAAAGTCCTTTCCCCCTTGCGGTTAACACCGTGTTAACATCCATAATATTGCATTAAAGATTTGTTAAGATGCGAACGGCACCTGTTTATATACTTACTTTTGCCCGCAGCTAATGCAATACACTACGCATGAAAGAAAGCGACTATAAGATACTACTGGTTGACGATGAGCCGGATATCATAGAATTCGTAAGCTATAACCTAAGAAAAGAAGGCTTTGAGGTACATACCGCCAGCAACGGAGAAGATGGCCTCGACCTGGCGCATAAAGAGCAGCCACACTTGATCCTTTTAGATGTAATGATGCCGGGCATGGACGGCATAGAGGCTTGTGATAAGATCCGGGCTTCTTCCGACCTGCAGGATGTATTGATTGCCTTTTTAACGGCCCGGGGTGAAGACTACAGCCAGGTGGCCGGTTTCGATGCCGGCGCTGACGACTACATCACCAAACCCATTAAACCGAAAGTACTGGTAAGCCGCATCAAGGCTCTGCTGCGCAGGCACGGCCAAACGCAAAAATCAAGCTCCATCCAGGAATTTGACAAGCTTACTATAGATCACGACAAATACCAGGTAAGTTATAAAGGAGAAAAACTCGACCTGCCCCGTAAAGAATTCGAATTGTTGACCTTACTTACTTCACGCCCAGGAAAGGTTTTTCATCGTGATGAGATCCTCGATAAGATCTGGGGCAACGATGTGGTAGTAGGCGGGCGCACCATTGATGTACATATCCGTAAATTGCGTGAGAAAATCAGCGACAAATACATCCGCACGGTAAAAGGTGTGGGGTATAAATTTGACGCGTAATCACGTGATACCGCTTAATGCGCTTTGAAAAGCCTAACATTCTGGCGTTTGCCGTGGCTCTTTTTTTTGGGCTGCTCCTCTTCTTGTCTTTTTTCCTGCTCGAAGCCTGGGATAGGGTTTATGTTCCCTATGCCACGCGCTTTGTTTTCTCTATAGCTGTGGTCACCATTGGCTTCTTTATCACCCGCTTTACCATTGAGAACTTCATTTACAATAAGGTTAAGATCATTTACAAAAATATCCATGAACTTAAAGTAGGCAGTGATGCAGATGAGGATGAGGCCGTGCGGACCACCGACCTGGATATGGTAACCCGGGAAGTAAGTGAATGGGCGGAGCAGCGCAGAAATGAAATTGCCCAGCTGCGCGAACGCGAAGATTTCAGGCGCGAATTTATCGGAAACGTTTCGCACGAGTTAAAAACACCCGTTTTTAATATTCAGGGCTATTTACTTACGCTGCTGGACGGTGGTCTGGAAGACCCCGAGATCAACCAACGCTATTTAAAACGTGCCAATAAATCCGTAGACCGGATGATCGGTATTATAGAAGACCTGGAGACCATCAGCAACCTGGAAGCAAACATCGTACAGCTGAACCTCAGCAATTTTGACATTGTAGAACTGGTGAAGGAAACATTTGAAATGCTGGAAGACAAAGCTTCTGATGAAAAAATCCAACTTCGCCTGAAGAAGGACTACGATAAGCCATTAAAGGTGCATGCCGATCACGAAAAAATTTCACAGGTATTGGTCAACCTGATCGTGAACGCCATTAAGTACGGCCGACCTAAAGGGTATGTGGAAGTGCGCTTTTACGATATGCACAACCAGATCTTAACCGAAATTGCAGATGATGGCATCGGCATACCCCAGGAAGATATCCCCCGGGTGTTTGAGCGCTTTTACCGCGTAGACAAAAGCCGAAGCCGAAAAGCAGGCGGCACGGGTCTGGGACTTTCTATTGTAAAGCATATTCTCGAAGCCCATAAACAGGGCATTAACGTGCGGAGTAGCGAAAACGCCGGCAGCACGTTCTCATTTACCTTGAAAAAGAGCAAATAGGCTTGCCCAGTCAGATGAAGCAGGAATCAATGCTAAGGGTATGCCCTTCTTTTTTTTTGCTTGTGTAATTCCTTTTTTAAGGTCGAATTCACTTTGTTTTTGTATGGCAAAATATCCTTTTAAACGCCCCGCCAGGTATTCCTGCTCTCCCTGACCCGGGGTAGGAACCAGCAAGGCGGTTGTTTGCAGGAAACAATAGTCCATGATGGAAGAGTACCCGCTTCTGCTCACGGCCACTTCGCTTTCAGAAAGCGCCTTCAACAGCTCTGCTTCTCCTGCCAGCCCCATTACTTTTACATATTCCGGCGGATTGATTTCCAGGGGTTTATCTGTACCTCGTATGAGTACGAAAGGCCTCTTCAGGTGTGTAGTTTGTCTCATTACTTCAGCCTCCCATTCGCTACGGTCGGGCTCCGGTCCACTCAGCACTATACAAGCTTTATACTTTTTTTCTCCCCGGCTGGCTTTAACAGGTATGCCCGGCCCCTCCATGAAACGCGATAAAGGACCAATGTACTGGCAGGCCTTCCTGGAGCGGGAGGGGTGGCTAAGTTTTCCGGCCAGGCTATTTTTTTCTTCTTCCGTATCGGGAACCAGGCAGTGCGTAAACCGCCTTATGAAAAAGCGGTGTACTAAACCGGCTATGCCGGAAAAAATACCGGCTTTGATGTTTAACTGATGGGTGACATACATGCATGGAATACGCACATGGTAAGCCCCCAGACGATTGTCACTTAGGATCCCGAGTAGCCTGTACCTTTTCGCCAAAAGCGCCACCTCTTTATGTTCTGCCCGTATGGCTTTGGCAATTTTTGGCAGCTGTCGCAACATGTTTCCCATAAAGGAACTGCCCCCGTATTGAATATTGTAAGCGGGTAACCTATGTGCAGGCATAGTCGGAAATTGCTTTTGCAGGTAGCACAGGGCCACACCATCAGAAGCCAGTACCGGTGAAAACCCCTGTTTTTGCAACTCCTTTATCAGGGGCACCATACGTGTAGCATGGCCCAATCCCCAGTTGAGAACAGCTACCAGGATGTGTTTTTCCTGCTCCAAGCGCGGAAGTTTCGGTACGCGTTAAAGGGTACCTCTCATTTCCTGTTCTCTTTCAATGGCTTCAAAAAGGGCTTTGAAATTTCCTTTCCCAAAACTTTTTGCCCCTTTGCGCTGAATGATCTCGAAGAAAAGCGTAGGGCGATCGGCTACCGGCTTGGTGAAGAGCTGCAACAGATAGCCTTCATCATCCCGGTCTATAAGAATGCCCAGTTCCTTGAGGGCTTCCACATCTTCATCAATATGTCCTACCCGGTCCAGCAGGTCGTCATAATAACTCGTAGGCACATACAGGAATTCTACCCCACGGGCCTTTAGCTTTTTCACAGTATCCAAAATGTTATCGGTAGCTACGGCTATATGCTGCACCCCGGGGCCATTATAAAAGTCGAGGTATTCTTCGATCTGTGATTTTTTCTTACCCTCGGCCGGCTCATTGATCGGGAACTTAATACGCCCGTTCCCATTGGTCATTACCTTACTCATAAGCGCAGTGTACTCGGTCGAGATATCCTTGTCATCAAAAGATACCAATTGCGCAAACCCCATAACGCGCGCATAAAAATCTACCCACTTGTTCATTTCACCCCAGCCTACATTACCCACCATATGGTCAATATATTTGAGGCCGGTTGCGCTTGGCTGGTACTCGTCTTCCCACACCTTAAAGCCCGGTAAAAAAGGACCATCGTATGCACTGCGTTCTACAAAAATGTGTACCGTATCCCCGTATGTTTTAATCGCACTTGTACGCACCTTTCCGTGTTTGTCTTCGTGTTCCTGCACTGCATAAACCGATTCCGCTCCTCGCCTGGTCGTTTCCTCCCAGCTTTTTTGCGCATCATCCACCCAAAGGGCTACATTTTTGACCCCATCCCCGTGTTTTTGCAGGTGTTCATTTATAGGGCCTCCGGGAGCAAGTGGTGAAGTAAGTACCAGGCGAATTTTGTCTTGTTGCAATACATAAGATACCCGGTCTTTGGAGCCTGTTTCCAATCCGGCATAGGCCACTCCCTGAAAACCGAAGGCGGTCTTATAATAATGTGCTGCCTGCTTGGCGTTGCCCACATAGAGTTCAACATAATCCGTACCGTTCAGCGGCAAAAAATCCTCAGCTTCAGGAAATTCCTTTTTCAGTTTAAGCGAGGTAGTATCATAAGTGGTTTGCATGGGCTATAAGATATTTCTTGCGAAGTTAATAAATTGGCCTAGGCTTTTGAAAAACCCCTGTTACCTTTGGCAACAAAACTGACGCTTTTGTACCCTACTTTTCTTGATGCAATCGGAAATACGCCGCTTATACAAGTGAAAAGCCACCCGCTGAAGGGGGTTGTTTTTGGTAAGTTTGAGAGCTTTAACCCCGGGCACTCCTCTAAAGACCGCATTGCACGGCAAATGTTGGGCAAAATGGAGGAGCAGGGCAAATTAAAGGCAGGGGGCACAGTGGTAGAGGCAAGCTCGGGAAATACGGCCAGAAGCCTTGCCATGATCTGTGCCTTGAAGGGCTATGCCTGTGTGATCTTTACTACTACAAAAATATCTGACGAAAAAAAGAAGCTCCTGGAGCTCTACGGAGCATCGGTGCACATTTGCCCCAAAGAGGCTGCCCCGGACTCTCCGGAATCGTATTACAGCCGGGCGGCTGCGTTCGCCAATGAAACACCTGGCGCGGTTTACCTGAACCAGTATTACAACAAATTCAATACAGAAGCCCACTACGCTTCAACAGGTCCTGAGATATGGGAACAAACTGAAGGAAAGCTTACGCATTTTGTATGCTGCGCGGGTACCGGAGGCACCATTAGTGGCTGCGCCAGGTATTTAAAGGAGCAAAACCCGGATATTAAAGTAATTGCGGTTGATGCCGTTGGAAGTTTGCTTACCAAATACTTCCATACGGGACAGATTGATCCGGGTGAGCTAAAGCCCTATCGCCTGGAAGGAGTGGGAAAGAACATTGTACCGGGCACCTTGCACAATGAGTTTATTGATGCCTATGTGCAGGTATCGGATGCCGAAAGTATGGACCGCATAAAACCCATGGCCCGGAAAGAAGGCTTACTGGTAGGTCCTTCGGGAGGGGCCATACTCCAGGCGTTTTATCAATGGCCATATAAAAGTAAGCCCGGTGATTTTGTAGTATGCCTTTTCCCGGATCACGGCATTAGCTACCTGAGCAAGTTGTGACCCAGGTTTACTCCAACCAGCTTTTCCAGTAGTCGCCCACGTTGAGGTCCAGGGCTTCCTGCGTAACCATTAAAGGGCGAAAAGTATCTACCATAACGGCCAGCTCATGGGTTTCTTTTTGCCCTACGCTTTTCTCGTATAGCCCCGGGTGCGGGCCGTGCGGGATCCCTGCCGGATGCAGGCTGATGTAGCCTTTATCTACATGTGCGCGGCTCATAAAATCCCCGTCTACATAATAAAGCACCTCGTCACTATCGATATTAGAGTGATTGTAAGGTGCCGGAATGGCCTCCGGATGATAGTCATAAAGACGCGGTACAAAGGAGCACACTACAAAGCCCCCGCTTTCAAATGTCTGGTGCACGGGAGGTGGCTGATGTACACGTCCTGTAATAGGTTCAAAGTCCTTGATGTTAAATGCATAAGGATAATTGTACCCATCCCAGCCCACTACATCAAACGGATGGGTAGCGTAGGTCAGGTGATGTACAGCATTGCGCTTCTTTATTTTCATGAGGAATGCTCCCTTTTCATCCTTTGGCTCCAGGTCCTGCGGCAAACGGATGTCGCGCTCACAAAAAGGAGAGTGCTCCAGCAACTGCCCAAAATGGTTGCGGTACCTTTTGGGGGTATAGACGGGTGTAAAGGACTCCACGATGAAAAGGCGGTTATCGGGTCCGTCAAAGTGTATCTGATATATCATACCCCTTGGAATGAGCAGGTAATCCCCGTAACCGAAAGGAATATTGCCTAAAAAAGTCTTGAGGGTGCCGCTTCCTTTGTGTACAAACACCATTTCGTCCGCGTCTGTGTTCTTATAAAAATAGGCCGTCATGCTTTGGCGTGGAGCCGCTACGCTGATGTGGCAATCCTGATTGACCAGCGTACGCTTGCGCGCCTCCAGGTAATCGTCCGTTGGCGGTGCCTGCCAGCTGTCCAGCATCATACTGCTGATGTTGTTTTCCAAGGCCAGCTTAGGGGTTACATCCAACACTTCTCCAATGTCGGCCACTTGTGTAGGGCGGTGGATGTGATACAACAGGGACGACATGCCGGCAAAACCTACGGTTCCAAACAGCTGTTCATAATACAAACCTCCCCCGGGCTTGGTAAAAGTGGTGTGGCGCTTATGCGGAATGTTTCCTAAACGATGGTAGAAAGGCATATTTATGGAATAAAGGGTTTAAAATTACGCGATTCAACAAGTTTACGAAGAAGTGAGCTTCTTTTCTTCGGTTGTTTTTTGTTTGAGGTCTACTTTCTTGTGCCGGTGAAAACGCTTTTTTTGCGCCCTGCTCTTGCGCAGCTCCTTCTGTTCTTCTTCCGGTAAACGGATCACTTCCCGGCAATGCGCAGAACAGGTACCCTTGTACTTTTCCGCACATGCAGGACATTGAATGAAGAGCAGGTTGCAATCCTTATTGGCACAGTTTACATGCGCATCACAGCTTGTGCCGCATTGATGGCATTCGGCAATTACCTCTTCACTGATCTGCTCGCCCAAACGTTCGTCAAACACAAAGTTTTTGCCTTTGAACTTATTGGGCAATTGCTCTTTTTTGATCTGCCGCGCATAATCAATAATACCTCCATGCAACTGGTTTACATCCGTAAACCCATGGTGCTTTAAATACGCACTGGTCTTTTCGCAACGGATACCCCCGGTACAGTAAAGCAGCACCTTTTCTTCCTCTTTGCCCTTCAGCATTTCCAATACTTCGGGCAATTCTTCGCGAAAGGTTTCGGCTTGCGGTAAAAGCGCTCCTTCAAAGCGCCCTATTTCGCTTTCGTAGTGATTGCGGATATCTACTACTACGGCTTTTCCACTCTCCATCGCCTCATTCCACTCTTTGGCCGTAAGGTGTTTTCCCACATTGGTTACATCGTAATCCTGCGGAGTAAGGCCATCTGCCACGATATGCTGACGCACCTTCACGGTGAGCTTCAAAAAGCTTTTCCCATCGTCCTCCACAGCTATCTTAAAGGGAATATCTTCAAACTCCCGGTAACGGTAGAGCTTTTCCACGAAAGCATCCCAATGGTGCTCCGGCACATTCATCTGTGCATTGATCCCCTCCTGCGCTATGTAAATGCGGCCCAGGCAATCCAGTTCGCTCCACTCGGCATACAGTTGATCACGCATAGCGGATACCTCTTCAATCCGTACGTAGCGATAAAAAGATACAGTTCTGCGCGCAAAAGTTTCCGCGTCCAGTTTTTTTTTCAACTCCTCAGGCCCTAGCCGATTTACCAAATCCTTTTTTCCTGCATTGGGATCCATTTCTCCAAAAGTTTAAGGTTGCAAAATTACCAAACCTGGAAGGCTTAACCATGACAAAACTCAGTTATGGAAAATCTGTAGTATACTTGCAGTCACTTTAATCATCTTTTAATCAAACATCTTAACCTATGAAAAAAGCATTTCTAGGATTGCTGTGCGCAGCAAGTGCTACGGTTTATGCACAAGATTCTTATTTTAGTTTCCAGGCCGGATATGGGCTAGGGCTACCCGGTTTCCCAACCCTCGAGATCACTGGTGATACCGCGCAAAGCGTAGCCGTTGTAAAAAACCGGCAAATTGCCGGAGGGTTAAATGCAAGTGCCTCTTTCGGTTTTATGTCCCGCGACAATTGGGGGCTTGATTTTGGGATACAGTACCAAAACCAGTTCGGCCAAACCATTACCGATCAAGGTATTATACCCGTGTCTACTCCGAATGGGGTGGAGTTGGTCACCTCTACCACAGATCATACATACAGGGGGCAAAGCATACGCTTTACACCTGCCGTGAGGGTGCAAAGTGATGGGCGCGATTTCAACTTTTTTGCCACTTTCGGACCAAGTGTGGTATTGAATAGCTTTTCGGAAACTACAGATGCGAACCAAGGGACCAGCAGCAGTTTTGTCAGAAAGGAGGAGTATAATATGACCTTATCTTTTGGCTTACTGGCCACTGGTGGAATAGAGTTTGAACTGGATCGTGATCTCTATTTCACCACTGCGCTGCAATTGGCCGGAGGCTACATCTCTCCTTCTAAATCGGAGATCACCCAATTTGATGTGAATGGGGAAAGTATATTGGATGACCTTCAAACAGTGGACATTGAAACGGAGTATGAAAGGGAGCTCGTAGATACAGGAGCCCAACAAGACCCCAATAGTCCATCTAAAGAATTCCGGTTTAGTTATGCTTATAATGCCGTTAACCTTATGGTAGGCCTACGCATTGTTCTATAGACTTTTTACCGCATTAAACAGCCCCGTAAGTGCAGATCTTATGGGGCTTTTTTGTTTACGGTCATAAACCCGGCCCTAACCTATATTTGTGGCTCTCTCAAATCGTATTTAGTCTTATGCAAGAAAACATATTGGTATTGGGTGCCGGTGGGCAAATAGGCACGGAACTGGTTGAAACGCTCAGGAAGAAATACAGCAGTGCCCGGGTAGTAGCAAGCGATATCAAAGAAGAACCGGCAAAGACATTATTGGGAGAGCCCTTTGAGGTTATAGATGCCATGGACCGGGATCGCCTCGAGGAGATAGTAGCTAAATACAAGATCACACAAGTATATCACTTGGTGGCTATGTTATCCGCTACCGCGGAAAAGATGCCCCGCAAAGGGTGGGACCTCAACATGGAAACCCTTTTTCACGTGCTGGAGATGGCGCGTGAAGGAAAAATAAACAAGGTTTTCTGGCCCAGCAGCATTGCGGTCTTTGGCCCGGATACGCCCCGCCAAAACACCCCCCAGCACACGGTTATGAATCCCACTACGGTATACGGCATCAGCAAGCTTAGCGGGGAGCTTTGGTGCGCGTATTACCACGAAAAATACGGGGTAGACGTACGCAGCTTGCGTTATCCCGGCTTAATAAGCTATAAAACCCTGCCGGGAGGAGGCACCACGGATTACGCGGTAGACATTTTCCACCAGGCAAAAGCCAGGGGCCAATATGAATGCTTTTTAGCAGAAGACACCACCTTGCCCATGATGTATATGCCGGATGCGATCAAAGCAACCATTGGCATTATGGAAGCCCCTTCCGAACAGGTGAAGATCCGCACTTCCTATAATTTAGCCGCGCTGAGCTTTGATCCACGAACCCTGGCCAAGGCCATACAAGAACACCTGCCCGAATTCCGTATAAACTACGTGCCCGACTACCGCCAGGCAATTGCCCGGAACTGGCCGGGCAGCATAGACGATTCAGCAGCCCGCACAGACTGGGGCTGGAAGCCTGCCTTCTCGTTAAAAGATATGGTCCGGGAGATGTTGGCAAATGTTTAACCGCACCTCCTTCCATACCGGGTAAAGCCTGATGCATTACATCAAAAAAGGGCCTGAAGGCCCTTTTTTACTAAAATAGTATAGCGGCAACGCTCTATTTCTCAAGAGTCAAATAAGAATCGAGTGTAGCCCTAATCGTTTGACCTTGAAATTCCTGGTCTTGCTCCACAGCTGCCATAAGTTCTAACTTGTTATCCGTACGGCTTACCACATCATAAACTACCGGGTCTTCTCCTACGTAGGAAAATTCGATCTTTCCGTCACTGGTAATACTCCATTGTCCGTCATTATCAAAGGCTACCGGCTGGGATTGAGGAATGGTCTGTCCCATAAAAGACATAGTCAGATCCATAGTGTAGCTACCGGCTGTTTCAAATGTTCCATCAGTATTGAAAGTAAAGGAAACGTTGATGTCTTTTCCTACACCACTAAACGTCATTTGCATACCGCCAAAATCACTCACCCCATTCTTTTGTTCTATCTTGGTTACTTCCCAGGTACCGGGTAAGGCCTCTTCCAGGGTTGCCGATGGGGTGTTCTGGTTGTTGTTTCCGTTGTTATTGTTCTCCTCGTCTTTAGAACAAGAACTGGTGAAAATGGCCAAACCAATGGCCAGGGCAAAAAATCTTTTCATGATTTAGTTAAGATTAAGTTGTAGTTAATTAATTGAACTGCAAGTATAAAAAAGAATGGGAAAGCGCACAAACTACCCTTTCCGCAGCTCCAGCACAGTGATCTCGGGCCAAATACCCACCCGGCCGGGAAAAGCCAGGAAACCAAAGCCGCGGTTTACATATAAGTATTTCCCTACACTTTCATACAAACCTGCCCACTTGGGATAGCGATATTTCACCGGGCTCCATTTAATGAAGCCGGGGATCTCTATCCCAAACTGCATGCCATGCGTATGGCCGCTCAGGGTAAGGTCAATGTCTTTAGGGTGGGTTTTCACCTCCTGGTCAAAGTGACTGGGGTCATGAGACATTAATATTTTAAAGGTATCGGGAACCAGGTTTTCGGTAGCCTTATCCAGGTCGCCATGCTGGTGAAAACCAACACCCCAGTTCTCCACCCCTACTAAATCTATCTTCTCCCCTTCCCGCTTCAGGGGCAAAGACTGGTTGCGCAACAACCGGAAGCCCAGTTGCTCATGGATGCTATATAGCCGTTCCATATTGTCTGCTTTGGCCTGCGCACTGGGCCAATCTACGTAATCGCCATAATCGTGATTTCCCAGGATCGAAAATTTCCCCATCGGGGCCTCCAATTGTTTAAAGGTATCTACCCAGGGTTCCATTTCTTCTGCGCGGTTGTTTACCAGGTCACCGGTAAACAGGATCACATCGCTTTTTTGCGCATTGATCAGGTCAATTCCATAACGGATCTTCTCCGCATTGTCAAAGCTACCGGAATGCACATCGCTGATCTGGGTAATGGTAAAACCATCAAAAGCTTTGGGAAGGTTGGCAAACGTGAGCGTTTTCTTAACCACGCGGTAATTGTAGCGCCCCTTCCAGATGCCATGCAAAATGCCCACAAAAGGGATCGCTGCCAGAACAAGCGCTGTCTGGCTTACAAATTTCCTGCGGTCCGGTAAAAATTGTTCTTGCGCGCTCCCGGATATCTTTCCCCCGACACCTACTAAAAAGCGCAATAGGTCTTCGGAGAACATGCTAAGCAGAAGTATAAGCTTAGGTACAAAAAACAGGATCCAGGCCCCTATGAAGTACATTAGGAAAGCACTCTGGCGTGCCCCCCGGTCAAAGGTTACCACGCCATAGGTAAAAGCCAGTAAAAAGCCCAGGCTTATGCCCCAATACAGGTAACGTACAAAGGAGCTCTTAAAAGCTGTTTTTACGGATTGAAAAGCATATAAATCGATCAGGAGCAAAAAACCTACGAAAACAAGTATCCGAAGGAGTACAGAAAAGTTTACCATAGTACATATACAGGGAAAAAGACAAGAAGGTTTTATGCCTCGCCCTATTCGTTTTACTTTTAACCAAATTTTAGCGAATGTCTGAAAATAGACCCAAACTCTTTCTGCTGGACGCCTATGCCTTGATCTACCGTGCCTATTTTGCGTTTATCAGCAACCCGCGTATTACCTCCAAGGGGTTAGACACCTCCGCCATTTTCGGCTTTACCACCACATTGCTGGAGGTATTGGAAAAGCAAAAACCAAACCATATAGCCGTAGTATACGACACCAGTGCACCTACCCAACGGCACGAGGAATACCCCGAGTATAAAGCCCAACGGGAAGAAACACCGGATGGCATTCGCATAGCCATTCCCTACATAAAGCGGCTAATGGAAGCATTTAAGATCCCCTTTCTCGGAATGGACGGTTATGAAGCGGACGATGTGATCGGCACTTTGGCCAAACAGGCAGAAAGAGAGGGCTTTAAGGTATTTATGATGACCCCCGATAAGGATTTTGGGCAGTTGGTTTCCGAACATATCAAAATGTACCGCCCGGGGCGTATGGGAAACCCCGCAGAGATATGGGGCATTGAGGAGGTAAAAGAAAAGTTTGGCATTGAACGTGTGGAACAGGTGATCGATTACCTGGGCATGATGGGAGATGCCGTAGACAATATTCCGGGCTTCCCTGGGGTAGGTCCCAAAACAGCTCAAAAACTGCTGGCTCAGTACGGCAGCATGGAAGAAATGCTGGAAAATGCCGACAGCATAAAGGGCAAACTGGGCGAGAAAATACGCGCACACGAAGCGCAGGGAAGGCTATCTAAAAAGCTGGCCACTATCATTACGGATGTCCCCATACAATTTGACGCCAAAGCCTTTGAATGCGAAAAGGCCGATGAAGAGGCCATTAAAGAGATTTTTAGTGAGTTGGAGTTCAGGACACTGCTGAAACGCGTTACCGGTGAAGAGATCCAAAAAGCGCAACCGGCAAACCCAAGTGGTCAGCAAGACCTTTTCGCACAGACCCTTCCGGCAGAAAACGGTACCACCCCGGAGGGCGCGTTCAAGACCATTGAAACCACCGACCATCTTTACCAGCTCATCACCGAACCCAAAGAGCGTGAGCTCCTGCTCAAAAACCTTATGCAACAAGCTTCCGTTTGTTTTGATACGGAAACTACCGCCATAGATGTATTGGATGCCGACCTTCTGGGTATTGCCTTTTGTTATACCCCCGGGATGGCGTATTACGTTGCCGTGCCTCCGGGACAGGAAAAGGAAATTGCAGAAGAGTTCAGGTCTTTTTTCGAGAACGAAAACATTGAAAAAATAGCGCAGAACCTGAAGTATGACTATTCTATCCTGAAAAAATACGGCATTTCCGTGAAGGGTGAGAACTTCGATACCATGCTGGCGCATTACTTGTTGCAGCCTGATATGCGGCACAATATGGACATACTTTCCGAAACCTATTTACACTACCGCCCGGTGTCTATCGAAACCCTGATCGGGAAAAAGGGAAAGAAGCAAGGCAATATGAGGGATGTTGAACTGGACAAAGTGAAAGAATATGCAGGGGAGGATGCCGATATAACCTTCCAACTCAAACAGCTTTTTGAAAAAACACTTGAAGAAAGCAATACTGCACCGGTATTTAAGCAAATAGAAATGCCGTTGGTACCGGTTTTAGCGGAAATGGAAATGGCAGGGGTAAACCTGGACAAAGAAGCCTTGGCCTCGCTTTCTGCAGCCCTTGCCAACGACATTGCCAACCTGGAAAAAGAGATCAAGGAGATGGCCGGAGTAGATTTTAACCTGGCTTCTCCAAAGCAATTAGGTGAGGTGCTTTTTGAGCATATGAAACTGGTGGAAAAGCCCAAAAAGACCAAAAGCGGGCAATATTCTACCTCTGAGGACATCTTACTGGAACTGGCAAAGGAGCACACTATAGCGGAGAAGATCATAGACTACCGTCAAATGATGAAACTTAAATCTACTTATGTAGATGCCTTGCCCGTTATCGTACATGCCGCTACCGGTAGAATACATACATCTTTCAACCAGGCGGTAGCCGCCACAGGTCGTCTGAGCAGCAACAACCCCAACTTACAGAACATTCCCATCCGCACCGAACGCGGACGCGAAGTACGCAAAGCCTTTATTCCCAGGGATTCCGACCATGTAATTTTAGCTGCCGATTACTCGCAGATCGAGCTCCGGTTAATTGCCGAGCTCAGTGGCGACCCGGTTATGAAAGACGCGTTTATAAAGGGAGAAGACATTCACGCAGCCACCGCGGCTAAAGTTTTTGATGTGCCGCTCGAAAAGGTGACCCGCGAACAGCGCAGCAATGCGAAAACGGTAAACTTCGGGATCATTTACGGGGTGTCTGCTTTTGGCCTGAGCCAGCAAACCAGCCTTAGCCGCTCAGAAGCGGGAGAGATCATCAAATCCTATTTCCAGACCTACCCCGGCATTCGTGAGTATATCGAAACACAAAAAGAATTGGCCAGGAAACAAGGCTTTGTAGAAACGATTATGGGCCGCAGGCGCTATTTGAAAGACATCAATTCGCGCAATGCCGTAGTAAGGGGCCATGCAGAACGCAATGCCGTAAACGCACCCATACAGGGAAGCGCTGCCGATATCATAAAAATGGCAATGATCGACATCCACCAAAAACTCAGCGCCAAAGACTGGAAGACCAAAATGATCCTGCAAGTACATGATGAACTGGTGTTTGACACGCCAAAAGAAGAAGTAGAGCAAATTAAGCCCCTTATTAAAAAGGCAATGGAAGAGGCGGTAAAAACCGAAGTGCCTCTTGTGGTTGATTTCGGTGCCGGAAGCAATTGGCTGGAAGCCCATTAGGCACCCTTGTTTCAACGCATTTGGATACCTGTTAACAGAAGGCAAAAAAAAGGGGGCGGTTTAAAACCGCCCCCTTTTTTTGTTTCTTAAAGTGGCTTGTTATTCTACCAGTACCTTTTTGGTTTCCACCCTATCACCGGCAATGGCTTTCAACAAATATACCCCGGCAGGCAGCCTTGTATCAAAATCCAGCCGTGCCGTTTGGTTTACTTCCACTTCCTTCACCATGATCAACTTGCCGTCTAGACCGGATAGCTCAAGGCGGAGGTTTTCTCTGCCCTGCATTTCCACGGCTACCTGGAATTGCCCCTTGCTCGGATTGGGGTACAGCTCAAAACGCTGCAACAATTGGTTTTCCTTTTCTCCAATGGTACCGGTAAACCGAAAATTATCCAGGTATATATTGTTTCCCCCACCGCTTTCAAATTCTACCTTTACCAACAAAGGATCGGGCCCTGCATAGGCATCAAAGCCTACAGATAAGGTTTGCCAATCTGCTGCGGTGGGTACAAATGAGGCTGTGGTGTTAGAAGCTGTAGCCAGGCTGGCCCCCCTGAAAAATCTTCTTAGCACCCAGGTCTCCCCGCAATCCGTAGAAGCCAGTACACGGATCTCATCCGTATTTGTATTTTCCTTCCGGGCAAAAGCCACATCAAAGCTCAGGTCCAGGTCTTGGGTAAAGATGGTGGTAATAGCAGGAGAAATTACGGCATCTATTTCCTCCTCTATGTCTACGTTAAAGTTATCCAGCTTCAGGCATTGGTTTCCATCGCTTCCGGCCCCGGCAAAAAGCTCAAAACTTATTTCATCTCCCCCTTCTTCAAGGGTTATCTCAGGCATAGGGATAGTGGCATCTTCGAAGCTCTGCGCCCAATTCGGGTAATACACATCATAGGGTTGTTTCACCTGTATCTTACCCGTAAATGTTTTGCTGTCTGCCCCGGCTGCGTTGCTCACGGTTAGGCTTACATCATAGCTTCCGGGTGTATTGTACTGTATGGTTGGGTTTTGCTGCGTTGAGGTAGCGGGTGTCCCCCCCCCGAAGCTCCACTGCCAGGCCGTTGGGTCTCCGTCTTCGCTCAGGTCAAAAAAGGTAGTGCTCTCTCCCGCACACAAGAGTGTTTTTTCCACTGCCATGAAAGCGGTAGGTGTACAGGCAGGTGGGTCGGTAACTCCGGTGGCCGTAAGGTTAGCGCTGGATTTTATGCTGGCGCGCAAACTGGCATTGGTCAATACGGCCCGCATCAGCGTTTTTTGACCTTCGGTAAAGAGGTTGGTGCAATTGTCATCTGCATAATCCATGTAGTTTTCTATCATGTCCGGCAGATCCGGGCTGTCATTGGTACAGGTATTGGCATTTAGCGGACAACCAAAACTGGGGCCAAACACGGGAGGCGTGTCTGCAATCCCATCGTTCCCGGCAGAGCAGGCATTGACGAAGGGGTGCTGCAGCCCAAGGTAATGGCCTACTTCATGCGTCAGCGTACGCCCCAGGGATATCCCGGCTCCGGTGCCTATGGTTCCCATACGGTCGTGGCGGATCACGATCCCGTCACGTGTTCCGGTTTGCCCCGGAGTAGGCCGGTAGGCATACCCCAGCACAATACCAGGTACGGAAGAACTTACATCGATACTGCGTACCGTCCAAATGTTAAGGTACTTATCCCTGGGCCACATGATCAGGCTTTTCACATTATCGCGCGCATCAACGGTCATAGCGCTTTGTACGCGGTTGATGCCATCGGTGCAATTGCCGTCAGGGTCCTTCTTGGCAAGTTTAAATTCTACTTCCACATCTGCCGCCACCGATTGAAAAACAGAGCGGGTATTAGACGCATCATTGTTCTGGCGCCTGAAGTCTTCATTCAGTACGCGTAAGGCATCTTCAATTTGTGCCCGGCCTATATTGTCCCGGTAATCCCCGTATATTACATGCACTACCACCGGGATGGTATAAACAATTCCAGCCGTCTTTCCATTTCGCTCCTCTTCTTGTTTGTTCAGTAAAATCTGTTGCTCAATAAGGGCGTCTGCCTGTTGCCTCAACAGCGCATAGTCGGCATCACGCTGATGCAGGTGCTCCTCAAGTATATCAACACCACATTTTTTGTGGTTCTCCTGCGCCAGCAGAAAAGCAGGGGCGATAAAAAATAACGCCAAAAGCGAACGGAACAGTAGCTTCATTTTTAGGGTTTCTTAAAAAAATTGTAGCACAAAGGTAATAATCAATTCCCGGCTTTTTGTTAGTGGGGCGACTACCCTCTTTATACTGATAAATGTCATCAATGTTCATGCCCTTCCTCTGTCTACCAGCTGTTGGCTTACTTTTGTGTAGATTTTGAAACACATACCCTTGTGTATTTCAAATATTTACACGTACATTTGCAGCCCCTTTTTTTAGAAGGGTAGCGTACTTACGTAACAGGTTAAAAACAAAACAGTTGTGAACACGATTAGCTATAAAACTGTATCTGCAAATAAGGAGACTGTAGACAAGAAATGGTTGTTGGTAGATGCCCAGGGGGAAACTTTGGGCCGTTTGGCATCTAAAGTTGCTTATTTGCTTCGCGGCAAGCACAAAACAAATTTCACCCCTCATGTAGACTGTGGCGACAATGTGGTGATCATTAATGCCGCAGCCGTAGCACTAAGCGGAGCAAAAGAAGAAGAGAAGCAGTATGTGCGCCATACCGGTTTCCCCGGAGGACAGCGCTTCAGTACACCCAGTGAGCTTTTGAAAAAGCAACCTACCAAGGTGGTGGAAAATGCCGTGAAGGGCATGTTGCCTAAAAATAAACTTGGCCGCCAGATGTTCCGAAACCTGCACGTATATGCCGATGCTGCGCACAAACAAGAAGCACAGCAACCCACTAAAGTTGATCTTAACGATATCATTAAATAAGAAAGATGGCAGTAACGCACACCATTGGAAGACGCAAAACTTCAGTAGCTCGCGTGTTTTTGAAAGAAGGTAAAGGCGACATTGTAATCAACAAAAAAGCTTACAAAGAGTACTTTACTACCGGACCTCTTCACTACAAGGTGGAACAGCCCCTTCAGCTTACCGAAAACATGGGTAAGTACGACATTATGGTTAATGTAGAAGGAGGCGGCATCACCGGACAAGCAGAAGCGATCCGCCTGGGTATTTCACGTGCCCTGGTAGAAATAAACCCTGAACACAAGAGCTTGCTTAAGCCTGAAGGCCTTATGACTCGTGACCCACGTATGGTAGAGCGTAAGAAATTCGGTCAGAAGAAAGCGCGTAAGAAATTCCAGTTCAGCAAACGTTAATCCTCTCTTGGGTTTAGTATCCAAATGTTGGGGGCACACACACTCCGAAACGGCGGTTTGTTGACCACCCCGGCATTGCTTTAGAGAAAGTAAACACAAATTAAAATGGCAGAAGAAAACATCAAACAAATGCTGGATGCAGGTGTACACTTTGGACACCTCACCCGCAAATGGAACCCCAACATGGCGCCTTACATTTTCATGGAGCGCAACGGGATCCACATCATTGACTTATACAAAACAGAAGCCAAGCTTGAGCAAGCTTCCGAAGCGCTCAGAAAAATTGCCGCTTCGGGCCGCAAGATCCTTTTGGTAGCTACTAAAAAACAAGCCAAAGACATTGTAGCGGAAGCCGCTAAAGGAGCAAGTATGCCTTACATCACCGAGCGTTGGCCCGGAGGCATGCTTACCAACTTCATTACCATCCGCAAAGCGGTGAAGAAGATGCAGGGCATTGATAAAATGAAGGAAGACGGCACTTTCAACACCTTATCTAAAAAGGAGAGGTTGCAGGTAGACCGTCAGCGTGAAAAGCTGGAAAGGCAATTGGGTTCTATTGCGGATATGACGCGCTTGCCGGCTGCTTTGTTTATCGTAGACATCAATAAAGAACACATTGCCGTAAAAGAAGCGCAAAACCTGGGTATACCCACCTTTGCTATCGTAGATACCAACTCCGATCCCAAAGAAGTGGACTATGCTATTCCGGGCAATGACGATGCGACCAAGTCTATTGCTTACCTGGTAAACCGCGCTACAGACGCTATGAAAGAAGGCTTGAAAGACCGTAAGAACGAAAAGGCCAAAGCCTCTGATGAAAAGATCAAAAAGGCCGCCAATAAAACGGAAGTATCTACCGAAGAATAGGCAGGCTTATTTCTTAACATGAATTTGATATAAAAAAGGGGTGAAAAGTGATTTTTATCCCTTTTTTACCTTTTTAAAACAATCCCTTAAACAAACACAAAACAATGGCTACAATAACTGCAGCAGACGTAAATAAATTAAGGAAACAAACCGGAGCAGGTATGATGGACTGCAAAAAAGCACTCCAGGAAGCGGAGGGCGATTTTGAAAAGGCCGTAGATATTCTGCGCAAGAAAGGGCAAAAAATTGCCGCCAAGCGCGCCGACCGGGAAGCAGCAGAGGGCTGCGTACTGGCCGGTAGCAAAGAGGGCTTTGGCGTAGTGCTGAGCCTGAACTGCGAAACGGATTTTGTGGCTAAAAACGACAGCTTTGTGGCTTTGACGCAGTCTGTTCTTGACCTCGCCCTGGCCAACACCTTTTCTTCTAAAGAAGCGCTTTTGAAAGCCGACCTTAACGGCATGAGCGTAGAAGAAAAGCTAACTGAGCAAACCGGGGTGATTGGCGAAAAACTGGAAATAGGCGCTTTCGAAACCTTGGAGGCTCCTTATGTAGCTACATACATTCACGCCGGCAATAAGCTGGCTACTTTGGTTGGCCTTACAGGCGAAGCCGAAGATGCCGGACGCAACGTGGCCATGCAAGCTGCTGCAATGAACCCGGTGGCCCTGAACCGTGATGAAGTACCCCAGGAAGTGGTAGAACGCGAACTGGAGGTAGGTAAAGACATGGCCCGCCAGGAAGGTAAGCCAGAAGAAATGCTGGATAAGATCGCTACCGGTCGTCTAAATAAATTCTACAAGGAAAACACTTTGGTGGAGCAAGAATACATCCGCGACAACAAACTGACCATTGCCAAGTACCTTGACAGTGAGGAAAAAGGACTTACCGTAACCGGCTTTAAGCGTGTTGGACTGGGCGTTTAGCGAACGTAACTGATCTGATTTGAAAAGCCCGGGCGTAACGCCCGGGCTTTTTTATGTGCCTATACTCTGTTTTTAATATACGCCGGAAGTAAAGCCTGACATTCATATAACGGCAAAGCCGTTTTGATTGATTGAAACAGAAATTCCCTGTAAGTATAGGCTTTGATGCCTTTTAAATAGCGGGGAATGGCGTATTCAAATAAATTTTCCAGGACCAAAGACACCATCAAACCTTCCAGGTTTTTCAACGGTGCGGAGATAAACCTGGAAGGTTTTTTAAAGAGCAAAAAAAATGCCCCTTAGCAGGGGCATTTTTATAAAACTCTGGTATGGTGCCTTATTGAACAATCACCTTGTTGATGTTCAACGCACCTGCGGCATTCCTGATCCGGATCATGTACACCCCGGGCGCCATATTGCGGGCGCTGAGCGTTACTTTTCCGCTGGCTTCGGGTAGTGTTTCCAACACCCTTCCGTTCAGGTCAACAATACTTACGGTATAGCTTTCTTCATTGTCTAACTGCAAAGTGGTTTGACCGGTAAAAGGATTCGGGTAAATGCTAAACGTTCTTTCTGCAAAGCTCTCTTCTAAGCCAATGTTGTTCTGACATGTATTGTAAATCGCCTTGATGGTCTGAGGCTGGTCGTCCGGACGTACGTAAAAACGATTCAAACCACCGGCTCCACTCGGCTCTGTACAGGAAGAATCCTGAAGACCGGCAAAATCTTCTTCAACACCCCCGTTATTGGGATCACCGTTTACAAATTTGAAGTTGATCTTTCCCGGGCAAACTCCGTTTACAGAAGTTTCAAAAACCCCCGGTAGGGTGGAATGCGGGGTCATTTGGATGGCGCCTCCCTGCCAGGCAGGACTTGTAAAATCGCCTATAAACCAGATGCCGTCTCCGCTCGGGATGAAATTCGGATCCTGGCTAACATCCACCATAAACGTCAGGTCGGAAGGGGCAGGTACAGGGGCACAGGGGCCGTAAGCATCTGAGCCAAAGCAACGCACCGCTACGGTGGTATCGCCATTGAACATAATTACCTTGTTGTTGCCGCCTTCCCAGTTGGTATTGCCGTTTGTATGAAAACGCGCCTTGTAGGTAAATTCAGGAGAAGGGGCACGAACAGTGATCTCATATATCCCATCGCTATTGGCATCGGTAAACTGCGTATTGGGGTCAAAGCTTCCGGGCCAGCCATTAAAAGGTCCGGCAAAGTCAAGGGTATCGCTAAACCCGCATACCCCGTTCATATCTACCTGCAAGGTAAGATTAAAGGTATCGGGAATAAAACAGGCGCCACAGGCATTGATGCAGTTAGAGGCTACTGCATTAGCCGTCCCGATAATGAACTGGCGGTTGCCATTTACCGCACAGGCACCCGGTACGTTCTCCCAGGCCGACCCATTAATGAATTTATAGTTTATAGTATCGTCCGTATTTCCAAAATATACATAGCGGAAAACACTATCCGATCCCGGTACTACGTCATACATAATATCAGCCTTCGGAGTCCAGGTATTCGGAACCTGGAAGTCTCCGGCAATAGATACCGTATCCGCTACCGTTGCCTCCTGGCTAAGATCTGCAGCAAAGGTTATGGCATACATACCTGCCGGAGCACAGCCACCAAACTGGATAGCCGGGAGTGTGGTATCGGAAGTGATCGCCATCCAGCGGTTATCACTACCATTATCAAGCCCCATCCCAAGGGAAACCTGGCATTCAGCCGGCACGCCTTCAACACCTGCCCAGTCGTTGTCGTTGATAAACTTTAAATGATACGCGCCATCGGGAATGTTTACGGTTGCTGCGTAAATGTTGCTTGTGCCTACCTGCGTCATAGGGGTACCATTGGGTGTCCAGTTAGTACCTCCGGCCGGGCCCTGGAAGTCGCCGGCCACGTGTACGCCATTGGCGCTGATGGTCTGGCCTGTCATATCTACCTGTATCGTTACGTTGCGCTGTGCAAAGAGCGCAACTGTGGTTAAGAGCGCAACCACCAAGGAGTACATTTTCTTCATTGTGATAGGGTTTTGATTTTTTTATTTTACTTAGTGTATTATTTACAATAACTAGCGCAATGTAACGTAAATTTCTTAATCAATACTTAATATTGCCATAAATTTTATCGTTAAACACCTGACATGAAAGGGCTTACTTACAAAAAGTGTATTTTGTACACGTTTATAGCGATCTTAACGCTATGCTTCCCGCAAACGGGAAAAGCGCAACTCCACTTCTACCCTCCTTTTTGGTACGCGGGGATGGAAAATGATACACTGGAAGTTTTAGTATACAGCGAAGGCGACCCGATCACTTCCCTGGACCTCGATACTCCCGGCGGTATTGTGCTCCTGGAGCGCACACCTTTTAAAAATCCCCGCTACGCCAGCTTCACTTTGTTTATCGGGGGAGAGCGGCCGGCTACCTTACGCATACAGGTTAATGGAGAAACACATAACTACCTGTTTAAGGAAAGGCAAAAAAGGGAAGTGGCCCGCTTTTCACAGGCAGACGTCATGTACCTGATCACCCCGGATCGCTTTGCGAACGGCAACCTGGAGAACGACAGCCTCCCGGGTTTTGCAGAAAAGAAATATGGCCGCAGCAAACCTTTCGGTCGTCACGGGGGAGATATAGAGGGCATCAAGGCGCATTTGGATTACATAAAAGACCTTGGTGCAAGCAGCATCTGGATCAGTCCGCTGCTCGAAAACAACCAGGCCGATGAATCCTATCACGGGTATGCCATTACAGATCATTACCGGATAGACCCCCGGATGGGCTCAAACAAAGCCTACCAGGTACTGATCCGTACCGCTCATAAAAAACAAATGAAGGTTATAAAAGACATGGTATACAACCATGTGGGCACCGGTCATTTTCTTTACCGGGATATGCCGGATTCTTCCTTTTTTAACCTGCATAAAGGAAAACCTGACGGGTATAAACAGACCAGTTATCGCGCCACTACGGTTACCGATCCCCACCGTTCCCGGGAAGATTATGAAACCTTCCAGGACGGCTGGTTTGTGGCCCATATGCCCGACCTGAACCAGCGCAACCCGCATGTGGCCCGTTTCCTTATTCAAAACTCCATTTGGTGGATCGAAACTTTTGGCGTAGATGCCTTTCGGATAGACACCTACATTTATCCCGATCAAGCCTTTATGGCCCGTTTATCCAAACAGGTGAAAAAGCAATACCCCGGCTTTTTCATTTTTGGGGAGACCTGGGTACACGGACAACCTATACAAAGCTACTTTGTGGAGCAAATGCGGTACAATCCGCTTAACACCTACCTGGATGCGGTTACTGATTTTCAGATGTACTATGCGTTTAACGATGCCGTACACAACAAGCAAAGCTGGACGGGAGGCGTTTCTAAGATTTACTATACCCTGGCGGCAGATTACCTATATAATGCGCCTGAAAAACTGGTTACTTTTCTGGACAACCACGACCTGGCCCGTTTTGCCGGAAACGTGCAAATGGATCTCAAAAAATTGCGGCTGGGATACAATTGGCTCTTTACCATGCGCGGCATCCCCTGCCTGTATTACGGCAGTGAACTAGGCATGCACCAAACCAAAAACCACGGGCTGCTGCGTGAAGATTTTCCCGGAGGTTGGCCGGAAGACGAGCAAAATGCCTTTACTCCTGAAGGGCGCACCCCTATACAGGACAGCATTTTCTCTTACCTGCGCAACTTATTGCAGTGGCGGGCTACTTCGCAGGCTGTTGCCAAAGGAAAGCTTACACAATTTGTTCCCGAAAAAGGGGTATACGTGTACTTCAGGCACAGTGCACAGGATACCGTAATGGTGATTGCTAATACCGCGGATACCGCTGTTACACATAGCCTTAAACGATACCGGGAACTTTGGCCTTTGCATGCTTCAGGCACAGACGTACTTTCCGGAGAAGATATCCGTAGCCACGAGGTCCTGTTACCGGCCATGAGCAGCAGGATCATTCAACTGAAGAAATAAGGAAATGTATTGCAACCGGATTCTTTTAAGCTTGATTCGGGTCGGCAACATGGATCTCATCTTTGTCATTTACCATAAGGCATAAAAGCCCGGATAAGATCATGGCGGCTCCCCCGATCACCAGGGCATAAATGGCCTCCGAGGCAAAAAAACGGCTCAGGATAAAGCCTAAAATACTGGCGGCTACAATTTGCGGGATCACAATAAAGAAATTGAAAATACCCATGTAATACCCCATTTTTTCTTGTGGAATGCTGTTGGACAACATCGCATAAGGAACGGAAAGAATGCTGCTCCAGGCCACGCCTACCCCGATCATGGAAACAACAAGCATATCCGGGTCTGAGATAAAGTACATACTGATAAGCCCCAGGCCACCCAACGTTAAAGAAGTGAGGTGCGTAAACCTCCGCCCGATATACCTGGATAGCCACGGAATACCAAAGGCCGCCAGGGCGGCAATGCCATTGTACGCACTGAACAGCACACTCACCCAATCTGCCCCGTTATTGTATGCTTCCGAAGCCGTATCTGTTGTACCATATATATGGGCCGTCACTCCGGAAGTAGTGTAGATCCACATAGCAAAAAGGGCAAACCAACTGAAGAATTGGACAAAGGCCAATTGGATCATAGTCTTGGGCATGTTCTGAAAATCGCGTACAATCTGTACAAAGCCGTTCCGGTACTTCCCTTTGTTCATGAAAAGCGAAGCAATGAAATAGGCAAAGCCAAAGATCCCGAGAATGCCGCAAAGCACATATAGTTTCTGGTCTAAACCGGCTGTGTAAAACCAAAAGGCCAAAAGCAAGGCAAGAGCCAGCATACTTACCCCTATACTGCGGTATGTAGCAGGCCTGTATTTTATAACCAATGGGGCTTCCTGTGCGGCGGCCGTCCCTTCATTTTCTTCAGGAGGATATTCTTTTGTCGTGAAGACCGTCCACATCACCGCCGCCAAAAACACGATCCCCCCCAGGTAGTAAGACCACTTTACGCTTTCGCTGATCTGTTCGCCAGGTGCTGGGGTATTGGTGATGCCAAACCAATTGGTAAGCATCCAGGGCAAAGCAGAAGCCACTACGGCTCCCACGCCTATAAAAAAGCTCTGCATGGCAAAGCCCCGGGTACGTTGTTCCGGGGGCAGCAGGTCTCCCACAAAGGCGCGGAAAGGTTCCATGCTGATGTTGATAGAGGCATCCATGATCCAGAGCGTGCCTGCCGCTACCCATAAGGCGGGAGAATTAGGCATAACCAATAAGGAAAGCGTGGCCAGGATGGCGCCTATGGCAAAGTAAGGCCTCCTCCTCCCCCATTTGGGATGCCAGGTTTTGTCGCTATAATACCCGATCAGGGGCTGCACCAGCAAACCGGTAACGGGGGCCGCCAACCAAAGAATGGCTAGGTTTTCTTCTTCGGCACCCAGGGATTGAAAGATCCGGCTGGTGTTTGCATTTTGAAGTGCAAAACCAAATTGAATGCCTAAAAAGCCGAAGCTCATATTCCAGATCTGCCAAAAACTGAGTTTAGGTTTGGGAGTGCTCATGTTGTGAAACCGTTAAGAAGCAGCAATGTATAAAATAAAGTGTAATTATTACACTTAGCTGTTGAGCAAGCGCTCAAAAACCAATTTGGCCGTTGCCGGATTAGTCGCCAATGGAATGTTATGTACATCACACATGCGCATCAGCATAAGAATATCCGGCTCATGCGGGTGTTTATCCAGGGGGTCGCGGAAGAAAAACACCGCATGTACCTGCCCTTCTGCCACCATAGTCGCAATCTGCGCATCTCCGCCCATGGGTCCGCTCAATACTCTTTGTACCTCCAGTCCTGCACGCACAACATGACTACCCGTAGTACCGGTAGCTACCAGCTCAATGTCCTTACGGTGAAGCTCCTCCAGGAAATCGCGCATAAAGCTTACCATTTCCGCCTTCTTTCCATCGTGGGCAATGAGCGCTATTTTCATAATCTTTCCTGACTTATTTTGTAATGTCAAGCACCAGGTGTCCGTGGGCCGGAATTTCCAGCCCTCCGTTTATCCCTTTCACATAACCCGATCCCAATAAACTGGCAAAACCTTCTCCGCTACTTTGTTGTGCTAACATGAGGCGTTGGGCACTATTGCTAAAGTTAAGCGCTACCAGCAGTGTTTGCCCTGCTTTGCTGCGTGTATAGGCATAGAGGCCTTTTTCCTCGGCAAGCACTTTAAAATCACCTTCGGCCTTACCATTCGCTAAGGCCGGGTGCCCGGCATGTAAGTGCAGTACCTGCTTGTAAAACTCTACCAAGCTGGTATCGGTCCAGTCAATGGTGTCTTTTTCAAAAAAGGCCAATCGTTTGTTTAAACCGGCCTCCTGGCCACTGTATACCAAAGGCATGCCCTGTGGAAAAGTAGCTGCCAGTATAAAAAAATTGCGGTGGTTCTCTCCCAAGCGTTCATAAACGGTTCCGTTCCAACTGTTTTCGTCATGGTTGGTGGTGAAATACATACGGATATCGCCTTCGCCATACGTGGTATCCTGTTTTTGCGCATATTGTGTAAAGCCACTTACCGGCTCAAGCCCTTTAGCGACCTGGTTCATAAGGTGATGAAACTCCCAGCCATAGGTCATATCAAATGCCTTTTCATGAAATTCGGGGCCTTCGGCTTCTGCCAGCATAAATACGGGGTTAATGTCGTCCAGTTCTTCCCGCGCCTGGTTCCAGAAATCCATGGGTACCATCATGGCCACATCACAGCGGTAGCCATCTATATCTGCTTCGCGCACCCAGAATTTTAAGGCAGCCAACATAGCTGCCCGCATGTCTTTGTTTCCATAGTTCAGATCTGCAACATCACTCCAATCCTCCACAGGAGATACAATTTCATTGGAATCATTCCGGGTATACCAGTCAGGGTGCTGGTCTATCCACACCGCATCCCATGCCGTATGGTTGGCTACCCAGTCGAGGATCACTTTTAACCCAAGGGCATGCGCTTCTTTTACCAACGCCTTGAAATCTTCCAGGGTCCCAAACTCCGGATTTACGGCTGTATAGTCTTTGATAGAATAATAGCTCCCCAGGCTCCCTTTCCTGTTCTTTTCACCAATGGGCTGGATAGGCATGATCCACAAGAGTTCAACGCCCAGTGCTTTAAGCCTGGGAAGCTCTTTCCTGAAGGCGTTTATGGTTCCTTCGGGGGTAAATTGCCGGATGTTTACTTCATAGATGGAGGCATTTTTTACCCAGTCTGCGTGCTTCACCTTTACCGATATGGGCGTTTCCTCTACCGTTTTTTCAATGTTTTTTTGCGGGCTTTGCTGGCAGCCCATTGCCGAGATAAGGGCTAAAAAACCACAAAGCATGATATAGGTTGATTTCGTACGCATGTTTAGTTGATTTTGATTAAATATTCAAAGCTCAGCGGGGGTAAGGTAAGTAAGTACTCAGCCGCAGCAGGCTCCTCTGTAAAGTGACGGACATATTGCCCTTTCCATGTACGTAGGTCTATGTCCTGTGCTTTACTTCCTGTATTGATCAAGACTTTTACTTCTTCATCCAGGTAAACGCGGGTGATCAGCAAGAGATTCTCCTTTAGCTTTTCTATGGATGTGCTTCCGTACAAAAGGGCCAGATTTCCTGCTCTCAAGGCATTCAGTTTCTTCACTTTGGAAAGCAAAGCCTGCTCATCACTATCGTAACCTTCAAAGATCATCATCCTGCGGTTGTCGGGATCTCCTGCCCCGGGCATACCGTATTCATCGCCATAACAGATGCAGGGAATACCCGGCATGGCATAGTTAAACGCATGCAGCAGGGCCAGTCTTTGGTATGCTTCCGTGGCAGGCTTGCCTATTTCAGTATCCCAGCCTACTAGTTTGGCGTCATCCTGGGGCTTTACATCGCCATTGGCAAGGGTAATAAAGCGCACCCGGTCCTGGTTGCCGCTTATATTCCCCATTAAATGGTGGTAGCCGTATACGTTTAGCGCCTGCTGCGTCTTATGTATCAGGTTATCCAGGTCGCCGTTTTTAAAAGCAAAAGCTGAAACAGCTGCATCGTACAGGTTAAAATCAAACTGTGCATCCAGCATACCACTGCTGATGTAACTGTTGATCAGTTGCGGACTGCCGTAGGTTTCCCCGATCTGGTAGATAGGTTTGCCGGTTTTTTTCTTTATCCGGTAAGTGAGGGTACGCCAGTACAGTTCATCAATGTGTTTGGTGGCATCGTGGCGAAAGCCGTCAAAATCGTAGCGATCTACCCAGAAAAGAGCGCTGTCGGCCATAGGGTCTACTACCTCGTAACGCCTGAGGTCCAGAGTGGGCAGGTGATCATCGAACCAGGTCGTCAGGCGATGTGCGTCCCACTTTTCCGTATTTTTTGTCCCATCAGGCAAGTAGAGGTTCGTTGCCCAGTCTTTATGCTGCGTATAAACCGGATGGTGGATGTGTACGTGATTGGCCACATAATCCAAAACCACATTCTGCTTTCGTGCATGTGCTTCACGCAAGAGCGTCTTTACCCCTTTGGAATCGCCAAAGCGTGTATCTACCCGCTTATTGCTGATCGGCCAATAGCCGTGATACCCGCTAAAGGTGCTGTGTACCTTGCCTTTGTTCCAAAGTCCCCAGGCATCGTACGGATTCTGCGTAATGGGCGAAAGCCAGATGGTATTGGTGCCCAGGTCTTCAAAAAAACCTCCTGCTACTTTTTGCGCTACACCGGCTAAGTCACCGCCCATATAATTCGCAATGGGCTTAATACTGGTGTCTGGTGTGGGCAGGTCATTCTTTGTATTGCCATTGTAAAAGCGGTCAATCATCAAAAAATACATGCGTGCCTGGTGCCAGTCGCTGCGATCTAATTCGTTTACCTCAGAAACCGGAACACCATATTCTAAAGGTATCAGCTGATCACGTCCCTTATCACTTCCCGCAAAGGAATACACACGGATGTATGAACGTTTGGTTTTTTTGGCCTTCAAGGGTATGGTTAGAGTACCATGGAAGGGCTCAATTTTTTGATTGTTCCAAAGGGCCAGGTATTGATTGCCCTTGAGCCGACTGCTAATCTTTATGGAAGGCTGGATAGTGATCTTTTCTAATACATCAGGATCTCTAATGGTATCCTTACCTAATTGAAGGTCGAAGGCATGCGCGCGCTCATCGCTCTCGGGTTTCACTTCAAGGATATTATTGTACCCCCCCATGCCGTTTGAAACGCTATCCGGATTGCTGGGGTCCAACATCTCCTGCCCATCTACAAAGAACTTATATTCATAGCTACCGGGTTCCAGGGTATAGCTGGCACTGTACACGCCTTTCCCCGGTTTCAGCACTTCACTGCCTCTGTTCCAATTGTTAAAAGCGCCAATGATCCGTACTTCTTTGCCATAAAGCTGTTGAGCGGAAACCGTAATGTTTACCTGACGGGCACTGGGATTTATCAGCACTATGCTCCTGGTTTCCGCACCGGTACGCACTTTTAGCACGTCTATTTTTTGGGCCATTTTCCCACTCAGCACGATGGTATCTATGCTGTTGTTCAGCTGGTAAAGCCCTCGGGGGAGTTCAATGGCATCAGGCGCTTCATCCACCAAATAATCGCGCAGGTAAATGGTGCTTTGCTCCGGTTGTAATTGAACCGGTGTAAATAGCCCATGCAAAGCGGTTTGCCCCCCTGCATAGAAAGCTATTGACGTTAGAAACAAGCTGAAAAATAGAGCTTTGCCCTTCATGGCTTTTTGCTTTCTGTTAAACAAGTTGTGCCTCTTTGCCGTTTATCGCCACTTTTACCTTTTGTACCCCCAGGTTCTTTACCATGTGGTTTTCCCTGCCAAAGGAGCAAAGCAAAGTAGTGCCGCCAAAGGCAATTTTAAAGGAGAGTTTATGCCAGCCTTTAGGTAGCTTGGGCGTAAAATGCAAAGCTCCGTTGCGCACACGCATGCCTCCGAAGCCCTCTACTACACTTAACCAGGTGCCTGCCATGCTGGTAATGTGCAGGCCTTCGTGTACCTCCCGGTTGTAATCGTCCAGGTCCAGGCGGCTGGTGCGCAGGTACAGCTCGTACGCTTTTTCCATTTTATCGAGGTAAGCCGCCAGTACTACATGCACACATGGGGATAGTGAACTCTCGTGCAGCGTACGCGGCTCATAGAAGTCAAAATTCCTGCGCACGGTTTCCCGGTCAAAGTCTTCCTCGAAAAAATAAAGCCCCTGGAGTACATCGGCTTGCTTAATAAAACAAGAACGCAGGATGCGGTCCCAGCTCCAATGCTGGTTTATAGGGCGCTCCCCCGGGTCAAGATCCTCCGCGGTACGTTGTTCCTTGTCCAAGTAGTTTTCTTGCTGCAGGAAAATGCCTTGCGCTTCATCATAAGGCAAGTACAGCTTGTGGATGATGTGCTGCCACTGTTCACTTTCCTTTTCCCGGTCAAAAGCTGTTTTGTCAAATATTTCGGTAAGGCGGGTTTTATCAAGTTCCTCCACCTGGGCAATGCTTTCCAGGGCATAGGACAAACACCACTGCGCAATATAACTAGTGTACCAATTGTTGTTGACGTTGTTTTCGTACTCGTTCGGGCCAGTTACGCCCAGCATTACATACTGCTGTTTTGCGGTGCTCCAGTTTACGCGTTGTGCCCAAAAGCGGGCAATGGCAATTAATACTTCCAAGCCATAATCCGCCAGGTAGGTTTCATCACCAAAATAGCGTATGTAATTGTAAATGGCGTATGCAATAGCCCCGTTCCGGTGTATTTCTTCAAAGGTGATCTCCCATTCGTTGTGGCATTCCTCCCCATTCATGGTAACCATAGGATACAGCGCAGCGCCCCCGGTAAACCCAAGTTTTTCGGCATTTTCAATGGCTTTGGGCAGGTGGTTGTAGCGGTACACCAGGAGGTTTTTGGCCACTTCCTGCCCGGCGCTGGCCATGTAGAAAGGCAGGCAATAAGCTTCGGTATCCCAATAGGTAGAACCTCCGTATTTTTCCCCGGTAAAGCCCTTTGGGCCAATGTTGAGGCGGGCATCTTCGCCGGTATAGGTTTGGGTTAGTTGAAAAATATTAAAGCGGATGCCTTGCTGCGCTTCCACATCCCCTTCGATCATGATGTCGCTCTTTTCCCAGCGTGCCGCCCAATCTGTTGTGTGCTCATCAAGCAATTGCCTAAATCCGTCATTCATGGCGTCAGACGCCAGGTTATCCGCTACGGAGATCAACGCTGCCTTGGTATGATGCAAAGAGGAAACTACCGCGGCATACTTATACAGGTGGTACGTTTTTCCTTCTTCCACAGTAGCGGCAAACGTATTTTGGGCATAGCGGGCCCGTTTCTCCATCTCAGGATACAGGGTAATGTGCTTGCCGTCCTCAAAAAATTCATACCGCATAGCCGCCGCTACATGAAAGTCCAGTTTTTTGGTGCGGGCACTCAACACTGCCTTTTGCGTACCTACATGCTCTTCTACCCCTTCCCAGAACTGCTCATCATAATTGCTGTCGTGGTTTACTACGTCAAAATCGAGGTAAGGCGTATAGCTGATGCTTCCCTCAAAGTTCAGAGGAGTAAGGCTATACCGGATAGCCCCTATTTCTTTGCGTTTCATACTTATAAAGCGCAGCGTTTCTACCTTTAGCTCCCTTCCACCGTGTAATTCAGCCGTAAAGCTGCGGCTTAAGGTGCCGGTTTTCATGTTCAGTATGCGCCTGAACTCCCTCACTTTCACTTTTGCCAGGTCCAATGCTTCGCCATCAATGCTCAGGTTGATCCCAATCCAGTTTACCGAATTGAGCACCTTGGCAAAATAATCCGGGTATCCGTTTTTCCACCAGCCTACACGCGTTTTATCGGGATAATAGATCCCCGCTATGTAACTGCCCTGCAGGTGTTTGCCCGTGTATTGCTCTTCAAAGTTGGCGCGCTGGCCCATGTGGCCGTTGCCAAGGCTAAAAATAGATTCCGAGCCCTCCTGACGTGCCGGGTCCCACCCTTCTTCTATGATGTTCCATTCATCCGCTACCAGGTACTTTTCCTTCATCAATGGAGCTAAAAATTCAAATGGTTAATGATCTCACTGGCTTTTTTGCGTTGCAGACTTTCCAGAATAAGGTCTGCTTTGCCCAGGTTCTGTGCTTTTCCAATGCCTACGCTTTTAAACCCTCCCCGTTGAGCTGCTTCAATGCCGGCTATGGAATCTTCAAAAACGACCGATTTAGCGGGTTGTACGTCCAAAGCTTCGGCTCCCATAAGGAATACTTGCGGATGCGGCTTGGATTTTGAAGTTTTGGTACCGTCAATAACCACATCAAAAAAAGAAGAAAGCTCCGTACGCTGTAAGATCTGCACCGCATTTTTGCTGGCGCTTCCCAATGCTATTTTGAGTTGCATAGCGCGGCATTCTTCTAAAAACAGCCGAACACCAGGAAGTGTTTCGGAGGCATCCATTTCATTCACAAATTCCAGGTACCACGCATTCTTGAGCGCCATTAGTTTTTCCTTTTCTTTTTCGGGAAGACTTACCCCGCCCCATTGCATGATCTTTTCCAGCGACTCTTTGCGGCTTACGCCTTTGAGTTGTTCGTTTTCTTCCTCTGTAAAATGAATATCTATCGACTTCGCCAACCTGTGCCAGGCCCTAAAGTGGTATTTAGCCGTATCCACCAAAACCCCATCCAGGTCAAAAATAAACGCTTGTATCATGGACTTAAGCCATTTTTATGGTTGACGGTGAGCGCAACAGGTAGTTAAAATGATAGGCAATGAGGCCGTCCAGCGGCTTTTGTACAACAATACCCATTTTCAGGTCCAAGTGCTCTGCAGCATCCTCCAGGACATCTTTAAAGTGATAGGCAATGCTCCCCACAAAATTCAACTCCACTGCGCGCGCATTGGGATAGCATAAAGCGTGTATTTCCAGAAAAGTGCGGAAGCCGGTAAATACAATCTCCCACATATACGGATGCTTAATGTGCTTGCTAAAAAAAGGAGCAAAACCCGCCAGGTAGACATTGGCATGGGGCCGCGCATATACATGCTCCATGATCTCATCGCGCCTGAGTGTATACGTTTGCTCAAAGTCTTCCTGAATAGAGGGAGGCAATTGCTTATATAAATATGCAGCCAGCAGTTTTTTGCCCAGATAGCTCCCGGAGCCCTCGTCTCCCAGGATATAGGCCAGGGCCGGTACCTCTTCACTTATTTCTTTCCCGTCAAAATACACGGAATTGCTCCCGGTGCCCAGGATGCAACTGATGTTCGGCTCCCCGTTATACGTGGCATAGGCACAGGATTTAAGGTCGTGATCAACAAGGATCTCTGCATTGGGAAAAGCTTCTTGTAAGCCTTCGGCTACAATGGCATTGAGCGAAGGGCTGCTACACCCCGCCCCGTAAAAAAACACTTTGCTTACCTCTTTTCCAAAGCGCTGTATCTCCGGCACCCGGGCCACCTCTTTGCGTATAAAGGCTGCCGTATGGAAGTAAGGATTGAAGCCCATAGTATTTACCCGCGCTACCTCCTTTCCATCGGGGCGCATAAATACTGCATCACATTTTGTTGAGCCGCTTTCCGCAATAAAGATCATTACAATTGATTTGAGTGCGCCAAAATACTAAAATTGGCTTAGTGTAATTTTTACATATTCCCCATCATCTCTGCGAGATCGGCAAGACGTGCCGAATATCCCGCTTCATTATCGTACCAGGCTACTACTTTTGCCAGATTCCCGGTGGTAGTGGTCAAGGCACTATCAAAGATACTGGAGTGCTTATTGCCTACTATATCAACCGACACAAGCGGATCAGTGCTGTATTGCAAAATACCGTGCATTTTACTGCTGGCCGCCTGCTTCATGGCCTCGTTTACTTCTTCTGCAGATACTTCACGTGCAAGCATAGCGGTCAGGTCAACTACAGAACCCGTTGGGGTGGGAACGCGTAAGGCAAAGCCATCCAGTTTTCCCTTTAGCTGGGGCAATACCAGGCCCACCGCCTGTGCGGCTCCCGTAGAAGTGGGGATGATGCTCAATGCTGCAGCTCTTGCCCTGCGCAGATCTTTGTGCGGAGCGTCCTGCAGGTTCTGGTCGGCTGTATAGGCATGCACGGTGGTCATATACCCCTTCTCAATACCAAAAGCATCATCCAATACCTTCGCTACAGGCGCCAGGCAGTTTGTGGTGCAACTCGCATTGGAAATAAACTGGTCTCCGCTGTTTAACTGTGCGTCATTTACGCCCAACACTATGGTTTTCACATCTCCGGAGGCAGGTGCGCTGAGCAATACCATCCTGGCTCCGGCCTCTACATGCCAGTTCATTTTTTCGCGATTGCGGAAAATGCCTGTACATTCGATCACCAAATCTATATCCAGTGCTTTCCAGGGTAATTTTTTGGGGTCGCGTTCCGAAAAAACGCGTATCTCCGAACCGCCCACTCTTATGCCCTCCTCCGTAGCTTCTACCGTATCGGGCAGCTGCCCGTGTACAGAGTCAAATTTAAGCAGGTGCGCCAGGGTTTTGGTGTCTGTGAGGTCATTGATAGCGACCACTTCTATGTTTTGTTTCTCAATTAGGTCCCGAAAGGTGAGCCTTCCTATGCGGCCAAAGCCATTAATGGCTACTTTGATCATGTTTTTAGTTTTTTAAATAGACAAGATTTTACTGATCCGCAACAGTTCGGTATCCAACACCGCTTTGTTGCTGATCGCCTTTTGCAAAAAAGTATAGGCTATTTCTCCCTTTACCATCCCGGCCATTACATCCGTTTTTCCGTTAAGCAAACCCTCAACGGCCGCTACGCCAAGCTGGCTGGCCAAAACACGGTCGTAACAGCTTGGTGCACCGCCTCTTTGCAGGTGTCCCAGTATGGTAACTTTAGATTCAAGTTCAGGGTATTTTTGCCTTACTTTTTCCGCAATCTCAAAGGTACTACCCAGGTGATTTCCTTCTGCTACTACTACCATTTTGTTGGTTTTTTTATTCTCCGTTCCCCGCTCCAACTCCCTGTACAGATCTTCGAGCGGAGTGCTTTCCTCGGGCAAGATCACATCCAGGGCACCGGAAGCCAGGGCAGCGCGCAACGCAATAAAACCCGAATCGCGCCCCATCACTTCGATGAAGAAGAGGCGGTTATGTGATTCTGCCGTATCCCTCAATTTATCGATACAGGCTATCACCACGTTGGTGGCCGAATCAAAGCCTATGGTGTAATCCGTTCCATACAGGTCATTATCAATGGTGCCGGGCACACCTAAAACAGGTACCCCAAATTCCTCAAAAAAAAGATGTGCCCCGGTAAACGTGCCGTTTCCCCCTATGAGCACCAGGGCATCTATTTCGTGTTTTTTCAGTTGTTCAAAAGCCTTTTTGCGTCCTTCTTTGGTGCGAAACTCTTCGCTACGGCTACTCTTTAAAATGGTCCCTCCCCGGTTCAGGATGTTTTTTACCGAGCGGGCATTGAGTTCTTTTACCTGCCCTTCTATCATGCCCTGGTAGCCTTCATAAATGCCAAAAACCCTTTTGTTGTAAAATGTAGATGTCCGGATAACGGCTCTTATGGCGGCATTCATGCCGGGTGAATCTCCACCGGAAGTAAGCACGCCAATGGTCTTGATCGGTTTGTTCATCTTTGATTTAAGATTCAGGTTAGCAAACTTAGTGTAAAATATACACTTTTAAAAAATGTTGTATTTTTATGCCCTTACAGAAAATGTTGACTTTTGCGTTTTCAACCTTTTTAAATGGTATTCTCATGAGCGCATCAAATTTAAACCCTAACGTATCTGTTGATTGTGTTGTTTTCGGTTTTGATAACGAACAATTGAACGTCCTTCTTATTGAACAGAAAATGCAAAACCGGAACAAGGTACAACTTGCCTTGCCGGGAGATCTTATTTCTGACGATGAAAGCCTCGATGATGCGGCTGCCCGTGTATTGCTTGAACTTACCGGGCTGCAGGGCATATACCTGAAACAGTTCAAAGCCTTTGGCAACCCCAACAGGGTAAAAGACATCAAAGACCTGGACTGGCTGCAAAGCTACCGGGAGCAACCGCAGGCCCGTGTGATCACCATCGCCTATTATGCTTTGGTGAAAATGGAAGAATTCCAGGCTTCCGCTTCTTCTTTTGCCGATCGGGTATTTTGGCAGGATGTGGAGGCCGTGCCCGCCCTGGCTTTTGACCACAATGAAATCTTTTCCACCGCTTTTGCCCAACTGCGTGAAGGCTTTGAGCAACACAAAACCGGTTTTGAACTGCTTCCCGAAAAATTTACCCTGAGCCAGATCCAGCGCCTGTACGAGATTATACTGGGCAAGAAACTGGACAAGCGCAATTTCCGGAAGAAGATCCTGAAAGAAAACCTGGTAACACCCACCAACCAAAAGCAGAAAGGTGTGCTGCACAAGCCCGCTATGCTGTACGAGATCAATAACGATGAAAACTCTTAATGCTCCATGATGCGTAAACCCCTAGCCTTTTTGTTTCTCTTTTTCAGCGGCCTGGCCGGTATACAAGGCCAGGTAAGCCTTAACCCGGTATTTGCTACGCAAAACGACACCATTACCCTGACCTATGATGCCACACAAGGCAATGCCGGATTAAGCGGGGTAGGCCAGGTGTACATCCATACAGGCCTCATTACAGACTTAAGCACCTCACCTACAGACTGGAGATACGTACAGGGCAACTGGGGTACAGATGACGCTAAGGTACGCATGACGGCCCTGGGCAATAATCTGCACCGGATCAAATTTCACCTCCCTACTTTTTACAACGTACCCGCTAATGAAACCGTGCAACAGCTGGCTATGGTTTTTCGCAATGTTGACGGCACCAAAGAAGGAAAGACCGCCAGCGGGGGCGATATTTACATGCCTATCTACAGTGCAGGTTTGCAGGCGGCCATCAATCAACCATCGGGTCCACTGGGGATATACGGCCTAAACGATACGATTTATATATCAGCTGGCGCTTCTCAAAACGCACAGCTTTCACTTTTTCATGAAAACACTTTGCTTAAGCAGGAAATCAATGCGTTAACCCTTGATTACAAATTATATACGGGCAATTATGGTGCAGGTAAATTCAATATACGATTAGAGGCCACACAGGGCGCAACCACCTTATACGACACACTGCCTTATCTGGCTCGGGCGGCTACTAATGTGGCAGCTGACCCTCGCGGAGCTGAGGAGGGAATTACCATTATTGACCAAAACACCTTGTTTTTCAAATTGCGTGCTCCTGGAAAAGATTTGGTTTACATGATTGGAGACTTTAACCATTGGGAGCTGGACCCTGCCTATGATATGAATCAAACACCTGATGGTGAATTCTTCTGGTTGGAAGTCAATAACCTTGACCCGAATACCGAATATCGCTTACAATATTATGTAGGCTCTGAAGGCATACGCATTGGTGATCCATACAGTGAAAAGATATTGGATCCCTGGAATGATCAATGGATACCCAGCGCTAGTTATCCCAACCTAATTGAATACCCGACGGGCAAAACAGATTTCCCGGTAACGGCTTTTAAGATTAATGAAGAGGAATATGCTTGGGATACTACCTATAACTACACAAGAGTTGCGCCTGAAGAGTTGTTGATCTACGAGCTTTTGATCCGTGATTTTGATACACACAGAACGTATCAGTCGGTCATTGATCGCTTACCCTATTTTGACAGCCTGGGCATTAACGCCATTGAGCTAATGCCCATTATGGAATTTGAAGGAAATGAAAGCTGGGGCTATAATCCTATGTTTTTTATGGCACCCGACAAATACTACGGTACCAAAAACGATTTTAAAGCCTTAGTGGATTCCTGTCATAAACACGGTATTGCCGTTTTGCTGGATATTGCCCTTAACCACGCTTTTGGTCAGAGCCCACTGGTGCGGATGTATTTTGAAAATGGTGCACCCACCGCTAGCAGCCCTTATTTTAATACTACCGCACGCCATGACTTTAACGTAGGTTATGACTTCAATCATGAGGCGCCCGCAACCATTTATCATACGCGTAGAGTTTTTCAGCACTGGTTAGAAGAATACAAGGTGGATGGTTATCGTGTGGACCTTTCTAAAGGTTTTACTCAGCGCAATACCTTGGGTAATATTGGTCTTTGGAATCAGTATGATCAATCACGTGTGGACATATTAAACCGCATCAAGGCTGATGTGGAGCAAGTTGATCCTAATGTGATTATGATCCTGGAGCATTTTGCGGATAACCCTGAAGAACGTGCCTTGGCTGAGGATGGCTTTTTATTGTGGGGGAATGAAAACCACCAATACAATGAAGCTACCATGGCCTATCAATCCAATTTCAGTTCAGTGTATCATGAGAACCGCAACTTCGACCGTCCGGCTTTAGTAGGTTTTATGGAAAGCCATGATGAGGAACGCTTGATCTACAGAAACGTAAATTTTGGGAACACTTCAGCTGATTATAGTACGCGGGAATTGGACACTGCTTTGGACCGTGCCGCTCAGGCTGCCGTCTTTTTCTTTACGATTCCAGGCCCGAAAATGCTTTGGCAATTTGGTGAAATGGGCTATGATTACTCGATCAACTGGTGCACCAATGGCACCGTTGATCCATCGTGTAGAACGGGCAACAAACCCGTACGTTGGGACTATTACAATAATCCTGCAAGAACGAAACTGAATCAGGTGTATGGTAGACTTATGCGTTTGAGAAAAGACTTTCCAAAGTTAATGCAAACGGATAGCTTAAGCCTGTCCCTGGGAACCGTCACTAAAACGGTGCATTTATATGGGGGTGATAGCAACCTGGTTGCTGCCGGTAACTTTGGTATAAGCGAGCGAAGCGTAACTATCGATTTGCCTCGTGCAGGGAGTTGGTATAACTACTTTACCGGGGATAGTTTGTTTTTGGAGCAAACCAGTTTTGCTACCAATCTCGGAGCAGGCCAATATATATTACTTACGGACTTCAAAACAGAAATTGAAGAAGAGGACAGCGTTTTTATTCCGGTACCGAGTATTCCGTTGGACAGTACCACGGATGGCGCTTTAATTCGAATGTTTCCAAACCCGAATAGTGGCAGCCTAAGAGCTTTTGTTAAACTGGATCGTGATACGGATATGCGCATTGATATGTTTAATCCACAGGGGAAGCACGTGTATTCCGAAACATTTAGGAATCTATCGGCCGGATTAAATCTATTGGACTTAGGTAACTTAAAACAAAGGTACTCTATTGATTCAGGCCTATTTTATTATCGGGTAATTACCCGCACGAAACGCGTTTCAGGAAGTATTATCATACTGTAAAAGTGAGAAATTGCTTACAATCAAATAATTAGCCCTGCATTTTTAAGTGTACTTTTTACACTTACTCCAAAAATTCGTTTACATTTGAAAAAAAATAAACTTAACTGTGACGTAATATGGGGAAAACAATTATTCGATCACTTTCATTCCTTTTAGCCCTTTTTTCTATCATCGCTGCAAAAGCGCAGGAAGTTCGTGGAACGGTTCAAGATCCTGCCGGACTAAGCTTGCCTGGAGCTAACGTTACAGTTAAAGGTTTAAATGGCATAGGTACTGTTACGGATGCTGCAGGGAACTTTTCAATTACCGGATTAAAACCGGGCCCGGCCGTATTGGTTTTTACGTTTATTGGATTTGAGACGCAAGAAGTTGGTGTGGAAGTTCCGGAATCAGGTACCAAACAAATTAGTATAACCATGGCCGAAAGCGATAATGAGTTGGATGAGGTGGTAGTAGTTGGTTATGGCGTACAGCGCAGGAGGGAGGTTACCGGAAGTATTGTAAGCCTTTCAGGAGCTGAACTAAATGATATGCCAGCGCCCAGTTTTGAGGCGGCTATACAAGGTAAAGCGGCTGGTGTTCAAATTACTACCGGTGGTGGTATGGCCGGTAGTGCATCCGTAGTTCGTGTTCGTGGTATTTCTAGTATTGGTGCCGGTGGTGATCCACTTTATATTGTGGATGGAGTACAGTTAAACCAAGACTACTTTGCCGGGCGAAGCATCCGAAATGCAGATGCGGGCGGTATGAACCAAAACCCTTTGGCTTTCCTAAACCCGGATGATATTGAATCTGTTGAAATCTTAAAAGACGCTTCGGCAACTGCTATTTACGGTTCTCGCGGAGCCAATGGTGTAATTTTAATTACCACCAAAAGAGGTAGCTCTAAAAAGCTGCGTTTTAATTTCTCTACCACTCAGGGTATATCCATGCCTACTAAACGTCCGGAACCGCTTAACTCACAAGAGTGGTTACAGCTGTATGAAGAGGCTTGGATCAACGATGGCAACGTTGGCGTGCCAACGGGTTTACCAGGTGGTTTGAGTTGGGAAGAGGCACAACAAAACAATACCAATTGGTTGGATGATGTGCTGCGCACAGGTTACAAGCAGTTCTATGATTTCAGCGCTGAGAAGAGTGGCGATAAGTATAATTTTTATGCCGGAATCTCTTATGATGCCAACCAAAGCTATTTGATAGGTGATCAATATGATCGTTTAAGTGGCCGCTTTAACGGGGATTATAAGTTTAGCGATAAGTTTAATGCCAGTGTAAGCACGGGTTTAACACGTGGCGTTTACTATCGTATCGACAATGGCCCAAGTGGTGGTTTAGGTGCCGCCATGGGTACAGCCCTTCCGATCTACCCAAGGTATCATGATGAAGATGTATTTCAAAACGATACAGTCCTTCAGTTTAGAGAAGGGGATTACTGGTTCTTGGGCGGTTCAAGCAATAACCCATTAGGGTTTAGAGAGCAAAAGCAGTGGCGTAATACGGAGATACGATCCATTAATAATCTGCGCTTAAACTATACCCCCATTAAGAATCTGACCATTTCATCCAGTACAAGTTTAGACTACAGCAATTTTGTAGAGGATCTTTTTGAGCCTGCCGGACTGGGGACCTACATTGGTCCTGATGATGTTTTGGGAACCGGTGTTAGCAAAAGATGGCCTCGTACTTCGAGAAACTTCAATACGTTCTTAACCACCACCTATGATTGGGATGCCAGTGATCATAGTAACTGGAAGTTCTTGCTGGGGGCAGAGTATCAAGAGACACGAAGCTTTGGCCGTCAAATTGCTCAATTAAATGCCGATTCCTCCATTACGCTTACCAACGAAGTGTTTAATACCACGGCTCCTTTTTATGAAGATGAGAATTTACGGGACTTAACAGAATTTGATAGCATTATTCCTGAATCGCATTCCAAGTTCGCGAGTTTGTTTGCACGGGTTAACTATAGCTATAAAGGAAAGTACCTGGCTCAGGCCGTATTGCGTACCGATGGCAGTTCACGTTTTGGACCAAACAATCGTTACGGCTTTTTTCCATCCGTTTCAGCAGGTTGGATATTATCAGAAGAGAATTTCCTAAATACCAATCGTTACATCAACTATTTAAAACTGAAATCAAGTATCGGTTACATTGGTAACGCCAACCTTTCAGCCAACGAGTTTTTTGCACGTTATCAGGCCGCCGGTAACTATGATGGCCAACCGATTACCTATCCGGTAAACGCACCCAACCCTAACCTGAAGTGGGAAACTACCGAAGTATTCGATATCGGTTTAGAGTTTGGACTGTTTGAGGACCGCATTACAGGTGAGATTGCTTATTACCGTAAAAATACCCAGGATGTGTTAATGACAGTTGAACTTCCGCGGATCAATGGTTTTGAGGAATACTATGATAACGTAGGGGGCGTGCTGAACTATGGTACAGAGATTAGATTGTCTAGCAATAACGTCTCCACCAGTAACTTTAGCTGGCGTACGGATTTTAACATCGCCTTTAACCGCAACCGTATTACCAGTCTGGGTGGTTATTCAGAAGATGCGGTAGCCGGTGGCACCAATGATACACGGGTGGTAGCAGGTCAATCGGTAGGAACTTTTTATATGGTGCCTGTGGTAGAAATTGATCCGGACGATGGCTTACCCATTTATGCAACACCTGAGGGTGGAACAACCAAAACTTACTCACAAGATTTACGTGTACCGGTGGGTAAGGGTATTCCAGATGCGATTGGTGGCTTTAATAACACCTTTACGTATAAGCGCTTTACACTGAGCACGCTCTTTGTCTACAGCATTGGTGTCGATGTGTATGATCATTCTGGCAAATACCAACAGACTTCCTGGGCTGCTTTTGGTAATTACTGGAACTACACCGATCAGGTTTTTGATCGTTGGCAACAGCCCGGTGACGTAGCGCGTTTACCGCGCTTAACTCTAGACAGATCCACCCTTCCCGGCTTGGAAGAAGATTTTTGGAACACAAACCTTTGGGTACAAGATGCAAGCTATCTACGTTTGCGAAACGTGACTTTCACCTATAACTTCACGCGTCAAGCGGCGGAGAAGTTAGGCCTACAAAACCTAAGCGTTTCCCTTATTGGAACAAACATCTTAACCTTCACGAGATTTACCGGGCTTGATCCTGAAGTGGCTCGTGATTTTGCGGATATCACCGACCGCAACATGAGTGTGAATACCACCTATCTAACACCACCACAGGAGCAAACCTATTCGGTTAGACTTAACGCCAGCTTTTAATTCACGATTATCATGAGAAAGATTACCTTATTAAAATTCAGTTTTATTCTCGGAATGTCATTCGTGGTTCTGAGTGCTTGTAACGATCTTTTGGACACCGACCTTCAGGGTACGGAGCTTACAGAGGAGGAAGCGATTAAGTCTAAAAACGATGTATTGCGTGTTTTACAATCTTGTTATGATGTAAACGCAAACTTCTATAATGGCCGGGTGCAAAACCTTGGTGAATTGCTTAGTGATAACCTGGAGATGCAAACCGAGTCGGGTGATTATGGTCAGGTGTATAACCACAATGTTTCCATTTTCAACGGTGCTATTGAAGTTATCTATGGAGAACCTTATATCACGGTATTTAGAGCCAATCAGATTTTGAATTTTGTAGAAAACTTTGACTTTGATGCCACCGAAAAGGCACGCATTCTGGATGAAGTTAAATTCTTGAGAGCCATTAGCCATTGGGAGGTGGTAAAGCTTTGGGCACAACCTTATGGTTTTACACCTACGAATACCCATGCAGGCATTGTATACAAAACCTCTGTGGAGGTGGAGGTATTGCCAAGAATCTCTGTAGCAGAAACCTATGCTCAAATTGAGCAGGACTTATTGGATGTATTAAATAGTCAGGCCCTGCCTGCTAACTCAGGTTACTATGCTTCGATAGATGCGGTAAACGCTTACCTCGCGAAGCTTTATTTTCAGCAAGGTGACTATACGCAAGCAGCCCAATATGCTGCAGCGGTGATCAACACCGGTACCTATAGTTTAGGCACGAGCGTAGATCGTTTTTTGCCGGATACAATCGTGAGTCCGGAGGTGATTTTTAGAACGCGCAGCTACTCGCCAACCAATGATTTACGCAACGGAGACTTTACCGCAAATTATGGGATCAATAATTCGCCTAACCCTGAGTTTAGAGCGACCAGAGAACTTTATGATGCCTATGCATCGGATACGAATGATGCCCGTGTACGTCAGTTCTTGGAGGTGCTAAACCCCGGTACACCGGAAGAAATTATAGCGATTCGTAAATTTAACCAACAGGTTTTTGATGTGGCTATTCTTCATCTCACTGACTTAAAGCTTTTAAGAGCTGAAGCGCTTGCTTTAAGTGGAACAGACCTGGCGACCGCTATTCAGGATGTGAACGACATACGGGAGCGTGCTTATGGATCCAGTGACCGTAACCTGGGTGCTTCAGCCACGGCTTCAGCTATTGTTGAAGCGGCTCGCTATGAAAGACGCATTGAAATGCTAGGGGAAGGTGATCGTATCCAGCAATTGAAACGCAGAGGTGCCATAGAAGGAGAAGCGATTGAAATAAGAGGAGATGACTGGAACTGTCCGGGCATGATCATTCAGTTTCCCGCAACTTCCCGCACCAGTCTTTTTGAGTTGAACCCACAAGGTGGATGTTAATAAGGAATAACAGAATTATGAAAAAACTAGCTTTTTTTATGTTTTTAACGGTTCTCGCTGTGGCTTGCAGGCCTGAGGAACCCAAAGAAATAGGACCACGTTACAGCACTTCTGAGGGGGTAAGCGGTAATTGGTTAATAAATGAAGTAGTAGTTGTGGATGAGTCTTCACCCATTAAACTAGAGCGTGACATTACCGTCTTTTATTCGGCCACGGCACCAAACTTTGGTATCAACCTCAATGTGGATGCTAGAACCTATACCGTCAATGATGGTGCTGCTGTACGTCACTTTTTCGGCGATGGCGGTTCCTTTGGTTTTGACGATGATGAATTCCCGACGCTTATATATTTCTACACACAGGGTGATACGGTAGAAATGGCATTTAACCGGGCCACAAGAAGTACAGACCCCTTCTTGGATCTTTCTTTTGAGCGTAGCGCTTGTGAGAAGGTCTATGTGAGTTACCAATATTTATTTACAAGACAATAATCATGAAAAGTACGTATACCCTTTTGGCATTGCTTTTCAGCAGCCTCCTTTTTGCCCAGGTTACCAGCGAACCACAGGAAGTTGATCCGGAATCTTCGGTTAAGATTATTGTAAATCTTAATCTGCTTGATCTTTCTCAAGAGTACGTTACGAATCTGATTGACTCGGCTGATAATGGTGCGGATCTTTACATCTGGACTTTTTCACCGGTTGAGCATCCCGCAGGTCACCCATTGGTAAATGGAGTAGCTGAGCCGGCTTGGCAAAATAGTAATGACACGCTTCGCATGACGAAAGAAGCAGATCGCGTATATTCCTATACTATGGTGCCTACGGAATTTTATGAGGTAGATGCCGCTGAGGTGTATGATAAAGACATTAAGTTTTTGGTAAAAACGAAGAACGGGGGTGGTTTTGGTGATCCTGATGTGAAATCCGATGACCTTACCCTGGTCGTAGACCCGCCCAAGGTAACCTTGGACCCTGCCTTTGTATTTCCTTCGGTAGCCTATGGAGATGATGTGCTTTCTATTAATTACGAAAACGCACGCGAAACGAAAACCAGCATGCAAAACCTCGACCCCAACGATTGCTTTGTATACGCCAGGGCGGTGCTTTCGGACTCATCGGAAGTGCAGATCCAGCCTTTCACCTCGGTAAGCTCAAACCCGGCTTTGCAAATGGAATACATTGGAGACAACACTTTCCAAAAATTCATTATACCCAATACATTCTTTAATGTACCTGCAGGACTTACTATTTCCAGCATGAAATTTATTGTAACCAGGCGTTCTCCCTTCACCAGCGGAGACGACCGGGTAGATTATGACCTGGACATAAATCTGCTGTGCGAGTAACAAACGTTTGAGAGTGGTAGAGGAACGCCCCTGCTGATTTTGAGAGGGTCAGCGGGGGTTTTCTTTTTGTGGCTGTAAATGATCCCGTATGTGGTTGTTTAGTTTGGCATCGAAACCTGTATTTTTTCATAGTTTGCTTTTTTAGTGTCGGAAATAAGTAAACGAATCCGCAAAGGCCGTACGCCCCTCTCATACGTTCCCAACGCTCACCCGCATAGTGTTTAAACTTTGGGTTTAAATTTCAAAGTTTAACTCTTACACAAGCCCTACCTTTGCTTTATGAAATCCTTTTGGCGTATCCTGGCTTTTGCCCGTCCTTACCGCTTTAATGTAGTACTCAACATACTTTTTAACTTACTGGGAATTGTCTTCTCCCTGGTTTCCATTACGCTGGTTATCCCGGTGCTGGGGCTCATTTTTGGCACAACCGAAGCCGTTACCGAGTCACCGGCCTACACCGGCAACTTAATCGCTTATGTCAAGGATAGCTTGTATTACGAGATCGGGTTACGCTTAAAAGAGGTTGGCCAGGCCGAAGCACTTTTTTTTGTGTGTATAGTGGTGATCGTGGCCTTTTTTCTGAAAAACCTGTTCACCTACCTTGCCCTTTATGCCATTACGCCCCTTCGCAACGGCATCACCAAGGACCTGCGGTTGGCTTTGCACAATAAAATACTGGAGCTTCCCCTGTCTTTTTTTACTGAACAGCGCAAAGGTGACCTCATCTCCCGCATGACCACAGACCTTAAAGAGATCGAATGGAGTATCCTTATGACCATTGAAATGTTTTTCCGTGATCCCATTATGATCCTGGCTTCCCTCCTTATCCTGGTTTGGATGAGCCCGGCGCTTACCGCTTTTGTATTTTTGCTGTTGCCCCTGGTAGCCCTACTGGTTACCGCCATCGGCAAAAGCCTGAAGCGCAGCAGTACACGTGCGCAGCAACAAATGGGAGACCTGATGTCGCAAACAGAAGAAAGCGTTACAGGACTAAAAGTCATCAAGGCATTTAATGCAGAACCCTTAAAAAAGGGGCTCTTTAAACGTACGGTAGAAGCCTATTTCCGTACTATGAACAGCGTAATGCGCAAAAGCGACATGGCTTCTCCCCTTAGTGAAACATTGGGCGTGGCGGTAATGAGTGTTATTATATGGTATGGCGGACGCCTGGTATTGCAGGAAAACGACTTTACAGCAGAAGCTTTTATTGCGTATATCCTTTTTTTCTACCAGATCCTGGCACCGGCAAAGGCATTGAGCAAAGCCAGCTATCACATACAAAGGGGAAATGCAAGTAGCGAAAGGGTGTGGGAAATACTGGATGCGCAAAACCCGATAGAAGATCCCCAACAACCCAAAACCTTCACAACTTTCTCAAAAAGCCTGGAGTTCCGGAAAGTCTCTTTCAGTTATGCTTCGGAGGAAGGTGTACCTAAAAAGGTGTTGCACGACATTGACCTGGAGATCCCAAAGGGAAAAATGGTGGCTTTGGTAGGGCAAAGCGGAAGTGGCAAAACTACCCTTACCAACCTGGTACCTCGCTTTTATGAAGTAGAAGAAGGAGCCCTTTTGATCGATGGTCTGAACGTAAAAGACATTCCGCTTAAGACCCTTCGTGCACAACTGGGTATCGTTACACAAGAAAGCTTATTGTTTAACGAAAGTGTACATTACAACATTGCGCTGGGCAAACCAGAAGCCAGTCGCGAAGAAGTTATTGCAGCCGCAAAGATCGCCAACGCCCACGATTTTGTTACAGGCCTGGAAAATGGGTATGAAACCAACATTGGCGATGGAGGCGGCAAGCTGAGCGGTGGCCAGCGCCAGCGGCTTAGCATAGCACGTGCCGTATTAAAGAACCCTCCTATTTTATTATTGGATGAAGCGACTTCCGCTTTAGATACGGAGAGCGAACGCCTGGTGCAAGACGCCCTGTACAAGCTTATGGAGAATCGCACCAGCCTGGTAGTAGCTCACCGTCTCAGTACCGTACAGCATGCTGACCTGATTGTGGTAATGGATGAAGGGCGTATTGCTGAAATGGGCACACATACGGCATTGCTCGAAAGAAAAGGCATTTATAAAAAGCTGGTAGAACTGCAAAGCTTTGTAAGTGAATAATATTTTTTGAAGTAGATACACGTAAGTAGAACAAGCATGGAAAAGATAGAACACATTGGCATAGCAGTAAAGAACCTGTCAAACGCCAACAAGGTATACGAAAAACTCTTTGGCATTCCTCCCTATAAAGAAGAGGCGGTAGAAAGTGAGGGCGTAATCACTTCGTTTTTTAAAGCCGGCCCCAACAAGATAGAGCTTTTGGAAGCGCGTAAACCCGACAGCCCTATTGCCAGGTTTATCGAAAAGCGGGGCGAGGGCGTTCATCATATTGCTTTTGCCGTAAAGGACATACGTACGGAAATGAAGCGTTTGGAAAAGGAAGGTTTCACCCTGCTAAATGCAGAACCCAAAGCAGGGGCAGATAATAAGTGGGTCGCTTTTCTGCATCCTAAAACGACTACTGGTGTGCTGATAGAACTTTGTCAAGATCGAGGATAGTATCGACCGAAGGCCGAAAATGCCAGGTTTTGAAACCTGCCGCTTCTCCTCCTTCTATGTTTTCCTTCTTGTCGTCTATGTACAGGCATTCGCTTGGAATAAGCGCATTATCTGCAATCACTTTATCAAAGATCTGCTTCTCCGGCTTACGCATCCCTATTTCGTGGCTGTAGTAAACCCGGTCAAATTGTTTTGTGAACTGACCATACCGAAACGGCCCGCTCAACTCCCGCACTTTCTTAATATGTAATGCATTGGTATTGCTCAGCAAGAGCAAGGTATATCTGTGTTTTAAGGCCTTCAAAAAAGTTATGATCTCGCTTTGTACAGGAGAAATCAACAGGGCATTCCATGCTTTAACCAGGTCAGGCCTGAAAATTTTCGCCTCAAAATGAGGTTCCAGGTTAATCAAAAACTCATCGTGAGAAATCTCTCCTTTTTCGAACGCGCAAAAAACACTTCGCTGCTCTCTAAGCGACTTTTTAGCGCCTAACTTTTCAAACTCTTTCCAGGTAAGAGATTCATTGATAGCAAGTAGTACTGCTCCAAAATCGAAAATAATCGTTTGCACCATAATATCCATCGTTTACTCAGCGAAGATATTCTGTTTTCTTGTCGAATAATCATTAAGCCCAAGAAAATGATACACTTAACCTACCTGCCCATTGAAAAAAGGTAATTTCATCACTTCACACTAAAGTCCTTATTTCATATGTATTTAAAACAATTACTCGGTCGTTTTTTTATTGCTTGTGCGCTTTTGTTCGCATGTTCTTCTCTCTTCGGCCAGGCGGGTGATTATTCCTTTTCTGTAGGTAACGCCACCTATACCCCTTTAGGAGTTACCGCAACCAATCTTTCCGCTATTGAAGCCGATGACGCATCAGCCAGAATACCTATTGGCTTCACCTTTGAGTTTGAAGGAGTACCCTATACAGATGTGGTTGCTTCATCCAATGGTTTTCTTTCCTTTGATACTTTAGCCACTACCGTTGCCGCTTTTCTTGACCGGACTAATGACCTGGATAACGGGCCTGCAGACATGCGTCCTTTGGCAGCTCCGCTGTGGGATGACCTTAGTGGGCAGGGCACTGCCTCTGCAGCCAATTATGAGGTATCCGGCACTGCACCCAACAGGGTCTTTACTATGGAATGGGAAAATTCCTGGTGGGATTTTAACGCATCGGGCAGTACGGTTTCTTTCCAGGTGAAGTTATTCGAAACCACCAACCAAATAGAATATCATTACGATTATGTAGACCCTTCAATCGTTTCTGCTCCCAGTGCCTCAATAGGACTTTCGGGCGTAGGGACCTTTCTTTCCGTGTTTGACACCTTACCCGGTACCAACCCCGAGGTATCAGACACCTTAGAGTATATAAGTATTGACACGGTAGTTACCAACCGCGTATTCACCTTTGCCCCCCCAAGCTGTATGGCACCTGTCTTTGGTGGTTTCCCATTTATCGGTGTAGACACGGTGGTATTCGGCTGGAATGATGCAACCGGGTTTCCAAGTGCCTTTGAGATATCTTATGGCCTAAGCGGTTTCGACCCAACTTCATCCGGTACGGTGGTTACCTCCACAAATGATACCGCAGGTATAGGAGGCTTAGCCGATGATGTAGAATTCGATTTTTATGTGAGGCGCGATTGCGGAGGGGGCGTATTCAGTTCATGGAGCGGTCCCTTTACCGTAGCCACTTTGCCCTCCTGTATAGCCCCTACCAATGGAGGCTTTACCTTTAGCTCTACAGACTCAATAGTTTTTGGTTGGTCGAGCGGTACACCCGCAGGCCCCTTTGTGATAGAATTCGGACCATTTGGCTTCATGCAGGGCACTAACAGCACCAATATTGTAGTCAGCAATAACGACACCTTAGGATTAGGTGGTTTAGCTCCCGGAACTTTTTATGATTTCTACGTGCTCCTGGATTGTGGTGCCGGAGATTCCAGCCGCTGGACAGGCCCCTTTACCGTACAAACCCAATGTGTGCCCTTTACCGCTCCTTTTACAGAAACTTTTGATGGCCCCGGCTGGGTTCCCGGAACAGGAAGCGCAAATACCGGTGACGCACTTAAGGTTTGCTGGACAAGAGATGCCGGTTCAGGTTATTTCTGGGGGGTACGCACAGGCACAACAGTTAGTACGTCTACAGGTCCTACTAACGATTTTAGCGGCAGTGGCAATTATATTTATACTGAAGCCTCTTCTGGTTCTCAGGACGATACCATCAACTTCATGTCTCCCGAAATTGATGTAAGTGCCCTTGCTGAACCCTACCTGACTTTTCAATACCATATGTATGGTGATGATATGGGAACACTCGAAGTAGACGTATACGATGGAAGCACCTGGCACATCGGTGTGTTCACGGTTTCAGGTGAGCAACAGTTATCAGGGGGAGATCCCTGGCTCAAGGCCGGAGTAGACCTTAGTTTATTAAACCTGGCGTCAGATACTATTATGATACGTTTTGTCGGTATTAGAGGCCCTGATTTTAATGGGGATATCTCTATTGATGAATTTAGCCTGGATGAAGCACCTCCCTGCCCTGAACCTACCGGCTTTACTTCTGCCTTTGTGAGTACCGACAGCATTACCATGGTTTGGGATTCGGTACACAATGCCTTTGATGTGGAATACGGCCTTCAGGGCTTCATTCCCAATACAGGCCAGGGTACGATAATATCGGTGACAGATACTTTTGCCGGCATTGGCGGCCTTACCCCCAACACTGTGTATCATTTTTACATCAGTGCCGATTGTTCCGGGACAGGAGGGCCATCCAGCGTTGTGATAGGACCTGTTACCGTAACCACGAACTGCGCTGTTTTCTCTGCTCCCTTTGCCGAGAATTTTGACGGCCCGACCTGGGGCAGTGGCACAGGGGGAGATAATGCCAACGATACCATAGACAATTGTTGGAGTAAGGATCCCGGTTCCGGCTATTTCTGGGGTACCCGTACTGCCAGTACAACCTCTACAGGCACCGGTCCTGATGACGACTTTAATATAGGTGGGAATTACATCTATACAGAAGGTTCTTCCGGTGGGCTTGGTTCCACAGCCTTCTTTGAAACGCCTGCTATCGATATCAGCTCATTGAGCGTACCCTTCCTGACGTTCTATTACCACAAGTTCGGAACGGTTACCGGTATGGGAGACCTCCGCATAGACGTACATGACGGAAACGCCTGGATTGATGGCGTATCCACTATAGACGGAAGAGTGCAAAGAGCAAATACGGACCCCTGGAGAAAGGCAGAAGTAAACCTGGATGTGCTTACGCTGGCTTCAGATACGATCAGGATCAGGTTTACAGGTATAAGGGGAAATAGTTTTGAAAGCGATATAGCGATAGACGAAGTACGTGTAGAAGAAGGCCCGGCATGTCCGGCTCCTATCTTAGACAGCCTCTTCAACATTACGCCCAACTCTATATCCATTGCCTGGACCAGCTATAATGGCGCTACCAACTTTACGTACGGCCCAACCGGCTTTATGCAAAGTACCACTACAACAGGTAGCCGGGTGATAAACCAAAGCGGTTCTCCGATCACTATTTCTTCGCTTAACCAGAACAGTTGTTATGACCTGTTTATTAACGACACCTGTGCGCCTAACGGAGTTTCCATAATGATCGGGCCTTTTAACTTCTGTACGCCTCCCACCTGCCCTGTTCCTACCGATCAGGAAGTAGACGCTGCAAGCATTACGCTTACTTCTGCTTCTATATCCTGGACCCCGGGAGGATCAGGAGCGGATTACAATGTAGAATATGGACCGGCAGGTTTTGGCGGGCCGGGCTTTGGCACCTACATAAGCACTACTTCACCTTCTGCTGCCTTGACAAACTTAAACAGTGGCACAGAATATGAGTTCTATGTGCGTGATAGCTGCGGACTAGGGGATGTCAGTTTCTGGACAGGGCCGTTCAGCTTTATTACCGCCTTCCCCACAAATTACAAGGAAGACTTTAACGCAGGGGTTGTTCCGGCATTTGCATGGGGTGAAGCAGACGCCATTTTAACCAGCAACACCGTGTTTACCAACACCGCCTCTTCCTGGGAAGATGCGAATTTTGGCAACTCCAGTGGAACTACGCGTGCCATGCGTGTAAACATCTGGACCACAAACCAGTCTGAGTGGGTGCTCACCCCATCCATTTATTTAGATCCTGCGATCCCCAACCTGCAGGCAGAGTTTGACGCAGCCGTAACTGTTTTTGCTGATTCTGTACAGGGCTACCTGGAGTCCGATGATTCACTGGCCTTTGTGATCTCCACCGATAACGGGGCAAGTTGGTCAAACGCCAATATTTTGTGGACAGTTACTGAGCAGGACACGATTGACTCTACAGGAGAACGCATCATTGTACCTTTGAGCGCTTACTCCGGCTATGTACGCTTTGGTTTTTACGGAAAATCATCTATTGAAGGAGGCGCAGATAACGAGTTCCACATTGACAACTTTGAGGTACGTACACCTAGAGCATGTGCAGATCCGCTTAACTTTGAAGTTACCCGGATTGGCCAGGATAGTGCATTTGTGGATTGGGATCCGGGCGTTGTGGGCGCCATCGATTGGAGTGTTATTTATACGGTGGGCAATCAACCGGCCGCTTCAGGCACCTTGCTCACCACAACTGTCGACTCTTTATGGCTCACGGGATTAAGCCCAAGCTCCGGATATTGTGTATACCTCGTGGAACAATGTGCAAACGGTTTTTCCGATACCCTTGGACCAATATGTTTCTCCACCCTTTGCGGGGGAGCATTAACCGCCCCTTATGCGCAGGATTTTGATGCGGTTACCACCCCTGACCTCCCAAGTTGCTGGGCTGAAATAGCAAATAATGCAAGTACTATACAAACGGTTTCGTCTACCGCTGATGATCATGGTGTGCCCATCCCCAGCCTACCGAACGCGCTGGAAATGAACGATGCTAACCCGGCTATCGTAATTTCTCCCGAATTCTCTGATCTGCCAACGGGCTTAAACAGGGTACGGGTAAAAATTGCTTACGAAGGTGGTGGTAGTGCGTTTAACGACACCCTGTTCTTTGGGGTTATGCCCGATCAGGTAACAGAGGCCAGCTTCGTGCACTACGATACCCTTTTGTTAGGGTCTACAAACGGAAGCTTTGCAGAATACATTTTTGACATGGATGATGTAAGCCTGATTGACACGAATACTTTTGTAGCCTTTAGTTATAAGATAGCCGGAGGAGGATTTGAATTCTTCTTCGATGACTTCCACTATGAAGCTATTCCTACTTGTGCCGGCCCGGATAATGTGGCCATAGGAAACATAGACTGCGATAGCGTGGAGGTAAGCTGGACATCTGGCCCCTTCGCCACCTCCAGCTACCTTGTATACGGCACCCAGGGATTCACCTTCCCTACGGGAGGTACTTTAGTACCTAATGTTGGCAGTCCTTACACCATCAACGGGCTTTCGCTCAATACGGATTATGAGGTATATATCGTAGACAGCTGTGGGCTGGATACCGGTATGGTTGGACCGATTGCGTTCAAAACAGATTCTGTAGGGCCGGTTGTGGCAGCATTCACCTTTAACCAATCCGATACTACACTTGTAGATGCCACCGTTGACTTTGATGCTTCTACGAGTACAGGAGGGGTGAGTTATACCTGGGATTTTGGGAATGGTACAACGGGTACCGGTGTGAATGCTTCCGCTACCTACACCGCTAATCAGCAATACACGGTGAAATTGATCGTGGAAGGAGATTGCGGCCTGGTAGACAGCATCACGCAAACGATCGATGTGACCGATATCAGCCTCGAAGAAAACCGCTTTAATGCAAGGGTGAGTTTATACCCCAACCCTTCTAAAGGGGCATTCTACCTGAATGTAGGTAACACCAGTAAATTGTATGAGGTGGAGATCACCGATCTAAGCGGACGTGTGGTATTCCGCGCTGTGGGCTTAGAACCACGTGTAGAACATATGATCCAGCTTACGCAAGAAGCTGCAGGCATGTACCTTTTGAAAATAAGAGGGGAAGGTTTGCAAACGAATCGAAGGATCATCCTGGAAAAATAAACCCTCCATCTTTCTTATTCTAATTCTTTGAACCCCCGGGGCTATAGCCCCGGGGGTTTTTTCATACAATACACATTGCTTTAAAGTCGATAGACATAGAGTCTCTTGGCCCACACACCCTTTCTTCTTCACCTTCACTTTTACGGCAAAACTTTCCTTCTGCAGGAAAATAATGGCGATGTCTAAGGCTTATCGGCCTGCGTTTTGTAGGCTTTCTCTTAAGAAAATAAGACGATAAACCTCAAAAAAAGAGTAGTCTACTATTTTTCCTAACCGATCCGGCCCTTTTTTTCTTACTACTTGCCATAAGCCTTTCTCTCCTATGATTTTCCCATAACTCACTCATAAACAACATTAAGCGTTTTTCATTCCTTTTGAGGCCCTGTTCTCCTGTGCGAAAAAACTTCCAGGCAAAATAGCCTTGGTCTGTCTTTAGAGAATAAATATTGCTATAGAGCTAAATCCTCCAACAAGAAATTGTTAAATTTCACCCGAACTATTAAACGCAGTTGTATGAACCTTAAACGATTACTTAAAGCTAGTTTGGGCGCCTTGTTATTTGCCTCATCCATGATGACGCAGGCGCAATGCCTTCAAACAGCGCCCTACACGGAAACATTCGACAGCCTCGTTATCCCGAATTGCTGGGTAGACACCGCTACTACCGGTGACGGTTGGCAATTCTCGGGAAATCCGGATTATGATGCTGCTTCTGCAGGAGACCACACCGGCAACGGAGGTCTTTTTGCCTGGGTTGATTTTTCAGGAACTGACTTATTTACCGTTCTGGAAATGCCTGCGGTAGATGTAACAAGTCTTACTACACCCGCTCTCTTCTTCAGCATGTTTAGCTCAAACTCCCTGAGCCCTGATCTGAACATCATGTACATAGAAGTAGACCCCGGCACCGGCTGGACAGCTGTTGACAGCATTCAGCAAGACCTGGGGGGATGGGCTGATTTCATTTATGACCTTAGTACATATGTCAATGCCAACCAGCTAAAGGTGCGTTTTCGTGCTGAATCCGGCGGCGGAGGCGCAGACTACAACAACGATTTGTTAATAGACGATGTTTCAATAGACGCGTATCCTACTTGTTTAAAGCCAACAAATCTTTACGACTTTTTTGTGGGTAAGGATTCAGCTGTATTTACATGGACCTCAGCTTCAGGAGGCAGCAATTTCGAGATTGACTTCGGCTTGGCTGGATTTACACAGGGAACGAATACCAGTTTCATAAGCGTTTCCGATGATACAGCCTCTTTGAACAACCTGTTACCCGGTACGGCTTATGACGTATACGTCCGCGAAGATTGCGGTACCTCCAATGGTCTTAGCCGGTGGACAGGCCCTTTGCGTTTTACAACGGCTTATGTACCTCCTTATTTAGAAGATTTCGTAAACGTCTATCCCAACGATGGGTATACGGAAGGAAAAGGGCAAATTACCGACTCCACCACTTTTACATCAACAAGTTCCTTTTGGGGTTCTTCCGCAAGCACCAATGTTGGAGGAGGCGAAAAAGCATATTTGAACCTTTATTCTACAGGTAGGTTCGAGTGGTTCTTCACGCCCACAATTGATTTAGGGACCGGTACCGCATACCAATTGGAATTTGATGTTATGCTCACGGCTTATGCCAGCGCATCTTCTGCCACTTTAGGAACAGATGATACATTGAGGGTAGTAATTTCTACCGATAACGGCATTACCTGGTCTAAGGCCAATACTTTATTGACCCTTACTTCCACAAGCAACATCCTCAATGGTGCAGGTACTCATTATGTTGTAAGTCTCGCAGCTTACAGCGGACCCATCCAAGTCGGTTTTTACGCCGAGTCAACATTGTCAAATGCAGACAATGACATATACATAGATAACATTCAAATACGAATTCCACCGTCCTGTCCTGACCCTTCGGGACTTGTTTCGACCTGGATAGGCCGAGACAGCATACAGGTTGCCTGGGATTCTGTTTACAACGCCTTTAACCTGGAGTACGGACCAAGTGGTTTCACTCCCGGCATAGGCCAGGGGACAGTGATAGCCGTTACCGACACCTTTGCCGGGGTCGGAGGCCTTTCAGCCAATACACCCTATGATTTTTATGTAACCACCGATTGCTCCGGTGCCGGCAATGGCTTTAGTGTTACTACGGGACCTATTACCGTTAACACCCTTTGCAACGCACTGCCGGTTCCCTTTACCGAAACCTTTAATAGTACTTCTTTGACCCAATCTTGTTGGACAGTACTCGATGTCAACGGTGACGGGGATGCATGGGACCTGGACTATCCCTCTAATCCTTTAAATGGTGATGAGGTAGCTGTAATATATACGGACTTTAACGGAGGGGTTAATGACGATTGGTTGATCAGCCCGGCACTTTCTTTCACCGGGAATGAACAATTGGCTTACTATTACCGGGTGCAAAGCTCTTTTGAGCCCAACGACTTCCAGGTATTGGTTTCTACTACTGGTACTAACCCCGCTGATTTTACCGATACCATCGTTCCTTTTGCCTCGTATGGTAATGAAACATACATCCGTGAAACCGTAGACATGTCCGCCTACACAAGTGATATTTACATTGCCTGGCACGTGCCCCCGGGTGGGCTTGACGGCTGGAGGTTGTACATCGATAGTGTAGTGGTAGAAGCCTTGCCTCCATGTCCTGACCCCAGCCAGCTCACCGCTGGTAACATTACCGCTTTCCAGGCAGATCTAAGCTGGACAAATCCCAATGCTACCCTGTGGAACATCGAAGTACTACCTGCTGGGTTCGGACAAGGCTCCGGAACAACGGCAAGTACGAGTAACAACCCGTATACAGCTACAAATCTTTCTCCAAATACCTGTTACGATTATTACGTACAACAGGATTGTGGCAGCAATGGTACGAGTCAATGGATTGGCCCCTTTACCTTTTGTACACCTCCTACCTGCCCTGCTCCTACCAATTTGGGTGTTGACCCTACTTCCATTACCCTTAATGCTGCGGACATATACTGGACAACCGGTGGAGCTACAAACTGGAATGTAGAATACGGTGCCGCGGGCTTTTCTCTGGGAGCGGGCTTTGGCATTCAGTCTACCAATGACACCCTTAGCTTGAGCAACTTAGCTTCTGGTACAGAATATGAATTCCATGTACGCGACAGCTGTAGTGCTACGGATACCAGCTTCTGGACCGGGCCGTTCTCATTTATTACGGCTTTTAATACCAATTATTTAGAGGATTTTAACGCAGGTATCGCCCCACCCTTTGCCTGGGAAGAAGCCGATGGCATTCTTATGGCAAATACGGTACTTAGCGGGACAAGCTCCGATTGGGGAAGTGCCAATTTTGGCAACTCCAGCGGCACCACGCAAGCCATGAAAGTAAACATCTGGACAACGAATCAATCAGAATGGCTGATCACGCCCTCTCTTTATCTCGATCCATCCATACCCAACTTACAGGCAGAATTTGACGTGGCTGTTACAGCATACAATGACTCCATACAAGGGTATCTTGACCCGGATGACAGCCTGGCTTTTGTCATTTCCACAGACAATGGAAACACCTGGTCAAATGCCAACATACTCTGGGCCGCTACCGATCAAGACACTATAGATGCCACCGGGGAGCGGATCACTCTTCCACTTGCTGCTTACTCGGGTTATGTGCGCTTTGGTTTTTATGGCAAATCGGCTACCTCAGGAAGCGCGGATAATGATTTCCACATCGATCACTTTGAAGTACGTACCCCGCGCGTCTGCAACACCCCTGTGTTAGACTCCGTTGTAGCCATTACCACTACCAGTGCCACCGTGCACTGGACAGATGGCGAAATAAACGCTTCTTCCTGGGATCTGATCCTGACTACTTCCGGTCAATCGCCCGGGCAAGGGGTTGTAACCACCTTATCCAGCAGCGGCAGCTACAGTTACAGCAACCTTACGGATGCTACAACTTATTGTATTTACCTGGTGGAAACATGTGCCAACGGCATTTCCGATACCGCAGGGCCCTTATGCTTTAATACCCTTTGTAACCCATTTGTCGCTCCTTATTCTGAAGATTTTGAGGGAGGGTCCGCCTCTTGCTGGTCGAATGAATTTGATACAGGAACGCAGGAATGGACTATAAATACAGGTTCAAGCGGTGGTGTTGTGACCTCTGCGCATTCCGGAAATTTGAATGCACGTTTTACAAGCAGTTTTGCAGGACCGCACATTACCAAATTTGTTTCTCCTCTTATTGATGCAAGTGCGTTATCCACTACTCAATTAAGCTTCTGGTATGCGCAGGAAGAGTGGTTTGGAGATCAGAACTATCTCAATGTGTATTACCGCACAAGTACCTCTTCTCCCTGGATACTTGTTTGGGGTGACTCCAGTAATGTAACGGCGTGGAAGGGCGACACCGTAACCATACCTTCAAATTCAAGTACACTGCAAGTGGCTTTTGAGGGAGTCGATTTATATGGCAGAGCGAATGTTGTGGATGACGTACTGATCTCAGAACCTACTTCTTGTCCGCAACCGCTTAACCTGGATACTATTGCTGTTGGTTGTGACCAGGCCACTTTAAGTTGGAACAGCTCTTCTTCCGCTACCGACACGGAAGTGGAGATCATGCCTTCTGGTGGACCGATCGGCTCCGGCACCAGAACTGCAGGGGCTGCATCTCCTTATCCCATGGGGAACTTAAATGTGGCTACTGCTTATGATTTCTATGTAAGAGACATCTGCGCACCTGGGGATACCAGCAACTGGGCAGGACCTTTTACCTTTACTACGGATACCACACCGGCAATCACTGCCGACTTTAGTTTTGTACAGACGACAACTACAGCCAATAACGCTACGGTTGATTTTGACGCCAGTGCCTCGGTGGGCGCTACTTCTTATCTCTGGGATTTTGGCAATGGAAATGGTGGCATTGGTGTAAACGCTACTACTACGTACAGTGCAAACCAGGTGTACAATGTGAAGTTGATCGTAGGAGGGCCTTGCGGGGCTAGAGACAGCCTTACCCAGGCGGTAACCGTAACAGGCATCAGCCTGGAGGAAAATCGCTTTAATGCTACGATAAGCTTGTATCCAAACCCCTCTAAGGGTGTATTTTACCTGAATGTAGGCAATACCAGCAAGTTGTATGGAGTAGAGATCACCGACCTCAGCGGACGGGTGGTATTCCGTGCTGCAGAGCTCGAACCCCGCATGGATCATATGATCCAGCTATCGGATGAAGCAGCCGGTATGTACCTGCTTAAGATTAAGGGAGAAGGTTTGCGAATGAACCAACGGATCATTCTCGATAAATAATCTCTCTTTATATAGTTAAGCAAAAACCCCGGCCATATGGCCGGGGTTTTTGCTTATAAAACACTCAGGAGTCGTTTCGCCTACTTTCTCTTTTCCTCCCCCACCCCTTTATCCACAGGCAAATAAAGTCTCCTAAATTTTAACACTGTAAAAACATGGCCATAAACTAAATAAAGACTTATTTTGCGATCTTAAGAATATTCCCTAATTACGAATTATGAAAGTCAAAAAATTACTAACCCATTTGTTTTATGTTGGATTTTTGTTTGCTTCCTTATCCGCTTTCGGACAGGCAGGAGACTATACCTTTTCCATAAGCACCTCTTCCTACACCCCCCTTGGTGTAACCGCCACGCATTTGCCGGGTGTAGAAGCAGATTTTGCCTCTGATGACGCTCCCATAGGCTTCGATTTTGTCTTTGAAGGCAATATCTATGATTCGGTTTCAGTGGCTTCTGACGGATTTATATCCTTTGTTGTAGGGTCTTCCGCGGCTACCACAAACGATCTGGACAACGGCTCTTCCGTGAGAAGGCCTTTGGCGGCCCCTCTTTGGGATGACCTGGACGGCCGGGCAAACACCTCTTATGCCAGTTATGAGACAAGCGGCTCCGCCCCAAACCGGGTATTTACCTTTGAATGGAGAGACTGGGAGTGGCGTTACAATTCATCAGACTCCGTGGTTTCTTTCCAGGTAAAGCTTTTTGAAACCACCAACGCCATAGAGTTTCACTACGATTTTGTAAACCCCGGAGGGGTGAATTCACCAAGTGCTTCGATTGGCCTTTCGGGCGCAACTACCTTCCTTTCGGTATACGACACATCTGCTACACCGGTGGTGTCTAACCTGACCGAATATTCAACCATCGACTCCGTGGTTACCAACAGGGTATTTACGTTTACCCCTCCTAGCTGTATAGCCCCTTCTAACGGGAGCTTCACTTTTGTAGGTACAGATTCTGTAGAGATTGGTTGGAACAGCCTTACTCCTGCCGGACCTTTTGAGATTGCTTATGGTGCAATAGGGTTCGACCCTAACTCAGGGGGTTCTGTAATTACTTCAAATAATGATACCAGTGGAGTGGGTGGTCTGGTCCCAGGTTCAAATTATGAGTTTTATATAAGGCTTGATTGCGGTGGAGGCAGCTTTAGCTCGTGGGCAGGACCTTTTTCCGTTGGTACTCTATGCCTGGCGCAATCTGTTCCGTTTACAGAAACCTTTAACAGCAATTCACCCACTCAAGTGTGCTGGACCGTACTCAACGCCAATAACGATGGGGATGCATGGAATATGGATTATACTTCA
>JANQPD010000080.1 GCA_028285465.1 Owenweeksia sp. | reverse complement strand
GTACAACAAAGGCATAGGCCGTGTTTGGAGTAAGCCCTGTAACAGTAGCGGGGTTGACGCTAAAAGCCACCCGGGTACCGGAACCGGGAGTAAAACCGGGGGCACCATATTCTACTTCCCACCAGCTGGCTCCTCCTCCGGTCCAGCTTAAAGTTGCGGTATTTGCCGTGGTACTTACGAGCACTAAATCCTGTGGCTTCGGACAACTAGGCGCCTGTTGTACGGCCAGGTCATCGATAGAAATACGGGCATTAAAAGAATTGCCCAGCCTGTTTCCCGTAAAGCGGATGGCGATCGTATCATTGGCGAAGGCAGAAAGCGGGACAATCCGTTCTTTCCAGGCTTCTGCCTTGGCATTTTGCTGTTGGCCACTTAAAGTAAGGACGCTGCTGGCCCCGTTTTTGGTCAAGACTTCCACAGATAAAGAAGATATGTCGTTGCCAAACATGTGGTACCAGAAGCTTAACTCAGGATCACTTAGCCCGCTTAAATCTATAGGCACGGTAGTGAGTTGTGCCTGGTTTTTAGAAACAAAGAAGTTTAATACCTCCGTCATCACATACTTCCCGGTTGCCGTACCATTGGTATGGTCTACATCCGGCCCGGTGCCAAAAAGGCTATTGGCAGAGGGCGCGCCTTTCCATACGTAATCCGCCACTCCATCCCGCACAAAACAATTGTCTATGGTTCCCGGGCTGTTGAAAAGCGGACCTGAAGTAAAGTCGTTGTTGTCGAAATCCTGCGTATAAGGAGCCGTTAAAGGGTTGCAAAAGGTGCTGAGATCAATGGGTCCTATCCATACTGAAGAATCGCCTGCTCCGCAGATGGAGCGCATATATACTTCGTAATCGGTACCGGGGCTCAAACCTGTTAAAACTGCGGGATTCGCGTTTAACACTACCCGTGTACCAGAACCCAGGCCAGAACCGGGCGTACCATACTCAAATTGCCAGGAGGTAGCGTTTGCGCTGGTAAAAGAGAGTTGTGCCTGGTCTATCCATACCTCATCTACGGCAAAATCCTGTGGTTTGGGGCAAGTGGGCGTTTCTTCTACGCTAAAGTCATCTATGGCAAATTCGCCCAGTGTGCTCGCACTTGGCTGATCTACCCTAAACTGAACGATTACCGTATCGTTCACGTAAGCGCTAAGATCGAGAATAGACTCTGACCAAGGGGCCGTTTTGGAGGTTTGTTGCTGCCCGACAAGGGTTTGTATGGAGATGAAATTCTGACCGAGGTCATCGGATACTTCTACTGTTAACGTCCCCATAGCAGTGCCGAAGGCATGGTACCAGAAAACGAGCTGCGGATTGGTAAGTGTTGAAAGGTCAATGGCAGGACTTTGAATGCGGGCCGTCATTGGAGAAGGACCAAAACTTACCCTGTCTGAATAGATGTATTTGCCGCTGCCCGAAGTATGATCGGCAGAAGGTCCTGTAAAGGTACTTATAAAAACCGGCAGTCCTTTTACCCAGGTAAAATGGTTTTGGTAATTCCGGCTCCAACAGGTATCGATGCTGCCCAAATCGTTAAAACCACTCACATCCCAGGCCGCCCCGTCAAAATTTTCGCTGAAGGGGGCAGGTGTAACGGCACAGGAAGTCTGGAATTGCAAAGCAGTTGACCAAATGCTAACGTCTCCTACACCGCAACTATCGCGCACTACAAAATCATAACTTGTAGAAGGCGTTAAGCCCGTTAAAACAAAAGGTTTGCTGTTTACCGCTACCCGAGTACCTGTTCCCGGTGTAAACCCTACCGCCCCATATTCAATTTCCCAGTTACTCGCCCCTCCGCTCGTCCAATCGAGTGTTGCCGAAGTACTGCTGGTATTGCTTACCAGCAGGCCGGAAGGTTGAAAACAGGTGGGCGGGGCGATATGCCGTACGGTGATCTTAAATGTATTGTTCAAAATGCGGGCATCCGCAGCGTTACAGCCGAAGCCAAACGTTCTAAAGGCATGCAATTTAAATTCCAGCGTTCCCGAGGCACCTACTATCCCATTGGCAAGGGTAAGGTTATTGCGCGCATACGATTCTGTACCGGAAGAATTGATCGCCGGACCATTGGATAAATTGCCTTCTTTGGTAGCGGTAGAAACACACTCCAGGTAAGAGCGTTGCTCCGCAAGCCAATTACTGCCCAGGCTTTCGAGGTCGTACTCCACATCAGCCCCGGTAACAAACCTCCCGGCAGGTACGGGCACGGTAAGGGTAACTGCACAATTTGAATTGGAGGCAACGGTTACAAAAGTTCCCTGCCCGTCAATGCCTTCGTCACCTGCCGAATAGGTGGCGGTTACACTGAGCTGCGCGGAAAGCATCAGGTTAAAGGTCAGAAGTATAAATACCGTGTAGCAATACTTCATAATCAACACCTTAGAATTAGTTTAAGTTATAAAAATACATGAATAAACCTAACTTCCTTATTCCATTGAGTTAGTATACCCAGTTGCTTATTAAACGAAAAAAGCATTCATCTGCAAGCATTTAGCATTACAAGGCTTTTATACCCTTTAATGTTTACAACACCGCTTGCGTTTACTCAATGAAAACCAGATTGAGTGTAATAAAAAAGGCCGCTTATGTAAGCGGCCTTCTTGTATACTTAGATTCAGGTATGTTCGGTCAACTTCCTTTGTAAGCGTTCATGAACTTCCAACCTCCGTTTTCAAGGTCCCGGCTCCACACCACGGTTAAAAATTTTGGTTTGATCTTGGCTTCTATAGCCGGGTCCAGGTTGTCGGGTTTCTTGATGTAGATGCGAATGGGCGTAAATTCCGTACCCAGCACATCTCCTTTATAAAACTCTATCCCAAAAGGGTTGAACTCTTCGGCAATATTGTACCCCCTGGAGTGGATATGCGGATTTCCGTACATGACCACATCCCTGTGTACATACACCTCACCTTTGCTTATCAGCAAATTACTATCCAAACTATAATGCTCCATGTCGTAAACCGTCTGTTCATTTACCGTTTGTACCACTCCGTTAAAAGGGGGCAGGGTAAGGTCCATATCGGCATCTTTCTCAGCGGTAAAATCACTTAACAAATACGCATTGACATATAAGAAATTAGAGTTTGTATCCCGGAACAACTTCATCTTTACGTCTACATACCAGGCGGTATCGTTTTGTCCGCCCACGTGAGCTACAGAAAGCAGGGGTTCCTGTTCCAGGGCGGCTTCAAAGCGCTCTTCATCCCAGGTAAAGGCATTCTCACCGTTTATAAAAAGGCCCAGCGATTGTGCATTTAGCTGATTGGCCAGGGTATCTGAAAAACTGGTATGGATAGGATCGCCCGCAGAAAGGCTGCTCGTTGTGATCACATTGGGTTTAAAGCCCTCTTCGAATATGCGTTGCAAGGCAGCCAAAGACGCTGCTGATGCCGAATTCAGGTCTGCCTTAAGGTGCAAAATGAAATTTTGCTCCTGCCTTAAAGAAAGGCCGTCGGTAGGGTAACCAGGGGCAATAGGATCATCATCTTTACCACAGGAAAAGAGGACAAGCATAGCCAAAAGGCCATATAGGGTCTTTTTCATATCTACAGTTTAGGCTTCAAATATAAGATATCTGGCTCTGCTCAAAAAGATATTGCGCCAGGCGCCAGTGGAATGGCCTTTTGAACGAGTAAACGCGTACGCTATTGCTTTGGTTGGGTAGTCGCTTTATCTTTCAATACCAGGTCTATATAAACCGGAAGGTGATCGCTGAAGCCTTTCTGGTATCGCAAACCTATAAATGTTCTGAAAGGCTTTTTCCCGGGGTAGCGTTCATCTACTTCCAAAAGGAAGTCGGGGCGATGTACAAAAGCTTGATTTCCGCGTATCTCTTCTTGCCTGAGCAGGACCTGTGAAACGATGATCTGATCCAGGTAACTCCACTCTCCTTTATAGCGGTGGCTGCCTTCGTTTACGGGAAGTTCCTGCATAAGGTTTTTCAACTCTCCTTGTTCATCCGGGTTTTTCACCGCTTTGAGGTATTGCTTCACGCTTAGGTTTTCCGGTGAATCGTTCAGGTCACCCATAATGATGATCTTACTCTGCTTTTGGTGTGCTTGCAAGCTGTCTACCACGGTCCGAAGTGTATTTGCTGCCAAAATGCGTTTTGGCTCACTTTGTTGCTGCCCTCCGTAACGGCTCGGCCAGTGGTTTACAAAAAGGTGCAAAGTATCTCCGGCTATACTTAGCTTAACGTATAGTATATCCCTGGTTTTAAAGGATATATCCTCCGTATTTTTGACCTGAACAGGTTTGGAATAGTGCACTTTAACCCGGTCTTTCCTATACAGCAAGCCCACATCAATCCCCCTCCGATCGGGCGAATCGTAATGTACGATGCCATAGTTCAGCTTTTTAAGCACTTCGTTATGCACCAAATCTTCCAGAACCCTCCTGTTCTCCACTTCACATACCCCTACGATATCCGGGGCCTGCCACTCCCCTATGCTGAGTATGGCCTTAGCCATCCGGTTGCTTTTTTCACGGTAACGGTATTGATCCCAATGGCGCTTACCTTCCGGGAGGTACTCCTCATCCTTAATAAGGCTATCGTTTTCATAGTCAAACAGGTTTTCCTGGTTGTAAAATGCAATCCGGTGATACGTTTCCTGTGCAAAACTGCCTGTGGAAAAGAAAAGACACATCAACAGTCCTGTACAGGAGAAAGAGGCATGTATTTTCATCATAAACACGTTAAAGATTTTACCCAAAAGAAACAAGAGGTATAAGGGTCGTTAATTTTTGCCAATGTTACAAAACGCATCCGAACAACAAACCTGTGGGCGCTCATCCTTTCCCTAAATCTTACACCATGAAACATTACACAGGCTCAACGCACCACGACCGGGTAATGTACCTAAAGATCATTGTGAACACGATTATGTGCTGTGCTCTTTGCAAGAGATAAAAGCAGCATACCTTACTTCAGAGATTACTAATAAAATCCGGGATTTCTTCCAGGTGCAATACCGTAGCCTTAGGAACCCGGGCCACGCCGGCTTTCGGCATTACCGCCACCTGCGCAGTTTCAGGATTCTGTATCACTACCCGTCCGCCCTTTTCGTACAAGGCAAGCAAACCTTCAGCCCCATCCTGGTTGGCCCCGGTGAGCAACACCCCTATCCCCTTCTTTCCGAAAGCTTCGGCCAGGCTTACGAAGCTCACATCGATACTCGGTCTGCTGAAATTTACTTTTTCGCTCACGCTTAATGAAAATGTATAATCTGGCTCGAGCAGCAAATGGTAATTAGCCGGGCACAAATACAACCGTCCGGCCAGTACATCCTCTTTATCTTCCACCTCACTTACAGGAATACGCGTAAAGGATTGCAGCAATACATCCAAACGGCTGGTCACATTTTTAAGGCGGTGCAATACCACTATTACCGCATGTGGAAAATCCGGGGACAGTTGGCTTACCAGGGTCTTCAACGCATGTACTCCCCCGGCACTAGCGCCTATTACAATGACCTTATTGGGTCTTTTGAAAGATCTTGTATTCACGGTCTATTTCCTTAAATCTTTCACGGCCATTGTAGAAAATAATGGATTCCTTCGAGCCAAGCGCAAGAAATGATTTGCCAGGCAGCAGGGCATTGGCCAACTTAGACAACACTTGGTTTTGCAAGTCTTTATCGAAATAGATCAACACGTTACGACATACGATCAGGTCAAAACCTTCTGCTGGAGGTTCATGCATGAGGTTGTGCTGTGCATATTCTATATGTTTCAGCAAGAAAGGTTTTACAATGGCATAATCCCCTTTCTTTTCCAGGTATTCTTCGAGGGCATACTGCCCCCCTGAAAGCTTGTAAGACTTATCATAGCCACTCATACCCCGCACTTTGTACTTAGCGTGCATTGCATAGTTTATCATAGCCTGGCTGATGTCCGTCCCCAGAATACGGCTTTTGTCCAGGAGGCCTGCCTCATGCAGGAGTATAGCCAGGGAAACAACCTCTTCACCGCTGCTGCAAGCTGCCGACCAAATGGTTATCTGCTCTTTTTGAGCTAAAACCGGGAAAACCAGGTTCACTAAATTGGCGTAAAACCCAGGGTCGCGAAACATTTCCGTAACATTAACGGTAAAATGTTTCAGAAAAAAATCCCGTGGACTTCCCTCTTCTTCTATTTTGCTGATAAACTCCTGTGCAGAGTCAGACTCAAAATCGTTGAACATCTTCGTAAACCTCCTGCTTACAGAAGCCAGGGAATAATTGCTTATATCCAGGTCAAGCCGTTTTTTCAAGAACTCAATAAGCAAGTCCCGCTGTTCAGGACTAATGTATTTTTGTTCTTTGTTATTGTTGATGAGTTCTGACAAATAATGTATAAATTAAATGTTCTTTTTTTTTAACCTTTCAAACAAAAATAGATCAAATCAGGTCATTACCTTATTTATTTTTTTACAATTTTCTTTACTCTCCATAAGGGGTAATGCACAAAACAGCATTATACATGATCTGGAATATGGGTTTGTGTTAGGTATACGTACATTAAAAGAACCTGTAACCAAACCAAGGGAGAGCTTGTTCACACTGGGGTTCTTAGGAGCGGGGACGGCCTTCCTCATCACGCAGGATGCGCATTTGCGCCAGGCCGTTTTTGATTCGAGAAACGGTACAAAAGATGCACTCGCCCAATACGTAGGAGAGCCTTTCGGCAATCCATATTTCCATCTTATTTTCTTAGGCGGAAGCTACCTGGGGGCGAAGCTGCTCCATAGCGCTACCTTAACAGAAAAAAGCACTAAAATGCTTACTGCCGCCGCGGTATCGGGGGTGAGCGTGCTGGCACTTAAAAGCCTGTTTGCCCGGCAAAGACCTTACACCGGAGAAGATGCCCGTGCATTTTTCACGCGCTATTTTGCAGGTGAAGAGTACCTGTCTTTTCCAAGCGGGCATTCCATTCTGGCTTTTACTTTTGCCTCTTCTGCCACCTATCTCTTTCCTCAACAGCTTTGGGTACCCTTTGTGTTCTACCCTTTAGCAGGGCTTACAGCCTGGTCGCGTATGTATGACGATAAACACTGGGCCAGTGATGTTCTGGTCGGAGCGGTACTGGGTCACCTGATCGGGAAGGCGGTAGCACAACAAGAACGCGTGCGGCTAGGGGTCGTCTCCAACAGCTGGGGTGGGATGAACTTGTCGGCCGGTTTTAATTTTTAAACGGATAAGGTTTTACGAACCTGAAGGCATTCGGCCGGCCGTTTACCAATACATTCAATACATAGCTTCCGGGGCCCAGCGCCTGAACGTCAATTTCAAGTGCATACGCTCCGTTTTGCCGGCTGCCCAGTTTACCGAAAAGAACACGTCTACCTTCCAGGCTAAAGATTTCATACAGCAGCCCCACCTCTCCTTTGGTTTTCAGGCTAAGAAAAAGCGTATCCAAAACCTTGCTATTGTTTAACAGATCCAGGGAGTACGGAACTGACACCCCTTCTTTTAAAGAAAGCCGTGCGCCCGGTAAAACTACCCGGTGCAAGCTTTGCACACTGCTGAAGCTGGCTTCTTCGGAGAGGTATACAAGAGAATCCGAGACAAAATCCACGGCTTCTTTTTGGGTAAAGTTGGTAAACGCGTACGCCTTGCCTGAGCCGGACTGAAAGAACTTCGGGGGGTGGGCATGTTCAAAGTGCCAAAGCTTATCATATCCCAACAACAAGAGTTGTTGGCTCTTTTGGTGGTAGGCAGCGGCCGTTATCCAGTAACTGGCCATTAGCCCGAGGCCCGTTACAAAACTATCCACGGGAGACAAAACGTAATTCCCGGAAACTACGGGGAGGCTGTATTGGTATACTTTACCGTTAAAGGGATCCGTGCGGTTTTTAGAAAACAAGTACAGGCTATCCTGCGCAAAAAGCATGGCTTCCATATCATAATGCCGCTCATCTGCCAGGGCAGGAAAGTTTTGTTGGCGCTGGTAGGCCATGTGCATTAATGCAAGCGGGAAAATGCTGTCTTTCGTTAAAAAATCACGCAGGTCAAAGGCCCCGATACGCAGGTCCGTACGCGCATTGGCATTATTGCCAAAATCTCCTATAAAAAAGCGGTGCCCTCCGTCATAGGCCAATTCTTCCCAATCTACATTCGGAAACCCCTGCACATACACCTCTTTTTGTAGCCGGCCGGTGCTGTCCGTTAAATAAACATAAGGAGGGTTCCCCCCGTCATTAAGGAACAATATACTGTCCGGGCTTAGCACCACCATGCCGCTGTTTTCCTCCAGGCTCTGCGGCAATATGGCCATTTGTTGAGGAGGTAGCGACTGCCCCATCCCCCCTAGGGTCTTTAAAAAAAAGAGCAGCTGAAAGAACAGGTTCTTCATAAATCAATGGGTAAATAGGCTCCGTCTCCGTAACTTAAAAAACGGTAATCCCGGTCAAGTGCATACTGGTACATTTCTTTCCAGCGGTCGCCCACAATGGCAGATACCAATAGAAGAAGGGTGCTGCGGGGTTGATGAAAGTTGGTCAGCAACCCCCTGGCTATCTTAAAGGGATACCCCGGTGCAATAATGATTTGGGTACGCGCGCGCAAAAAGTTCTGCCCGGTCTTTTCCATTGCCTCTAGTAAAGCGCTAAGGGCCTCTTCAACCGTCAAAGCACGTACTTTGTCCTCGTAAGCGACCCATTGCGGAACAAAAAGGTGCTCCGTGGGCTGCAGCAGCCCCTGTTCCAACATACAACCCAACCAGTAGGTACTTTCCAGCGCCCTGAGCGAAGTAGTACCTACACATACCCAGTCTTTTTTGTTCAGCTTATCCAGTAGCTCGCGTACGAAATGTTCTTCTACAAAAAACTCTTCTGCGTGCATGGTATGTGCCTCAAGGGCCTCTGCACTAACGGGTTTAAAAGTGCCTGCCCCTACATGTAGCGTAAGGTAGCTCTGCCCGATCTCTTTCTCTTTAAGCCTTTGCAGGAGCTCTTCCGTAAAATGCAAGCCTGCCGTTGGAGCGGCTACAGAACCATTTTCGCGGGCATACACCGTTTGGTAGCGCTCCTTGTCATCAGCTTCCGAAGCCCGTTTCATATAAGGGGGGAGTGGCGTTTTCCCCATGTGCTCCAGCATTTCTGCAAACGTTAAGGGATGCTCCCAGGTAAACTCCACACAAAAAACACCTTCTGTCGCTTCCAGCTTTTCTGCCGTCAGCACAAGCGCTTCATGGGTGAGGTGCAATTTGCCTTCCTTCCATTTTTTGGCACCCCCTATCATGCAGGTATACCGGATGCTGCCCTGGCGTTCCATAGCAAGCTGCAAAGGCATGGGCTCCCAGGGTTCGAGGCAAAATATCTCAATGCTGGTATGTTCATTTTTGGGGAAATACAAACGTGCCTGCACCACCCTGGTTTGGTTAAAAATAAGATGTGCATTGGGTTTTAGCAGCGCCGGCAATTCGTAATAATAACGGGTGTCAAAACCGTTCTTGCGTACGCACAACAATTTAGACGCATCGCGTTTTGCCAGGGGATACTTAGCGATGCGCTCCGCAGGTAAGGCATAATCAAATTGATTAATGTCGATTTTTTTTACTTGATGGTCCAAATTGCGTTATTTAGGCCCACAAAAGTATGAAGAAGGCAATAGTAAGCGTAACAAACGACCTGGTAACCGATCAGCGGGTGCAACGCACCAACGGAGTGCTAAAGGAGCTTGGCTTTCAGGTACACTTCGTTGGGCGCAAACTACCGGGTAGCCTACCCGCCTCTTTTTCCTATCCCCACACGCGCTTCAAGCTTTGGTTTACGAAAGGCTTTCTTTTTTACGCACACTACAACCTCAGGCTTTTTTGGTTCCTGCTCACCCACAGATTTGACCTCTACCTGGCCAATGACCTGGACACCCTTCTACCACAGGTATTAGTGGCCCGGTTCAGAAAGAAACCCCTGGTGTACGACAGCCATGAATACTTTACCGGAGTACCCGAGATCCAGCACCGCCCGTTTGTAAAATGGGTGTGGACAAAACTGGAACGCTGGCTACTGCCTAAAGCAAACGCGCATATTACCGTAAACCAAAGCATCGCACAGCTCTTTGCCTCCGCATACGATGTTCCCTTCACGGTAATCCGCAACATCGGCAACTTTACTGCGCCCTCTGCTATAAAAAGCCGCCAGGACCTGCATATCCCCGAAAACACCTTTCTGCTTATTAACCAGGGGGCCGGCATTAATGTAGACCGGGGTATGGAAGAAGTATTGGAAGCCCTGTTGTTGCTTCCGCAGGATGTACACCTGCTCATAGTAGGCAACGGAGATGCCGTGCCCCAACTGAAAAAGGAAACCCAAAACAAAGGTCTGCAAAACCGCGTACACTTTATCCCTAAGCAACCGTATCAGCAGATGTTGCAATACACACTCAATGCCGACTGTGGGCTTTCACTGGATAAAGACAGCAACCTCAACTACCGTTACAGCCTGCCCAACAAGCTCTTCGATTACATCAACTGCGGTTTGCCCCTGGTGGTTTCAAACCTGGTAGAGGTGGCCGGTTTGGTAAGAAAATACCACATTGGAGAAGTATGCCCTAACCATAGCCCCGAACATATTGCAAAAGCCATACAGGCCGTTCGGCAAAACGGAAAGGAACAATATAGGCAGGGCCTGCAAACCGCAGCTGCCGAAAACAGCTGGACACAGGAAAAACAAAAGTTAAAGGCCGTACTCAGCCCTTTTGCATAAGATGACACCAATAGGCAAGCTTGTACAGGTTAAATGCGCTTACGGAAGCTTTTTCGCTCAATAAAGAAGCCCTTAAGGTTTTTCCGTACATCCGGTAATACGCCACCATTGGTTTCACCAGCTTCCATCTTCTCAAACGGGCATATACGCGGAGCAGTGTAACGGTTTGCGCAAAGGCCTCCCCTTCCCTTTCATAAAGCATTTTCAGGTTTTGCAAGGCCCATTCAGCTTTGCCTACAAACTCCTCATTCGTTTGCAGTTGTGTATGCCATACCGGGTTATCAATGTGAAGTACCTGGCTTTTTTTACGCGAAAGGGCATAGCCAAACAAAGTATCCTCATGCCCGTATTGGGTAAGGCTTTCGTCAAATTGAATGTTAAGAAAAAGAGCCCTTTCAACAGCAAAGTTATTGCTGTGAAACGCCTGGTAAGGCTTCCGGTTTCGTACGGTAGCCTCTTTGCTTTCGCTCTTCACTCCAATCTCATAATGCAAGGCAAACAGGGGCGCCACTTCCGTGGGATACCTCCGCCCCCCGCAAACCACTTGATGATTCCGGATCGCTTTTGCATAACGTTCCAGGAAGGCGTTCGATACCGGCATCCCGTCATCGTCCAGAAAAAGAAGCACTTCCCCCCGGGCAGCCTTCCCAAGCATATTGCGTATGCGGGCACGGCCTAGGTTTTCCGGCATTTCCCGATATACCACTAAGGGGTGTTTTTCCAACGCCCTGTTCTCCTTTTTCCATTTTTCTTCCGAACCATCGTCAAACAGCAGTATTTCCTTTACCGCATCGCTTTTGCCGGCCAAAAGATGTTCAACCAATTCAACCACCGAAGTGTTGTAAACCGGAATGCAAATGGACAAAGACTTGGACATATAGATTATTGAGCCGCTAAAACTAACAATTGCATATTTAGGGTACCAACACCCACCTCAACCAGACCAAACCAATATCTTTGTTTCATATGCATAATACCTACCCGGCAAGCGTCAGCTTTTTCTTTTTATTCATCCTTGTGGCAATGGCGGGGTGCAAAAAGTGTGCAGACTATTCAGACTTTGGCAATCCCCCGCATCGCCTGCAATTAAAAAGCCAATTAAACCAGGACCTGTGGTTTGGCGCTGCAGCCATCTTCAACCCGGACAGCGCCCGTTTTATCCATCAAACCAAAGGAGTTTTAGATTTTACCGTAAATCCCGGGGAACGGGTTATTGAGCTTCAATTTCCTCCAACAAATGAAGAAAACAGAGAGATCACCCTTATCCTCACCTCCACGGATAGCGATCGTATCGTATACCATACGCAGTACGACCGGCAGGAATGCCAGGAAGGGGAGGTATTGCGTTTTTTGGATTACGAGGGAATAAGGGCCTGCACCAATTGCGGAGACGGCCGGTTCAACACAAATATCAACATCGTGCTGCGCAAGAACCTTTAAATACTGCGCTGCACCGTTTCAAAAACTTTCCCCCCCTCGCACTTCAAGGTTTCGTGCGGAAATTTCAGGATAAGGGAATAATCATGGGTAGCCATGAGTATGGCACGGCCGCTTTTGGATATTTCCTGCATCAGGATCATGATCTCTTCCGAAGTACCCGGGTCCAGGTTCCCGGTTGGTTCATCGGCCAAAATAAGCTCCGGGTCATTGAGCAGCGCCCGTGCTATCGCCACCCTTTGCTGCTCCCCGCCTGAGATCTGGTAAGGCATCTTAAAGCCTTTTGTGGCCATACCCACCTTCTCCAGTACCTCGTTGATCTTCCGGTCTATTTTCAACTTCTCCTTCCAACCCGTAGCCCTCAGCACAAAGCGCAGGTTCTCGGAAACGTTCCGGTCGTTAAGCAACTGGAAATCCTGGAAAACAATGCCCATTTTCCTGCGCAGGAACGGAATGTCTTTCTCCTTCAGCTTGCGGAGGTCAAACCCACATACCTCTCCTTTGCCCTCCGTGAGGGCAAGGTCCCCGTAAAGTGTTTTCAGCAGGCTCGACTTTCCACTTCCCGTTTGCCCGATCAGGTAATAAAAGCCGCCCGGGTTCAGGTGCAGGTTTACATCGGAAAGCACCAGATGCTCTCCCTGGTATATGTTGCAGTGCGCCAGTTGTATGATGGGTTTCATGTACGTAAGAAAAGGTGTTTTGAATAGGGACACAAAGGTTAACAAAGTTTTTCTATACGGCCACAAAACAAAGATAAACCCATAAGCACTTTGCATCAATGTGTTTGGCTAAAGCCCTTTTTTCTGCAGGCATCAGAAAAGCACAAGCCAATAATAATGAACACAGCCCGTTTGAAAAAAACACATTGCATAAAGCTACACCCCTGGTGAAACCCCTACATTAGTTTATTATTTTACTCTACTTTTTATGTACTCTAAGAGCTTGTTACACAAGACTTTATTTGGTTTTTTTACCTGTTTTTCTCTCCTGGGGGAAGCGCAGGAAATGCCAAGCCAGAGCATGGTTTCCGGGCTTTTTGAAGAGGGAATCGCTTTGTACAAAAAAGGCCAGTACGGCAATGCACAAAAATACCTGGATGCCGTGGCGGACCGCATGCATGAAGTGGAAAGAGAACGCAGGGCCACAGCTGCCTATTATGCCGCCCTATGTGCCATGCATCTTTATAACGGAGATACCAGGTCTCGGGTAGAACACTTTGCTGAGCAATACACCCTAAGCCCTTTGGTAAACCAACTGTATCTCAAATATGCCCACCATACATTTAGTTTGCGCCGGTATAGAGAAGCCAATACCTACTACGCCCGGGTAAATGCCTTCCGGCTGGATGAAGACCAATCAAGCGAATACCAGTTTAAATGGGGCTATGCCAAATTAATGGAAGAAGAGCCAGAGGAAGCTAAGGAACTCTTTTTCAAATTGAAGGATAACCGTTCCATATACGCTTCTTCGGCAAAATACTATTATGCCCACCTGCTGTATACCGACTCAAACTATACGGAAGCCCTCACCAACTTCTTACCCCTGCAGGAAGACGCAAACTTTGGTCCCCTGGTGCCCTATTACCTGGCGCATATCTACTACCGCTTGGGCGAATTTGACAAGCTGCTGGAGGTTGGGGAGGAACTGGTAGAACGCGCTACCCCAAGCCGGGCGCCCGAAATTGCCAAGTTGATGGCCGATGCTTTTTACACCAAAGGAGACTACAAGAACACCGTAAAGTACCTGGAGCTCTACATCGATAAGGGAGGGCGTATGCGGGTTACGGATAACTTTCAAATGGGCTACGCGTATTACCGTCAGGCGCGATACGCAGCCGCTATTGAGTACTTCAACAAGATCACGGCCGGGGATGAGCAATTGCGTCAAAGCGCCTATTATCACCTGGCAGACTGCTACCTGAAAGAAGGCGAAAAAAACAATGCACAAACGGCCTTTAAAGCGGCTTCGGAATTAAACGCCTCCCCAAGTGTACGTGAAGATGCTTTCTTTAATTACGCCAAACTCTCCTATGAACTCTCCGACCCCTACGGGGACGCCATTACCACGCTGAACGCTTTTCTGGCTGAGTTTCCCAACTCTACACGACTGGAGGAGATCAACCGTTACCTCGCCAATCTATACATCACAACCAAAGATTATGAAAAGGCCATGCTGGCCATAAAACGCACCGGCCTGGCCGCACCCGAAATGCGTGAAGTATATCAGAAGATCGCCTTTTACCGGGCTACGGAACTCTTCAATTCCCTGAAATATCCCGAGGCCATTGCGAAATACAATGAAGCTTTGGATTACCCGGTAAACCAAACGGTAGCGGCGCTTAGCACCTATTGGAAAGCCGAAGCGTATTACCGCCTCAAGGATTACCAAACGTCTGTTGAGCTTTACAACGCCTTCCGAAACAGCAGTGGCGCTTTTTCCCTGAGCGAATACAACACTTCATTTTACCAAAGCGGATACGCACACTACAAGCTAAACGACTACCGGCAAGCCGCCACGGAATTGCGCACTTTTGCACGGGAAGCCGGCCGTAAAGACCCGCGCTTGCCCGATGCTTACCTGCGTATGGCCGATGCTTACCTGCTTACAGGGGGCTACCTGGTGGCTGTAGACTTTTACGAAAGTGCGTTAAAAACAGGTAGCAAAGCACGCGATTATGCCTATTACCAAAAGGCCATTTGCCTCGGCCTGGCAGGCAAGCCCGGTAAAAAGGTGCATGCTTTGCAAAGCCTGGTAAAAGATTACCCAAACTCCGTATATGCGGAAGACGCTGCCTTTGAGATCGCGCGCACACAGCTGCAACAAGAGCAGTACAATACTGCCATCACCCATTTCGACCGCTTTATACAAGAGTATCCCGCCAGTGCCAAAGCCGCAGATGCGTACCTTTATACGGGACTGGCCTACCGGAATACCGACCGGGAAGAAGAGGCCATAGAAGTATACCGTAAAGTGGTAAGCAAGTACCCGGGTACCGAGGCTTCTATTGAAGCCATTGGCCTCGCCAAGTTGGCGTATGCCCGTACGAACCGCATTGACGATTACCTGGACTGGGTAGAAGAACTGGACTTTGTAGATTTTGACAAAGCCTCCCTGGACAGCACCGCATACAGCACGGCTTTTGACCAGTATTCCACAGGAAACTGTGCCGGGGCTATAAACGCCTTTCAATCTTACCTGAACCGCTTTGAAAAAGGCCTGTTCCTACTGGATGCCAATTATTACCTGGCCACTTGCGCCAAACAAGAGGAACAAACGCAAACCTACCTCAGCGCGTATAAACGTATACTGGAACTACCCGCTAATGCGTACACCGGAGAAGCACTTCAGAACCTGGCATACTACCAATATACCACCGGCAATTACGAACGGGCAAGGGAGTATTACCGCAAATGGGCGGCTATCGCCAATGAAAAAAACACCCAAAGCCAGGCCAATGCCGGGCTGATGCGCAGCGCTTATAAGCTGGAAGACTTTACGGAGGCGGCTGTTTATGCCGACATCGTATCCGGAACAGAAACCAGTGATGCCGACCTGGCTTTAGAAGCGCGCAGGGTTGGTGCTTTGTCTAAATACAAGTTAGCCCGTTTTGAGCAGGCATTGCCCGCTTTTGTGCAACTGCGGAATACTGCAGAGGGTGAAATAAAAGCAGAAGCGATGTACCATATTGCCCTGATCCGGTATGCGCAAAATGAGTATGACGCCACCAAGGAAACCGTGAATGCCCTGATCAGTGAACTTCCTTCATTTAAAGCGTATAAGGTAAAAGCGCTGCTCTTGCTGGCACGCAACTATTGGAAGCAGGAAGATATATTCCAGGCCAATTACATCCTGGATTTTGTGATAAAGACTGATTTTTCGCCACAAACCACAGAAGAAGCCAGGCAGCTAAAGGCAGAAATCGAAGAAGCAGAAAAGCAGGCCAAGGCCGCCAAAGAAGCTCAGCTTAAGGCACAATCCGCCCCTATTTACCTGGGCGAAGGCAGTGAAATAAAAATTATAGATGCCCCCATGGAAGAGCTCGACCCTTCCGAAACGGGAGATACCATCCAAAATGGTCAATAACGTGCAAATGAAAACTTTTTTCAAAAAGATAGCTACCGCTCTGCTTGTCCTTTTATCCGCGTACGGGATAGCACAACCCACCGGAGGAAACCTGGGGCAATTGGAGTTGAGTGTAACAGACAAGTATAAAGCCCGTGTAGCGGAGGCCGAAAAGATCAGCGGCTTTCCCGACTTTAAAGATACTACCACCAAAAAGTTGCCCGTTAGCTACCGCATAAACAGCATCCCCCTGAGCGTAAGTTACACTCCCAAACCTTTACCCCCTGCCCGGATCGCTAAAGTACCCGTTGAAAGCCTGAAACAAGCCTTTGTACGCCTGGGGGTAGGCTTTTATGGGACCCCACTCGCAGAGGGATACTGGAACTCCGGACGTTCCAGCAAAGAAGCGTATGGCCTTTGGGCAAAACACCTTTCTACCCAAAGGGGAGTGCGCGACATCGTATACGAAAACAACAGTTTCAGCCACAACCAGCTAGGTGCGTATTACAACCGCTTTTACCGCAAACTCAAATGGCAAACCGACCTGGTGGGTGTGGCCAACAAACAAAGCTTATACGGCTTGCCCAGCCTTCCCAATGCGGAAACTACGGCATTGACCGATACAAAAGCCCCTGCCGTATGGAGAAGGAACATTCGCCTGAACACCAGCCTGGAGAACACTACTAAAAAGCAGGAAATCTTTGAGCAAAGCCGCTTGCATTACGGCTTCTTTAACGACAGCTACGGCAACTTTGAACACAACGTGTCAAACAGCAACCGCTTCACGCTACCCACGGATGGCGTGCCTTTGCAGCTTGACCTCGGCCTGGAGTATACACAAACCACGTACGATTCTTTGCTTATTGATCCCTTTGAGCGCTCTTCTTTTATCGTACAAGCCCGTCCGCATATTGAAATGACCTTGAAAAATGTACGGTTCGATTTTGGGCTAAACCTGTTTACAAACACGGTAAATACTGCGCAGCCCGATACCAGTTTTACCGATTTTTATTTCTTCCCCGAACTCCACCTTAGCTATCCCCTGGTTAAAGATGTGCTCTCGGTTTATGCAGGCTTTAAGGGGCGGCTTATAAACAATACATACCAAAGCCTCTCCAACGAAAACCCCTTCCTGGGCCCGGTAGCGGAACTCAGGCCTACCTTTGAACGCGACATCTTTATTGGTTTGAAAGGCCTGTTAAGCGCTACCTCCTCTTTCCATGTAAAAGGCGGCCTTATGAATATTGATGACCAGCTACTGTATTTCCGTTCTCCTCCTTTTAACCGTTTAGACAGCGTACTGCCTGCATTATACCCTATTTATGACGATGCAGAAGTTTTTTACGTAAGGGGTGAGCTCGGCTGGCATTACCAAAACAACCTGCAGTTTGACCTCTATGGAGAATTACGCGCGTACAACATGAACGTACAGAAACTGGCCTGGCACATCCCCGCTTTTACGGCCGGCCTGCAAACCCATTATACGCTTAAGGAAAAGATACAATTGGGCGCCAACATGAGGTATATCGGCCCGAGAGAGGCTTTTGCGCAGGAACTGAACCCTGAAAGAGAAAGTACATTGCCGGGCTTTGTAGACGTTAACGCCAGTATAGAGTACTTGTATAACACGCGCCTGAGCGCATTTGTACATGCATACAACCTCCTGAGCACCGCCAATACGACCTACCTGGGCTACGATATGCAGCGCATCAACCTGTTGTTTGGCATCGGGTACCGGTTTTAACAGGAACATGTTTACAGGTATCGGGGACCGATCGTTTGCAAATGGGTTTTCCCGGAGCGTAAAACGGCTGGCAGACCCTTTTAATCGCCCGGATGCGAACCCACGTTAAAATACGATCGTTAAAAACAGCGCCACCGGTATTTGCAGATCCAGGTTGCTTACGCGGTCCTTATTTTTCTCGCTGCTGCTGGAATAGTTGATATTCCCGGTGAAATCTTCCCGCCAGTTTTCCGTGCGTACGGTGAGGTCGTTTGCCCCCGTGAGAAAGTAAAACGTAGCTTCTGTACCTATGCGGATATTTTCCGTAAGGTAATACCCAAAAGTAACCTGCGGGCCTCCGCCAAAAGCGTATTGTGTAGATTGTGTGGTGGTTATTGTGCTGTCTACAAAGCCCGGTCCGAAAGATTGGACGTTGATGGTCTGGTTGTTTTGCAGGTTGAGCACTGCATCTATACCCACACCTGCTTCAAAACCACGGCCCAGCCTGAACTTTTTGGCATACCCCACCCTGAAAGACAAGTCGGAAAGATCCGATTTTAAGCCGTTTTCCTCATTGACCAGGGCATAACGGTATCCGAAACCAAACAACAGTTCGGTCTGGGAGGCGTTGAAACGCAGGCCATATTTCAGCAAAAAGGGGTTGTCTATATCGGCACTGCTCCCGAAGTTCACCAATTGGCGGAGCAGGGGATTTACCTGTATGCCTACGTGATGGCTAAAGCGGTCGGGCATTTTTGAAATCGTACCCACTTGGGCAACACATAGAAAGGAAGCACAGCTTATAAGGCCTGTGCACAATAATTTCTTTACCATAAAACGGCTATCGCTTGATTAATATTTAATGAAAGGGTCTGAAAACCTGGGGTCAGTAACCATTCCATTATCGGTGAGGCTATGTAAGAAAGCGATCAGGTCCTGTTTTTCCGTTTCCGTGATGTTCAATACCAGCACCTGCCCATTCTCGTCTTTCAACCGGCTGTCCAGGTTAGGGTGGCTCTGTACGCCCGTGCTATAGTGCCCGATCACTTCGGAAAGGGTCTCAAAGCGGCCATCGTGCATATAGGGAGCGGTAAGGGCCACGTTGCGCAGGTTGGGGATCTTAAACTTGCCATTGTCTTCCGGCTTCTTGGTCAGCGCACCACGGCCTTTGTCCTTATAATTTGCATCCAGGCCAATGTTTAGGAACTCATCGCCCTCCGCGGGAACGAAATAGCCTGCAGGGGCATGCAACTGGTGGCAACTGCCGCAATTGTATTTTCCAAAAAAGAGGTCGAACCCCCTAAGCTGGGCAGGCGTAAGCGATTGATCGCTTCCATTAAACAGTCTTTGGTCAAAAGCAGATGTTACGGACCGGATGTTTTGTACAAAAACCATAAGCGCTTCCGAGATACGCTCCAGGTTAATTTGCTCATCGCCAAAAGCTTCCGTAAAAAGCGCGGCATAATAAGGCCGCTCCTCTACCTTGCGTACCAAATTTCCTGTATTGCGAATGCCCATTTCGATATGGTTGAAGATCGGTTGCACGACCATATCCTGTAAAATGCGCTCCCGGCCGTCCCAGAACAAGGCCTGGCCAATATCCCCGGGCTCAGGCCCGGGAAAGGCAAAAAATAGGCCCAGGTTTTGAATAGGCGGGGTATTGCGGTCGGTCACAAAATTTTCAAAGCCCCTGCTTCCTTTCGTATTATCGGCAAAGGCAAAAACCTGCTTATGGCAAGAAGCACAAGACACTGAGTTGTTTATGGAAAGGGCTTTGTCGTAAAAAAGTACGCGCCCTAAAGTGGCGGTCTTGGAATTAAAGTCGTACTGGAAGTCGGTAGAAAGATCCAGGCTGCGCCTGTTCGTATTGTAGTCAAGGTCTTTGGAACAGGAAAATGCAGCGATCAGCAAACAGGCAAAAGCCACGGAAGCTGCGATTAGTGATTTGATTTTCATAGGAATAGGCGTTAGTCCTCTCAAATGTAACGCTTTTTTTGGAAGTTATTGCCCGGCTGCAGCTACGAATGGGCTTTAAGGGCCTTAAACGGCTCTTTCATCCGGGAACAGCACCTTAAGCACTGTAGTGGCCAGGATACGGATGTCCAGCAAAAGCGACCAGTTTTCAATGTAGTACACATCTGCAGCAATGCGGGCTTCCAGGTCAGCCGTAGTTTGTACCTCTCCCCTGTACCCTTTTATTTGCGCCAGGCCGGTAATGCCCGGTTTTACAAAATGCCGTACAATAAAACGGTCTATCTGCTTGCGGTATTCGTTTGTATGTGCCAGCATGTGAGGGCGGGGCCCAACCATAGACATGTCTCCCCGCAATACATTAAAGAACTGGGGAAGCTCATCGAGGCTGTGTTTGCGCATGAACTTTCCCATACGCGTTATGCGGGAGTCTCCCGTAACCACAGGGCTGAGGTGGGTTAAGGGTGTATGATCCGTTTTCAGTGTCCTGAATTTGTATATGGTGAAATGCGCTCCGTTAAGCCCTGCCCGCTGCTGCTTATAAAAAACGGGGCCTTTGCTGCTCTTTGCCATCAGGGCGAGGATGGGAAACAACCACGGAAAGACCAGCACGATCATCAGGCAGGAGAAAAATACGTCCATAGCCCGCTTCAGGACGCGGTTGTGGTAACGTTCCAGCGGCTCCTGGCGTTGAATGAGTACCGGGATGCGTTCGATGAAATCAATTTGCAGCCGGCTGGTCAGGCTAAGGCCAAGGTCCGGCACCATCCTGAAACGGATCAGGTGTTTATCTGCCAGGGCATACCACTTGAGCCAGCGCGGGTCTCCGGCAGGGAAACTGGCGTAAAGCTCGTCTGCTTCCAGGCGGTGTATGTCTTCCTCCAGCAGGTCTTCGCTTCCGGTTACGGGCACTTTGCCCAATGGCGTATTGCTGTAATACCCCACTAGCCGGAGGCCATAATCGTTTTCGGTCTTTAACACATCGGCTAGCCGCTCGAGCCCCTGCCCCTGCCCCAGGAGGATCACGTTGCGCCCGCCTTTGCCCCGGCTGCGGTAAGCACGCAAAAGGCGCATGAAATAGAAATGCCATAAAAAAACACCTACGCCCATCAAGGAATAGAAATAAACCAGGAAAAGGCGGGAGTAAAAGTCGCTGCGCTTCAGGCTCACAAAAAAGAGAAGCAATAAAAAAATGTGGGCCAGGTACACATTGAGCACCTTCCCCACAGATTGCCGCGGCTCCGGCCGTAAGCCGGTGCGATAGGTTTTAAACGTAACGGAAAGCAGCAACCAACTCAGGTTCACGAAAACCGCCAGTTGTACATAGTAATCGTAGTACTCCGTATCCTGGATGCGCAGGTCGTCAAAGCGCAGGGCGCCTGCGGCAATAAAACTGAGGTTGAGCAATAGCATATCGCCCAGCAGTACTACAAATTGTAAAAAAGGGGTGTAGCGGGTTTGCATATTAGGAGGTAAAGGTACGCGCTGCCATGCGCTTCTGAAAGTCGCTCCACTCTTCCTGTCTTGACTCTATGTATTCGTCAATGGCCTTTTTGGCCTCTTCCTTCCAGTAATAGGTTTGCAAGGCATGGCGCGCGGTGCGCAAAAGCTTGCGGTTGGTATTAAACAGGCCTTCGAAATAAGCCGGCAACATATCTTTTTCAAAATAATCCAAACCCAGGAGCGCACCCATGGCATTCATCCGGGTAAGAAAGTCAAAGGCCTGCGTAGTCCGGTCTTTAAGTGCGTCCAACGCGGCCACATCCCCGTACAGACCTGCCCGGTACGCCAGGCTGGCAATGTACACATTCTGCCCCTGGATGCCCGGCTCTTCTGCATAACGCTTGTCCCACAGCCAACGGTTGGTTTCCGGCTGATCGGGAAGTACGCTTTTGTAAAGTACATTTTCGCGTAGGGCATAGCTTTTCCCGAACCGTATCTTTTCCAATGCCACAAGGGTTAGTGGGCTTTGATCGGCTACCATCTTTACGGCCTCTTTTTGCAGTTGCACATCTTTATCCGTTAAGGCAGCATGCAGCGCAGGCAAATAAGTATCGTAATCAAACGCCAGCAGTTTTTCCAACGCCCTGGCGCGCACTGCGAAAAACTCATGTGCATTATCAAGTACACGCAGCAAGGATTTGCCTGACTTTTTCACGTCCATTTCCGTAACTGCTTCATAGCGATCAAGTGTACCGGTGCTTAAGTCACGGCTTTCGTAGGTGGCCTTATCGCCCAGCTCACCAAAGCACTGGGCAAACCACATTTCATCCGGTTTTTCTTCTTCTACAGTGGCCAATACATCCATACCGGGATTAAAATTCCAATACGCCAGCTTGCCCTTAAGCGGGATCGTTGCTTTTCCTGTACCGGGATACACCGTTTCGCGTAAACCGCTTTTATAAACCAGCTCCAGGCCCGGTTCATTGCCTGGTGAAGCAGTATGCAAAGGGTTTATTTCCAGCATCAGTTCTTTTTTGTGCAACATAATTTGACGTACTTCATAGCGGCTTTCTTCCGGAGATTTGACCCAGTAGTTAAAAAAATCTTCCAGGAAACACTGCTTTTCCTGCAGCACCCGAAGCAGGTCGTCCGTTTCCACTACCCCAAAGGCGTATTGATGCAGGAAGCTGCCGATGCCTTCTTCAAAGGCCGGGCAGGCATTTTGCATCATATACAATACCCAGGCTCCTTTCTGGTAAAAACGGGCACTGCCCGCTTTACCGCTCATCAGGGGAAAACTGTCTTGTGCAGCCGCGGCAAAAACCTGGTCTGCGCCCAACTTGCGTTGCCAGTCGAAATGTGCCTGGCCATACAATGCGCGTTCTATAAGCCATTGGTAGTATGTAGCGAAGCCCTCGTGCAACCAGTGGTGGTCGCTGTTTTTGGCCGTAACCAGGTTTCCGAACCATTGGTGCGCCAGCTCATGCGCATTTACATAGGGGTAGTTGCGATCGGGCAGGGATAGGGAATCGGCCATAAAAAAATCACCGAAAATGGTAGCTGTGGTGTTTTCCATAGCGCCATGCTGGAAGTTTACCACAGGCACCTGCTTGTAGTTTTGCCAGGGAAAAGGCACCTTTATCCAGTCTTGCAGGGTATCAAAGATCTCCTCGTTTCGCCAATAGTAAAGCGGGTAATCCCCTGCCCGGTCTTGGTAAAAGTACTGGTACAAAGGCAGCCCGGCTTTGCTATGCGTCTGTTGCACAGCGTACTTTCCGATCGCCAGGGCGATCAGGTAGCTGCTCATAGGCATTTGCATGCTATACTCCCAGGTATACATACCGGCTTGCTCCGCGCTCTTAGCCTTAAGCACGCCATTGGCCACTACCTGGTAAGTGCTGTCAAAACGCACCTTCAAGGCTACCCGTAATTTATCGGTCTGATCGTCTTTATGCGGGATCCAGTGCCGGTGGTCAACGCCCTGTCCCTGTGTCCAGATCTGTTTGCGGGCCCTCCCGCTGGGGTCATTCCACCCCACAAAAAAAATACCCCTGCGGGGCCGGCAGGTGTAGCCGATCTCTATGCTATCCAAAAGAGAGAGTGCTCCAGCTTCGGGCAACAGCCAAATGCCCTTATGGTCGTGTTTATACGCCACTTCCTTCCCGTTCAGGAGCACTTTGCGGTACTGCATGTTTATGCCGTTCAGGTAAATGGAGTCGGTGCCGGGCTGCGCGGTAAACCCAAGGTGTACACGGCCGTTGACCCGGCCTTCTTCGGGCAAAAAGTCTACCTCCAGTTTTAAATGGGTAAAATCAATTCCTTGCGCCCAGGTGCATAGCGGAAAAAGGAAAAAAAGGAACAGTTTTTTCATTCGGATAAATATACACGTAAAGGTTTATCCATTTTGCCCATGCATGCCCCCTACTTTTTCAACCGAAAGGTCCTCTTCCTGTCGTTTTTGTTCCCCCTCATTTTCGTGCAATGCCGGAAGGACAGCCACCAAGCCATCCCGGGCACATTTGCCCCTTATGTACAGTCCTTTTTGCAGGAAGCCAAAAAAAGAGGCCTGAACCTGAGTGCAGAAATGAAAGGCCTGCGGATCGTGAAGAAACCCATAGACCCGAGCTATGACGGCCTCTGTTACGAAGACATAAACCGCATAGAAATTGACGCGGCAACCTGGGACCACCTCGATGAAGCAAACCGTGAGTTTCTCCTTTTCCATGAGCTGGGCCACTGCTTGCTTGGCCGGGCACATTTTGATGAACCTGCACAAAACGGGGAGTGCCGGAGCTTTATGCGAGGAAAAACCGCTTGCCGCCTGCTGCTGGGCTCTTCCCTTTGGCGGACGTATTACCTGGATGAGCTTTTTGACCCTTTTACGCCCTTGCCAGACTGGTATACTGGTTTCCAGGACCCCGACCGGTTTGGACAGGTCGATGCAACCCTTCTGCACATTAACGACAGCCTTACAACTGAGCTGGCATGGACACAGCCCGGGCTTGAGCAGGCGGAAAAGCTGGTGATCCGGGCAGAGGTAAAAGACTGGGAAGAAGGCTATATCCCCGGCACCCCCACACTGGCCGTTTTACAGGTGGGCAGTGTGTTGTATTACTTCAGCCCGGGCGGAGTGGATAAGGTCAACATACAGGGCAAGGGCATGGCGTTCAGCACATCAAACGGCATCGATCAAGCCGATCTGCAACTGCAAATGGTGCTCAACGGGCCTTATGTGCATTTTTACGCCAATGGCGCCTTTGTGCAAACCCTGGAACGGGAAGTGCTTACCGGCAATGCGCTCTCCCTGAGTTACGACCAGGAAAAAGCGCTTAGTCTGCAGGTTTATACGTGGAAATAGCTTTTCAGTAATGTGGCTTAGGGTTTTACATATATGGTAGCTTAAAAGCTTTCACGCGTTACTTTAAAGACCATTACGAATATTGAGCTTAGGCGGAGACTTTGCCAAGGCTTGACACTATATTGAGCCTAGTTCTTTTTAATCCTTATATCCAGAACATCAACCAGCCTGTTCAAACTCATTTTTGACAGGAATCTAAATCCAAATTCGATGAAGACAAATCGGATCATTAAAACCTGCAATACCGCAACGAGAATCAGAAATGGCTGAAATGTACTCATTTCATTAAATAGCTCTGCGATAAATGCCACTATAGGAAGAACCAGCAGGACACTCAATAAAACTTTAAATGCCTTGTTTATTTCCAGTTTCACTTTTCCTCTACTCTCTTCAATTTGTCCGGTCATAAGACAAAATGCGCCAAAACCAATTGCCGCCGAGATGATTTGGAATTCTGTTCCGTTAAGCTTTCCCCGAAACGATTTATTGGTATACGCTGACGTTAACAAGGGCGAGGCTTCAGTTCTGCGGTGCAAACGTTCAATGGTCTCAGTTTGAGTGTCTATCAATTCGAAATCAATATGTTTTGTCGGGAATATCGTCATCCTCAATAATTGGGCTAGGCGTTTTGGCTAAAGCTAATGCGGTTTTTCGCAAATTTCTAAAAAACTAATGGCTTCATCGTTCACGGCTTCTGTGTTACTAAAAATGAGATTACCCCACCTTTCTATCGGTTGGCAGATGAGCCTTCTATTGTGTTTGCATCAGCTCTTGTTTCTTTTTCCTTATTCCAGCAACTAAATCTTCGTTTTCATTGGAATAAAATAGAAGGTATCTGTCCATAGGTAACCTGTCAGTAGTTTCTTTATCTAAAAGATAGCAGCTAATCTTTTTTAGAACGGCTTTGTCGTCAGGACCGATTAAATAAAGTCCAATCCTGTCTCTGTCCTTGAGAAAGAAAAACACTTCAATAACTAAAGTATCATTAAAAAGCTCCTGAACTTCGGTTGTTAAGTCCGCCAGCAAATCAAGGTCAGCATCTGAGTATTCATAGGAGTTTTCTCCCTGTGTCTTGATGCCTATAACTTGAGTATTGGTCAATTCTTGCCCACAGTATTTGTCTAGGGGGGGTTGGGTGTCGCAAGCTATTAGCATTAGTCCACAAAGTCCGAGAATAAATGTGGATATGGTTGACTCCTTCCGTTTCATTTGTTATTTTAAAATAGCACCAACGGTTTGGTTAAAGCTAGTGAGCTTTCCGTAAACTCCTAAAGAATCGAAAGCGTCATAGTCAGCCGTGTCTGTGTCTGCCGAAGACGTAATGGCCGCATTAGCTTTAAGCTGTGTTGCCATTAGTTTTTTTCTTTTTTATTAAGTGTCATTGGATTGTCTGAAATAATCCATTGATTGGTTTCAATATCTATAACAGCATAAAGTCTTTTAGTGTCCTTATCTACTTGATTCAAGAAATCAGTTAGAGGATTACTTAAATCCTTGTCGCTATAATGATCGAGGATTAAATCCATGAAGTTGTCATTTGCTTCAATCCATTTTTCTACTTCAAGGTTTCTATTAAAAAGAAGTCGAACTATTGTTCCAGTCTTGGCTTGGAAGTATATTGATAAAGCTAGTGATTGAGGATTCTTTTTAATATCATCTTCTTGGATGCCTGCAGAAGTCATTTTTGCCACCTTTCTATTCTTGGCTTCCTTTAGCAGTTTGTGAAATTTTGCTTTTAGATAGCCGTAATGATCTTTACCAGCTTCCTTTAAGAAAGATTCGAAATATGGTTTTAATACGTAAGCAGCTATTAATCCTGGAAACACCCACTCTGCTGCGGCCATTATTCGAGGTTCTCTTCGAAAGGTTTTAATTAGAAGGTATTTGTTTTCGAGGCCACTTAATAATTCACTTTCAAAATTTTCATGGAAGTGCTTTGGAAATTCGATTGCAATATGTGGTTGATTGTCTTCCATTTTAAATTAATGCCAACATTTTTATATAGAGCAATGCACCATACATTCCTTATATAGGTTTGCTTTTAAGTTCCTGGTTTTGCGTTTTTTATTCCTCTAAATACGATCATCTGATGGATTTTTTGTTTTCTCAAAGCGTTGTTGGCCTGGTTTCCTTTATACAGCTGTGGTTTTGGCGGTTCATGCCACAAAAGCAACCGTATGCCCCCTAGGGGCTAATGTATGCATTTCACGTATAAAGTGACTTAACCATTTTGTATCACTTTTACTTGCAACTTCACCCCTCTATGGGCATGCCCGTGCCCCGTTCCGTCATATAGCCCTCGATCACCGTGGGGTAAGGTCCCGTATTCTCCGGCTCTTTTTGGCATGACCAAAGGAGCAGGCTCATGCACAGCACACTATATATTCCTAAGGCTTTCATGGGTCAATAAAAAATGGCGTGGGAAATGGTATCGTGCCCGATGGGATAGATTGTATCGGCATAAAAAGTAGCTTTTCCTTCCCTTGTAACATTATATTTGAAAATATACATCTCATTCGCGGGAAACTCTAGGCAAAGTACTTCATCAACTAATCCAGAATAAGAATGACTATTGCCATGTTGAAAGGAAATGTTATCCCTCCAATTTCCATAATTTACATTTTTCAGGTGCAGCTTCACCCAACCGGCCGCAAATAATTGCCCGTCAATGCGGTTGTAACCCTGCTCGGTAGCGTAGTGCTCTCCCGGCCAGTTGTAGTACCGGTTGCTGCCGAAAAAGTCTACGTAAAACCTGCGGCTGTCTTCCTGCATACCCAGGTCAAAGCGGTAAAAACCTTCCGCGTCCGTCAACACTTCCCGCGGGCCGGGCGCTGCCGGACCAAACAGGTCGATCTGTATGCCCTCTATCGGGTTTCCCGTACCCCGTTCCGTCATATAGCCCTCGATCACCGTGGGGTAAGGCCCCTTATTTTCCGGCTCTTTTTGGCACGACCAAAGGAGCAGGCCTATGCACAGCACAGTATATATTCCTATGGCTTTCATAGGTTAATAAAAAATGGCGTGGGAAACGGTATCGTGCCCGATGGGATAAAGCGTATCCTGTAAAAATGCCGTTTCTCCTTTACGGGTTACCTGGTACTCAAAAATACGCTCTTGATTCGCGGGAATATCTAAAAGTATCTCTTTATCAACTAAACCATAATAAGAATGATTATAGCCATGCAAAAAAGAAATATTATCGTCTCTATTCCAGTAATTCACATTTTTCAGATGTAACTTAAGCCAGCCTACAGCTGATATTTCGCCATCAATCCGGTTATAACCTTGGTTTTGCGCATAATGGCGGTCTTTCCAGTGATAGTAACGGTTATTCCCATAGAAATCCACGTAAAACTTCCGGCTGTCTTCCTGCATCCCCAGGTCAAAGCGGTAAAAACCTTCCGCATCCGTCAACACTTCCCGCGGGCCGGGCGCGGCCGGACCGAACAGGTCGATCTGTATGCCTTCTATCGGGTTTCCCGTACCCCGTTCCGTCATATAGCCCTCGATCACCGTGGGGTAAGGCCCCTTGTCTTCTGGCTCTTTTTGGCAAGACCAAAGGAGCAGGCCCGTGAAAATCAGGCAAGTACTTTGTAGAACTTTCATATTATCAGGAGGTTAGCTGTTTCAAAGATAGGTAAATCCATGGTTTTGGTGTTTTATATGAATACGTTTAAGGCAGCAGTACCAGGCGTTGGCTGCCTAAAGTTTGTCCGTCTTTTTCTACCGCCAGGGTATATACGCCACCAGCTAAGTCTTTATCCAATTGCAAATGGTTAGGGCCGGGCCACAGCGCACCTTCCGCCAGGCGCGTGCCCTGCAGGTTGTACACCTTATAGGTATACGCGCCCACAGCTCCTTCCAGTTGCAAACTAAAGCTTCCTTTGGCCGGGTTGGGGAAAATGCGGAAGCGCAAGGCATCCCCCGGAGGATAATGCACCGCGCTTATGGCTACGCCCTCTTGAGGCAGGGCTACGGCAGTTGTGCCGCGCTTGCCCGCGCTGTTGCTGATGCACTGCGCCATGCGCACTAAAAAGCTTTCCATGTCTATTTCCTCCAGGATAAGGGCTTCCTCGGCCTCAAACACACAGGTCCAGTACTGCGCCAGGGCCAGTTCCGGCCCGCTGGCCCAGCTCCCGGCTTCGGCCAGCCCGGCCAGGGCATGGTCGTAATGTTCACCTATGCGAAAGGCATGCGGCTGCGCCAGCTGGAAATAAAAGCCCTTTTGGTAAGGGGCCTCGCTGTCAGGCACCTGGTGGTCCAGGCGGTAAGTCGCTTCGTGCACAATGTATTGCAGGTAGGGATCCGCTTCCTGCCCCGGCACTGCACGGTTGGGCCTAAGCACTTCCAGGCGGTAGGCGTTGGAAAGAGCGGCCATATAATACGCAAAGGCATAGTCCATCAGCATGCGCTCGCTGGCGTCCAGGTAGTGGCTGCCCGGTCCTTCGTCCTGCGGGCCGTAGAGCGCGGCTTCTCTGATGTAGTCCATAATGGTTTGCAGCGCGTCCATGGCCCGGAGGTTGTCTTCAGGCGTCCCTTCATCGGGATGGTCTACCAGGTAGGCAATGGCGGCCGGCACCGCCTCTTCCAGGCGCAGGCCACCTGCGGGCGGAATGAGCAGGGTTTTGCCCGCGCATTCGGCACAAAGATTGCCCCCGGCCGTTTGCCCGCTGCAAAAATTGGGGTAGCTGAGCATGGGGCTCCAGTTGTAGAGCCCCACCCCTGCCCCGTTCAGGCTGAGGCGCACCGCCACACTGCCGCCCGTGGCGGGCATATCGTTGTCTTGTACCCGCAGGGCATAGCCGCTGCCGCTGTTGTAGAGGGTGGGTATGGCGTTGGCCGATAAAGTGCCCGTAAGGTAGTTATTGCCCTGCGCAAAGCGGTTAAAGCCCTGGTGGAGCAGGCAGGCTTCGGCCTCGTCCAGCAAAATATCTTCGTAACTGTTGTCGAAGCGGTTCTGCGCCCGGTCCGAAAGATCGAGGCTGCTTTGCGATGCCCGGATGCCGTAGAGGTTAAAGCGGTAGTCCGAACATACGCTGCGCAGGGCCGCCCCCTCTATTTCCAGCCCGTTCTGGTTGGTGTTGAGCACGGCATTGCTTACCACCAGGCGGGAGCCGGCCTGCCCGTTAAAGCGGATGCCGCTGTTGCAGTTGCGGGCCGTACTTTCAAAAAAGCGGCATTCCCCGTCATGGTCGCGTCCAAGCCAGCCGGCCGCATTGTCTTCAAAAGTGCTGTTGTACACCCAGGCGCGCTTGCCGCGGGTTTCCAGCCCGTTGCCGCAATAGCGAAAGGTGCAGTGGCGCAGCGTAAGCGGCTGGCCGTAGGTAGCCAATAGGGCCAGCAGGCCGTAATTGCCGGAAGTAAAGCTGCAATGGTGCACGGTAGCGCCCGCCTGCCCGAAAAGACGCAGCCCCTCGTGCTTGTACACATCCTCCGGGCTTTTGGTGTAGTGGGTATTTTCGGTAAAAAAAGTGCCCTGCACGGCCATAAATACCCCCTGCCGCAGTTCTACGCGCAGGTTTTGTACGGCCAGGCTGTCCAACGCGGGCGTAAACCAGGTGTTTTGCCATACCTGCAGGCGCGTATGCGCATCGCCCAGGGGGCTGCTCAAGAGCAGGGCGTTGTTGCCCTCGAAGGCCAGGAACTGTGCGGCCGTATTGGCCTGCATGTTTTGGTTAAAGCGCAGTATGCCGCTACCACTGGGTTGCAGTACGGCATTGGCTTTTAACCTAAGCTTGCCTTGCAGTTCCAGCACCGCCCCGGCCCCGTCCAGCTCAATGGATGCCCCGGGATGTACCAGCAGTTCCGCCCCCGGCAGGATCAGCAGGCGTGAACTGTCGCGTACTACCAGGGTGGCGCCCGCTTTGAGTTCCAGTACGCTGCCCGCCCGTACATACAATTCGGCCCGCTGGTTTACCAATTGCCCGGAAGTTGAAGTGCTATAACTGCTGCTACCCAGGCTCAACAGCCCGTTGTTCTCTACTTCTATATGGCTGCCACAAACCTTGGTATATATTTCTATACTCTCGTCCAAGCGAGGAGACGTACCCCCCTGCCCGGCATAGCCCCAGGGGTTTTTGTCGTTGAGCGCCAGGGTACCCCCGCTTTGCACCTGTACCTGTCCCAGTACGTTTTCTTCTTCGCGCCCGTAATTGTAGTAGCGGTCCAGCGCCTGCTCCAGGCTGGAAAAAGGGGCCTGCGCCGCGGCCCGCAGCTCGTTTACCATAAACTGTGCGTTTTGTTCGGTAAACTCCACGTGATACTGATGGCTGTTACCTTGCTCTGGATCTTGGTAATACTTTTCAAATGGTATTTTTTCTTCTTTTTGAGAAGTAGTTAAACCATTTATATTCATAGTCAGGTCCTCCGTGTCTATACCCAGGGCGCTTACGGTGGGTACCAGCGAAAATTCGCTGCGCAGGCCTGCGCTGTGTGCATCGCCTATGTCGTAGCCGCGGTAGAGGTAGCTGCGTTCACTGCTAAAGAGGCCGCCCAGGGCGGTGGCCCGGCTGCCGGGGGCATGGTCGTAGGCCAGGGTTTTTTCCTGTATGCTGATATAGTCTTGCCGGTTGTTGTAGGTGTTGCGGATGCCTGCATTTACAATGGCCGCTGCCGCTATTACCAGAGAGCCTACGCCCAACCCAACCAATTGGAAGGCCGCTACCAGGGCGGCAAAGAGCGCCAGGGCGGTAAGGGTAACGCCCAGTATTTTGTTCCGGGTACGGTGGTACAGGCCGTTGTGGGTGGTACCGGCATCGATGTAGTTTACCAGTTGCTGGCTTTGCCCCTTGTTGCGGGCATGGATGGCCAGGGGCGTAGACCGGCGGTAAAACAGTATGCCGCCCGCCAGAGAACCGAAGAGGCTGAGGTCTTCCGCCACGCCCATGCGGAACAGATCGTTGCCCTGCGCAAAGGCAAAAGTATTGCCCTGCAGGCTGCCGTTGGCAATGGCAATGTTGTAGCAGTCTTTGGGCAGGGGATCTAAAGCGGTGCGTTCGCTGAGCTTTGCCCGTTCCAGGTTGTATACTACTATGTCCTGCATAAGCGGGCTACGGAGCAGTTCTTCGATCTTTTTGGCGGAAGTGCCTTTGGCGCCAAAGAGCTTGCCATCTGGCGTATTTCCGGTATTGTAATAGCGGGCGTGGTGCTGCAGCGCCAGGGGGATGTTGAGGCCTTTATAAGGCGTATCGAAGGAGATGAATTTATCCACATGGTGGCAGCAGCCACCTTCTTCGTAGCGGTTGAGGGCGTAGTTGAGCA
>JANQPD010000043.1 GCA_028285465.1 Owenweeksia sp. | reverse complement strand
GCATTTCTTCATAATGCCGGTGAATGATGGTATCGGTAATCACGCTGTCGCGTGCACCCAGGCTGGAAGTACCTTCGTTGTTGTATTCCGTAAGATTGGTATAGGCATCATAGGCCAGGGTAAATTTCTGGCTGTGGGCGCGGTGCTGGTCTGCAACCTTAGGTACACTATAGCTTTCGGTGGCCACCACGGCCGGAAAGATGCACTCCGCTTCTTCCACACTGTTCCAGGCTACCTGTGTCCATTCTTCGGCCTGGGAATCGTATGCCACCTGGTTGATCTTGCTCCCGCTCATCGCCACCTTGCGGAATTCGTAAGTGTTTTGTTGCTTATGGATCAGTTTTACGGTGCGCACGGGTGTTTCACAAACTACCGGATCAGGACTGCATACTCTTATTTCTTTGTTGTACAGCCGGAGTTTGCTTTGCAACAGCCCGGCCAGGTATTCCGAGCGCAGGCGGTAGGTGGGCGCATTGCTTTCGGCCGGGAAGTATTCGCTTACTTCGGTCAGGTACACGATCTCATCCGTTTGCGCAGGATGAAAGCCCGGCTGGTCGGCCGGCATACGTGTTTCGATGCGGCTAAAGCCCAGGAAGTTTTTCTCCCTGCGGCTGTGCAACCCCCCGTCATACTCGTAAAAATAGGTTACGGAATCGCTGCCGTCTATGCTTTGGGCGGATGTATTTTGCAGGTCCAGCCCGTCCTGCACCGTTACGCTGGCCATTACCCATTTGCTGTGGGGCATGTCCCATACCATTTTATCCTGGGTGTGGGTTTCGTGCGTAGGGATGCGCACGGGTTTGGGGCCGTACTGGTTGCCCACGCTCTTATAGGTAATGCGGAAACTTCCGTTCAGGGGATTGATCACGCGCTTGAGCTTATTGGCCCGGCCGTGTTTGGCGTAAGAGATCTCGATGTCGCCACTGTTTTTGGCGTGTACAAAATCCAGGAGGCCATCTCCGTTCATATCTTTAAAACTGGTTTTCAACTGGTTGAGCGTATAGGCCAGGTTGCCGTTCAGGGAAAGGGAAAGCTTTACGTGGGCAGCCAGCAAGGGTACGATCGGCAACCCGAGACTGCCGGCTGCGCGGGCCGATACAGAAAGGGCGCGGTTGTTGTTCCAGGGCTCTACATCTGTAAAGTCAAAATAAGAGCTGCCCAATGTAGTAAAACCACTGCCGTTATTGAGCTGTACGGAAAAAAGCGTAGCCCCGCCCGGTACCTGGGTTAGCGTAAGCTGGTCCGGCAGGCCGTCTCCGCTGATGTCGAGCAACAGGTTTTCCGATTCGCCCCCGCTCATATCCAGGCCCATGCCCGCGCTAAAGCTCAGCCCTCCGCCTTGCTTGGGTTTCCCCCATTCTTTGAGGTTTTGCCCAAAATTGTTGCCTATGCTATAGGCCGTATTTGACGTTATATCCTGTATGCCAAAATTGTTGGCAATAGGGGCCAGACCTGTGCCGGTATTGAGTTCAATACCCGTACCCAGGATGCGGTCGGGTAAACCGTCCCCGTTAAAATCGTTCCAGTAGGCATGGGTTTCGGTACGGCCAAAGCTTTGCCCCATGCTTCCCCCTATGGTGATCTTCATTTTCTTAGTCTTCTCATTAACATAGGTTCCCTGCACGGTTTGCCCGCTGTGGTGCACTTCGGTTTCGGTAACGGCCGCTACGTTGGCCACGGTATACGTACGCGCTGCGGTATAGCCTCCCATGGGGTCGGTAGCCTTTATCACCAGTTGTTGCTGGTCTTCATTTACGTAGAGGATATCCTGGTAGCCGTCCCCGTTAAAGTCCATCATGCTGCTGTAGCTGCGGTTCCAGAATATAGACGCATCGGGTATGGTACGGGAGGCTGAAAATGCTCCCGCCACACTGGCGTTTGCGGCCAGCGATCTCGATTTGGATTGCATGCCTGCCCCATAGGCCATAAAGAGGTCGTTGGTGATGGGGGTGCCTGCCGGTTCGGGGATCACTTCGGTTTCGCCCAGCTTTCCGGCCGCCAGGTAGCCGTCCGGGGTACCCCCGCAGTAAATATTCGAGTTGTATACCGTCCAGCGGTCGTAGCCTGCCGTACCCAGGCTCAGGGCTTCTACGTAAGAGCGCACATGGGTAATGTCTTCCCCTCTTTTAGGCAGCATGCTGTGGAACTTCCAGTTCCGGGGATTGGCGGCACTGCCCTCCCCGGTCAGGTCGGCAAAATCGGTAGAGTCGGGGTCGCTGCCTTCCCCGGAAAAATCATAATCGTTTACTAGGTCCTGGATGGGCGGGTACAGGCTGTCTTCAGGCATAAGCACCTGCTCGGGATGGCTCCAGCCAAATTGCCCCCAATGCAGGCTGTGCATATTCCGCCCCTGATGGTGCCGGTAAAAAATGTTGTGGTTGCCAAAGGTATGGCGGGGTGTAGGGTTGCCGTTCACCACGCTGAACAAGGTAAAGTTCTGCAGGTAAGTACTAAGGAAATCCGCTACCGGCTGGCTTTCGGTGCTCAGCACCAGGTATAGGGGATTAACGGTAATGTCGGCTCCCTTAAAGAAGTAAGACCCCTGGGGGTTGGAAAAGCTGTATACCGCACCAATGGTACCATCTGCCGCCAGTTCTTTAAAGGTAATGGTACCGGTATGCGACAATTCAAGGGCACCCCGGGCAATGGTCTTTCCCCCGTTCTTAGCGACCAGCTTGGCGGTAAGGGGGCGGGGCGAATCCGCATTGGGAAAAAGGGCCTGCACCTGGGCCGCCGAAGCGGTGAGGATGGGCGCCAACACATAATCGGTGGTGCTTTGAAAAGTAAAACCGGAGGTAGAAGCAGGGTCCTCCAGCCGTTGCAACTTGTTGTAGCTGTGAAAAGAGACTACGGGATACACTTCGTGGTCTATTTCGCTGCTGCAATCGCCCTGGTCCAGGCTTACCTTAGGCCGCCAGTCTATGGCCTGCCAATCTACGTTGCTGTTGGCATAGGCTTCAAAACTAAGCTGGCCTACATAATCTTCGTCTATCCCGCTTACCAGGCTCATAGAGCTGAAAAAGCCCGGGGTGTTCCCCACCCCGTTTTCTTTAAATTCAGCCGGGGCTACCAGGGTATTGGTACCGGAAGCCACCATTTGCGAGTATTCCCGGTATGTTTCCGTGCCGGATACGGTATTAACCAGGGTAAGTTTTGCCTTCAGCACCACATCGTCCGTGGAGTTGTTCAGCCAGAATTCCGGCCAGTCTATCCGTATTTTTTGGTCGCCGGCAAAGCTTACTCCTTCTGCACCAGACAGGAGGAAGCCATCGCTGTACAGGCTGCTGCCATACGTTTTGCCGTTTTCGTCTTCCAGGGTGGCCAGAGAGGTGCTGGTATATTCCACAAGGGGATCCCAATGTACCAGGTCCTGCTGTCCGTCCGCTTTACAACGCGTTCTAAAGAGGAGGTAATCCCCTTTGTTTACCGATATGGTCTCGTCTATGTTTACCGGGTTTTCGGGGCTTACGTCCTGGAAGTTCACCAGGTATCCCCCATCGTGTTGCACCGCCACTTCTACTTCTCCGTCCAGGTTATCCACCAGGGAAGCTTCTCCGGTGAGTTGCACTTCACCCTCAAAGGGCGCTTCCCATATTTTTACCAGTTCCATATCCTGGAGGGCCTCCTCCTGCATATCAGCCACCGTTACTTCCACCCCTTTCAGGGCTGGATTAGGGGTGTTTAAGCTGCTCAGGCCATAGGTTACCTCCCCGTTGTCCAGCAAACTGCCAAAGGCAATAAGGCGCTTGTTGTTTCTGAGGTGTACGATATCGGGTATGCCGTCCCCGTTGTAGTCGTTGAAGTAATTGTCTACGTAACTCTTGGTGCGGTTGTAGTTCAGCCCAAAGTAAAAGGCATCCAGGGGAAGTACAAAATCGAGCCCGTAGTGGTTGGTGATGCTTTTGTTCACCATAAAGGGCTGGCCGAAAAAAATGGAAGTCTTGCTGCCAAAGCTATAGGTTCCGTCTGCATTAAGGGAAGAGGGGCGGTACCACTTTTTTCCGTTTTTTTCATACACCAGGTCCGGCAGGCCATCTGCGTTAAAGTCCTGCAGGCTCAACGCATATTTGCTGTTCGATTCCCCGTAAATGAACCGGCCGGAAAGAGTATAGGTTTTGCTGTTGGAAGGGGCCGAGCCGGGGGCCAGGCCAAGCCCTACAGAACCGCCTACATTCCACGAAAAGTTTTTGGTGGTATTGATGGGCGAAGGCGCCAGTACGGAAGAGAGTGGTCCGGCAACGCTGGCCAGGCCACCCACGATATCGTCAAAGGCATTGTTGTTAAAATGGGGCACCTCGGTTTCCTTGGCGGCTTCAAAGGCAATGTCTTCTTCATAGTATTCGAAGTCGTGGCTGTAAAACAGCTGGCCGGAACGGTATTCAGAGAAGCTTTGCAGCAAGGTTTTAAAATACGCCTCGGCCCCATTGCTGTTATACGTCAATACAAATTTTTTCACTTCCTGCCCGTCATAGCGCACGATCACCTCCTTGAGCAAACGGTCGTCCAGTTCCTTCGTGCCCGATTTCATGGAAACGCGTGCGTCCAAACGGGCGTTCTGATCCGTTACAAACTCAATTTCGTATTTCCCGGTTTCGGTAGTGCTAAAGCCCGTATAGCGTATGGACTGCAATACAAACGAACGGCCTCCCTGCCTGATCTTATTGGAAGTGGAGGTCTCTTCGCGCTTTGCATAGGTATAGCGGATGTTGTTGCCCCATTTGTCTTCGACCTTTGCCAGCTTCCAGCTCAAGATGTTGTTATTGGCCGGGGTGGGGTCTGTATTGGCTCTCAATACCGCATTTTCGTGTACCTGGCTCCCGTCCAGGGTACCGTAATAGTATTTGGTCCGGTCGGCCGTGGTTACCACCCAGGTATAATTGGTCGGGTTGCTTCCCGTGCGTTCAATTTCCTGGTAGGCAGGCATGGTGCGCTCAAAAAACCGTACTGGGCCGGTCTGCCTGTCGTGCGCCTGCGGATCCAGTTGCCCGCTGCCGTTCAGCTTTGGCCGGTTGCCCTTTACCCCTCCTTGCATAGCCAGGGAACTGCCGTTGAGCAAGTATACCTCTTCCTGTACCGTAGCGGGAAAAGTGGGTACCCCCCAGCGGGTGTCGATGGTGATCTGGGGCACGGAAATATCCCAGCCCATGCCCAACCAGCCTGTACCGCGGTCACTGCTGTAGCTCAGGCTCAAGCTGGGCGTCATATTTGCCCGCCCCTTGGGAATATCGAGGGGGTACTGCAGGGCGGCCTCCCCTGTACGGCTTATGACG
>JANQPD010000060.1 GCA_028285465.1 Owenweeksia sp. | reverse complement strand
TGAATTGCTCCCCCGTAGAGTAGTAATTTTTCGGTTAGGGTGGTTTTACCTGCGTCGGGGTGGGAGATAATGCCAAAAGTTCTGCGTTTGGCGATTTCCTCTATGAAAGTACTCATAAAAATGTTTAGGGGCGCAAAAGTACTGGATAGCGCCTCATTAGAAAAACAAGGGGGTTAAGGTTAAGAGATTTTGAGAAAACTTAAACAAAATAGTACTTTTGCTGTATGTAAGGTAAATAAGGCAAGTAGTTTGGATTCAAAATATTCTATAAAAGATTTAGAACAGCTTTCGGGCATTAAAGCGCATACCTTACGCGCCTGGGAGCAGCGCTATAACCTTATTGAGCCCTATCGCACCGATACGAACATACGCTATTACGTAGACGAGCACCTTAAGCGGATCTTAAATGTAGCCGTACTGGTAAAGGGAGGTATGAAAATCAGCCATGTGGCTAGTATGAGTGATGATGAGATCCGCACAGCCGTGGTAGATGCAGGCCGGTACCAAGGCAATTACGAAAGCCAAATCAATGCATTTAAAATTGCCATGCTCGAATATGATGAATACCTTTTTGATTCCGTATTCAACCGTTGCCTGATCCAATTCGGTACGGATGAGACGCTAACAAAGATCGTAGGGGTGTTCATCCAGCAGATCGGCCTTTTGTGGCAGGCAGGAGCCATTAACGTAAGCAATGAGCATTTCATCTCCAATCTGGTAAAACAAAAGGTCTTTTCCATAATCGACCAGACGATTACCCCCAACCACAACAAGCGCAACAGCTATGTGCTTTACCTGCCGGCCAATGAATTGCATGAACTGGGCCTGCTCTATTTGTACTACTTCTTAAAAAAATCGGGACACCGCGTGATCTATTTAGGACAGTCTGTTCCCATTGAATACCTCAAAGAGGTTTCAGACAAAACAAATATCGATCAGTTTATTTCCATATTTACCACCCGCCCAAACTATGAAGAAGTAGAAATGTACTTTGATCGTTTAGGACAAATGTTTGACTCAGACAACTACAAATTCTTTGTCACCGGCATCCAACTGCACAATGTAGAGCTGGATCAAAAGCACAATTCTGTTGAAGTTTGCCCAAACATTGAGGAACTTCGCAAGCTTTTCGTATAATTCTATTTCCAATATTAATAATATCTTCTAAGAGCTGCTGTTAGGGTGCTGCATAGATCAGTGTTTACACACTGATTTTCAATTTCTTTGGTTTTTTTCAAAGAATAGTGCGTAAAATACTACAGATGGATTTGCACATGTGAAAATCTTGTTTAACTTTGACCTCAAGATCGTTAAACAAAAACTCTTCTAACCAAAAAAAGCAAGATGTCTAAAAATGAATTTGGCGCAATGATCCTTTCACACGAATCTTTTTTAATGCAGCTGGCTATGAAACTCACCCGCAGTACAGAAGATTCCAATGACCTCCTCCAGGAAACCCTTTTCAAGGCCCTGAAAAATCAAAACAAGTTCCAGGAAGGCACCAACATTAAAGGTTGGCTATATACCATTATGAAGAACACCTTCATAAATGCTTACAGAAAGCGTAAGAATCAAAACACGTTTGTGGACGACACGGACAACAAATACTTCCTAAACATGGGGGAAACAGAGAAGGTGGCCACTACAGATGCTATCGTAGACCAGGAGTATATGATGCGTCAGATAAACAGCATTGAAAAGACCTATGTAGAAACGTTTATGATGTACTATAACGGGTATAAGTATGAAGAGATTTCGGAAATCCTTGATATCCCACTTGGTACAGTTAAAAGCCGCATTTTCCTGGCCCGAAAAAAAATGCAGTCAAAACTGCAGGATTACCGTTAACGTTTAAATATTTAAGTCAGACATGCGCACGAAAGCCCTAGTTATAGGTTCAGGATTTGCAGGTCTTTCCGCAGCAAGTCACTTAGCTAAAAAAGGTTACGAAGTAACCGTATTGGAAAAGAACGACCAGCTCGGAGGACGGGCCAGGTCGTTTTCTGTTGAGGGCTATACCTTTGATATGGGCCCGAGCTGGTATTGGATGCCCGATGTATTCGAATCCTTTTTTGAAGATTTCGGTAAAAAGGTTTCCGATTTTTATGAATTGGAACGTTTAGATCCTTCTTACCGGGTCTACTTCGGGGATAAAGACTTTGTTGATATGCCCGCTAACCTGGAGGAACTATATGTGCTTTTTGATAAGATAGAGCAGGGGGCGGGTGAAAAGCTGCGCCAGTTTCTTGCAGAGTCTGCTTATAAATACCAGGTCGGCATTAATGATCTCGTTTATAAACCCGGGCGAAGTTTGCTGGAATTTGCAGATATGCGTGTGGTTAAAGGGCTTTTTCAGTTGCACTTGTTAAAATCCATGCGCAGTTATGTACACAGCTACTTTAAAAATCCCAAGCTGCGCCAGCTCATGGAGTTTCCCATTTTGTTTTTAGGGGGAACCCCGGACAATACACCTGGGTTGTACAGCCTAATGAATTATGCAGATATGGCCTTAGGTACCTGGTACCCCAAAGGAGGTATGCACAAAATTGTAGAAGCCATGGTGAGCGTGGCCAAAGAGTTGGGCGTTGTTTTTAAAACAAGCGAAGAAGTACAGCATATAGAAGTAGTTGATGGGGTGGCGCAGCGTGCGATTACGGCCAGTGGAAGCTACGCTTTTGATGTAGTAGTGGGGGGTGCGGATTACCACCACGTAGAACAACATTTGCTTTCTCCTCAGTACCGCACCTACAGCAAATCGTATTGGGAAAACAGAGCCCTGGCGCCCTCCAGCCTGCTGTTTTATTTGGGGGTAAACAAAAAGCTGAAAAATCTACGTCATCATACCCTCTTTTTTGATGCAGACTTTGATAAGCATGCAACAGAAATATACCGTACTAAAAAATGGCCGGCTGACCCCTTGTTTTACGTATCCTGTACTTCCAAAACAGATCCCGGCGTGGCTCCCGAAGGTTGCGAGAACCTTTTCCTTTTGATGCCAATAGCTCCTGATCTTGAGGATGATGGGTTTGTGCGCGAAAAATACTATAACCTGATGATGAGGCGGTTAGAAGAGCACCTGGGCGAAGAGATCGCAGAGCACGTGGTGTACAACCGCAGCTATGCTGTAAAAGACTTTAAAGAAGATTATCATTCCCTGAAAGGGAATGCATACGGATTGGCCAATACCCTTAAACAAACAGCTATCCTGAAACCGGGCATTAAGAGCAAAAAAGTCAAAAACCTGTTTTTTACCGGGCAACTTACGGTACCGGGCCCCGGGGTGCCTCCCTCTCTAATCTCCGGCAAGGTGGTAGCAGATGAAATTGAGAAAGAATTTAAACTAGTAGGAGCAGTATGAAACAACTTTATGACAAAGTATCAAGGCGTACCAGCCGTATGATAACCAAGAGCTACAGCACTTCTTTTTCCTTAGGTATTCTGGCTTTAGACCGATCTTTGCACGACCACATTTATGCAATTTACGGTTTTGTTCGCTTTGCCGATGAGATCGTGGATACTTTCCATGACTACGACAAGAAGTGGTTGCTGGACGATTTTCGCAGGCAAACGTATGAAGCCATTGAAAATCAAATCAGCCTCAATCCCGTATTAAACGCTTTCCAGGAAACGGTGCGCCAGTTTAATATAGACAAAGAGCTGATCGATACCTTTTTGCACAGCATGGAAATGGATCTCAACCCACTGCAGTATACAGACGAAAAGTATGAGGAGTACATCCTGGGTTCTGCAGAGGTAGTAGGCCTTATGTGCCTCAAAGTGTTTTGTTATGGAAATGAAGCGCAATATGAAGCGCTCAAACACAATGCCATGAAACTAGGTTCTGCTTTCCAGAAGATCAATTTCTTAAGAGACCTAAAGGCAGATTACCAGGCCCTGGGGCGTGTATATTTTCCCGGGGTAAATATGGATGCTTTTGATGACCAAACTAAAAGAGAAATTGAGCTGGACATCGAAAAAGACTTCCATACGGGCTATGAAGGCATCATTCAATTGCCTAAAAAAGCCCGCTTTGGTGTATACATAGCTTATGTGTATTATTATGCGCTTTTTCAAAAGATTAAGGCTACACCGGCGCACGTGATCATGAATCAACGGGTACGTATTCCCAATAGTGGGAAGTATAGCCTTCTTATTCAATCTTACGTAAAGCATAGTTTCAACCTACTTTAGCTTTTTGATTACCACAACATAGATATTTACAATATACATGGCAGAAGAAGTTATCCTGGTTGACGAGCAGGACAATGAGCTCGGACTGATGGAGAAAATGGAAGCCCACGAAAAAGGACTCCTGCACCGCGCGTTTTCCGTATTTGTGATCAACCCCGCAGGAGAGATCATGCTCCAACAGCGCGCTTTTCATAAATACCACTCAGGGGGTCTGTGGACCAATACCTGTTGTAGCCACCCGCGCGGAGGCGAAACCGTTGAAGAGGCCGCACACCGCAGGTTGGTGGAAGAAATGGGTTTTGACTGTACCTTGGAGAAGGTGCTTGACTTTGTGTATTATGCCGAATTGGATAAGGGACTCGCCGAACATGAATTTGATCATGTTCTGGTGGGCTATTGTGATACCGTTCCCCATATCAATACAGATGAAGTAGCTGCATGGAAATGGATGGCCATAGAAGACATTAGCCTGGATATGGAAGAGAACCCTCATTTGTATACGGAATGGTTCAAGATCATTTTTGATCGCTTTGTACAGCGCTTAACCAAAGCAGTATGAGTAAAGTTACCGTAAGCAGGCACGCACATTTCAATGCAGCACATCGCCTGCACAACGCAAGCTGGACTGTAGAAAAAAATGAAGCGGTATTCGGCAAGTGCAACAACCCTCACTACCATGGTCACAATTACGAACTGATTGTTTCCGTAAGGGGAGATGTAGATCCTGAAACGGGCTATGTAGTGGATATGAAATGGCTGGCTGATCTTATTGAAGAACAGGTAGAGCAGCGTTTTGACCATAAGAATTTAAACGAAGAAACAGAAGAATTTAAAGTGCTTAATCCCACGGCAGAAAACATCGCTATGGTGATATGGAAACTGTTGCGAAAAGAAGTAGCTGAAGCGCTTGAACTTAAAGTGACCTTATATGAAACTCCGAGAAACTTTGTTGAATACTCCGGTTAACGGAAAAGTAGACAGGAAAATAGAAAATAATGCCGATGAGATCTGGCACGATATAGAACTGGCCGGGGAAGAACACCTTTCTACCGGTTTGGAAACCCCATTGCGTGTGGGCGCTTTTGACCTGGATGACGAAAGCAAGATCGAACAAATCCGGGTTAAGTTTGCCGATATCATGCACATTTTGGGCATGGATCTGAACGATGATAGCCTGAGCGGCACTCCTGCCAGGGTAGCCAAAATGTTTGTCAAGGAAGTGTTTCAAGGTTTAGATCCTAAGAACAAGCCCGAAGTGAAACTCTTTGACAACAAGTACCGTTACGGGCAAATGCTGGTTGAGCGCAACATTACCTTGCACTCTTATTGTGAGCACCATTTTGTGCCTATTTTGGGGAAAGCACATGTAGCTTATATTTCCTCGGGTAAAGTAATCGGCCTAAGTAAGATCAACCGTATTGTGAAGTACTTTGCCAAGCGCCCGCAGGTACAGGAGCGGCTTACAGAGCAAATAGCCGATGAGTTAAAGCGCGTATTGGAAACAGAAGATGTAGCCGTGATCATTGATGCCGACCATATGTGTGTGGCCACCCGCGGCATAGAAGATACGGGAAGCAGCACCGTTACCGCCCACTATTCGGGTAAATTCAAAGAAGAAACATACCGAAGTGAGTTTTTTGAGTTGGCCAGGAGATAAGCAAACACTTTAAGAATACAGAACAACAGGTTTATGAGCAACCATTGAAAGCGCTCCCTTTTGTGGTACATCAACATAAACTCAATAGAGAAAATGAATGCCCGCTTGCGCGGAATATGGTTAGCCTTAGGTAACGGCTTTTAGCAGGCAGCTTGAAACCAGTTCATTTCAGAAGTCTTATATCAATTTGCGTTAAATTAACAGCATCATGAACTATTTGGTAATTGGAGGAGGATCGGGCATTGGAAAACAAGTAATACTTGACCTGGTAGAAAGGGGACACCAGGTATGGGCAGCTTCCCGCTCCATTAAAGAAGCAGATTTACCCACAGCAGTAGAAAAACAAAGCTATGATGTGCTGGGAGAAGAAACACTGGATTTACCCGATTCTTTGGCGGGATTGGTATATTGTCCCGGAAGTATAGAACTGAAACCCTTTGAGCGCTTCACCTTGGAGAAAATGCGCGCGGAACTCGAACTTAACTATATCGGGGCAGTGAAGGTTATTCAGCAGGCTATTAAAGCGCTTAAAGCCGGAAGCGGAAGCGTAGTGTTGTTCAGTACGGTAGCCGTGCAAACCGGTTTGCCCTTTCATGCGAGTATAAGCGGAGCTAAGGGAGCAGTAGAAGGGCTTACCCGAAGTCTGGCGGCTGAGTATGCGCCTAAAATACGCTTTAACGCAATTGCGCCTTCTTTAACGGATACACCCCTTGCAGAAGGTTTGCTCAATAACGACAAAAAAAGAGAAGCCAATACACAAAGACACCCCTTGAAGAAGATCGGCACTCCTGAAGACATCAGCAAGGCAGTGATGTATTTGCTTACAGAGGATAGCAGTTGGGTAACCGGGCAGGTATTGCATTTAGATGGAGGTATGTCGAGTTTGAGAACCCTATAAATGGCAGCGCGGCATTTTAAACAGATGGATTTTGAGCACTGGGACCGCTTTTACCGCGCCAATTTCTTTAATTCTCTCGGGGGCTTTAAGTCGCTCAACCTGCTGGGTACACGTAGCGCAAGCGGACAAGAGAACCTGGGCCTTTTCTTTTCCGTTATACACATAGGGGCACATCCACCTTTGGTGGGCGTACTCTTCAGGCCGCATACCGTGCCCCGGCATACCCTGGAAAACATTTATGACACAAAAGAACTTACCCTAAATGCTGTTTCAAGAGGCATGGTACGCCAGGCACATCAATGCGCAGCTAAATACGAACGGGGGGTTTCAGAGTTTGAAGCAACCGGCTTAACTCCGTGGTATAGCAAAGCACATAAGGCCCCTTATGTAAAACAGAGTTTGCTCAAGGCGGGTTGCACTTTTGTTGAAAAGCAGCACATACAAGCCAATGATACAATTCTGCTGATAGCAAAAATACGCGAAGTGTACCTGGAAGAGAAGGCAATCGCCCAAGACGGTTTCATCCATCATGAACAGCTGCAAACGGTGAGCGTAAACGGATTAGATGCTTATTACACACCAAAGCTTATAGAACGGCTCGTTTATCCACGCCCCGATGCTCCTGTAAAAAAACGCGAAGATGACTAACGCCAGACTTGCCCTTTTTTGGTTTAGACGCGATTTGCGTTTAGAAGACAATGCAGGCTTATACCATGCGCTTAAGAGCGGACTTACCGTACAACCTCTCTTTATTTTTGACCGCAACATTTTGGACGAACTACCCGCCAAAGATGCGCGCGTGCTTTTTATATGGCGTGAAGTAAAGCGGCTTAAGCAGGAACTCGAAGACATGGGAAGCAACCTGCTGATAGAATACGGTAAGCCGGAGGAAGTGCACAAAAAACTACTGCAAGCGCTAAACCCCGTTGCCCTTTTTGCCAACAGAGACTATGAACCCTATGCACAAGAACGGGATAAAGCCATATACCAGTTGTATGAAGCACACGGTGCAGAATTCAGGGGATACAAAGACCATGTTATTTTTGAAAAAAATGAAGTGCTTAAAGAGGATGGCGACCCTTATGTAGTATTTACCCCCTATATGAAAAAGTGGAAAGACAAGCTAACCCCTTTTTACCTTCGGCCGTATGCTACGGAAAAGTATTTTTCTGCCTTAGTACAAGGGCCATCCAAGGCAAAAGTGTTCTTGAAGGATATGCATTTTGAATCCTTTTCTTTTGACTTTCCCACACGGGAAATAGACAAGGACATAATAAAAAACTACCACAAAACGCGCGATATTCCTTCGATCAAAGGAACTTCGCGTTTGAGCGTGCATCTTCGTTTTGGCACGATAAGCATTCGTGAGTTGGGCCGTGTGGCCGGGGAACTCAATGAAAAGTACTTCAACGAACTCATTTGGCGCGATTTCTATCAATCGATTTTGTACCATTTTCCCGAAAGCCTGACGAAAGCGTTCAGGCCGAAGTATGATGAAGTAGAATGGGAAAACAACAAAACGCACTTTGAAGCCTGGTGTACCGGAAAAACAGGTTATCCCCTGGTAGATGCCGGGATGCGGGAGCTTAACGAGACTGGTTTCATGCACAACCGCATGCGCATGCTGGTGGCGAGTTTTCTAACCAAGCACTTGCTCATCGACTGGCGGTGGGGTGAGGCTTACTTTGCTGAAAAGCTCCTGGATTATGAGGCAGCCAGCAATGTAGGAGGTTGGCAATGGGCAGCCGGCAGTGGGGTAGATGCAGCACCGTACTTTAGGATATTCAATCCTGCACTTCAATTGGAGAAGTTTGATAAGGAGTTGAAATATGTAAAGCAATGGGTCCCCGAATACGATACTGATCGGTATCCAAACCCCATCGTGGAGCATAAAGAAGCTAGGGAGCGGGCTTTAAAACGCTACAAAGAAGCAGTGGGATAATCAGTTCTTCCCAATAGTCGCCGTAGAAGTTTCTTTTTTATCGGGGAGCACGTAATTAAGTGCTTTATGAGCCAGACCTGTAAAGGGAAGGAAAATCAGTACCCCGCCAATGTTAAAAAGCATATGCGCATTGGCGATCTGATTGTCTATGCTCTGATTGGAGGAGATGAAAAGGATCAGCTCAACAAAAGGGTGAAAGACTACCAGCCCAATAGCTATGGTGATCAAGTTAAAGAACAGGTGAAACAACCCAGCCTTTAGCGCTTGCCTGCTTCCTTTAATGGTAGCCAGTAAGGTGCTTGAACAGGTACCTAGTTCTGCCCCTAACATTACAGCGACACCTCCGGCAGTATTGATCAGGTTCTGTTTGGCCAGTACAATGGCCATACCCATGGTGGCACTGGAGGATTGTATGATCAGGGTAACCAGGCCCCCTATGAAAGCACCTTGTACGTGATGATCTTCTATCCTGGTTATCCAGCCTTTAAACGTGGCGCTGTCTTTGAGCGGCAGCACGGCTTCCTCCATAATGAATAAACCGAAAAAGAGCATGCCGAAATACAGGAGAATAGAGCCATATTTTTTGGCATTGGGGTGCGCTATAAAAACTTTTAATATAAGCCCTACAAGCAGGGGGATAATAGCGAACTTTTCTACATCCAATGCGATGATCTGGCTGGAAAAGGTGGTGCCGATGTTAGCACCCATGATAATGCCCATGGCATTTTTAAAACTCAGGCTCCTCGCGTTGATAAAGGTGATGGTTAAAATAATCACCGCAGATGAAGAATCCAGCAGGATCGTAAGTATGGTGCCGATCAGTACCGAAACAAAGATATTCCTGGTGTATTTTTCGATCGCATAGCGGGCCTTATCCGTAAAGATGTCGCCCAGTACCTGTGAAAGCTGTGCAATGGCGTAGAGGAAGAGTACCAGTCCTCCGGTAAGTAAAGGGAGTATTTCTATCATTTGCACAAGCAAATATTAGTAAAGGGGCGAGGCGTATTCTTTTTTGTAGTCAAAGTAAACCACATAGACCATATTTTATAGCTCATTCGGCATTTTACCCGAGAGTCCCCGCCGCTCAAATTTCCGGGTCAAAATACCACAGCCTATACTTGGTTGTTCATTTTCGTTGGTTGTCTTAATGTTAAGTTTGAATTTGAGCAATTTGAAAGTATTGATCCCGTGTTTTTTATGCTCACTTTTAAAAATGTGTTGGAGTGCTGCTGCATATTAACTCAAAATTCTTTTAAAGGAATAATACAGGCATAGATCATAAGCCTTAAAACCGGTTTCCAAATACGCTCAGGTAGGATGGCTCAGACCGGAAAGGTCTGAGGAAATAAGTTCTTTATTTATAGAAGCTCCCGCTTTTGTGCCCGCAGATACTGCCAAGGAGACGGTTCTGAATGGTGTAGTATTATCTCCTGCAGCAAAAATACCCTCCACAGATGTTTTTTGAAAAGCATCTACTTCAATATACCCCTGCTCGTCAAGGGTACAACCAAGATCAAGAGGTAAGCTACAATGCTGGTGATGGATTACTCTTGAGAAAATGGTAGAAACAGAATGAGCAGAACCATCGGCAAAGATTATGTTTTTCAAGTAGCCTTCTTCATGTTTGAGGGCTTTAATTTCTTTCTCTACAATGGTTACATTAAGTGTTTTTATGAGCTCGATTTGCTCATTACTCAATAAAGCAGGACCATTAGTGTAAAGCGTAAGCGTACCAGCCCAATGCCGGATCAAGGTACATAGCTCATAAGCGGTATTTCCATTGGCCAAAATGCCAATACTTTGCTTTTTCACTTCGTATCCATGACAATAGGGGCAGTGGAGTACGCTAATCCCCCAGCATTCTGAAAAACCTTCAAGAGGGGGCATAACATCTCTTACTCCCGTAGCGAACAGGATTTTTTTGGTAGTGAATGTAGCATTGTGCGCTGTGGAAATAGTAAAAGCATCGGATGTTCTGTGCACGCTTATAGCGGTTTCCCGCAGAAAACTTACCGTATCGTACTTTAACACTTCGGCTTTGGCTTTTTCAGCAATAGCGAGAGGGGGTACTCCATCTTGTGTCAAAAAGTTATGCGATAAGGGTGTTTGTCTATTGCAGGGTTTCCCGCTGTCCAGGATAAGCACTTTTCTTAGAGAGCGGCCGAGTGTTAGGGCAGCAGAAAGGCCGGCATAGCTGCCTCCGATTATAATGGTTTCAAAAGAATCGCCTTGCATAACGTTTTTTTGGGGTAAAAGTAGAAAAGATAATATGCTATTGCAACATAGTTGCAATAAAGAAATGAAAAGGCGTAATGCTCCTCAAAAAAGCAGATACTTACGATACTGAAAACGGCAAAGTCTGCATTAAACCACGAGATGATCCGGAAAAACTTACCGTTGAAGGCAGACTGCGCCACCATTTACCGCATGTTGAATGGTTTTTATGAAGATGGTTTAGTGCATCGTGTTGTTGGAGAAGATGGCCGACAGTATTTTGCTTTCTGTTTCAATGGCAAAGAGGGGCGTCATGCGCACTGACATTTTCATTGCCTGGATTGTGAAAAGTTGAATGTCCGGACAAAGAGGTTAAAGTGTCTTTACCTTCCGGATAGTTGATGGAAAACTTCAGTGGGTTGGCATCAGGTAAATGCAGAAAATGCAGGGTATAAGTAATAAAGGTGGGTAGCAAGGCGACCTAAGAAGTTGCTTTACCTGGAATTGCTTCTTGCCTGAGTGGCTTTATAGTACGGTATCCCATAAAAAGAAAAAGCCCGTAAAAAAAGGTTACGCCCCAGGCTTCAAGGTGTTGAGCCGGATGGACTAAGATATGGGTGATCCGGTAAAAAAGATGAAAGGGCTGGCTTGCTATGTCCCAACTATTGAAACGGAGGTAGCGGCCTAAATAAATCCCAAAAGCACTTATAAAGTTAAGCAAGGAAATGGCCACCCAAACAAGACGCGCCTCCCACAGGGAATTCATAAAGCGTTCAATGTGTGCCAGGGTATGGTAGTAGCAAAGCATACCCGCCCAGGCAAAACTTGCAATGAGCAAGGTGTCGAACCAAAGCAAACCAGCACCGGCATGTGTGATGTGAAAAAGGTCTGTGATGATATAGGGGGCATTAGGTAAAAAGAGGAGGCAAAGAGCGCCTTTTAACACGTTAAGGCCCGCGGGACGTTGTTGTTTTAAACGCAAGCTAAACACAAAGGGCAAAAGGGCCAGAAAAAGATTCCAGGCCAGAAAAACAAAGTTCAACTCGCGCATGAAAAGTACACGGCAAGTGAGCAAAAAACCACAAAACACCAGGGAAGCCAGTAGCGTCTGGTAGGTTTTCAAAAAGGCTTTAGATTGGAAAGCAGTAAAAGGCATACGCTGTATTTAGCTCCAAAAACGCAGCAATTCCCGAATGCTTATACCTGTTTTACGTATTTAAGATTTAATTAACGTACTACCTCCCCGCAGGTTTATGCCCCACTTTTTTTCTGCGCGATCTCAGCTTGCACATTGTTCAGGGTTTCTTCCAATACATTTAGGGGCGTGTAGCCCTTTGCAATCATATAGGCATGCTCACCGTCCCGGTAAATAACAGAGGGAAAGCCTTTTATACCCCAATTGGCTACTGTTTTGAATTCTTCTTGTACCAATTGCTGTACCTTGTCCAGGTCCATGTTCTGAACAAAAGCTTTTGGATCCATATCAAAGTCGGCTGCACAACGGGCGTAGGTGCTGTATTCGGCAGGCGGCAAACCTTCTTCATACACCGCTTTTTGCAGGCGGGCGGCAAAGGGGACACACTCATCGGGTTTCTGACTCCTGAAAAGGGCCATGGCCTTTGCAGCAGGTACCGATGTAAAAATAGCAGAGCCTTCATCAAGTGTAGCCAGAAAATCTTCCCCGAACTTTACACCTGTTGTATTCTCTACCGTAAGGTAAGCTTCCTTTATATAGCCCGCCACTTGCCCGACAGGCCCTACCCGGTCTCCTGTAACCATGCCTCCCGAAAGTACATGGAAGTGAAACCTGTGCCGGTTGCGCTCGTGAAAGGTGCTTATTACTTCGCTGAATCCGTAACACCACCCACAGAGCGCATCGTAGGCATAGTAGATGGTAGGGGTTTCGCTGTTTTGCATGCGGTTTTGTTTTTGCAAAAATAAGGGCACAATCAAAAGAATACGATAGGCTTCAATAAGGGATATCAATGAGCTATTTTATTTAAGGTTTTACCCGTGCTACCTTTGCCGCATGACGAAGCAAGAGCAACTATTGGTGGATAAAGGGGAAATGCTTCCTCTGATGGAAGAGTTTTATACCATACAGGGAGAAGGGTATCACACGGGACGTGCGGCCTATTTTATCCGGGTCGGAGGTTGCGATGTAGGCTGTCATTGGTGTGACGTTAAAGAGAGTTGGAACCCTGATTTGCATCCGGCAACCCGCATTACGCATATTGCAGATCAAGCCGCTTCCTACGCCAAAACTGTTGTTGTAACAGGTGGAGAGCCACTGATGTGGAATATGCATCCCTTAACGGATAGCTTAAAGGATGCAGGGCTTAATGTACATATCGAGACTTCAGGAGCTTACCCCCTAAGTGGCACCTGGGACTGGATTTGCTTGTCGCCTAAAAAAACAAAGCCTCCCCTTTCAGAAATATACGAACGTGCACACGAACTCAAGGTGATCGTATACAACCAGCACGACTTTAAATGGGCCGAAGAGCACGCAAGCCGGGTAAACGAAAACTGTCTGCTCTTTCTTCAGCCGGAATGGAGCAAACGCGAACAAATGATGCCCTTGATCTCCGGTTACGTAATGCAACATCCAAAATGGCGCATTAGCCTGCAAACTCATAAATACATAGGCATTCCTTAAAACCCGGAGAGGGCTGGGAAAAGAGAGAGACGCAAATACGGATTAGAACGGGAGGGTTTCACAAAGTTCTTTCCCGGGTTTCAGACGTTTCCACAGCGGGCACTTCCCTGAGTTCATTTTCTCCCGCCCTCAGTATATAGCGGTGGTTTTCTTTGCTCAGGATGCT
>JANQPD010000053.1 GCA_028285465.1 Owenweeksia sp. | reverse complement strand
CAATACCTTGCGCAAAAAATTCTGAGGATGATAGAGGCCAAAGGCATCACCAAGGCATACGGCAGCCTGCAAGTACTTAAAGGCGTAGATTTTTCAGCGCAAAGCGGGGAGATCGTCTCCATTATGGGCGACAGCGGAGCCGGTAAAACAACCCTTCTTCAGATCCTGGGCACGCTGGAAAAGCCAGACGCAGGAACCGTACGTTTGGACAATACTGATGTTTTTGCCTTGTCTCAGAAAAAACTGGCGGCTTTCCGCAACCGGCACATAGGCTTTGTATTCCAGTTCCATCACCTGCTTCCCGAGTTTACCGCCCTGGAAAACGTGTGTATTCCAGGCTTTATCGCCAAAAGAAAAAAAAACAAGGTCGAAAGTGAGGCAAAAGAGTTGCTTCATACCTTAGGACTGGATGACCGCCTGCACCATAAACCCAGCGCGTTGAGCGGGGGCGAACAGCAGCGGGTGGCCGTGGCCAGGGCCCTAATAAACCGCCCGGGCCTCGTATTGGCAGATGAACCTACCGGGAACCTCGACACCCACAATGCCGCAGAGCTGCATGAACTTTTTTTCACTTTGCGCCAGGCCTATAACAACACCTTTGTAGTGATTACCCACAACCCGGACCTGGCCAAACTGGCCGACCGTACCTTACACATGAAGGATGGACAACTGCGCTGAAATGGCCTGAATAAAAACGTATTTTTGCCGCCACAAAACATGTGTATGATCAAAGACAAAGTCGATCGGCTTATACAAAAGGAAATAGAGGCCATCCGGCAAATCCCCGTAGACGGGGTAATTGAACAGGCAACCGACTTGATCTACAAACAAGTACATCAGAAAAAAGGGAAGGTTGTGGTAAGCGGCATGGGCAAGGCCGGGCAGATCGGGCTGAACATTGCTACTACCCTTAGCTCTACCGGTACACCCGCCATTTTCTTACACCCTGCCGAATCGCAGCACGGAGACCTGGGTATTGTGCAGGAGAATGACGTTTTGCTGCTGATCTCCAATTCGGGTAAAACGCGAGAGATCGTGGAACTGGAATTCCTGGTGAAACGCATGTACCCCGACATTAAGATCATCGGGCTTACAGGAAATGGATCGGGTGACCTTTCCAAATTTAGCGATGTACTCCTGTATACCGGTGGGCCTGAAGAAGTTTGCCCCTTAGGGCTTACCCCCACTACCTCTACCACGGTGATGACCGTTGTGGGGGACATCCTGGTAGTACTGATGATGGAGCGTATCGGCTTTACCAAAGAAGAATATGCCAGGCGTCACCATAGTGGATATTTAGGACAAAAAGCCAGACAATGAAACCATTTATACTCATAGCCGGCCCCTGCGCCATTGAAGGGCGCGAAATGGCTTTTGAAATTGCCCGTGCAGTAAAAGCAATATGTGACGACCTGGGCATACGCTACATTTTTAAAGGGAGCTACCGCAAAGCGAACCGCTCCCGCCTGGACAGTTTTACGGGAATAGGAGATGATAAGGCCCTGGGCATTTTGAAAGAAATCGGAGAAACGCTCAAGGTAGAGACCATCACCGACATCCACGAAAGCCACGAGGCCGAAAAGGTTGCCCGCTATGTAGACCACATTCAAATACCTGCCTTCCTTTGCCGGCAAACCGAGCTCCTGCTAGCGGCGGGACGTACCGGAAAAGGCGTAAACATTAAAAAGGGGCAATTTCTTTCCCCGGAAGCCATGGTTTTTGCCCTGGAAAAAGTACAATCTACCGGAAACCAAAACGCCTGGGTGTGTGAGCGCGGTGTTTCTTTTGGTTATTCCGACCTTATTGTGGATGCCACAGCCATACACCGGCTTAAAAAGCTGGGTACCCCGGTCATTATGGATTGTACACATTCTGTACAAAAGCCCAACAAAACAGAAGGTGTAACCGGAGGAGACCCCAGCCTTATTGAAACCATTGCCCTGTCGGCCGTAGCTACGGGTGCCGATGGCTTTTTTATAGAAACACACCCCGATCCCAAATGTGCCCAAAGTGATCCGCACACTATGTTGCAACTCAGCAGACTACGGGGCATTTTAGAAAAAAGTATGCGCATCAGAAACACTTTATACCATGCATCACCTACTTCCTAACCTGCAAAAGCTGCAGGAACTCGGCGTTATTGAAAGCTACCCTGAAAATCCTGACCTCGAATATGTAGCTTCACTGGCGGAAGACCTGGAGGTGACCATAGATCAACTGCTTTATGAGCAGGTAGAAGCCGACACCCTGGACGAAAAAATTGAGGCCGTACAAATGCTCGTTATGGATTGTGATGGCGTGCTTACCGATGGCGGCATGTACCTCACCAAAAAAGGAGACGAGATCAAGCGCTTCAATGCCAAAGACGGTCAGGGCATTCGCTCTGTCCAAAACAGGGGCATGCGTACGGGTATCATCAGTGCAGGAATAAGTACCGGTTTGGTAGAAAAGCGGGCCGAAATGCTCGACATTGATAAGGTGTATGTAGGGAGCCGCTCGAAGCTAGAGGTACTGGAAGAATGGTTGGCTGAACTAAACCTTAGCCTGGAGCAGGTTGCGTATATAGGAGACGATTTAAAAGACGTGGCTGTACTGGAACGCGTAGGCCTGGCGTGCTGTCCGGCCGATGCCATTTTTGCGGCAAAACAAGCAGCCGATATTGTGTTGGAAACCAATGGAGGAGCCGGTTGTATCCGGGAGTTGGTTGATGCGTATTTATTGGCGAACCGCTAGCCTAAGTCCACACCCATGCATTGCCTAAAAACATATCGTACAGGTGGGCATTGAAAAGCAGGTTTAACAACACCAAGCCTGTTATGGCCATTTTGCTCAGCACCGACCGGCCTTCTGTATAAAACAAAAGTACAAGGGATAAGGCCATAAGGGGAAGTCCGTTAAACTCTGGAAACCAGGCATTTTGTGTGTACGAAGCATTTAAGATCAAGCTTGTGGATAAGAGGAAAGACACTACTCCCATTAAGATGAGCAGGGCTTTATTAGGCGTATACCTTATGGCCAGCAAAAAGAACGCAGGTGTGCACAGCACAAAACGGAACAGCCCATGCAGGCTGCCATGTGTGTAAAAAAACTGATGTACTCCTAAAATGGCTATGTAAAAAAAGGCAAGCGTCTTTAAGTCAATAAAATCTCCCTTTGAGACATCAAAACGCATTATAGAGGCCCATCCGCGCTGCAGGGTAAAAAGAAAGGCGGGAAGCATAATGCCTGTTAAGACCAGTGCGTTTATGGCAAAGGTTTCATAGGTCCACCCGCTGATGTGTGTAGGCCAGCTCCACTGTCCTCCCTGCCAAAGGGCATCGGCACTGCTGCTAAACCCATTGATGATCCCCGTTTGGGCGTATTGTACAGATAAATTAAACAACCAGGCCAAGGCAAAAGGAAAAAGCCACCACATGGCAGCCCATCTGATATTTTTCCCCCTGTTGGCTATGAGCCAAAGCAGCATGCCTACTACTATGGCCGCTAAATAAATAAGCGCTGCAGGCCGGGTAATGGCCATGAAGAAAAGTGCCGATCCACTTAAAACATAGTGCTGTTTTTTATAAAAGAAGATGACGAGCGCACCGAAAAACAGAAAGAGCGCCTCGGTATAAGGCATCAAAAAAACCACAAAGCCAGGCAATGAAAAAAGCAACAACAGCCTGGCCCAGCTAAGCCATACTTTGTACGCATTGGAAATCAGCATGGTACTTATCCCCAGCAAAACGAAATTCAGCACCGAGATACCAATGGCATGCATACCACTTAAGCGCCACAGCAAGGGAAAAGCGGGATAAAACGCCAAACGTGCCTGATCATAACAATTTTTATTTTGCACATACAAATGCTCTCTCATGCATTGGTAAATGGCCGCATCCCAGGAAAGCATTCTTGCAGCAGTCGGGGTATTGAAAACAGTGTCTTTTTGTATAATCGTATAATCGTTCCATCCCCCCTGGCGGATGTAGTTTTTGGGAAATACACCCTCCAAAACAGAGGAAAAGCTAAGGTGCATACCCAAATAGTAGATAAGCCCGAAAAGCGCTGCCAGCAGCACTTGTGCAACGATAACTTGTTTCAGATTATGATAATGCAGAGGCATAAAAAAACTGCTTCAAATTCCGTCTTTAGCAGGGATTGAAGCAGTTCAAAGGTATTTTAGATTTCCGGAACTTATTCTTCCTGCACGTTATTGGTATACTGTGCCATTACCATGTCGCTTACCCCCATATTGCTAAAACCTCCGTCGTGAAATAAGTTTTGCATGGTTACCTTACGGGTAAGGTCAGAAAAGAGAGTAATGGTATAGTTCGCACATTCATCGGCAGAGGCATTGCCTAAGGGCGACATTTTTTCGGCAAAGCTCATGAAACCGTCAAAGCCTTTTACTCCGCTCCCGGCTGTGGTCATGGTAGGCGATTGAGAAATGGTATTTACGCGTACTTTATTGCGCACCCCCCAATGATACCCAAAGCTACGCGCAATGCTTTCCAGGTAAGCCTTGTTATCGGCCATATCGTTGTAATCGGGGAAGGTGCGTTGCGCAGCCATATAGGTAAGGGCCACAATACTACCCCATTTGTTCATGGCATCCATTTTCCAGGCGGTTTGCATCACCTTGTGAAAAGAAAGTGCGGATACGTCCCAGCCTTTTTGTGACCAGTCATAGTTGAGATCGGTATAGGCTTTGCCCTTGCGCACGTTTACACTCATCCCGATCGAATGTAAGATAAAGTCAAGCTTTCCGAATTTTCCGGTTGCTTTTTCTAAAAGATTCTTTAAGTCTTCTTCTTTAGTGGCATCCGCAGGAATTACTTCGCTTCCTGTTTCCTGGGCCAGGCGGTCGATCTCTCCCATACGCATGGCAATAGGTGCGTTGGTAAGTACAAATTCTGCCCCGTGGTGATTGGCTTTTTCAGCTACTTTCCACGCAATGGAGTCGCTGTTCAGTGCCCCGAAAATGATCCCTTTTTTACCTTCTAATAGTTTTGCAGACATGCTCAAAAATGCTATTCATTGAAGGCCTAAAGGTAAAGTGATTTTAAGAAACGCCTTCTTTCAATACAAAATCCTTAAACTCAAGGAAATCCTCTTCGCTTAATACTTTTTTGGTTTTTATCTGCCCGCCTTTTTTGCGCTCTTTTTCATGCCAGTCGTAAAAGCGCTCTTTGCTCACGGTATATACTTTTACTCCCTTAAGTGCCTTACGCCTGGCCACTTCATAGTTTTTCGTATTTCCTTTGAGTATACTGTCTATCAGCTCCGCCAATTCTCCTGCATCGGGTTCTTTTCCTTCTATGCCCAAAACCCACTCATGGAAGTACCCTCCATCCTCTCCTTTTACAGCAGCAATGCTAAACTCTCCTACGGTAATGCCGTGCTTCTCCTCTATTTTGGCAATAGCTTCGTTCATTTTACTCTCCGACAATTGCGACCCCACTACATTTAAAAAGTGTTTGGTGCGTCCGGATATCTTTATTTCTGCATGTTCAACATCGGTAAAGGTTACCAGGTCTCCGATCATGTATCGCCAGATACCCGCTACCGTGCTTACCAAAAGGGCATAATCCTGCCCTTCTTCCACTTCGGCAATACTCAAGGCAAGAGGGTCTTCTTTCAGGTTGCCCTGCTCATCAAACCCCCGTTCATCAAAAGGAATGAATTCGAAAAACACGCCATGCTCCAGGGCAAGCTTCATGCTGCTGGTTTCAGGACGGGCATTGTAGGCAAAAAAGCCTTCGGAGGCCAAATATGTATCCATAATAACCACCTCTTTACCAAAAACTTTTTCGAAAGCCTTTAGATGGGGTTCAAAAGCTACTCCACCCGAAGTGTAGACAGAAAGATGAGGCCATATGTCGTGTATGGTATTCAATTTATTTACTTTAATCACTTCTTTGAGCATGAGAAGTATCCAACTGGGAATACCGCTCATGGCAGAAATATCCCAGTTAGGGGCCTCTTTGGCAATCATGGTTACCCGGTCGTCCCAGTTGTCGATAGAAGAAATAGCATCCCCCGGGCGATATACACCTTCAAACCAGGAAGGCAGGTTGCTGGCACTGATGCCGCTTATCTCGCCTTCCTCATGATCGCCTACCTGCTTAAGCCTGGTGCTACTGCCCAGCATAAGTATCTGGCGCTCAAAGAATTCGGGAGGTAAGTTGAAATTCGATATGGAGAGCAGTTGCGAGATCCCCACTTTGCGGATAGATTCGATCATATCATCGGAAACGGGTATGCGCTTGGCGCTACCCGTTGTGCCGCTGCTTCTCGCAAAGAAACCAGGTTTGCCGGGCCAGGTAATATCTGCCGTTTCTAATTGTTTCTCCCACCAACCTTTAAACATGCTGTCGTATTCAAAAACCGGTACCCGCCTTTGATATTCGCGGATGACATCACTGTGTTCCAGTATATCCGCAAAGCCATAATACTTACCAAATGCTGTATCCTTGGCATTTTTCAGCAGGTTTTTCAGTTCGTCCTCCTGGCATTTTAAAAGGTCAGGATTACCGGAAAAGAGCGTACTTCCTACATTAATGGCCTGCTTGATAACGTTTCCTATTATGTGCATTTTCACCTTAGTATTTGGTAGGTAAACAACCTTGGTACAGCCTATAAGTTTATGGCTTCAATTGCTTTTCCTTAAAATGTTGAGGGCCGAAAAGACATTGCCCTTCTTGTAAACATATTGAGCACAAGCCTGTTTTGGTAAGGAGAATAAGATTAAATATTACACACTAAAATACTATATATCATAACATTAGTTATTTAGTATAAAGATTTTTGGATATTCTTTTTGGTAACTTATGCGCTTTTTACAAATTAGTACTCCTGTAGTTTTGCATGTACCACGGAGATAAACAGGCTCGAATTCTTAATCATATACTTTTTCAAGTAAGTATATTCTTACTAAAAAACTTGTAATACTTACCTTACTTTTATACGTTTGTACATTATTTCGTTTTAGCTTGAGCACCTTAGTAAGCAACTTAGCCCGCATCTGGAATTGGTTTTTTATTCCGGCAGGGTTTGAAACTTTAGATAGCAATGATCAGAAGTTTGTTTTACGGACAAACCTCCTATCTCTTTTTATTGTAGCGGTAGCCCCACCTTTTGCATATATCTTTTTTTCACTGGGTGCCACAACGCAAGCGGTAGGCGCGTTGGTAGTAACGGCTTCCTCTTATTTCGCTTTTTCCATGAACCGGGCAGGCTACTATCAATTTGCCCGAAACTATGAGCTCTATTCCACAGGGCCGCTTCTGTTCTACTTTGTATACTTTTTTGGCCCCGAGTCGGGCCTGCATTTTCTTTACGTGGCTTTTCTTTCTTTTCCCCTCTTCCTGAAACCTAGGAAAAAAAGAGTGTTTCAGCTCATGGAGATATTGTATTTCTTCGTTTTGTTTATGGTAGGCCATTACGACCTGCTTTCCTCACCGCGTATTTTACCTTTGGAAAAACTCCTGGTGATTAACGAAGCGATGACATGGCTCGTTATGATCTGGATTTGTTTTATCGTGTACTTCACACACCTCACCAACGAGAAGGCTGAAGCGCTGCTGGCAGAAGCCCTGGATCAACTCCAGGTAAAAAACAAAGACCTGGAAAACTATGTCTATATCGTATCTCATGATTTACAGGAACCTGTAAAAACCGTGATCAGCTACGGAGGTTTGTTAACCGACAAGAAATTTCCTCCCGAAGCGGAACAGGAAGAGCTTTTTAAAAAGATCATCCTCGACACGGCCAAGCGCATGCAGTTGCTTATTGAAGGACTTATGAACTTAAGCCGCATAGGGGGAGCCCTGCACTTTGAGCCCTTCCGGGTAAAGCCCTTGCTGGAAGAAGTTAAGGAAAGCATTTCGTTTAGAATAGAAGAGGTAGAGGCTGATATACAGGATAAAGGATTAAACTTTGAAATAACCGGACAGAAAGTAGAAATGAGGCAGCTGTTCCAGAACCTGATCTTAAACGCCCTTAAGTTCAAAGACCCCGAAAAAAAGCCGGTGGTAACTATATGCGGACAAGTACGCAAAGAAGAATTTATTTTTAGCGTAAAAGACAACGGAATAGGGATTGCCCCCAAGGACCAACAAAAGATCTTTGGGATCTTTAAGCGGTTACACGCCAAGGAACAATACGAAGGGCTTGGTTTAGGCCTGGCCTTCTGTAAAAAAATCGTAGAGTTACACGGAGGAGAAATCTGGGTGAAGTCACAACCGGGTGAAGGTGCCGAATTCTTCTTTACA
>JANQPD010000022.1 GCA_028285465.1 Owenweeksia sp. | reverse complement strand
TGGAATACGGTAGGGTATGGCGTAATGGGATTGGTCAGGATCTGCACCCCGTTGTAATTGGTCTCCATTAGCGTACTGCCTGTGGAAGCCCGCGCCACTATATTTACGCGGATCCTTGCCGGTACGGTTTGGTCTACATCAGTAAAAGCAAAGCTATAATTCCTGCTCCTGGTAAAATCGAACACATCGCCTACCCACACACGGCCCGTTCCCACAAGGTTTTGTTTCTCATCTTCAATAAACTGGTAATCGTCATAGGTGCTGAAGCTAAGTGAAGCCGGCTGGGAAAGAGGAGCGCGCTGGCCTATTTGAGCCCCAGGGCCGGCATCGGCTGAAATAAAATAATAATTGACATCGCGGTAAATGTTCTGAATGTGGCTAAATGTACTGTCGGAAGCATTAAACTGCCATTCGTGCGGCCCTTTCGCATAAAACACTACAAAATCATTCCCGTTGAACGTACCATCATTGTTCTGGTCAAAAGCTTTAAAAGGTACTTCTTCAAGGTCATCAGGCCTATCTGTACCGTTAAATTCGGGCAACATTCCCGTGCCGTTGCCTACGAGTTTGACATCTGCGATCAAAGGATTGCTCACCCCCAGTTCACTCATAAAATTCGGCGTAATTTTATGCAGACCTGTTTTGTTTACCGCCAGCTTAAACCATGTTCCGCTGGCTAAAACGGAATTCTGCGTAAAGGTGGTAGCCGAAGTTTTCGCTATGCGCTCCGCCCCTGGAATTTGACTGGAGCGGACGCGGAAAGAAACCACCCGTTCTATCCTTCCGTTTTTTCTTATGAAGGGATAAAAACAATAGCCCGTGTAATCAACCCCCTTGTGGCGAGAGGTATTCACTTCCACCTTAATGGTATTCCCAATAGGCTGCTCAGCGAGCAGTGCCGCTTCCCCGGCTTCTACCGCCCTGCTGCTCAACACCTCTATTTGTATCGATGCCTTCTGTAATCCCTGCTCTAAGCGCATAACATCACAGTAAGCGGGCGTTTGAAAATCTGCTTCCGCGTGCACCATGCCCTCAAAAGACGAAAAGGGAGCGTCTGTGCTTTTCTTCCAGTTAAGCGTGACCGGTTCGGAGCTTTGCCCGTAAATAAAAGCAGAAGCCAGTAGAAAAGACAGTATTAAAGAGTTTTTCATTGATCCGGGGATATAGGGCATTTTGTTTAACGCCAAAAGAAACGGGATAATAACAAATGTAGTATGTAAAGAAAGTACCACCAATAAATTTTTCAATTCTGCCCTGTACCTATACGCAATTAGGTAAAAAAGAGTTTTATTTGTGGCTTGGCACCAACGTTAAAGTTACGTAGGCCAAATCTGTACTCTTATATAATTTTGTATACTTGTACGTTGAAACTCAATCGTAGAGATGAGCAGAAAAATACTAACCTTATTTGCATTCGTAGTGGTTGTAGGCGGTCTGCGGCTTAATGCCCAGGACCCTCATTTTACGCAGGCTTATGCGAATCCGCTTTACCTCAACCCTGCCTTTGCAGGGGTGAATAAATGCCCTACCGTAAACTTGAATTACCGCAACCAGTACCCTACTTTTGGTGTGTATCAGACTTTCAGTGCTTCTTATGACCAGTATGTAGAGGGTATGCGCGGTGGATTAGGACTGTTGGTTATGCGCGATGAAGCCGGAAATGGTGTGCTTACCAATACGGAAGTAAGTGGTATTTATTCGTATCATTTAAATGTTTCCCGCAAGTTTACCATTTTGGCCGGCTTACAAGCCACGTTAAGGCAGAGGGGGTTAAACTGGGGAGATTTCAGGTTTCCGGATGAAATTGATCCCTTTTTTGGTTTCGTACGGGAATCGGCAGAAGTGGCCCCGGGGCAGAACACCAACACGCATTTTGATGTGAGTACAGGTTTTATAGGATTTACCGAACGCTTTTATATAGGTGTGGCCGCGCATCACCTCACACAACCCAACGAAGCCTTTTTTACTACCTCTCAACTGCCGATAAAGCTTACCGCCCATACGGGTTTCACCATTCCTTTAGGCAGAAAAAGATTGAACAACAGTACACAGAATTACCTGATCCCCAATTTTGTATACCAAATGCAGGGGCAAAACAATCAACTGACGTCAAGTATCAGTTTTAGCCGGGGGCCACTTTCCGGTGGTTTGGGCTTCCGTACAAGCAGTTCTAACCCGGATGCTTTTGTATTGCTCTTAGGCTATGCGCCTGAGGAAGATGCCTGGAAAATTGGATATAGCTATGATGTGACCATCTCACAGCAACAAAATGCATTGGGAGGCGCGCATGAAGTAAGCTTAGCTTATCAGTTCCCTTGCCGGGTGAGAAAAAGGCAAAACCGCGCAATAAAGTGTCCTAAGTTCTAGTTAATTACACAGCAACGATTTTTTCTAGCAATATGAAAATTCAATTCGATTTAAAGTCTTCTCTGTCTTTTGTGGGTGTAGCTTCCATGCTCTTGCTTTCTTCTTGCGGAGGGGAAAGCAGCAATTCTACAGGCTGGGAATACAACGACCGGAAAAATGGTGGATTCTATGTAAATACCGATTATGACGGGATGGAAACTGGCCCCGGTTTGGTGTTTGTAGAAGGCGGCACCTTTACAATGGGCCGTGTTGAAGAAGATTTTATAAAAGACTGGAACAATACGCCACGCCAGGTTACCGTACAGTCTTTTTACCTCGATGAAAACGAAGTAACCAACGTGGACTACCGTGAATACCTCTATTATCTGAAGCGGGTTTTTGATTACGACTATTACCCTGAGATCTACCAGAGTGCTGTGCCTGATACCCTGGTATGGAGAGACCCGTTAGGTTATAACGAAAAAATGGTGGAGTATTACCTGCGTCATCCCGCTTATAATTTCTACCCGGTAGTAGGGGTAAGCTGGATACAGGCCATGAAGTACTGTTCCTGGAGAACAGACCGCGTAAATGAACAGATCCTTATTGACGAAGGTGTTTTCAACGAGTTTCCCGATCAGGCGGATGCCGATCACTTTAATACCGAAACCTACTTGTACAAGTCGGGTGAGTATACCCAACAAAACAGAAAAGGTATTCCTGACTATAACCCGAATAGTCCTTACGGAAAAGAAGGACGCCCTGTTCGCTTGGACGATGGCATCCTCTTGCCTAAATACCGCCTCCCAACAGAGGCAGAATGGGAGTACGCCGCTTATGCCAACCTGGGGAACCGCCTGTACAACCGGGTAATAGAAGGCAATAAGTATACCTGGAACGGAAGCGCTTCGCGTAACCCTGATAAAAGAGAACGTGGCGATATGCTGGCAAACTTCAAGCGCGGACGCGGTGACTATATGGGTACCGGGGGCTGGCTCAACGACCAGGGAGCTTCTACCATGCAGGTAAAATTCTATCCTCCAAACGATTTTGGATTGTATGATATGGCCGGAAATGTAGCGGAGTGGGTATTGGACATCTACCGCCCGCTTACCCCTGAAGATGTAACGGACCTGAATCCCTACAGAGGAAACCAATTCCAGGCTTTTGATGAAGATTATCAAGGCATCGGTGCATTGGAAATTTTACAAGACCCTCAATATGATGATGACAGCAATGTAGTGCGCCTTCCGGGTGAACTTCCGGTAAGACCGGTAACGGAAGAAGAAAACCTGACCCGCAGGAATTATAAGTATTCCGACTACCGCAACTTCCAGGATGGCGACAAGGAATCCAGTATTTACTATGACCAGGAAACCGTTGACGAGAGCCAGGCCCTTATGTATGATTATGCGGTTACTACCCTGATCGGAAATACTACCAGGGTGTACAAAGGAGGCAGTTGGAAAGACCGCGCCTACTGGCTTAGCCCGGGCACGCGCAGGTATCTTGAAGAAGACCTCGCTACAGATTATATAGGTTTCAGATGTGCCATGGACCGGCTCGGCTTTCAAAATGAAGAAGGAGGCCGTGATCCCGAACACACCAAACCTAAGCGGGATAAGTTCCAACGCTATAAGTACAATTAATAACGCTAGTGTCCCGCCCATGTTGGCGGGACTTTTTTTTGCAGTTTTGCCGTATGGAAATTGCACATTTATACCAGCTGTTTACCGATAGCAGCGGGGTTACTACCGACACCCGGAATATTAAAGAAAACTCCCTTTATTTTGCGCTCAAGGGAGCTCGTTTTAACGGAAACGTCTTTGCCCAGGAAGCCCTTGACAAAGGTGCCAGCTACGCTATAATAGATGAAGAGGCGTATACAGGGCCACGGAAACTCCTGGTGAAGGATGTATTGCACACTTTACAGGAGTTGGCAAAGCACCACCGGAAGCAGCTCAGCATTCCTGTAATTGGCCTTACCGGCAGCAATGGAAAAACCACTACTAAAGAACTGATGCACGCCGCCTTAAGTGCCAGGTTCAACACCCTGGCCACAAAGGGAAACCTGAATAACCACATAGGGGTACCCCTGACTTTACTTTCCATAAACCCAACGCATGAAATGGCGATTGTTGAGATGGGTGCGAACCACCAAAAGGAAATTGAATTCCTGAGCGGGCTCTGTCAGCCCAACATCGGCTACATCACCAATTATGGGAAGGCCCACCTGGAGGGCTTTGGAGGCGTGCAAGGCATTATAAAGGGCAAAAGCGAATTGTATGACAACCTTCGCCTGAATAAGCAAACGGCCCTGATCAACCTTTCGGATCCTATACAAGTGGACAAAACCCGTGACCTCGCGGTGATAAGCTTTGGTGCCGGAGGAGACTATGTTTTTGCCCCTCTACACTTTGGAAAAGAGAACTTTATCGGGTTGAAGTATGCAGACCTTGAGGTAGAGACAAAACTCACGGGTAGTTACAACTATTCTAACCTGTGCGCAGCCTTTGCCCTTGCATTGCACTTTGAAGTAGACCCTCAGAAAGCGGCTAAGGCTATCTCTGACTATACTCCGGGTAACAACCGTTCGCAATTCAAAAAAACAAAGAACAACCAATTGTTGCTTGACGCCTACAATGCCAACCCGAGTAGCATGGAAGTAGCCTTACAAAACTTCCGGGAAATAGATGCTCCCCATAAATGGGTGATCCTTGGAGATATGTTTGAACTTGGAGAAGAGGCTGAGGCAGAGCATAAGCATATAGCAGAATTAGCCTGTACATATGGGTTTGATAAAGTGTTACTGGCCGGAGAACAGTTTGCCGCTCTACCCTCTATGCCAGGGGTTTTGCAGTTTGCTAATACAGAGGCCCTGGCTGCACATCTCGAAAACAACCCACCCTCAGAAAAAGCCATTCTTATAAAAGGAAGCCGGGGGATGAAGCTCGAACAACTGGTAGCATTCCTATAAAACAAAAAAGCAGCTAAAAAGCTGCTTTTATACCGGAAACATTCTTATGCCGATTAATCGGCCAGCACAGCACGGCTGATCACGATCTTTTGAATCTCTGAAGTCCCTTCATATATCTGGGTGATCTTGGCATCACGCATCAGGCGCTCCACATGGTATTCTTTTACATAGCCATAACCACCATGCACCTGAACAGCTTCTACGGTAGTTTTCATAGCCACGCTGGAGGCATAAAGTTTAGCTTGCGCTGACTCTTTATCAAACGGCAGCTTCTGATCTTTCAGCCAGGCAGCCTTCAGGCACATCAAGCGGGCTGCCTCAATCTCCGTAGCCATATCGGCCAGTTTAAAACCTACTCCCTGATGATTGCCGATGGGCTTGCCAAAAGTCTTTCTTTCCTTAGCATACTGCAGAGCCAGCTCATAAGCGCCCGAAGCAATACCTAAAGCCTGGGAGGCGATGCCGATACGGCCTCCACTGAGCACTTTCATAGCAAACTTAAACCCAAAGCCATCCTCTCCAATGCGGTTTTCCTTAGGCACTTGTACATCCTGGAACATCAGAGAATGTGTATCGCTCCCGCGAATACCCAGCTTATCTTCCTTTTTGCCTACAGTAAAACCTTCCTGCCCCTTCTCAACAATCAGGCAGTTTATCCCACGGTGGCCTTTATCGGCATCCGTTTGTGCCATTACCAGGTATACCGAAGCCGAGTTGCCATTGGTAATCCAGTTTTTATTGCCATTCAGCAGGTAGTGGTCACCTTTGTCAATGGCTGTAGTACGCTGAGAGGTGGCATCAGAGCCCGCCTCCGGCTCAGAAAGGCAAAAAGCACCAATGATCTCCCCCTTAGCCAGGGGAACCAGGTATTTCTGCTTTTGCTCTTCCGTACCATACTTCTCTAGTCCCCAGCATACCAGGCTATTGTTCACCGACATGATCACAGATGCGGAGGCGTCCACTTTGGATATCTCTTCCATAGCCAGTACGTAAGAGATCGTATCCAAGCCGGCACCGCCATACTTCTCATCTACCATCATCCCTAAAAAACCCAGCTCGCCCATCATTTTTACCTGTTCAGCAGGAAACTGCTGCTTTTCATCACGTTCAATTACGCCAGGCAACAACTCATTTTGTGCAAAATCACGTGCTGCCTGCTGTATCATCAGATGCTCTTCGGTAAGTTCAAATTTCATTTGTAGTGAAGTTTTTGTCTAAAGAATTCAATTGAAGCCTGCAAAGGTAAGGCATAGCCCACTTACATTTACAGGATGAAACAATACCGGGTATTGGGCCTTATGTCGGGCACCTCTTTGGATGGGCTGGATCTGGCTCTCGTAAGATTTTCGAAGGTTCAACGCTGGCATTTCCAAATAGAAGCTGCACAAACCCTGCCCTATTCGGAGAATTGGCACAGGCGTTTACAAAACGCGCTGGATAGCACTCTCCCCGGAAGTGAGCTTGCGGCCCTGGACGCGGAATACTCAGCTCTATTGGCCCAAAAAGTAAACACGTTCCTAGCCGAGAACAGCCTGGCAAAAAAAGACATTGATTTTCTGTCTTCGCACGGCCATACTTTGTACCACCAACCCGGAAGGGGCTTTACCCTGCAACTCGGTAAAGGCGCCATATTGTCTAGCTTAACGGGTATCGCCAGTTGGAGTGATTTTAGAACCGCAGATATTGCCTTGGGTGGGCAGGGTGCTCCATTGGTCCCTGTAGGCGATGCTTTGCTCTTTGACGCTTACCCGGCTTGCCTTAATCTCGGGGGATTTAGCAATATTTCTTTAACGAGCCTGGATAAGCCGGTAGCCTTTGATATCTGCCCGGTGAATATTGTCCTGAACAGGCTGGCAAACCGACTGGGTAAGGCCTATGATGCAGAAGGTAGAATAGCTGCCCGTGGCGAGGTTGACAATACACTTTTTCATCGCCTGGAAGCCCTCCCCTACTACAGCGAAAAAGCCCCCAAGTCTCTGGGAACCGAATGGGTGAGCCAATACATTTGGCCATTGCTCGAAAATGCAAACCTCGGTGAAGATGCTTTACTGGCTACTTTTACCGCACATGCTGCTTCGCAGATCGCAAATACGCTAAAGCAGCATAGGGTACCGAAAGTTTTAGTTAGTGGTGGAGGGGCTTATAACACCCATTTGATCCGATCTATTGAAAAAAGGTGCGGCAGCCAACTGGTTCTACCCAACCCGGAAATCATTGCCTACAAGGAAGCCCTGATTTTTGCTTTTTTGGGTGTGCTGGCCTGTTGTAATGAACCAAATGTGTATGCCTGTTTTACAGGAGCTGCGAACGATCATATAGGAGGAAGCTTCCACAAGGCCCACTAATATTAATCCTTTATTAAAAATGCACATAGCCCTTTACGGGACGGCTCTTTTATTACATTTGTGCGCAGCAAAAATTCCGCATGAAAGAACTGCTTAAGATCTACGAAAGCAAAGCTCCAGAAATTGTTTTTCATTGGCACGACAGCGAAACCATAGCCGAAGGCTGGGTAGTCATCAATTCATTGCGGGGCGGGGCTGCGGGAGGAGGCACGCGCATGCGTGAAGGATTGAACGAACACGAGGTACTTTCCCTGGCTAAAACCATGGAAATCAAGTTTACCGTAGCCGGACCTCCTATAGGTGGCGCCAAGTCAGGCATAAACTTCAACCCAAACGACCCGCGTAAAAATGGGGTGTTGGAGCGTTGGTATAAAGCGGTTACCCCCTTATTGAAAGCGTATTACGGCACTGGTGGCGACCTTAACGTAGACGAAATCCACGAAGTGATCCCGATTACCAAAGAACTGGGTATAGAACATCCTCAGGAAGGAGTATTGACCGGGCACTTTGCGCCAAAAAAGGCAGAGAAGACCCGCAAAATAAAGCAGTTGCAAAGTGGCGTACTCTTACCGGTTAAAGCCACAAACCTGAGCCCCAATCCCGACAGGGACTATACCGTGGCCGATCTCATCACGGGGTATGGAACGTCTGAATCAGTTAGGCACTTTTACGCCATTTACGGAGGTTCCTTAAAAGGGAAGCGCGTGATCATACAAGGCTGGGGAAATGTGGCCTCTGCCGCAGCTTTTTACCTGGCCCAATCAGGGGCCAAAATCGTGGGCATTATAGACCGGGTAGGCGGATTGCTCAATGCGAAAGGATTTAGCCTGGAAGAGATTACGGAGCTTTTTAACAAAAAAACGGGCAATTACCTGGTTGGCGACAAGCTGCTTTCCTTTGAGGAAGTAAACAAGCGCATTTGGAGCATCGGGGCGGAGATCTTTATCCCCGCAGCTGCCTCAAGACTGGTAAGCAAAGACAACCTCGATCAAATGATCGAAAACGGCTTGGAGGTGATTTCCAGCGGAGCAAATGTTCCCTTTGCCGACAGTGAGATCTTTTATGGCCCTATCTCTGAATATGCCGACCAGAAAGTAAGCTGCATACCGGATTTTATAAGCAATTGTGGTATGGCGCGTGTATTTGGCTATTTAATGGAAAGCGATATAGAGATCAGCGACAACGCCATTTTCTTCGACTCCTCGAATACGATAAAACACGCTTTGCTCAAATGCCATGCCCGCTCAAAAGCAAAAACCGAAATTACCAAAACAGCCTACGAAATAGCGCTGAAACAACTTATCTAAAACCCACTCTATGTACACTTTGATGATCGTGATTTTTGTGCTTGGCTATGCCGCTATTGCTCTTGAGCACAACATTCACATAGACAAAGCAGCTTCGGCTTTAATTACCGGTGTTTTGTGCTGGACCGTATATACACTGGGCGCGCAAGGCATCGTCAATTTTGAGGCCATCCCACATTTTATTTCTGAAATGTTTTTTGAAGAGAAGAATCTCAACGAAAAAACAGAGGTCATCACACACTATGTAACGCATTTTCAAATGCTGGAACACCTTGGAGAGATCTCCTCTATCCTTTTCTTCTTGCTCGGAGCTATGACCATTGTGGAGCTGATCGACGCACACGAGGGCTTTGCGGTTATTACGGATAAAATAAAAACCACCAGCAAGAAAAAGTTACTGTGGATCATTGGTTTGCTCACTTTCTTTTTTTCTGCAGCCCTGGATAACCTGACTACAAGCATTGTAATGATCTCTCTTTTGCGCAAGCTTATTGACGATAAAAATGACCGCTGGCTTTTTGCCGGTATGGTGATTATCTCGGCCAATGCCGGGGGCGCTTGGTCTCCCATAGGCGATGTTACTACCACCATGCTGTGGATCGGCTCGCAGATCACTGCCGGTGCGGTTATTGTAAAACTGATCATTCCCAGCCTGATCTGCCTGATCGTACCCTTGCTGGTACTCACCTTCATGATGAAAGGCAATGTGAAACGCCCCATGAAATCAGAAGGACTGGAGCATTATGTAAACCCTACTACTCCACGCCAGCGCAACCTGGTTTTCTTTGTAGGAGTAGCCGGCCTGCTGTTTGTGCCGGTGTTCAAAACCTACACCCACCTCCCCCCGTTCATGGGCATGATGTTCAGCCTAGGCGTGCTTTGGGTGCTTACAGAGCTTATCCATCGCTCCAAAAACATAGAAGCCAAAGCACATTTGAGTGTGATCGGTGTATTGCGAAAAATTGACACGGCCAGTGTACTCTTTTTTCTCGGGATCCTTTTAGCAGTGGCCAGCCTCCAATCGGCCGGACAGCTTACCGAAATGGCCGGTGTGTTGGAAAATGTATTTGGCACTACAGAAGAAACGGGGATCTATGCCATCAGCATGACCATTGGCTTACTGAGCGCCATTGTAGATAACGTGCCACTGGTAGCGGCCTCTATGGGGATGTATGAGATCTCTCCCGAAGTAGGCAGCTTCTTTGCGCAGGATGGCTTGTTCTGGGAATTTCTGGCCTATTGTGCCGGAACTGGCGGCAGTGCCTTAATTATCGGTAGTGCAGCCGGTGTAGCGGTTATGGGCTTAGAGGGAATTCCTTTTGGCTGGTACCTGAAGCGTATTTCTTTGCTGGCTATTATAGGTTATATAGCGGGTGCTTTTACCTATATCCTGCAAGAAAGCATTTTACATCTATAAACTACTCCCTGTTAATTTCTATTTGCGGGCACATACGCTAAGGGGGGAGCATCCCGTTATATTTGGGACTTAATCCCGAATAAATCATGACACATACTCTTCTGCAAGTGCAAACGTTCGCAGATACCAGTAGTGCTGACGCACCTACCGAAAAAACCCTGAGCATCATTGAGTTAGTCACCAGTGGGGGCACGGGAGGTATGATCATAATGAGCGTGCTTTTTGTACTCAGCATTATAGCCGTATACATCTTTATTGAGCGTTTCAATGCTATAAAGCGCGCGAATAAAGTAGACGGAAACTTCATAAACCATATAAAAGACCACGTAACCAACGGAAAGCTCGAAGCAGCAACAGCACTTTGCCAAAGTCAGGATACCCCTGTAGCCCGGATGATAGAAAAAGGCATTACCCGCATTGGCAAGCCTTTGAAAGACATCAGCGCCGCTATTGAGAACACAGGTAAACTGGAGGTAAGTAAAATGGAGAAAAACCTGGCTACCCTTGCCACTATAGCAGGTGCCGCCCCCATGATCGGTTTTCTGGGTACGGTAATCGGGATGATCCTGGCTTTCCATGATATGGCAGCCGCTGGAGGGCAAATCAACATCGAAATGCTGGCCGAAGGGATCTATGTAGCTATGACCACTACCGTAGCCGGGCTGGCTGTAGGCATTATAGCCTACGTAGGGTATAACTGGCTGGTAAGCCGGGTAGACAAGGTAGTGTATAAGATGGAGTTTAATGCCACCGAGTTTATGGACCTCCTGAACGAACCCAGTTGATATGGAGTTAAAGCGAAGAAATAGGGTCAGTGCTGAATTCAGCATGTCGAGCATGACGGATATTGTATTCCTCCTGCTCATTTTCTTTATGCTGGCTTCTACCCTGGTAACCACCAGTGCGCTAGACCTGATCTTACCTAAAAGCAAGGCGCAGACCGTAAAGCGCAAGGATATTACGGTTAATATATCGGCCGATTCCAGGTTCTCCGTTGGAAACCGTGTGGTAAGCCCTTCCGAACTGGAAAATGCCGTGTTAAAAGAGGCAGGAGGCAAAGAAGATGCCGTTGTGATCCTAAGGGCCGATAAACAGGTTCCCTATGAACAGGTAGTAAAGGTGATGGACATCGCTTACCGCAACCGCCTTAAAATGATTGCCGCAACCGATCCAAGTTAAGCATGCCCGGTCTGAGCAAATACTGGAAAGATAAAGACAAGCGCAAAGGCCTGATGGGGACCGTAGTGCTGCATCTGGCCCTGTTTCTCATTTTCCTTTTTATGGGGCTTACCTACTACGAACCCAAGCCCGAAGAGGGCATTGTTATCAATTTTGGATACAGTGCCACCGGTATGGGTAACCAAAACGATGGGGCGGAGCGCGCTACCCGCCCTACCCCTCAAAGCCAGCAAGTGAACAATGAGCAAGCTGTAAACCAGGAAGCGCAGGACCCTGTGTTAACCCAGGATGTAGAAGACGCCCCAAGCCTGCAAACACAAAGCAACGCACAAACAAGTACTGAACCCACTCCCCAGGAACCAGAACCTCCTCAACCCAGTGATGAGCTCAATGATCTATTGAACCAGGTAGAACGTTCCCGGGAAGGGGGCGAAGGAGAAGCCGGGGGGGCAGGTAACCAGGGAGACCCTACCGGGGACCCGGACAGCCCTAACCGCGTAGGCGGAGGGGGCGGAGGGAACGGCACAGGCAATTATATGCTTGGCAATCGCAGGGCCTTGGAAAAACCGGAGCCCATATACGAATGTCCCGATGAAGGCCGTGTGGTGGTTAAGATCTATGTAGACCGGCAAGGAAAAGTTAGCCGCGCCATACCTGGTGAAAAAGTACCGGGCGGAGCCGCCACCACAACCACCAGCAGTTGTTTGTATGAAAAAGCAAAAGCTGCGGCCCTGCGTACTACCTGGCAAGCCGATACCGATGCACCCACTTTACAGATCGGGTACATCGTTTATAACTTCATAAAGAAATAATGGACTACCGGCAAACGCTGGATTGGCTATACACACAATTGCCTATGTACCAGCGACAGGGTGCAAGCGCGTACAAAGCCGATCTCCGTAACACAGAGCTTTTAATGGAGCTTCTGGATCACCCGGAAAAAAAGTTTACCTCTGTTCACGTTGGAGGAACCAATGGCAAGGGCTCTGTCTCTCACAGCCTCGCAGCAAGCCTGCAATCGGCAGGTTATAAAACCGGGCTCTACACATCCCCCCACCTAAAAGATTTCAGGGAGCGCATCCGTATAGACGGGAAAATGATACCCGAAAGGGAAGTAGTAGCGTTCGTGACAAAGCACAAAGCAGATTTTGAAAACATCGGCTTGTCTTTTTTTGAGATGACCGTAGGGATGGCTTTTGCCTATTTTGCCCGTGAAAAGGTAGACCTCGCCATAGTAGAAGTAGGTATGGGAGGCCGGTTAGACAGTACCAATGTGCTGCTCCCGGAATTAAGCATTATTACCAACATCAGTTTAGATCATACTCAATTCCTGGGCAATACACTTCCGGCTATTGCCCGTGAAAAAGCCGGGATCATTAAAGCGAACGTCCCGGTACTGATTGGTGAGCGGTACCCTGAAACCACAGCGGTTTTCAAAGCAAAAGCAGAAGAGCTGGGTGCCCCTCTTTACTTTGCAGAAGACCTACATCCCAAGCCAGACCCTGCTGTGCTGTCTTTAAAGGGGGCGCATCAAAGAAAAAACCTGAGCACCATACTTGCCGCCCTGGACTTACTGGAAAAGCAAGGTTACCAAGCCAATAAAACGGCTCTTTCAAGCGTATCTGAACTTACGGGTTTACGTGGGCGCTGGGAGCTGCTGCAGCAAGAGCCCCGCATCATCTGTGATACCGGACACAATGAAGCCGCCGTGCGTTATCTTGTCGGGCAACTCCAACAAGAAAGCTATGCCCGCCTCCACATGGTTTGGGGCATGGTAAACGACAAGGACCTCACACCTGTGCTTAAGTTGTTACCTCCGGAGGCGCTTTACTACTGGTGTGCTCCGGGTATCCCACGCGCCATGAGCGTAACCGAACTACAGGCTGCCGCTTCCGAAATAGGTTTGGACGGAACAGCTTATCCTGATGTGCAGAGCGCTCTTAAAGCAGCTCTGGACAATGCACTGCCAGAGGACCTTATCTTTATAGGAGGGAGCACTTTTGTAGTGGCAGATGCCTTATAAACCTTCCGGTATTGGTTGTTATCTTTAGCCATTTATGGAAAAAACTTAAAGGTCATGGCACGTCTGTTCTTCTTACTAGCTATCTTATGCTGTTCAACCATTACTCCACTGTACGCCCAATACTTCAGCAAAACAGAGGTATTGCAAGACCTGAACTTTTACAATGAAGCGCTTAAATATGGGCATGGTATAAATTACCGGCAGGTGGGCAAAATACATATTGACCCAATGCTGGATAGTTTGCAGGCAGCACCTTTTGACAGTGTGCATTATGTAACGCATTACCAGTTGCTTTGCCATGCAATCGTACAAACGGGATGCGTACACACCTCTATTCAGAGTGCTCCTTTTCTAGCTGCACTACTCCCTAGAGGCAGCTTCCCTTTGCGCTGTGTTTTCCTGAATGAAAAATTGTACGCACTAAACCAGGAAGATTCTGCCTGGATGGCTTATGAAGGAAAGGAAATTACACACGTGAATGGCATCTCTTCAGCGAGGCTTTGGGAAAAAGTAAGGCGCTTTAGAGCAGATGACGGCAACAGCGGAGCCTTTGGAGAAGCCTATGGAAACCTGGCTATCAACCGCCTTATCGCGTTTGTATTGCATAGACCGGATAGTTTTCTGATCGATTTTCCTTCAGAAAGTATAAAAGTAGCCGGAAGCGCTAAACCCGTAACTTCAATGCCTCAGGCAAAAGCACCCGTCCAAGCATTACAAAATGGTGTAAACTACCTGGCATTTCTATCGGAAGAAACGGCTTACCTGAAAGTGAAACGTTTTGCCGAATCGGATATGCGCTTTTTTTCTACAGCTTTTGATTCTGTCCTGAAAAGAAAGCCCGCCTACCTTATCGTGGACCTGCGTGCAAACCCCGGTGGCGACCGGAAGTCCGGGGTATCCCTCACACAGTTTCTGGTCGACACGAATTTCAGTTATGATATTATCCAACCCGACCTAAATGCGTGGCCTTACCTCACTACGCGAGGCAAGATGTTTTTAGCGCTTTCCAAACTCAAATACAATATCGGCAATGTGTACAGAATAAAAAAAACACCTTCAGGCCCTGCTTTTCGCTACCGGTATAGCCCCGTAGAAGAAGGGAAGCGCTTTAGCGGAAACCTGTTTGTGCTGACAGACGGTATAACAGCCTCTACCTCTACCATGGTAACTTCCTGGCTCAAACAATACAGCAGGGCTGTATTTATCGGTACCCAGGCCGGAGGCGGGTACAACGGAAACAACGGAGCTTCCTTCCCCCTCATCAAACTTCCCGCTTCGGAAACGCTCATCCGTTTCCCGGCCTATCGCCTGGTTTTTGATGCAGCTTCGGAGTTTACAGCAGGTATATTGCCCGATTACCCCGTGCATTATACGCCTGACGACCTTATGGAACAAAAAGACCTGGAAATAATGCAAGCCTTACAACTTATCAAAGACAGTAAATAAGGATGCTCTCGTATAAACCACATAAGAGAAGCGGCCCACTGTGTGGGCCGCTCTTGCTAGCTAGCGTTGCTGAAACAGCAGGTTGGTAGTCTATCGGTTGCTTTCTTTGTCAGCTATGGTAAAGCCTAAAAGAAAACCTACTATATGTGAATCAAATTCAGGCATGGGGCTCCAGTAAAGGTTTACCGGAAAGTGCAGGTAACCACTTGTAAAAGTTTTACCCACTGCCACTATAAGGCTTGTGGCCACACCTATATCCCCCCGGCTATCCATTTCACGGATCAGCCTGATGTCGCTTCCCTCGGGAACCTCATCCGCGCGTATCCACTTTCCATCACTATAATACCCCTGGGCTGTCCGGTTGAGCCTGACCACCGGGCCAAAGCCAAATTCCCAACCGTGAAAGCGAAGCCCCTGCATCACAGCTAAAGAAGGGGTAAATAAACCTGATTCAATCCCGTTTATGGAGCCTATAAACTCTATCACCGCCTGGAATTCGCCTGCCGTGAGGTATTGCTTTTCCAGCTGGTAGCCAAATACCGTTCCAAAAGGGTTGGCATTAAACCCACCTTCCTCTTTGGGTGCCGTCATACGGTCGGCCAGGCGGCCGCTAAAAAACTGCATGCCAAACCGGGGGCCATTAAGTGAATAGGTAGACTGTCCTGTAATTACAGGGCGTTCCAGGTTTACGAGACGATCCAGTTCCTCTTTATCCACCTCCATATTCAAAAGGTCCTGTAAAGAGATGCGAACCATGCGTTGCAGGTATTCCTGGTCATTGATGTATTCGAGTACACTTATCTTTTCAATTTTATCCCCTTTTACATCGATCAAGCGCAGGGTAAAAATTATCTTTTCCCCAAACAATTCTGCCGCCCCCGTAAGCATTTTATCAGCGCCCAACAGTTTTCCCACATCTACCAGTTGCCTTTTGCCAAAAGCTTCCGCGGGATTTATCTTGTTCTTCTTCATAATGTATTCCACATCATACTTGTCGAGTACTTCAAATTTTTGCAGCTTCTCGAGTTCCAGGCGCACGAGGCTACCCATAGCAATGTTGTCGTAAGGCAGGCCACTTACGTCCAGGCTAACTACAGCTGCGCTGGGTTGGCCGGTATTTGACCGGTTTTGTGCATGTAGTGTATTGTGTAGCAGACATAAAAGCACCAATGCATTTTTTACAATCCTTTTCATGGTTTTAGATTTTTGGATTTCACGAGGCAAACCTAGAAGGATGTAAAAAGAAGGGTAAATTGAAAAGGCACAAAGCATTAAGACTTTGTAGCATAAAAACTAAAAATTGGCAACACTAACTATTTTTCATACATTCTAAATTGAATAATACTTAAATATTTATTCAATAAATGTAAATAATTACTTTTCACAAAAGTAAAAGCTACTCAAAGTGAAATTCTATAAACGAAAAAGCCCTGTGTATACACAAGGCTTTTTATTTGGAAGTGGGCGCTGAGGGATTACTTTGTGAACGCCAATAAAAGCTATAGCACTCAAACATAAAACAACCCCACTCCTACTCCAGGTAGGAGCTGATTTGTATTGCCTGCGACCTTAGATTCACGTCTCCCTTTAGCAATAAAAAATCCCTGCCACGCTTTCGCGCAACAGGGATTGCTTCTTTTGTGGGCGCTGAGGGATTCGAACCCCCGACCCCCTCGGTGTAAACGAGGTGCTCTGAACCAGCTGAGCTAAGCGCCCCTTTTGTTTTGGGACGGCAAATATATTGCAAATAATGAAGCTGCAAAGCTTTCCCTGGAATTTTTTGACCTAATTTCCGATCGCCCGGCATCTCCTCTATTTCATGCATACTTAAAGGCTTTTATCCTCCCGGAAGTACGTACTTTTGGGTTTCTCTATGAAGTTACCTATCAATACTTTTTTAAAAGACTCTGTCAGTGGCGAATACATCAAAGATTGTATCCTTTGCGGGCGAGATGTACTTACCACCGGAGAACCTTACCTTATAGAAAAAGCTGTTAAGCGTTTTCCCGAGCTGGAAGTAGAAGAAGTGCTGTTTGAATACTGCATGTGCAGGGATTGTCATCAACAGAGCTGGGAAGAGCTTTCACAAAGCTCCCGCCAAAACATAGAAGCTTATTTTGGTGAAAAACAAGCAGCTATTGTGCAGGGGCTATCCGACAATCTTTCAAAGCACGACCTGAATGCCCTGTTTGACACCTGTTTGATCAGCAAACAACCCCGCAAAAACCTTCGTGAATATCAACTCGTAGTACATTGCCAGGGTACTGAGGTATTACCCGAAGAAGGAGTATTCATGCTCAGTGGCCCGGTGATAGAAGAAATTTCCGAGCTCTTATCCGCAAAAACCCGTGACCACCTGGACGACTTTTTAGATAATAATTTTGGTCTGCCTCCCGAGTTGCGGGACAAGCTCAAAGACAGCCCTATACTGGTTTTTTAAAAGCTGTAGCTTAACCCGTTCGTAAGCTTATAGGTAAGCCGTGGGATATCGGCATCTACCACGGGAAAGGCATCGTAATTGCCTACTGCTACCACTACAAACTGCAGGCTCTTCCAAAGATCAAAGGCAAACCGCAGCTCCCCGTTGAAGCGAAAGTCGGTCCAGTACAAAAGGTCCGGTTGATAATACACGATACTGCTGAACGCGTACCGGTCTTTCTTATTTAGCAATAAGCTTAAATAAAAATTTCCCCTGACGGCCCTGTTTAGCCGCTCGTTGTTTAGTTCTGCATCATATTCATACATTACGGAACTGCCTAACGCCAGCTTGCCCCTGCTGTTCTTAAACAAGCTATACCTTACACCCGTACCCAGCAGGTAGCGCGCCTTTATGCGCAGGGGAAGGTTGACCTGATACTGTCCGAATAACTCGGTACTCCACCGTTCTGAAAGTATATAATTGTGCCGAAGGTGATAATAGCCATTGCGCTCAAAACTTTCATCTTCACTAAGCGAATAACTAAGGCTGTTCACAAGAAGGAAAAGGTTTTTTTGCCTGCGGTATTGAAGGGCAAGGTTGTTGTTAAAAAGTAAGAGGCGTTGCGTATTTTGCACCAGGCTAAAGCTAAGCTGCTCACGTCCTGTAAACCCCAGTGAGTCCTGCTCCATGCGCAGCGACTCGATGTTTACAATCTGCGCGTACGTATAGCCGTTAGTAAACAGGAGAAAGAAGAAGACAAATCTCTTTATAACTTTTGGCATGACTCCAATAGGCAAAGATGAATTAAGCGTTTGCGAAAATAGAAAAGCCTTCCCCTCCGGGAAGGCTTTCCGACCTAAAAGGTCAAGTCATGAAACATTTGAAAACTCTACTCATGTCAAATATACACTTTAGATTTGTTAAAAAACAAATGTTTAAACACATTGAAAATCAAATTATTATATTTTAACACTATTACTTTTCTTACAATTATTAATTTATTTTTTCTTAAATGAAGCCCTTTATCCTCTTTTGGAGCGCTTTTATCGCCCTTTACTGCCCGCAAAACGACACCTTACAAGACCTTAAACAAAAGGTAACTGCCTTTGCCGATGATCAGGCTGAGGTCTATGATAAAAAGTACCTGAATATCTCCGATCGCAACATTGGGAGCATCGACCAGGCAGACTATGCCTGGAAGGAAGAATTCATGCTTAAAAGCAAAGAAAAGGAAGAAAACAACCTCGGGAACCGCAGCTATGCCCGTTATTATTTCTCGGTGTTTGCTTTTGAAACCCTTACGGATCGTAAGTACGCCCTCAAGGACTGGATGAGTGATTTTATTGAAGGGAAAAACATTCGTCCGGGCCGCATGGTGCGCAAATACGACTACGCTACTCCTACCATTATCCTTATACAGGATCAAAGCATCGTGGTGTGCAATTACAAATGCAGCGACTACAACGAAGCCATTTTTAAAAGCTGGAAAAAGAAACTCCTACAGTATTTCGGGGAAGAAAATACCCGGGTAATCGAGATCTTATGTGGTGGACCGCTGGAATGGACAAAAAATGCCCCGGACCCCAAGAACCGCAGCAGGGAAATGATCTGATTTTGTGAGACCGTATAGCAAGGCAGCTTCGTTGTTTGTTGGCTAACTACATTCCTTTTCAAATGTCAAACCTTACATGAAGCACGCCACGCTGCTCTGCACTAGCGCATCGAGTTTCTTATGCAAGCTCAAACTACATTACATACGGGAACGGACGTGAAACTATTTTAAACCCGGCATCTTTCTTACCCCATCCACCCCTCCCGGTCCAAACTCCTGTACTGGATGGCTTCTGCAAGGTGATGCGTTTCGATCTTCTCCGAAGCTTCCAGGTCGGCTATAGTACGGGCTACCTTTAAGATGCGGTCGTACGCGCGGCCGCTCAGGTTCAACTTGTTAATCGCATGGCGCAAGAGCTCCTGCCCTTCCTTATCTACACGGCACACTTTACGCAATTGTTTGCTCTGCATCTGTGCATTATCGTAAATGCCAGCCGTTTCTTTAAAACGCGCTGTTTGTATGCTACGTGCTTTTACTACCCGTTCCCGTATGGCTTTGCTCTGCTCTTCTTTCCTTTCGGAGGACATCTCTTCAAAAGTAACCGGGGTAACCTCTACATGTAGGTCAATCCTGTCCAGCAAGGGGCCGGAGATCTTATTCAGGTATTTCTGTACAATACCGGGACTGCATACACACTCTTTGGTAGGGTGGTTGTAATACCCACAGGGGCATGGATTCATACTCGCCACCAGCATAAAGCTGGCCGGGTAATCTACAGTAAAGCGTGCCCGGCTGATCGTGACTTTACGGTCTTCCATCGGTTGACGCATTACTTCCAATACCGTACGCTTGAATTCAGGTAATTCATCCAGGAACAGAATGCCATTATGGGCCAGGGAAATCTCTCCCGGTTGGGGCACATTGCCCCCACCCACGAGGGCTACATCGGAAATGGAATGATGCGGACTGCGAAAAGGTCTTTGGGCCACTAAGCTGGCTTCTTTACCTAGCTTTCCCGCCACCGAATGGATCTTAGTGGTTTCTAGTGCCTCGTTCAACGTCATGGGCGGTAAGATGGTGGGCATGCGCTTGGCCAGCATGGTTTTGCCTGCCCCCGGCGGTCCTATCAGAATAACGTTATGCCCACCTGCTGCACTGATTTCCAGGGCACGTTTGATGTTTTCCTGGCCTTTCACTTCGCTGAAATCAAAAAGCGGGTTGTCTAAATGCAGTTGGAATTCTTCCCGGGTATTTACCTGTACTCGTTCAAGGGCAAGATCCCCGCTTAGAAAGTCGACCACTTCTTTTAAGGTTTCCGCACCATATACATCCAAATGATTTACGATGGCGGCCTCACGTGCATTTTGTTTAGGGAGTATAAAGCCCCGGAAACCTTCCTGGCGGGCTTGTATCGCAATAGGTAAGGCTCCCTTAATAGGCTGTAAACCCCCGTCCAGCGAAAGCTCTCCCATAATGATGAAGCCGTTTAATTCCGGCAGGTCTATCTGCTCGCTGGCTGAAAGTATCCCCACCGCAATGGGCAGGTCATAGGCCGATCCTTCTTTGCGGATATCGGCAGGCGCCATGTTGATGGTGATCTTTTTGCCCGGCCATTTATAGCCGTTGTTCTTAAGGGCCGCCGTGATGCGGTACTGGCTCTCTTTTACCGCATTATCGGGCAGACCCACCAGGTGAAAGTTGATCCCGGTATCGATATTTACTTCTATGGTAATGGTGGTAGCATCTACCCCAAAAACCGCAGAGCCAAAGGTTTTTACTAGCATGGAAAATCACGTTATGCGCTTTAAAGTACGCCAATTTTGGGATATGGGAAAACGGGAAGATTTTACAGGCGTTGCGGAAGGGTCTTCAAAAAGGGTTCCCTTTATCACATATGGCTCTTAAATGAAAAGGAGATAGCATTTTTGGTCCTGGGAAAACCGTAGGCGATTTCCTTATTTTCTCCCAAGCGATATAAAGCGCCCCCTGGCTTCCGTATCCACCTCAATCTCAAGGTAGATCCATGGGTACAGGTCCCATTTGACAGCGGTTTTAGAAAAGCCAGACCTTTTCCTCCAGGCATACAGGGCCTGGTCCGTCATTTTTTCTCGTAAAACGGAAGCTTTTGCTTTAAGCTTTTTAAAAAATGCAGTGCGAAACCTCATGGATATTATGGCTTTACCTTGTTTAGGTATAAAAATAAGATAAGCTTACGAAGTCTACACTTTTTCCACGCCTCATTTGGCACTCAAAAAATCTAACACACTCATTTTAAGACATATAAATTATTAATATTTTATACGTTTTTACGCAATTCCCGCTCCTGCTCTTTGAGGAAATCCACCAGATCTTCCTGGTCATCCAGACCCAATTTTTTTCGTATGCGGTAGCGCATGCTGCGCACCGCTTTTTCCGTGCGCTGCAAAATACCGGCAATATCATGGGTTCCATACCCCATAAAATACATCGCGGCACAAAGTACTTCTGTGTTCTTGCTTCCTCCCACTGCTGCCCGCAGGTATTCCAGCAGTTCGGGGTACAGCTCTTTCATTCTTTCCAGCACTTCATCCAGCAATTGCCGGCCCATTTGCTCATTGAGCTTGCTTTTGATCTGCGTAGTTTTCTTCTTGGCAACGGGAGTGGCCACGGAGGTGCGCAGTTCTTCTACCATCTCCAATAACTCTCCGTTGATCACCTGCTGTTCCATTACCTGGCGAATGCGATCTCGTAAGTCTTTTCGGAGGTCTTCGTTCTTTTGACGCATCAGCTCTCCTTCCCTGCGGGTGCTTTCCAATTGCAAATTGAGCAATTCCTGCTCCTGTGTATTAATGCGCTTGTTACGCCTGTTGCCTCGAATGAGCAAAGCAAGCAGGATCAGCAAGAGCAAAAAACCCACCACTAAGGCAAGTAACTGCACCGTACGCGCTTTATTCTTTGCTTTTAGGAGTGCATTTTCAGCTTCTCTTTTTCCCGTTTCGTATTTGGCCGCCATTTCTTCTTTAGCCTCGGCTTTCCCTCTCTCATAATCGGCAAGGAGTAGCGAATCTTGCAGGCCCGACCAGTGCAGAAAAGCCTTATACTGCCCCGTGCGAGCGGAATAACGCGCCTTTAACCCGTAAAGCCTTCGCAGAGAAACTCCGTGCTCCGGACTTCGTTCATAGATGACTTCCAGGCTGTCCATTACCGTTTTTGCTTGTTCTATTTTGTTTTGTTCTAATAGAAAATCGGCATAAGAAACACGGTCTATAAACCACCCAAAGAAAAACGGGTGACGCTCGTAAAACAAGAAAGTCAGGTCAAAGTATTTCTGTGCACTGTCCAACTGCCCCTTTTCGTTAAAAGACCCGGCCATATTGCGGTAGATGATCCGCATGTCGAGGGAGTCCCGATTGATATATGCATACTTCAAGGCCTTTCTTCTCAGGGCAATTTGCTCATCTGCAGGTCTTCCCCTTTGTGCTGCCACCAAAGCCAGTGTTTCGTATATGGAGTTCATACCATACGTCTCTCCGGAAGTTTCGTTATGCCGGATGCCTTCTCTGCAAAACCTTTCGGCCCGGTCATTTTCTTTGATGCGGTGGTAAAACACACACAGCTGACGGTAAATGAAGCTTTTCTTGATGGGCTGCTTTTCCTTTTCCAGCAATTTTACTACTTCAAGGCTTGTTTTAAATGCCTTTTCCTCTTCATTCTCGTCAGCCTGCAAAAACATCAGACGACTATAGGCCGCCATCAGCTCCGAACCCGTTCCGGAACGTTGTTTAAGCAAGCGAATCTCCTTTTCCTGAAAAAAAACAGCGGCATCCAGGTCTCCCAATAATTGATAACTGGAAACAACGGCCAATTGATAGATGTAAGCCCGCAGGGAATCGGGAAGTTCCTTTTGCTCGTAAGCCGGGAATATGGTTGTTTTCAAAGAGTCGGCATGCGCCAGTTCCAATCGCCAGAGCTGCGCCTGTATCCTGTCCACTTCTTTGGCTGTAAGTGTCGTCTCTGAAATGTATTGCCCCACACCCCTATAAGTAGCGGGTATGTCCTGGGGATGTAGCCCCATTGGGAAAAGAAGCCACGTAGCAAAGGCCAACGTATTTAAACTGCGCATATCCAGATGTTTTGAATCGCAATAAATCTACATATAAATCCAAAGCACGAGCACCTGCAGCGCTTCAAATCAAGTATTGCAGAACCTTCCTTCCGGTAAACGGGATGTATTGCGTTTTGTATCGTAAAACTGGAAAAAAACAAAGCTTTAAAAGTTTTAAACCGCCTGAAGAAAAAAGCTGCTCATTATCTTTATATTTGCTGCATCTTCTAAAATTTATAGAATTCTCAAATTACAATAAATCGATATGAGCAACGATAAGGACGCCAAGCTGAAGGCACTAAAACTGACGTTGGACAAAATGGATAAGACCTATGGCAAAGGTGCCGTTATGCGCATGGGCGACAATGCAGTGGAAGCCATAGAGGCTATCCCCTCAGGCTCCATAGGCTTAGACATTGCATTGGGAATCGGGGGTTACCCCAAAGGGCGGGTAGTAGAGATTTATGGTCCCGAATCATCCGGTAAAACCACGCTTACCATCCACGCCATCGCTGAAGTACAAAAGCAGGGGGGCATAGCTGCTTTCATAGATGCTGAACATGCCTTTGATCGCTATTATGCAGAAAAGCTGGGGGTGAATACTGAAGAGCTCATTATTTCACAACCCGATAACGGGGAGCAGGCTTTGGAAATTGCCGACAACTTGATCCGCTCCGGTGCTATTGACCTGATCATTATTGACTCCGTTGCTGCCCTTACGCCAAAGGCAGAAATTGAAGGGGAAATGGGCGACAGCAAGATGGGGCTCCAGGCCAGGCTAATGAGCCAGGCCTTACGCAAGCTCACCTCTACCATTAGCAAAACCAAGTGCTGCTGCATCTTTATCAACCAATTGCGCGAAAAGATAGGGGTAATGTTCGGCAACCCGGAAACTACCACTGGAGGGAATGCCCTTAAGTTTTATGCTTCTGTTCGCCTGGACATCCGCAGGTCTTCTCAAATAAAAAGTGGAGATGAAGTAGCCGGAAACCGGGCACGCGTAAAAGTGGTAAAAAACAAGGTAGCTCCCCCTTTCCGCCAGGCAGAATTTGATATTATGTACGGAGAAGGTATAAGCAAGGTAGGCGAGATCATCGACCTGGGGGTAGAGCATGATATTGTAAAGAAAGCCGGCTCCTGGTTCAGCTATGGCGACACCAAACTGGGCCAGGGACGTGATGCTGTGCGCCAGTTACTGGTAGACAATCCCGAATTAGCCGAGGAACTTGAAGAAAAGATCAAAGAGGCCATATACGCTTAACCAGCCGAAGCATATACAGGTTTTCCATACGTACACACAATCATTCTAAATAAGCAGACAAGAGGTACTTCCAGGAGTACCTCTTTTTATTTTTGCCGGATGAAAACCCTCAGAAGGCTTACACGTATAGAACTGGTGCTCATTTACCTGGTGATCCTGGCCGGTAGCGTTGTTCGTATGACAGGCTCAGGCATGGGTTGCCCCGACTGGCCCAAATGCTTTGGCTACCTCATTCCACCAACCGAACGAACACAGTTGGAATGGAAACCTGAGCATTCGTACAAATCGGGACAGATCATTATTGTACACGAGGCATTGCGTGTAGCTAAAAGCGATTTCACCACTTCCGGAAACTACGAACCTCAAAACTGGGCTCCTTACACGAAACACGACTACGCGCACTTTAACCCTTTTCATACCTGGACAGAGTATATCAACCGGCTCATTGGGGCCTTAGCCGGTGTTCCTATGTTTTTGCTTTTTGTATTTTCCATGTTTAAGATAAGGCGCAAACCGATTTTGGCCCTGCTCTCTTTTGCCGGTTTGTTTATGTTGGGTTTTGAAGCCTGGTTGGGTAAATTGGTGGTAGACGGTAACCTTATCCCGGGTAGCATTACCATTCACATGCTGGGTGCACTTATATTGATAGCCATTTTATTGCTGTTGCTGCGTGTGCTGCAGGACAATAACAAAGTGTCGCATGTCTCCACCCGGTTTAACGTCCTTTTATTACTGGTTTTGGTAACCGGTTTGGCCCAGATTATCTGGGGCACCCAGGTACGGGAGCAGGTAGACCACCTCAACGAAGCGGGGCTAATGCGAAACGATTGGGTGAATGGCCTTAACTGGCAGTTTTACCTGCACCGTTCTTTTTCCATCCTGGTTGTGGTACTACATCTTACTCTTTTCTACCTGGGGCGCAGATATCCTTCGCTCGCACCTGGCATCAAAGGCCTGTTGGCGGTGATATTGATGGAAATCATCCTTGGCATAGCTTTAAGCTATTTTGGTTTTCCAAAATGGGCGCAACCCACCCATCTTTTACTGGCCACCTTTATGTTTGGCCTGCATATTCACCTCGCAACCATTAGCATGGTGCCTGTGCGGGGAAGGAAGGAACAATAAAACCTATAGAAAAGGGCACTTTACTCTGCATCCCTTTTAAAGTGTGCAATAACAGAGGCTCGTGCAATTTCCCATTCGGTTACTACTCTGAACTCGACCTGGTTAACGGGAGTATGTTCGTCTACACCATCCATCTTTTCCGTATTCAAGGCATAAATGGTAATCTCATAACGATGGGTAAAATCACCCGGAGGCGGACAGGGTCCGCAATACATATTGGCTCCCGCGTCTGCTTTTCCCATAAGCACACCTTCATCCAGCAAATTGTTATGCGGGTTCCCTGCCCCCGCAGGCAGGCTACTGGTACCCTCTGGAATGTTGTAAACCGCCCAATGCCAAAACCCGCCATGTGTGGGTGCATCGGGATCGTGCATAAATATTGCATAGCCTTTAGTGCCGTCCGGAGCATTTTCCCATGCCAGGTGCGGACTGATATTGCCGCCATCACAACCAAATTGGTTGAACACCTGCTCTTTTGAAAAATTCCCTCCAAGGTCGTTGCTGTATAAACGAAAAGTTCCTGTACTCATATTTGTTCTGATCTTCCGGGTTTAAGAAGACACTAAATTAGAAAGTTTGCTCAAAAAACACATACCTCAGTCGTACGCGTCTTTTCCGGATCAATTGTTGACTTGAGTAAAAAAACAGCTTATACAAGATCCCAATGAAGAACTCAATCGAGAATAAAACGTGAGAAAAAGGCGCCAGTGGACAATAATAGAGTTTTCATTATACTGCAATGGACACCCAGGGGTTTGTGAAGGGTGCTGACTAGTCTTCGTACAGCACATCCATCGCCTTAAATGAGTCCGGTAGGGCCACCTGCACTTTTACGGAAGCAAAGCCCCCGATGCCGATCAGGTTGGTGAGGTTTTCATTTTGCAGAAAAACACGGATTCCTTCCGCCTCGAGGCGTGACTTGAATACATAGGCCTGGTTGACATTATCAAACTCCGCGATCGTTACAAGCTCTGCCATTCCAGGGTTTCAATGAGGTGTAATATCTCTTCCTGCATATAATCATTAACCGGTTTCAACGAATCTGCATTAGGCGCTGCATAAAAGTACAACACGCCCCGCATAAAGTGCCGGGTGCTATCCGTAGCTATAAATTGGGTACTGGTAGCCGCATCCCCGGCAATGGTGTAGTAAATGCCGTGTACTTCTTTACTGGAATAACTAAATTGCTGCTCCCGGATCCCATCGGCCTTTACCGCGTGTTTATACGCCAACCCCCGGCTATCCTCTAAAAACCTGGCCAGATCCTCATCTTCCTTTAACGCTTTGTAAGTAAGTTGTACCCGTGCCTTAATGCCGGGGTAATAAATGTCCCCCCAGCAGAACGCCCTCTTTACGGGCTGCCATTGCGCATGTGTATTGATGTCAAAACGGTATGGACAGCCTGTATTGAGTATTTCATACTTCGCCTCTGGCGCTTCCAGCCTGAAATAGCCTATGGGTTTTGGTGTAGTAGGCTCATCACTACCGCAGCCAAGCAGGAACAAAAGAAAGCTGAACAGGCATAGTTTTTTAAGCATCTTCTGTCTCGTCTTCTGCAATGGTTACTTTAATGCGCTTTATACGCCTGCCCTCAAGACTTTCTACTTTAAAGGTAAAGGGTTGAAATACGATCTCTTCTTTTACTTCCGGAAACTTCCCGGCTACTTCCAACAGGAACCCGGCTAAAGTATCGGCTTCTCCCCTTTCTTCTTCCAGCAAGGATATGTCGCGCCCCAAGACCCGCACAAAGTCGGTCAGGTGGATCTTGCCTTCAAAAACGTAATTGGTATCGTCTAATTTGCTGTATACAAGTTCTTCATCATCAAACTCGTCACTGATCTCGCCTACAATTTCTTCAATTATATCTTCCAGCGTTATGATGCCACTGGTACCCCCGAATTCATCCACCACCACCGCCATGTGTATTTTCTTCTCTTGAAACTCCTGCAGCAAGTCGTCAATTTTTTTGTTTTCAGGCACAAAAAACGGATCCCGGGTAAGGGATATCCAATCGAAACCTTTTGCAGCTTCTATGTGAGGGATCAGGTCTTTGATATACAATACACCCACCACCTGATCAAAGGTTTCTTTATATACTGGGATACGGGAGTAACCACCATCCAATATAATCCCCATTACCTTTTCGTAGTCCCAGCTCTCCTCTACGCAAACCACATCCATACGGGGTTTCATGATCTGCTTCACCGTAGTATTGCCAAATTTGACGATGCCCTCCAGTATTTTCTGCTCCTCATCCGTGGTATCTTCATTCGCCAATTCCAGCGCCTGCGAAAGGTCATCTACACTGAGGTTCTCCGAAGAGCTTTGAAGGCGTTTTTCTATAAAACTGGTTGAACGCACCAACAGCCGGCTCACCGGTTTACACAAAGTACGCATCAGGAGCATGGGCGTACTCATAAACACAGCGAAGCGAACCGCTTGCTTGGTAGCGTATACTTTGGGCAGTACTTCACCAAAGAGCAAGATCAGAAAAGTGATCCCAAAGATCTGTGTGGCAAACCCTGCGGTGGGATACTCACTGAAATCAAAGACTTCGTTAGTAAGAAAAGTAGAAAGGATTACGATGCCTACATTTATGAAGTTGTTGCTTATAAGAATAGTTGCCAGCAGCGTTTTAGGGTGATCAAGCAAATTGCTTACCCGCTCAAAACCGGACTTATTCTTGTTTTTTACTTCATCTACATCCTGCGGTTTTAGAGAAAAGAATGCCACCTCCGAGCCACTGACCAACGCTGAAGCAAGCAGCAACAACAGCAACACCAAAAAAGGGAGGAGCAAATGAAACTCCAAAGGCCTCAGCAGGGCTAAAAATGAATATAAGGGTTCCGGATCAGGGTCCAAATTGGATGGGTTTCGTTAGCAATTAAAAGGGAAGGTCATCCTCTTCCGTATCATTGGCAAAGCCTGAAGGTTCTTCTGCCGGGCTATGCTGCCCACCGTTTGAAACCTGCTGCGGCTCGTTCCGCCCCCCTAACATGGTCATGTTATCGGCTTGAATTTCGGTAGCATATTTACGCTCTCCGCTTTGATCTTCCCAGCTGCGCGTTTTCAGCTTTCCCTCGATAAATACTTTGTCGCCTTTCTTTAAATACTTATCCGCTACCTCTCCCAGTTTATTGCGCAGTACTATGGTGTGCCATTCTGTTTGGGTTACTTTTTCATTTTGGCGGTTGGTGTAGGTTTCAGAGGTAGCTAAGGGGAACCGGGTAATTGAGCCACCTCCTTCAAACGCTCTGAATTCCGGGTCTTTCCCCAGATTTCCTATCAACATAACTTTGTTAAGCGAACCTGCCATATCCTTTGGATTTAAACAAATTTAACCTTTTTAACGGCTATTCAAAACGGCAAAGGTAACTGATTTTGATCAAGGTATTTTCTCAACAGTATAGGCATTGGCAATGCTGAAAGCTCTTCTTTATTCACTTTGCGGTAAGCCCCTTCACCTTTGGGAAACAGAAGCCTCTCTGTTTCGATTTTCAGTACTTGCACCCACAATTTCTGATGGCTTAGCAAATGTGGTTTCAATGAAACTACCTCCTTAACCACAAAGGAAGACGTTAGCCAGCCTTTTCCGGAAGCTTTTTCGAGTACTTCCTCTACTTTTCTGGGCGTTTCAAACTCGAGAAGTACAAATTCATACAGACCCTCCCATATATCATTTGCCGGACGCTCCCGCACCAGTGTACTGCCGTTTTGCTGCAGTTGTAAATAATAGAAAAAACGCTGCTTTTTTGCCTTTTTCGCAGCTTTCTTAGGAAGTGCCTCTACTGCTCCTTTTAAGAAAGCGTAGCAATGTTCTTTAAAAGGGCAAACCGTGCAATCCGGTTTCTTTGGCACACACTGCAATGCACCAAACTCCATTATCGCCTGGTTATACTCAGAGGGGTTTTCCCTGTTTAAAAGGCCATCGGCTAATGTTTTGAACACCTTTTGGGCTTTAGGAGTATTAACCGCTTCTTCAACCCCAAAGATCCGAGCCAGCACCCGGTATACATTGCCGTCTACTACCGCCTGGGGTTCCTCAAAAGCAAAAGAGGCAATGGCAGCTGCTGTATATGGCCCCACCCCCTTTATTTTTAATATTTCCTGGTAAGTAGGTGGGAAATCTCCATTTCGTTCATGCGCGATATACTTTGCAGCCTGATGCATATTCCTGGCCCGGCTGTAATACCCCAGTCCCTCCCACAACTTAAGTACCTCCTCCTGCGGTGCTTTGGCCAGGTCCTCCACCTTAGGGTATTGATTTACAAACTTTTCGTAGTATGGCAACCCTTGTACAACACGTGTTTGCTGTAAAATGATCTCGGAAAGCCAAATGTGATAGGGGTTACGCGTTTCGCGCCAGGGCAAGGGCCGTTTGAATATCGCATACCATTCTGCCAGGGCTGTTCGAAAGAATTGTTTTTGCAAAATATTTGTGTTTGAAGCAATTAGCACAAAAAAAAATCGCACAGAAGCTAATTATTCTACGCAATTAAACTCTATATTTGCCCCCCTCAAAAATACAGAGTTTAATAATTAATTAACATACCCATGACTAAAGCTGATATTGTAACCAGGATCTCCGACAAAACTGGTATGGAGAAAGCCGACGTTCAAGCAACGGTTGAGTCTTTCATGAAAGAAGTTAGAAACTCACTGGAATCAGGAGAAAACGTTTATTTAAGAGGCTTTGGCAGCTTCATCATCAAAAGAAGAGCCGAAAAAACAGGTAGAAACATCTCCAAAAACACTACCATCATCATCCCTGCACACAACATTCCTTCCTTTAAGCCCGCCAAAACCTTTGTTGACGCGGTGAAGAAAAAAGTAAAAGCCTAAGAAAGCATTTTGAAAAAGGGACCGGCCATATTACTAATTGCAGGCGCAGCATTGCTGGTGACCGTATACTTTTTGCCGGTTACCCCTGAGGTTCCTGCATTAGAGGAAGCAGTAAGCTCCGAAACCGAGGAGCACGCCTCTCATGACCATGAGGATGTGGAAGCACAGGTTCAGGCAGCTGTAGAAAGCCTAAGTGATACGACCAAGCCTCCCATGCAGGCCATTTTGAAACTTCGCCAGATCGCAGAAGAACACCCGGAAAATTTCAGTGCCAATCTTACGTTAGGTTTACTTTCTATGCGTACGGCACAATATGAAAATGCGGTAATGCGCTTTGAAAAGGTTTTGGTTGTAGCACCACATAACGCAGACACCTACGGTTTCCTGGCGCAGGCACACCAAGCCTTAGGGCAAACGGATAAGGCCAGGGAAACGCTTGAAAGGGGGATTGGCCAGACCGGGGGCGAGAAGAAAGCCCAGCTTGAGAAGACCCTAATAGAATTGAATAATAATTAAAAACACAGCATTATGCCGAGTGGTAAAAAAAGAAAGAGACACAAGATGGCTACGCACAAGCGTAAAAAACGCCTGAGAAAAAACCGTCACAAAAAGAAATAAGTCGTGGAGGTCCTTTCTGGCCTCCTTGGCACATACTGATCTAAAAGCACCTGCTCTGGTAAGGTGCTTTTCGTGTTGTGCCTCATTATTAAGTATACCGTTGATTCAGTCAACATTTTAAAACATTTCATAAGGTGAGTACAGAATTAGTAATCAATTCGAGTACTGCCGATCAGGTGGCCATAGCGCTGCTAAAAGATGGACGGTTATCGGAACTTCACTACGACAACTCCGAGGAGTTTGCAGTAGGCGATATATACATGGGGAAGATCAAAAAGGTAGTCCCCGGCCTCAACGCTGCTTTTGTAGACGTAGGTTACGAAAAAGACGCTTTTTTACATTATCACGATCTAGGTCCGCAGATAAAGTCGCTGAACAAGTACACCAAGCGTGTACTCACCGGAAAACAACGGTGGTCGCTCAGCGATTTTGAGACCGAAACCGACATCAATAAGAACGGTAGTATAGACCAGGTGCTTAAAGCCGGTCAAAACATCCTGGTGCAGATAGCCAAGGAACCTATCAGTACCAAAGGTCCGCGTATAACCTCTGAGCTTTCTCTCGCAGGGCGGTACATTGTACTGGTGCCTTTTTCCGACCGCATCAGCGTAAGCTCTAAGCTCAGGGATAAAGAAGAGAAAGACAGGTTGCGCATTTTGGTACAGAGCATCCGCCCTAAGGGCTTCGGTGTTATTGTACGGACAGCAGCAGAAGATTGCAGTGTAGCCGATCTGGATGCAGACCTCCAGAGCCTGGTAAAAAAATGGAAGCAGTTGCACAAGCAAATGCAGCGCGTTAAAGCACCAGCCCGTGCACTTCGTGAGCTAAACCGCGTCTCGGCCCTACTCCGGGATGTGCTCAACGATTCGTTTAACGCCATCCACATCAACGACGCGGATCTATACCCCGAGATACAGGACTATGTAAAAAGCATAGAGCCGGAAAAAGAAAAAATGGTCAAACTCTATGAAGGACGTATACCCATTTTTGAGCATTTCGGCATAGAGCGCCAGATCAAAGCGGCCTTTGGGCGCTCGGTGAGCATGGGAAAAGGGGCTTACCTGATCATAGAGCATACGGAAGCCATGCACGTTATTGACGTAAACAGTGGCAACCGTACCAACAGCAATGAAAACCAGGAAGCCAATGCGCTTACGGTAAACCTGGCCGCTGCCGAAGAAGTAGCCCGCCAGTTGCGCTTGCGCGATATGGGCGGTATTATCGTGGTAGATTTTATTGATTTACACAAAAGCGAGAACCGGAAAAAGCTCTTTGAAAAACTCAAGGAGGAAATGAAAACGGACCGGGCTAAACATAAGATCCTGCCTCCTTCGCGCTTCGGCCTTGTAGAAATTACCCGCCAACGCGTACGTCCAGAAATGGATATACAAACCCGGGAAGAGAATCCCGACGGCACCGGAGAGGTGGAAGCGCCTATTCTGATCATAGATGAGATTGAGAATAAACTGGATCTGATCGCGGCACAGGAAGAGGATAAGCATATTACGTTGCACCTGCACCCCTTTATTGCTGCCTATCTAAGTAAGGGTTTGTTTAACAGCATTCGCAGAAAATGGTCTAAAAAGTATAAAAAGAACTTAAAGATCATTCCCCGCGACAGTTATAAATTCCTGGAATACAACTTTTACAACAGCAAGGAAGAGCGGTTTGAGTTCAGTTAATACCACAAAACAAAGCAGAGTGTGAGAGCGAGAGCGAACCACCCTGCTCTGTTTTTCTTCGCTCCTGTCTGCCGTCAGGCAAGGTTCGGTCTCGTTCTCACGCTCATCCTAAACCTGCAACACCATGGCATTTGAATTTCAAAAACTTACTGTTTGCCAGAAAGCTAAGGCATTTCACTCCGGGATTACTGAAGATATTTTAGAATCAGAAGGTTTAAAAGATAGCATCGAGACCGATCATCTCGACTTCGCTCGATGATACATAGTTTTTTTGAAGTAATTTATGTTTGTGAAAAGTGAGGTCTGTCCGAGCGTAGTCGAGGACAGTTTTGGTACAGGAATTATTCTTCAATACCCATCTCGTATCTACTTCGCTCGATGATACATAGTTTTTTTGAAGTAATTTATGTTTTTGAAAAGTGAGGTCTGTCCGAGCGTAGTCGAGGACAGTTTTGGTATAAGGAATTACTCTTCAATACCCTTCTTGTATCTACTTCGCTCGATGAGACATAGTTTTTTTGAAGTAATCTATGTTTTTGAAAAGTGAGGTCTGTCCGAGCGCAGTCGAGGACAGTTCAGTTACCTGAGCGATGCTTGGTACTCCCTAGCTCATCTCAACTTCGCTCGATAAAGCATCGTTTTTGAAAAGTGACATTAAACTTTATCGAGGTGTATAGTTATCCACTACCTCATTAAATCTTCTATAAATTGGTTCGATGCTGTTCCAGTTGCCCCACTACAGACTTCAAAAAAAGAGGCCGCCAATACTTGATATTGGCGGCCTCTTTTTTAGGCTTATTAATCAAAAAGTCCGCTACATGCGGGTAACTTCTACAAAGGTGGTTTCATTTGCGCTTAACGCCACTTTTAAGACCGCTGGGCTTTCTGTTTTGCTTTCAATCCACACGCCTTCTCCCTGGTATACGTTACTTCCTTCATCTTTGCGTAAGCGTGCACCGTACACATAGGTATCCTGCATGTCGAGGGTAATAGCTATGTCGCGGATATCTCCGTTTGCATCTCCCTGAAATTCTACGCCCTGAACGGCTAGGTGTACCGGCTCTTCCCCTTCATTTCCTTTTACCACTACCTTGCTTTGCCCGGGCCCGAACGCAAAAGCACTTTGCCTTATGTCCAACGTGTTCACCATTGAATCCTCGGCAAGCGCGTCAAAATCAGATTTGGCGGTGCCTGCAGCTTCACTCAAGGCTTCAGAGCCGCTCAAATGAGGGGCAATAACCAAAGAAACGATCGACATAAGTTTGATCAGGATGTTCATAGAAGGACCTGAGGTGTCTTTAAAAGGATCTCCTACCGTATCTCCGGTAACGGAAGCCTTGTGCGCCTCGGAGCCTTTGTATTCCATTTTCCCGTTGATTTCCACACCTTTTTCAAATGATTTTTTGGCGTTATCCCAGGCGCCTCCGGCATTGTTTTGGAAAATTCCCATCAACACCCCGCTTACGGTAACGCCTGCCAGAAGCCCACCGAGCATTTCTGCGGATGAGGTTTCAGGGAACACACCCATAAAACCAAAGCCCACAACAACAGGGGTGATCAAAGCAATTGCTCCGGGAAGCATCATCTCCTTAATAGAGGCTTTTGTAGAGATCTCCACACATTTATCGTATTCAGGTTTTGCTTTGTATTCCATTATACCGGGAATTTCCCTGAACTGACGCCTTACCTCGTGTACCATGGCCATGGCTGCACGCCCTACTGCTGAAATCGCCAAAGAGGAGAAAATAAAGGGGATCATCCCACCAATGAACAACATGGCCAGTACCGGTGCTTTGTAAATGTCGATGCTGTCTATACCCGCAATACCTACAAAAGCAGCAAAGAGTGCCAATGCCGTTAAAGCGGCCGAGGCAATGGCAAAACCTTTACCTGTAGCGGCTGTAGTATTGCCCACTGCATCGAGGTTATCTGTGCGTTCACGTACTTCTTCAGGCAATTGGCTCATCTCCGCAATGCCCCCCGCGTTATCCGCAATGGGGCCAAAAGCGTCAATAGCCAGTTGCATGGCCGTAGTGGCCATCATACCGGCCGCTGCAATCGCTACGCCATACAATCCGGCAAAAGAATAAGAAGCAATGATGCCAGCCGCTAAGATGATTATAGGCACAACCGTGGATTGCATGCCTATAGCCAGGCCCCCAATGATATTGGTTGCGTGCCCTGTAGAAGACTGATTGATGATGCTATTTACCGGCTTTTTGCCCATAGAGGTATAGAATTCCGTGATCCAGCTCATTAAAGCGCCTACAATAGAACCGGTCAGAATCGCCCAGAACACATCCATGCTTGTGAAGGCGTACCCTCTCAATTCCATTGTTTCGGGCAGCATCCAAATGCTTAGAGGATAAGAGGCTATTACCACCATAATGATGGAAGACCAATTGCCCACGTTCAAGGCGTTTTGTACCGAGCTATTCTCTCCGCTGATGCGCACAAAAGCCATAGAAATAATAGAGAAGATCAGGCCAAGCCCTGCAATTACCATGGGTAATAAAATGGGGGCCATTCCACCGAAATTATCTGCAGAGGCAATTTCCTGCCCCAATACCATAGTAGCTAAAATGGTGGCTACGTATGAACCGAAAAGATCGGCTCCCATGCCGGCTACATCGCCTACATTATCGCCTACATTATCGGCAATGGTTGCGGGGTTGCGCGGATCATCTTCAGGGATCCCGGCTTCTACTTTACCTACCAGGTCGGCCCCAACATCGGCAGCCTTCGTATATATACCACCTCCTACACGGGCAAAAAGTGCAATAGATTCAGCACCTAACGAAAAACCTGCCAACACTTCTATGGCTGTTTTCATTTCGTGGCCGGTCATCGCTACACCTTCCGGTACAAATAGCTGATAAAAAACAATGAACAGGCTACCCAACCCTAAAACGGCCAGGCCTGCTACCCCCAATCCCATTACTGAGCCTCCTGTAAAGGAAACCTTTAATGCTTTTACCAGGCTGCTCCGCGCTGCTTGCGTAGTGCGCACATTGGCCTTGGTGGCAATGCGCATTCCAAAATAGCCCGCCAGGGCAGAGAATACAGCTCCAATAATGAAAGCGATGGCTATGATGGGGCTGGAGTGCTCTACCAAAGTGCCTGAATAGCCAAGCAAAATAGCTGCAATTACCACAAAATAGGCCATTACTTTCCATTCGGCTTTCAGGAAAGACATTGCCCCTTCGGCAATGTGCCCGGCCAATTCGGCCATGTTTTTTTCGCCTACTTCCTGTTTACTAACCCAGGCAGATTTGGCTATCATTACGAATATACCCACCAATCCTAAAGCGGGCACCAGGTAAAGCATCCAATTACTCATTTGTTTTGCTTATTTAATCTTTGTTTTGTTTGTTCCGTGGTGCAGTTTGCGCACTGTTAAACTACCGCAACAGGAATAAGCTGTTTTGGCAGAAGGGGCGCAAAAGTAACCCAAATTGCTTTATAGGCAAAGAGTTAAATGCAGCTTTGGTCTTATGCGTACAGAATACCGGGATGGACAATTAAAAGGGGGGAAAAAGACTTCATCAGAATAGGCAGCTATATAAAGCCCAAAAAACAAAAAAGCGGCTTTTTAGCCGCTTTTTTGTTTTTTGAAAGGATTAACGGCAAGCTTATTTCACATAAGCGACTCCTTTCACCGCTTCAATAATTCGTTTTGCATTGGGCAAGTACTCTTCTACCAGGGTAGGGGCATAGGCCATAGGCGTGTCTTGTGACGTAATCCTGCGAATGGGAGCATCCAGGTAATCAAAGGCCTCGCGTTGTACTACAAAAGTTATTTCGGTAGAAATAGAACCCAGGGGCCAGGCTTCTTCCACGCACACCAGGCGGTTGGTTTTCTTTACGGATTCAATTACAGCAGCATAATCGATCGGGCGTACCGTACGCAGGTCGATAATTTCGCATTCTATACCTTCTTTGGCCAGTTCCTCTGCCGCCTTATCCGCTTCTTTTATGATCTTTCCAAACGAAACGATGGTCACATCGCTTCCCTTCCTGCGGATATCTGCTTTACCGATCTCAATCAAGTACTCTTCTTCCGGCACTTCTCCCTTATCGCCATACATCTGCTCGCTTTCCATAAAGATCACTGGATCGTCATCGCGAATGGCCGACTTCAGCAAGCCCTTGGCGTCATAAGGGTTTGAAGGCACCACGACCTTAAGCCCGGGGCAGTTTGCATACCAGCTTTCAAAAGCCTGTGAGTGAGTAGCTGCCAATTGACCCGCAGAAGCGGTTGGTCCTCGAAAAACAACAGGGATGTTGAGTTGTCCGCCACTCATCTGGTACATTTTAGCTGCATTGTTTATGATCTGATCAATGGCCACCATAGAGAAGTTAAAGGTCATAAACTCAATGATCGGACGAAGGCCATTCATCGCACTTCCCACACCAATGCCTGCAAAACCCAGTTCCGCAATAGGAGTGTCGATAACCCTTTTTGCGCCAAACTCATCAAGCATACCTTTTGAGGCTTTATAGGCACCATTGTATTCGGCTACCTCTTCGCCCATTAAATATACGTTCTCGTCCCTGCGCATTTCTTCGCTCATAGCTTCGGCTACGGCCTCACGAAACTGAATAGTACGACTCATGGAATTATCTAAAAAGTGATTTTTATTTCAAAGTTGGGCAAAAATAGGAATTAATCGCTTTTGAAAAGGAGATGACCCAAGTGTTAAGCCAGGCTACGTAAAAGAACAAACTTCATATTTTTTCCTGTTTAAAGATCATTCATTATGCATGCATAATATTTTTTAAAACCTCCTTTTTGCCTTATTTTCGCAAGCCTTACAATTTATTTAAATATACCCCTAGCATATGAAGGTACTCGTTTGTATCAGTCACGTACCTGATACTACTTCAAAGATCAATTTCACCTCTGATAATAAAGCTTTTGACAAAAACGGGGTGCAGTTTGTCATTAACCCATACGATGAGTTCGGCCTTACACGCGCCATGTGGATCAAGGAAAAGCAAGGAGGTTCGGTAACCGTGATCAACGTGGGCCGCGCAGAAACGGAACCTACTTTAAGAAAAGCCCTGGCTATCGGAGCAGATGACGCCATTCGCATTGATGCCGACCCTACGGATAGTTATTACGTAGCCAGCCAGATTGCAGCTGTGGCCAGGGAAAACAACTATGACCTGATCATTGCCGGTAGGGAAAGCATTGATTACAACGGGGGAATGGTCCCGGGCATGCTGGCAGCTATGCTTAACCAACCCTTTATAAATGCCTGTGTTGGGATGGAGCTGGAAGGAGATACCGCTAAGATGACCCGCGAAATAGATGGAGGAAAAGAGCTCCTGGAGGCCAAACTGCCTTTGGTAATTGGTGGACAAAAAGGATTGGTAGAAGAAAAGGATCTGCGTATTCCCAATATGCGGGGCATTATGAGCGCCCGCACCAAACCTTTACACGTGCGCCCGGCTGCCGAGGCGGCACAGAGAACTGAAGTGGGAATGTTTAGCAAACCGGCTCCGAAAGGAGATGTGAAAATGATCGATGCGGATAATGTGGCAGAGCTAGTAAGCCTGCTACACAATGAAGCCAAAGCTATTTAAGAACCCTATTAAAACAAAAAACATGTCAGTAATAGCCTATATAGAAAGCTGGGAAGGCAAATTCAAAAAAAACAGTTTTGAAACAGCGCGGTATGCCGCCAAAGTGGCTGAAATGAAAGGCACTGAAGCCATCGGTGTAACGTTTGGCAACATAGAAAGCGATCAATCCGCTTTGGGCAAATACGGCCTGAAAAAAGTAGTGAACCTGAACGAAGAGGCATTCAGCTCTTTTAACAATTACCGCTTTGCCGAAGCATTGAAGCAAGTGGGAGCACAAGAGTCCGGAGATCTCTTTGTCATAAGCGGCACATTTAACGGAAAAGCCATTGCCCCTCTATTAGCTGTTTCTACTGATGCCGGGCTTATTACCAATGTGACCGAACTCCCCTCTTCCGTGGATCCACTAACTGTAAAAAGGAGTGTATTTTCGAGTAAAGGCTTCGTACACTACAGCACCACGCAGGAAAAAAGCATTGTTGTATTTATCCCCAACGCCCTGGGTGTAGCTGAAAGCGAAGGAAGTGCTGATGTGAGCACCTCAGAAGTATCCCTGGGTAGCCTTCCGGAAAGCAAGGTGAACGAAGTAGACCGCGTTAAGGGAAAAATCCCGTTGCCGGAAGCGGAGCGGGTGGTGTCTGGCGGCCGCGGTTTAAAAGGACCGGAAAACTGGGGCATGATCGAAGAGTTGGCAGAAGTGCTGGATGCCGGTACGGCTTGCAGTAAGCCGGTGAGTGACATGGGATG
>JANQPD010000021.1 GCA_028285465.1 Owenweeksia sp. | reverse complement strand
CCGCAAAAACAGCAACCGCGAGGTTAAAAAGCGAGATGGCTTCCTGATCGTAGCGGCCGGGTGGCTGGGTATGTCGCTTTTTGGCACCTTGCCCTATTTGTTGAGTGGCACTATCCCTGGTTTTGTAAATGCGCTTTTTGAGACAATCAGTGGTTTCAGCACCACCGGGGCCACTATTCTTACCGATATAGAAAGCATGCCCAAATCCCTGCTTTTCTGGCGCAGCATGACCCACTGGTTGGGGGGGATGGGGATTATTGTACTCACCGTAGCGATCTTGCCCCTGTTGGGCGTAGGAGGCATGCAGCTTTTTGTGGCAGAAGCCCCGGGCGTAACACCCGATAAGCTTTCGCCCCGCATCACCGAAACGGCTAAGCGCCTGTGGCTGATCTACTTTTTTCTTACCGGGCTGGAGTGCATGCTGCTCTGGGCGGCAGGGATGAGCTTTTTTGATGCGATCAACCACGCCATGGCTACTATGGCCACCGGGGGATTCAGCACCAAAAATGCCAGCATTGCGTTTTATACCCAGCCGGCCATACACTACATCATCATCGTATTTATGTTCCTGGCGGGAACCAATTTTACCCTGCTATACCTGGGTTTTACCGGGCGCGTGAAGGCCCTGCGTAGGAATGAGGAATTCAGGAAATACGCCATAAACATATTGATCGTGGCCGGCTTTGTGTCGCTGGGCCTTATTTTCTTTAACGACTACGTGCCCGAAAAGGCGGTGCGCAGTGCATTTTTCCAGGTTATTTCGATCATTACCACCACCGGTTTCATTACCGACAATTACCTGATGTGGCCTAACTTTTTATCTTTTATCATCTTTATTCTATTGTTTACCGGAGGCTCTACGGGGAGCACATCAGGGGGCATAAAGATGATGCGGCTCATTGTACTGGTTAAGAACAGTTTCCTGGAGCTCAAGCGGCAACTGCATCCCAATGCCATATTGCCCGTGCGCCTCAACGGCAAGGCTGTACCGCAGACCATCACCAACAACATTGCCGGCTTTGTGCTTATTTACCTCATTATCTTTTTCCTGGGCAGCCTGGTGATGAGCATGATGGGGCTCGATTTTATGACCGCCACGGGTTCTGTTGCCGCTACGCTCGGCAATATCGGTCCGGGCATTGGCAATGTAGGCCCGGTAGACAATTTTGCCGCCATCCCTACCGGTGGAAAACTTTTCCTCTCTTTCCTCATGCTGCTGGGGCGTTTGGAACTCTTCACGGTCCTGGTTCTTTTTATGCCCCATTTCTGGCAAAACCGCTGATAAAACATACGCGCTCTGCCCTTTATGCGATTATGATTATTTTAGAGCTATAAAAAAAGCTTATGTAATTAATAAGCGATAGGTTATACTTTAGGCGGCTCAATAATACCGCCTTCCTAAGCACGTCCTATGCGGACGGTTACCGGCAAATAAAGGTCTATACATGCGTAAAAAGTCTTCTCATTCTCATCCCCTGCAAAATTTTGGCAACGACATACCTGCCAGTATCGTAGTGTTCCTGGTGGCTATGCCGCTTTGCCTGGGCATTGCGCTGGCTTCGGGGGCGCCCCTGTTTTCAGGCTTGATCGCAGGGATGATCGGAGGGATCGTAGTAGGGGCGGTGAGCGGTTCCCAGTTGGGCGTAAGCGGCCCCGCTGCCGGCCTGGCTGTGATCGTGCTGGGTGCCATAGAGCAATATGGCTTCCAGGCCTTTCTGGTAGCGGTAGTACTGGGCGGCATCATCCAGCTCGTTTTAGGCTTGCTCAAAGGGGGGATCATTGCATATTATTTTCCCTCTTCGGTGATCATGGGGATGCTGGCCGGCATCGGCATTATCATTTTCGTGAAGCAGATCCCGCACGCCCTGGGCTATGATGGCGACCCGCTCGGAGACCTCTTCTTTATACAAAAAGACGGGCAGAACACCTTTAGTGAATTGGTCAATATGGTCGATTACATAGGCTACGGAGCCACCCTGGTTACCGCCGTTTCCCTGGCGATACTGCTGCTTTGGGAAAGCCCTTTTTTCAGGTCCAGGCGCATTTTTCAGTTGATCCCCGGCCCTTTGGTGGCCGTTATTGTTGGCATTTTGCTTAGCCGTTGGTTTGAAGTCATTCCCGGCTTGCTGATCAACGGGGCGCATATGGTAGATGTACCCGTTGCGGAGAGCTTCTCTGCTTTTATGGGCAATTTTACCACCCCGGATTTCAGTGCACTGGGCAACCCCCGTATATACCTTACCGCGTTGATCATTGCGGTAGTAGCCAGCCTGGAAACGCTGCTTTGCGTGGAAGCCACCGACAAACTGGATCCGTATAAACGCATTACACCCGCTAGCCGGGAACTGGTGGCACAGGGGATAGGCAATACGCTCTCCGGGCTGATCGGGGGCATTCCCATTACCCAGGTGATCGTCCGCAGCTCGGCCAACATCCAAAGTGGCGGGCGTACTAAAGCTTCCACCATTTTACACGGCCTGCTGATCCTGGTAAGCATCATCAGCATCCCGCAGCTGTTGAATATGATCCCCAAGGCTACGCTGGCGGCCATTTTACTGGTGGTGGGCTTTAAACTGGCCAAACCGGCCCTTTTCAAAAAAATGCATGCCCAGGGGAAAATGCAGTTTATCCCCTTCCTGGTTACCGTGGTGGGGGTGGTGTTTACCGACCTGCTGATCGGCTTGGGCATTGGCCTGCTGTTCAGCATCCTTTTTCTGCTGTACAACAGCTACCAGTTGCCCTTTAAAGTAGGGGAGCACGACGACCTGGAGCAAAAGAAAATGCGGGTGGAGCTGGCCCAGGAAGTAACCTTTATCAATAAGGCCAAAATACTGGAGTTGCTGCGCAAAATACCCCGTAAAACCGAGTTGATCATAGACGCTAGCAAAACCTCTTTTATCCACTACGATATCCTGGAAATACTGGAAGATTTCAAGATCAGCGCCCCGGACCGGGAGATCACCCTCACCCTGATCGACATCAACAAACACAAGCAACGCGAGCCCCGCCCACAGCTTACCGTGGAGTACGACAACTTTGAGCACGGCAAGTACGAAACCGAGGTGATCGCTGCCGGAGGGCAGGACGCCACCAACGAAAAAGAAGAAGCCTGAGTAAAAAGGTGCTTCCACACAAAAGCCCGCTCCCTTTTAGACAACCTGAAAAGAGCAAGCCTTTCGCGCTGCTTTTTAAGAGAATAAGTTTGCTTAGGCGCTGTTTTTTTCGCATATTCGTTCCACACACGCATAAAGCCACTTCCCGTACACGGCATGGGAAGCTGGCTTTTTTTGTTGGGAAAGAAAAATACGGGCTTGGGAAGAAAAGGGAAGCATGTAAGGTTGAACCACAGTATTTTAGAGCACCCATAAAAAAAGCCCCACGGAGTACGCGGGGCTTTAGATGTTACTCTTCGGCACATGGCCTTATTATGATAAGAAAATGATGGTTCTTTTATTTTCTTAAGGGTAAATATACAGAACTTTTAAAAATATGAATAGCAAGATTATATCTTTTTTCGATCCGGGTTTCTCTGATCACAGATCAAGGAAGCAGGATGTCAGAAGCAGAAGGTCAAAGCCTGGATCTTTTCCAAAGTTCTACACTTTGGAAAAGATTAAAAGGCCTTTGGAACCATCAAATTGACCAAATCACAACTCACAATACAGTGAACAGTAAAATGATTCTCAAGGCAAATATACGTTTTATATGTCACAGTATTGTGAGAGAGCTAAATTACTTTATATTAGCAATATCATCTGCAGATGACACGATCGTAAAATCCCCGCCTTTCTCTGGGTCCAAACCGGGGTTAGTACCGGGGATTTTAAATTTTAAAGCAAAGCAATTATGATCAAAAAACGCATTTTAGGCCTGGATCTTGGCACAAATTCCATCGGCTGGGCGGTGGTAAGCCGGACCACCGAAAATATCCGGGAAAACGGGGAGCACTACAATCGCGAGCGTTATCAACCGGAGCAGGAGGGAGCGGTGATCTTTTCCGAAGGGGTGAAGATCGAGAAAGGCAATGAATCGTCAAAAGCGGCAGAACGAACTGCGCATCGTAGCGCGCGCAGGCTCAACTTCAGGCGTAAGCTGCGCAAGTTTGAAACCCTTAAAGTTTTGGTGGAGCATGGCATGTGTCCGTTATCTATGAAAGAACTAATGAACTGGCGTAGTTCCGTAAATCCCGAAAACGGTAAGCGACAGACCTTCAATCAGTTCCCGCAAAGTGAAGGTTTCATCAACTGGCTGCTTACGGATAACCGGGGCGATCAAAAACAACGTAAAGAAGGGAAGAAAAACCCCTATTATTTCCGCGCCCAGGGCCTGGATCACAAACTGAATCCGGAACAATTGGGCAGGGCTTTTTACCACATGGCCCAGCGCAGAGGGTTTTTGAGCAACCGCCTGGATACGGCCGACAGCAGCCTTCTGGAAAACCTTATGCCGGCTTTTCAGGGGGGGCTGGATCAGGCCGGTGACCTGCAAGACCTGGAAGCACGTCTGAACGACATCTACCCACATGAAGAACTGGATCAGGAGGAATATAAAGACGTAAAAAAACTGAAACGCTCTTTTGACGGGATCATCAAGAACAATAAGACGCTTCCGCTAGAGGAACTGATAGAAAAACTGGATAAGCGCCTTAACCGCAAGGAAAACCTGGGTGCAGTAAAGCAGGGCATCTCCGACCTGAGCGAGAAAATAGAAGCCTCGGGCAGCCGCACCTTGGGGGAGTATTTTTACCGGGCTATCCACAAGGGCGAAAAGGTACGTACGCATTACACCGCCAGGGAAGAGCATTACCTGGATGAATTCCATAAATTATGTGAAGCACAGGACCTTAGTGATACGTTGCGTAAAAAACTGGAGCGCGCCATTTTTTACCAGCGTCCTCTCAAATCGCAAAAGGGAACGGTAGGCAAATGTACCATGGAACCTACCAAACCGCGTTGTCCCGTTTCCCATCCGGATTTTGAAAAGTTCCGCATGCTGAGCTTTGTGAACAGCATCAGGATTAAGGCTCCTGAAGATGAGAGACTGCGGGAACTCAACGAGGAAGAGCGGCAAAAGGCCATGGCCAAATTTTACAGAGTATCCCAAAACTTCCCCTTCGAAACGATTGCCAAAGAATTGGCCCCTAAGCATGATTATGCTTACTTCAAGGGAAAGGAGAAAGCGGGTAAAAGCCATCACTTCAATTACCAGATGAACCATTCCGTAGGTGCATGTCCCGTTTCCAATACCATGAAAAGGCTATTGGGGGATGATTGGGAAGAAAAAGTGCTGGAATACGAAGTAGAAAAGACGCAGCGTAAAAAGGAGAAACGCCAGGTAAGCTACCACGATCTGTGGCATGTGTTGTTTACGTTTGACAGTTACGATAAACTCTACGAATACGTCACGCAAAAGTTAAAGCTTAGTGAGGCTAAGGCCGCAGTATTTGCCCGTACTATCCTCAAAAAAGATTATGCGGCCCTCAGCCTGAAGGCCATCCGCAACATAAACCCCTGGCTGGAGCAGGGGCTGATCTATCCCATGGCGGTATTTCTGGCCAAGTTGCCGGAAATTATTGATGCGGATAAATGGAAGGACAATGAAGAACTGTTGATCCGGAATATAAAAGAACTGATTGAAGGAGATAAAACCGATCGCAGGCATACGCAAATAGCCAATGAATTGTGGAGTGCCTTTAAGGAAAAGTACCCGCATAAACACCATCCCAAATACGAGCTGGACAGGCTGGATATAGAGGACATAAAAGCAAAGATCTATGCGCATTACGGAGAAGAACATTTCAAGGGAATGCAAGAAGAAAAACAGAGATGGATACGGGTTGACATTGAAGAAAGATTCCTAAAGTCCTTGAGGTCCGGGAAATTTGGTGAGAAAAAACGGCTGGATGAAAAGATCAGGGCGTTTATTCTGGATCATGACCTGTGTTCCGATGAAAAACGGCTTTATAAAATGTATCATCCTTCGGATATTGAAGCGTATCCAAAGCGGGAACCGGACCATGAGGGAAATATCAACCTTGGCTCACCCCGTAGCAATTCCGTGCGCAACCCTATGGCCATGCGGGCACTGTTCCAGTTGCGGAAGCTGGTAAACCAACTTTTGAAAGACGGGCTGATTGATACCGATACGGAGATCCACATTGAACTGGCGCGGGAACTGAATGATGCCAATAAACGGAAAGCCCTGCAGAAATGGCAAAAGCGACAGGAAGCGGAGAAAGAAGAATACCGTAAAAAAATTGCGGAACTGTACCTTGATGAGTGCGGAAAGGAAGTAGTGATTAATGAGCTGGATGTGTTGCGCTATAAACTCAGAGAGGAACAAAGGGGTGTGTGCATTTATACCGGTGATATGATCTCTATCTGCGATATCATTGGCAAAAATCCCAAATACGACTTTGAGCATACCTTGCCTCGCAGCCTGTCGGAAGACAATTCTCAAATGAACCTGACGCTTTGCAATATTGACTACAACCGGAAAGTGAAAAAGAACCGTATTCCCCGTGAGTGTCCGGATTTTGAAGAAATGAAGGAGCGGGTGAGGCACTGGAAAGACCACTACGAGGAACTGGATAAGCAAATGGAAGCGCAAACCCGGGCGGTGAAAGCGGCTACCACTAAAGAAGCCAAGGATGCCCGTATTGAAAGGCGTCATTTGCTAAGGTTGGAAAGGGATTACTACGGGGGCAAATACGAACGTTTTACCGCCGAAGAGATCACCAGCGGTTTTAAGAACAGCCAGCAGGTAGATGTAGGTATTATTTCCCGTTTATCCCGGGCCTACATGCGTTCGGTCTTCGATACAGTGATCTCGGTAAAAGGCAGTCTGGTGGATGAATTCCGCAAAGCATGGGGCCTGCATGAGCCGGAACTGGACGAAGAAGGTAAGCCGGTAATAGATATGTATGGAGACCCAGTATACAAAGCAAAGGACCGGAGCAACCACACTCAGCATATTAAGGACGCGGTAGTGATTGCCTGCATGAGCAAAAAAATGTACGATTTGATGGCGCATGCCTGGCGCTTACAGGAGCAGGAAAAACACAAAGAAGCGCGTGTTTTATTAGCAGACTCCAAGCCCTGGCCCGGTTTTACAAAAGACATGAAGGCTTTAAAGAAAGAAACCCTTGTATATCATCACAATCCCGACCATGTGGGTAAAAAGTCACGCAAAAAATGGAAGAAGAGAGGAGTAGTACAACAAAATAAGGCGGGTGAGCCTATCTATTTGAAAGGTGAAGGGGTACGTGGGTCTTTGCATAAAGATACCCTTTATGGAAGCATACTGAGGACAGAGATGGATAAGAACGGGATTCCGGTTCTGAACCAGGAAGGTAAAGCAAAAAAGAAACTGCATTATGTAGTGCGTAAGGAACTGGCTTTGCTGAAGACCCCAGATATAAAAAATATTGTAGATGAACAGGTGCAGGAGATCGTGAAAGAGGGTAGAAAGAAAGAGGAAATGCTGCAAAAGGAAATCAAAGTACTACAGAAAAAGCTAAAAACGGCTGAAGAGCATGAAGAGCAAGGGTATCAAGAGGAGATCAAATCCATTAAGGACAGGATCGCCAACGAGATCTACGTAATGCGTGATAAAAGTGGAGCAATATCCATGCGGGACGGAAGGCCTGTGCCTATTAAGAAGGTGCGCTGCTACCAACCTACGGTAACCGATCCCATTCACCTCAAGCGTCATTTAAATCAATCGCGGCACGCGCACAAGCAACATGTGCATGTGATGAACGATGAAAATTATTTATTTCTTATTTACGAAGGCCTGAATAAGGCCGGGAAGCTAAAACGGAAGCACCAAGTGGTGAATATGCTGGATACGGCCGGGGGGCTGGATAATCTTTCGGAAAAGATGGATGGGCTAAGTTTGGCGATGCAGGTAAAGAAGGGAGATATGGTGCTGTTTTATAAAGAGCATCCGGATGAATTGAAGCCTTTAGTGCATACCGCTGAAATCCTGAAAAGGTTGTATAAAGTAGTGAAGCTTGACAAGACGGGTCGGTTGTTTTTCAGGTATCATACCGAAGCGAAACCAGCTTCTGATTTGGGGTTACGGTATTCGATAGATGTAAATGAGCCTTTTGAACAATTGAGGCTTACCTCTGCTAACTGGAATTTTATAGTGGCAGGGGATGGTTTTGACCTTTCAAGGAGTGGGGAGATAAGCTTTAATTTTTAGACCCCTTTTAAGGGTCCAGACCCTTTGGGGGCTAAGAAAATAGAAAGTATGCCCAATACAAGCCCTTTATTAGAACCAGACAGCACATACCATATTTACAATCGTGCCAATGGTAGTGAGAAGCTATTTCTTTCGAATGAGAATTATCGCTTCTTTTTCACAAAGTATCGGCAATACATAGAGCCCATAACAGATACCTTTTGTTATTGCCTAATGCCAAACCATTTTCACTTTCTTATTCGGATACTCCCGCAAGGTGATATAGAAAAGCTGGTAGACGGAAGAAGATTATCCAAAACCCTTCAAGGGTTCGGAACCCTTGAAGGGCTAAAAAAGCAGAAAGCTATATCGCTTTTCCTGTCCAGGCAGTTTTCTCACTTATTCAATGGCTATACCCAGGCATTCAATAAGCAACAAAACCGAAGAGGGAATCTGTTTATGCACAACTTCAAAAGAAAAAAGATCACTGATGAAAAATATCTCCGCAAACTGGTTCACTACATACATTATAACCCGGTAGCGGCTGGAATGGTGCGCAAGCCGGAGCAATGGAAGCACTCGAGCTATGCCAGTCTTATTTCGGATTCCCAAATATGGCCGGAAAGAAATGAAATATTCGGATGGTTTGGGGATAGAGAGAACTTTATTCACTGCCATCAACATGCACCAGAACTAACAGGAATAGAATAAGTGAATAAAAAACCCCTTGAAGGGTTTGAAACCCTTCAAGGGTTCGCAGTTAAACTAGGATAAATGCTTAAACGAACTCTTTTTTTCGGAAACCCCTATCACATTTCATCCGGCCTGAACCAGATGAAACTCACCGACAAAAGCTCGGGTGAGGAGAGGTCCGTACCCGTAGAAGACCTGGGCTTTGTGGTATTTGAACACCCACAGATCACCTTTACCCAGGGCATCATGCGCCTATTGGCCGAAAACAAGGTGGCAGTAATCTTTTGTGATAAAAAATACCATCCGTCTTCCGTGCTCTTGCACCTCGATGGCAACCTGCTGCAGACAAAGCGCTTCAGAAGTCAGGTGGAAGCCAGTGAACCCCTGAAGAAAAATCTCTGGCAGCAAACCGTAAAACAAAAACTGAGCAACCAGGCCGCTTTGTTACAAGCCAACTCCAGGGATGGAGAGGCCTTGCTTTATAAAGTACGGCAGGTAAAGAGCGGAGACAGTACCAAGGAGGAAGCAAAGGGCGCTTCTATTTACTGGAAACGTCTGTTTGGCTCAGGCTTTACCCGCGAAAGGTTTGGTGAAGCACCTAATGCATTGCTCAACTATGGCTATGCTATCCTCAGGGCAGCCACTGCACGGGCGCTTTCCGGTAGTGGTTTACACCCTACCCTGGGTATTCACCATAAAAACCAATTCAATAGTTTTTGCCTGGCCGATGACATCATGGAGCCCTACCGGCCCTATGTAGACCAGTTGGTTTTAGACTTAACCGAAGAATACGGGAGGGTAAACGAGTTGAATAAAGACTTCAAAGCACATTTGCTGGGCGTATTGAGCATGGATGTAGCATTGGAAGAAAAGCGCAGCCCACTAATGGTAGCCCTGAGCCTTACCACAGCCTCATTAGCCGGGTGTTTAGACGGAAGCAGACGAAAAATCAAATATCCGGAATTTGCCTGTTGAACGACATACCGGGTTAAACCAATACCGCATTATGTGGCTGTTTGTATTTTTTGATCTACCTACCAATACCAAAAAGGAAAAGAAGGTAGCTGCCGGCTTCAGGAAGGGTTTGATGAAAGATGGATTTACGATGATGCAATACAGTGTATACATCCGGCATTGTGCCAGTTGGCAAAGCGCACAGGTGCACATAAAGAGGGTTAAGAATATGCTTCCGTATTCCGGGCATATCAACATTCTTCAGATCACGGATAAACAATATGGGAGCATTGTAAACTTTTGGGGCAAAAAGTCAAAACCCCTGGCCTCACAACCTCAACAACTGGAAATGTTTTAAAACCTTTCTTAGAAAGGCAAAAATGAAAAACCCCGAAAGACCATCTGTCAATCGGGGCTGCTTTTTTGAGAAGGTATACGGCACTTAAAACATTCTAAACGAAACAAATGAATCAAGGGCTCGTATCAAAGAACCATCAAATTGATCAAATCACAACTCCGAAGCAGTTGCACCACCCGCGCCAAATCGTATCAAAGAACCATCAAATTGATCAAATCACAACACATCATTAAAGACTTGACACCAAAGGTAACGTATCAAAGAACCATCAAATTGATCAAATCACAACCCGCAGGGAGCTCATTCGCCTTCAGGCCGACGTATCAAAGAACCATCAAATTGATCAAATCACAACAACAGACAAACGAGTTTATTAGGCGCGACCCGTATCAAAGAACCATCAAATTGATCAAATCACAACAGTTTTGGAGTTTCCTCGCCAATCACCCTTCGTATCAAAGAACCATCAAATTGATCAAATCACAACCTTGATCTGGTTTATAGCCACTTCGGCCCGCGTATCAAAGAACCATCAAATTGATCAAATCACAACCTTATGAGAACATCAACGCAGCATCTCCGGCGTATCAAAGAACCATCAAATTGATCAAATCACAACTGGATGATTTCATACCTCATCAAAAACAGCGTATCAAAGAACCATCAAATTGATCAAATCACAACCTCTTTTGTGAGGGGTAGAAGCCGGGCTAGCGTATCAAAGAACCATCAAATTGATCAAATCACAACGTTAGAATTGGGATTATGTTTTCGGTGCTCCGTATCAAAGAACCATCAAATTGATCAAATCACAACTATGGCGCTATAGGCGCTACCCAAATAGGCGTATCAAAGAACCATCAAATTGATCAAATCACAACTTATTGCCCAAAGGCATTTTACAAGCGTATCGTATCAAAGAACCATCAAATTGATCAAATCACAACCTCTGAGCGTAAGCCGCTTAAAGAGTCTTGCGTATCAAAGAACCATCAAATTGATCAAATCACAACGTGTTTGGAGTAGTGTAATTGTTGCCGTTTCGTATCAAAGAACCATCAAATTGATCAAATCACAACCCTGCAGGACCACGGGTTCGATCAGATCAACGTATCAAAGAACCATCAAATTGATCAAATCACAACGTATGGCCGTTCATGGCCCACTCTCATAATCGTATCAAAGAACCATCAAATTGATCAAATCACAACATGTCTTCTATTGCTAAGATATACATGCCACGTATCAAAGAACCATCAAATTGATCAAATCACAACGCACAAACTTTTGCCCAAGGCTTTGTTCCGCGTATCAAAGAACCATCAAATTGATCAAATCACAACAGTTGTTCTTTCCTAATAACATCGTGGTTTCGTATCAAAGAACCATCAAATTGATCAAATCACAACTCGTTGCGCTCATATCTGAATCAGGCAAAGCGTATCAAAGAACCATCAAATTGATCAAATCACAACTTTGATTTTGTTATGATCCTCCCGTACCAACGTATCAAAGAACCATCAAATTGATCAAATCACAACTAAGTGAAGTTGGAACAGGCATTGCAAAAACGTATCAAAGAACCATCAAATTGATCAAATCATAACATTTCAAATGTTTCATAATACTAAAGTTTACGTATCAAAGATCATCAAACGGATCAAATCATAAGCCGAAGGGGAAGTTTCCCCACACAAACAAACTTACCAAATAACCCTTAAACCTTTACCGGCAGATCCCCAAACACTAAAAGCGATACGAAAACCCCGATAAAACCACAAACTGATGCCAGAAGGAGTTCAACTCCGGGCTTCGATCGATAGGGGTAAGGCTGTAATACAACAAAGGATCCAGCTGAAAGCAGAACTTCCGGCTTATTCGCCAGTCGAGCCCGGGGCCGGCTATCAACTGAACGCTAAGGGCATTTACCTCGCCCCGGGCATAAAACTCCCGGCGGCCATCTTCCTTTATCAAGTGGAGCTGCGAGTGGACCAGCCAACGGGTGTTAAAGCCGGATTGAGCCTTAAGAACAAAGTTGCCCCGGGTAATCTTATAGGCAGCCTTAAACGGGATATCCACAAAGGCATAGGTTTGCTCAAGGTCCGGGATCAGCACATAACGGGGATCGGGAGAGCTGGTGGTGGGGTCACCCCCGATACGTATGTTGTTGCCGTCCTCAAAACGCAGGTCTACGCTTACTTCCGCCGCAGAAGTAAAACCGGAGCCCAGGTAGTCGCCCGAGCTAGTAGACCCATCCGGGGGCCGTGGAAAATCCAGCAACAAACCCGCATTCGTTTGCCGGTAATAATTGTAGAACAAGCCGGTAGAAAAGGCCCAGCGTTTACCGGGATGGTATGCCAGTTCTACGCCGGCCGTATAGGCCGCATTAACGACTTCATTTTCTATGTTCTGTTCAGCCAAAGGATTGTAGCCCTCGAACTGTACCTGTTTAAAATGCAAGGCAGGCCCCGCCATAAGGGAAAGGGAAAAGAAAGGATTGTGCTCTGCTTTAAGCGTGCTCTTCTGCTGTGCTTCAAGGGCCGGTGCGTAGGCATACGCTTCCGGGCCATCCGCTGTAAAACGAAGCGCTGCTGAAGGTTTATAGGGCAGGGGTACGCGGTTTAGCGGGGCAGCAGACCTCGCGGGAAGAGAAACTGCCGGAACCCGCGTATTGCGGGCTAGTTGAATGTTTCCGGTAGTAGAACCCTCCTTGTTTTTAACGGAGGTAGACGGCTGCCCGGTACTTTTCGGCCTTTTCCCTGAGCGCAAAGGCAGGGCACTTGAAGCAGAAGAAACCTGGCCTTCGCCTGCCTTTCCGGGGGCAGGTTCCGGTTTTTCAGGCGTCACTTGCACCTTATCCGCACCGGGATTTTGCCGTGGCCCGATATCGTCTTGCTGCGGTAGCGCCTCCAAAAGCGGTTTTTCAGGAACAAGGGGAGAAACGGGCTTAAGGTGAAAACCTATAAAAAAGGCGATGGCTACTGCGGCGGCCGTACTTGCCCAACGCCAGGCAACAATGCGCCTTCTGCGCTTAGCCCGCTCCAGCCGGTTGCGGATGTACCCCCAGTTATTCTCGGGGGTTTGCGCCTCGAAATCCCGGAAATTTTGCCTAAACAGTTTGTCTATTTTATGCTTTTCCTCCATTGCTCTTTGCCTTATAAATATCCGGAAACTTATGCCGGATCTTCGCTTGTAATATGGTCCTTGCCCTGGACAGGTTAGACTTTGAGGCCCCTTCGCTTATTTCCAGTTTCTCTGCAATCTCTTTGTGGGAGTAGCCCTCAATGGCATACAGATTAAACACCATTTTATAGCGGGGGCTAAGCTCCCTGATGATTTCCAGCAGATCCCCGGTGGTGATGTACGACATAATATGTTCGTACCCCCAGTCCATATTTTCATGCATCCCGCTGGTTGAGAACAGCGGTTTTTTGCTGCGGAATTTTTGCAGGATCAGGTTCACAAAAAGCCGGCGCATCCAGCCTTCAAAAGAGCCCTTAAACCTGTATTTCCGAATTTTTTGAAACAAGTGGTAAAAACCATCCTGCAACAGATCCTGGGCCTCGGTCTCGTCTTTTGCATAATACAAACACACCCCATACATCTTGCGGTAGTAGGCACGGTATATTGCCTCCTGGGCATCCTTCCTGCCCTTTTGACAAGCCTTAATTATATCTTCTGAAACCAAAATCCCTGCTCAGGTTTATACAATGATGCGTTTAACAGCCCATGGGTTGCGTTTGCCATACAAGCAACCTTTTCAAAGGTATGATCATCTACTAACTAAGACTAAAAAATCAAAGCGTTATGAAACTAAAAATACACTTCCTGCTGGCGAGCCTGTTCTTGGGGGCCCATGTTTATGCCGGCAACCTTTTTGAAGAAATGGCAGAGGTCAACAGCCGTTGGTTATGCGAAAAGGACATACCTGATTTTGTGCATCAAAGCACTTTGACTTTTTCTTCAGATGAAGAAAAGATAAGGATGCATTTGAAACTGGTCCACCAGATCCTGTCAACGCGAGAAACCGATCACCTTTCTGCCGAAGAGAAAAAGAACAGGCTGCGTAACCTGGATAATCTTTTGCATTATTACACGCAAGAAAGCTTGCCTAAAAACACGGTTGCTTTTGGCAGAATACCTGTATTTATTGATCCCTTTGATAATTTTTGTGCGGTGGGCTACCTCATCAAAGCCAGCGGGCACGAAGCGCTCTCCCGCAGCATAAGCCAAAAGATGAATTACGCATACCTGCTCAACATGAAGGATGATGCGTTACATAAATGGGTGAGCAAATGTGGCCTTACAGCGAAAGAATTGGCTTGGATACAGCCCGGGTATTACAATCCCGTAAGTTGGGATGAAATGAAAAGCGGTACCAGCGGGGAGGTTACCGCCGTAGCAGATCTGGGGCCAATGGGCATGCTCTTCGGGGGGCAGTTCGATTCTGCCGGTGCTGCCCGGGTAGACAATCTGGCGCTTTGGCAAAATGGCCTTTCCGGTTTAGCCTGGCTCCCTTTTTCCAATAATGGTGTAAACGGAAAGGTAACGGATATTGAATACCACAATGGTGAAATATATGTATCCGGGTATTTTAATTTTGCCGATACTACTTATGCCGGGAGTGGTGTGGTGAGATGGGATGGGGCTCAATGGGTGCCGCTCGGAGAGTTTTATACAGGTGCTTTGGCCAATGTAGTACATGATCTCGAATTTCATAGGGACACTCTTTATGCCGGAGGGTATATACGTTCAAAAATTAATGCCCCTAGCTTGTTTACGAACCTGGCAAAATGGGATGGGGCAGAATGGGTAAGTGCCGGAGGTTCTCCGCAGGGAGTGGTGTACGCGCTCAAGAGTGCTGGCGACAGCTTGTTGCTGGGGGGTACTTTCGACCATGTGGACGGCAAGCCTATGGCCAGGATCGCCAGTTTAAAGAAAGGCCTCTTTTCTCCTGTGGGGCAAGGATTGGGTGTGGCGGTACACGCGATTGAACTACATGAGAACAGCATATATGCAGGGGGTGGGTTTCAAAGTACGGCCAATGATACCTTTGGTTTGGCCGTTTTTAAGAACGGCGACTGGCAAAACCTCCTGCCTCCGCATCTTTTTCAGGCATACAATGCGCATAGCGTAGTGCAGGTACTGGAGTCCACACCCTATGGCTTGTTTGTAGGCGGCGACTTTTCGTACAGTGCTATGTTCGACATAGGAATTAACCTGATAAGGTATGACCAAAACAAGGGTTTTTACCCTATGGGCGCATTAGACGGCCCGGTAAGTGCGCTTTGCTACAGCAATACCAAATTGTTTGTCGGCGGCCGCTTTGCCCGCGATTACTCCATCCCGGGGCAACCGGCAGATCTCGGGAATACCGTTAGCGTGGATATAGCCACTATGTTTTCCGTAGGGGAAAAACCTTTGCGCATACAGGCACAAGTCTATCCTAACCCATCCTCGGGTGCTTTTACCCTGGAAATTCCGGAGAATGCCCGGGTGAAAAACCTGAGATTCATAGGGATAAGTGGTAAAAGCTTTCCGGTTCAATACCAAACGGCTGCCCATACACTAGAGCTGGATGTTTCCGGACTGGCAAATGGGGAATACGTATTGTATGTGGAGACCAGTAAAGGCGTAGTGCATGAAAAAGTGTTGCTGCAAAAGCCGTAATCCCGCTCTTGTAAGTCGGTAGAAAAACCGGGGAGAGCCCGGACAAAGAAGCCGGTTTACGGCTTCCTTGTAAAGGCTTTCCCCCGTTCAAAACCCGGGCGACCCATGGGAACGCGCTGAAACACAAGCTCGCCGCACGGGAAACCTATATCCCAAAGACCATCAAATCAGTCTAACCTCTAATGTCTTAAATCTAACCTCCTGCAACACACAAACAGGGGAGTGCCCCGGACAAAATTTTCTGCATTCCGGCCATAAAATATCCCTTTTTCGGCTATAACGTTGCGTTTGCCACAAAAAGATGTACATACCGTAGACAGGTTTCAGTTTTTTGCTTTTCGCAGGGGTTTTTTTAGCTAGGTTTGGTAACGAACCAAATCATAAAACCTCATGCATTTCTCTAAAATTCTCCCTCTATGCTTATTTGTAGCTTTTTATACAAATAAAACCACCGCTCAATGCATCTCCGATACCAATGCCTTGATCGTCAGCCAAAACGCCACCTGGTCTACCCAGCAGGTGATGCCCAGCGATGTGTTTATCAGTGCAGGCGTAGAGCTGCGGCTCACCGGTACCCTGGAGTTGTACGCACACGGCAACATCTACATCGACCGAGGCGCTTCGCTCATTATTGACGGAGGCACCATTACCCGGGCTTCCTGCACCGAATCCTGGGGCGGCATACAGGTGTACGGCAACAGCCTGATGCCGCAAACCTCCAACTATCAGGGCACCCTGGAGATCAAGAACGGAGGCACGCTCTCTTACGCCAATACCGCCATCAACAACAGCGCTTACAAATGCGGCTTTGTATGGGACAAAATGGGCGGTATCATCTACGCCACCAATGGGGTTTTCTACAACAACTTACGCGATGTGCAATTCGGGGCCTATAGCTATACGGCGGGCGGACTTACCGCAGATTATAAAGCACAATTTGTACGTTGTGAATTCAAAAAAGATGTACTCTTTCCCTTCACCACCACTATGTCCAACATCAGCATGTGGGGCGTATACGGGGTGGCATTCAGGGGCTGTGATTTTGTATACCAGGATACAAGCGTTTTCTCCAATAAAATAAGCATGGGCATTGTAGCCAATGACGCCACCTTTACCCTGACCAAAAACGACCAGCAGGCCTCCACCTTTACCGGCTACGACCGCACGGTTTTTTGCATCAATGCCCAGCGGGCCGATAAGGTAACCACCATCGAACACAGCGCCTTTAAACCCAAAGGCATTGGCCTCGCCATGGTAGCCTGTTCCCATTTTGAGATCAGCCACAATACCTTTGAGCTGGCGCCCCGCCTGGCGCACCACGAGCGCATTACCCCAGACCCCAACCCTGCCCCCATAGGCTACCAGCCCGGAGGGGTGATCTTTATAAAGTCTTTGGTGCTGGATGCCTGCGCAGATTTTGACGTGCACGACAACGAATTTTCCGGCCTGGTAACCAATTACAACAACTCCAATTTTATCGGCATTACCAATTGCTATATGGGGGTAAACCGCATCTACAAAAACAAACTGTCCAACAGCTTCATCCATACCGCGGCCATCGAGGCCTTTGGCAAAAACCAATCGGCTGGAGGCACCGAAGGGGTGTTCATCAAATGCAACGAATTTGTGAACAATGTAGAAGACATCCGGGTCTTTGCCGTAGCCAACTGGCACAAGCCGGCCGCGCAGCGCGGCATCCCGGAAACACAGGGGAGTTGGGATGACAATCAACCTGATGCAAAAGACCTGGCCAACAACCTATTCAGCCTTACGTCCGTTTCGCAAACCCCTCCGCCTTTTACCGTGAGCAAAAAGCGGGATGTGCTGGTGGTGGATCAACCCACAGCGGGCTTTGTATCCAATTACGTTGTTTATACCCATGCAGACAATATACCCGAGTTCACCCCTCTCCCGGATCCCAACTGGGTTTATGGCAATATGGCCTTAAGAACCATAAATGGGCTTAACGTAAATTATGAAAATGCCTGTCCCAGCCCGCCTCTGGCAGGCCAGGTAAACCTGAATGCGCAGCGGGCCGCCTTGGCGCTTTTAGACAAAGACCTGGAGGGGCTGACCGGGACCATTGTCACCACCCTGGATGCCGGGAATTCAGATCTTTTAGAGGCCGAAATACGGTCTGCCCTGCCAGACGATTACCCCGCCCTGTATGTAAGCCTGATGGAT